>NZ_LR134386.1:3922500-4522500 GCF_900637665.1 Chryseobacterium nakagawai
CCACGGCATAACACAATGGACGTAGCCACATTGTACTGGGCAGGAATGCCTGGCAATGCAGGCGACTTTCCAGCGGAGGAAAGTTTTTATACGTTCATTGAACCTGCCTTATGCTTCTTTACTGAAGAAACCAACTACCACAATTCACCTTCGCCATTCGGGATTAAAATGGCAGACCGTCTGACGGGAAAGCCTATCCATTTGGATATATCCGATTTGCCGATGAAACGTGGTATCATCACAAATCGAAACAAATTCATATTGGGTCCGTCAGGAAGCGGGAAATCTTTTTTTA
This sequence comes from Chryseobacterium nakagawai, assembly GCF_900637665.1. Lineage (NCBI taxonomy): Bacteria > Pseudomonadati > Bacteroidota > Flavobacteriia > Flavobacteriales > Weeksellaceae > Chryseobacterium > Chryseobacterium nakagawai. The sequence continues at coordinate 3,922,796 of NZ_LR134386.1, forward strand.
CCAACCACATGGTTCGACAGTACTATGAGCAGGGTGCTCACGTCCTGCTCGTAGATACAGGTAACTCGTATCAGGGTTTATGCGAACTCATCAAAGGAAAAACGAAAGGTGAAGACGGTGTTTACTTCACTTACACAGAAGACAATCCGATTGCCTTTAATCCTTTCTATACCGATGATGGCGTTTTCGACATCGAGAAACGTGAAAGTGTCAAGACTTTGATACTGACACTTTGGAAACGTGATGATGAGCCGCCAACACGTTCGGAAGAGGTTGCCCTTTCCAATGCCGTGAGCGGATACATCGAACGTATCAAAACGGAAGGGATTTTTCCATCGTTCAACGGCTTCTATGAATATGTCCAAGGAGATTACCGCAAGGTACTCGAAGAAAAACAGGTAAGGGAAAAAGACTTTGATATTGCCAATTTCCTGAACGTACTCGAACCCTATTACAAAGGTGGTGAATATGATTACCTGCTAAACTCCGACAAACAATTAGACCTGCTTTCCAAAAGGTTTATTGTGTTTGAAATTGATGCCATCAAGGATCACAAAATTCTTTTTCCCATCGTCACGATTATCATTATGGAGGTTTTTATCAACAAGATGCGAAGGCTGAAAGGTATCCGAAAGCTTATCCTGATTGAAGAAGCCTGGAAGGCGATAGCGAAAGAGGGAATGGCGGAATACATAAAGTATTTATTTAAAACGGTAAGGAAGTTTTTCGGAGAAGCTATTGTCGTAACGCAAGAGGTGGATGACATCATTCAATCACCCATTGTCAAGGAAAGTATTATCAATAATTCCGACTGTAAGATCCTGCTTGACCAGAGAAAGTATATGAACAAGTTTGATGATATACAGGCAATGCTCGGGCTTACCGATAAAGAAAAAGGACAGGTACTCTCCATCAATATGAACAACGATCCGTCACGGCTTTATAAAGAAGTGTGGATTGGATTAGGTGGTACGCACTCGGCAGTCTATGCCACCGAAGTTAGTCTTGAAGAGTATTTGGTGCGCCCATAAGGGCATATAGTGAATGTGGTTTGGCAACCACTGGGCAAGTGTTTATAACGCCCATCAACAGCCGACTTATCCGAACGGGAAACCCGACGGGGAGTGTAGCATGTCGGAAAAGCCATAAGTCAACTAATTGTCGTGTTGCGACTGAATGGCGAGTTGAAAAGTTAGATATAAGGATGAAGTCTTGATTGATTGAACGACAGTCCGAACGGTCAGTTCTTAGGCAGTGACGGAAGACAGTTACCAACGTCACTTTGTGGTAATATCCTAATGACAGGTAGTAGTGATAGCATAAACAGACCACAACGTAACTGCAATAAGCAGAAAAGGGCGAACATCGCATCCGACAATCTAACGTGCCAATAGTTGCTATATGTCTAAATGGGGATTGCCTAAGTCGGAATGCCACAGGCGTGGCTATGGAAAAAGCTCCTGAATATCCGATACGGCAACGGAGTCTCCGTAGTAGTCCGAGCAGGGGAAAGCCCTGTACATGGCGAAGGGAGACAGTCAATTTAGTTTAATACGATTAACGGAAAATGTGAGAGACATTATGAGAAATCCAGAAAAAGTATTGAACAGTCTAATAAGGCACAGCGGAAACACGGACTATAAGTTCGAAAGGCTATACAAGGTTCTGTTCAATGAAGAGATGTACTTTATCGCCTATCAGAAAATCTACAGTAAAGTAGGCAATATGACGGCAGGAGTTGATGGAAAGACCATCGACGGAATGAGTATATCCCGCATTGAAAGGCTGATTGCATCGTTGCGAAACGAGACCTATCAGCCAAACCCATCCAAGAGGACATACATTCCGAAAAAGAACGGGAAGAAACGTCCGCTTGGTATACCATCTTTTGATGACAAATTAGTGCAGGAGGTTATCAGAATGATATTGGAAGCAATTTATGAGGGTAGCTTTGAGCATACTTCACATGGGTTCCGACCCAATAGAAGCTGTCACACAGCCCTATTAAGCGTCCAACAGTCATTCACTGCTGTACGGTGGTTCATCGAGGGCGATATAAAAGGCTTCTTCGACAATATCAATCACGAAATATTGATTGGTATCCTAAAGGAGCGTATCGCTGACGACAGGTTCATTCGGTTGATACGAAAGTTCCTCAATGCAGGGTATATTGAAGATTGGGTGTACCACAAAACATACAGTGGCACACCGCAAGGTGGGATTGTAAGCCCCATCCTTGCCAACATTTACCTTGATAAACTCGATAAATATGTCAAGGATTATATCAAGGACTTCGATAAGGGTAAAAGAACTACGGCAACACGCCAGTACAGGCTACACGAACAGAGACGATACCGCTTGGCCAAGAAACTCAAATGTGAGACAGACGAAACTGTCAGAGAGCAGATGATTAAGGACATCAAAGAGTTGAGACAGGAAAGAAACAAATATCCAGCTTATGACAAGATGGATGGCAGTTTCAGAAAGTTAAAATACGTTAGGTATGCGGACGATTTTCTTATCGGGGTCATAGGTAGCAAAGAAGACTGCAAAAAGATAAAGGAAGACATCAAGGTTTACCTTGATGAAAAACTGAAACTTGAACTGTCTGATGAAAAAACCTTGGTGACTAATGCTAAGAAACCAGCCAAATTCTTAGGCTTTGATGTCTCCGTGCGAAACTCCGATGAATCCAAGAGAGATAAGCACGGTAGAACCGTAAGATGTTTCGGAGATAAGATTGTACTCCGTGTCACAGTAGACGTGATGAAGAAAAAGCTACTGAGCTATAATGCCATGAAACTGGTAAATAAAAAAGGCACAGAAGTTTGGAAACCACGCTCACGCTATTACATGAAAGACTTGGATGACTTAGAAATCATCAGTCAGTACAACGCTGAAATACGGGGCTTTTACAATTATTACTCAATTGCCAACAACAGCTCGTTTGTCCAGTCATTTTCTTACATCTTGGAGTACAGTATGTACAAAACGTATGCACTGAAATACCAAACTTCAATCAGTCAGGAAAAGACTAAAAGATGTATCAACGGAGTATTTTCCATTCCCTACAAAAACAGGAAAGGAGATATAATGTACAGACGCTTTTACAAAGAGGGTTTCAAACGCCAAAAAGCTGCCCGTGGTGCTTACGTGGATAGTTTACCTGTCACAGTTACCATTACAGGAGGAAGAAACAGCCTTATAACAAGGTTGCAAAACCAGAAATGCGAATTATGCGGTGCCAACGAGAAATTGGAAATGCACCATATACGCAAATTGAAAGACCTGAAAGGTAAGCAAGACTGGGAAAAACGAATGAGTGCAAGGAGAAGAAAAACCTTGGCATTATGCTCAAAATGCCACGATAAGATACACGCAGGCAAGTTAGACTGAATAAATTGATGGAGAGCCGTATACCTGGAGACAGGTACGTACGGTTCGGGGGAGAGTTCTTGGAAACCTACCATAGTCAATATGGCAAGGCGCCGGGTTCTTATCCTACGCATATACCACGGAAGAAACCGAAAAAATGGAAGTGATGCAGCTCGCATCGGAACTCGACGGCAACGTCGAACTCGCCATCAAGCATATCGCTATGCAAAGGCGTGAACAAGTAAATCAATAATTATTAATCATTTAAAAATTTAGAAACAATGAAAAAAGTAATGTTACTGGTGTGTACGGCAATTATGCTTGCCGTTACACCCTCCGCAAAAGCACAGTTTGTAGTAACCGATCCTGCAAATCTTGCATCCGGTATTCTCAACTCCGCCAATGAGATTGTACAAACATCCTCCACAGTAAGTAATGTGGTTAAGAATTTTAAGGAGGTTGAAAAAGTCTATAAGCAAGGCAAAGAGTATTACGACAAACTGAAAGCCATCAACAACTTAGTAAAGGACGCCCGTAAAGTGCAACAAACGGTTTTGCTGGTAGGTGATGTATCCGAAATGTATGTACAGAATTTCGGCAAGATGATGAACGATCCCAATTTCACAGCTCAGGAGTTGACTGCAATTGGCAATGGTTATTCGGCATTACTGGGCGAAAGTACCGAGCTACTGAAGGAACTAAAGCAGATCATAACCTCATCAAGCCTATCGCTGAACGATAAAGAGCGTATGGACATTATCGACCGTGTGTACAAAGAAGTCAAGGAATACCACAGCCTTGTACGCTATTACACCAACAAGAACATTTCCGTAAGCTATTTGAGAGCGAAAAAGAAAGATGATGCCAAAAGAGTACTTGATCTCTACGGAACTTCCAACCAAAAATACTGGTAAGCTATGGAATGGAATAATCTTCACGAAGTCCTGCGGTCGCTCTACGATGATATGATGCCGCTTGCAGGCGATATGGCAGCAGTGGCAAAAGGTCTTGCGGGATTGGGTGCATTATTCTATGTGGCGTTAAAGGTTTGGCAGGCTCTGAGCCGTGCCGAACCTATAGATATGTTCCCATTGCTACGACCGTTTGCTTTAGGACTATGTATTATGTTCTTCCCGACAATTGTATTGGGAACCATCAATGCGGTACTAAGTCCAGTGGTAACGGGAACCCACGCCATACTCGAAAACCAGGTACTCGACCTGAACCAATTGCAACAGCAGAAAGACCAATTGGAATATGAAGCAATGGTCAGAAATCCAGAAACAGCTTTTATGGTATCGGACGAAGAGTTTGATAAAAAACTGGATGAATTGGGCTGGTCGCCTTCCGACATTGGAACAATGGCAGGAATGTATATGGACAGAACCGCTTATCAGCTAGAGAAAGCCCTTAAAGATTGGTTTCGCAATCTGTTGGAAATACTCTTTCAGGCAGCCGCATTAGTCATAGATACCATCCGAACGTTTTTTCTGATCGTCCTTTCCATACTCGGACCAATCGCCTTTGCGATTTCCGTATGGGATGGCTTTCAGAGTACGCTCACACAGTGGCTCACTAGGTACGTCAGTGTGTATCTCTGGCTACCGGTTTCAGATCTGTTCAGTTCCATGCTTGCAAGGATACAATCACTCATATTGGAGCGGGATATTGAGATGCTCGCCGATCCGAGTTATATCCCCGATACCAGTAATACCGTGTACATCATATTTATGATCATCGGCATTATCGGATACTTTACGATACCTACCGTAACAGGTTGGATTATCCAGGCCGGAGGTGCAGGAAACTTTACACGAAATGTAAATCAGACAGCAATGAAAGCCGGAAATGTAGCAAGTGCCGGAGCAGGTTCTGCCGCAGGTAATATAGGTGGTCAGCTAATGAAATAATGTAAAATAATTAATCATCTAAAAAATGGAATTTAAAACACTAAGAAATATTGAAAACAGCTTCAGACAGATCAGGCTTTATGCCATCGTATTTGCCGTTCTCTGCATTAGTGTGGTAGGATATGCCGTATGGCAGTCCTACCGTTTTGCGGAGGAACAACGCCAAAAGGTTTATGTATTGGACAACGGAAAATCGCTAATGCTTGCCTTATCGCAGGATGCAAGTATTAACCGACCTGTTGAAGCGAGGGAACACGTAAGACGTTTTCACGAACTGTTCTTCACATTGGCTCCCGATAAGAATGCCATTGAAAGCAATATGAAACGGGCGTTCAACCTTGCCGACAAAAGTGCCTTTGATTATTACAAAGACCTTTCGGAAAAAGGATACTATAACCGTATCATTTCAGGAAACGTACAGCAGCGTATTGAGGTGGATAGCGTTGTCTGCAACTTCGATACCTATCCGTATGCCGTGCGAACCTATGCCAAACAATTCATCATCCGTTCGAGCAATGTAACCAGACGGAACCTGATCACGTCCTGCTATCTCGTGAACTCTGTCCGTTCCGATAATAACCCACAAGGTTTTAATATCGAAAAGTTTGCCGTAACGGAAAACAGGGACATTGAAGTAATTGAACGCTAAAAATAGAAGTTTTGAAACAGTTACTTGACTTAGACACATTCGCACAAACCCTCACGAACAAAGGGTATGACGGCTATTTCCAAACAGAAGCGGCCTATGCCGACAAAATCAAAGATAGCATCAGCAGATTTTTGGAGGCTTGTAATAATGGAACAGACAAACCGATGTTGCCAAACATTCTGATGCTGAAAACCTACCTGGAATGGAATGGCGATGATAAGCCAAAGGTTGAATGCAATATGTGGATAAAGTACAAAGACGGTCTTTTCGATGTTCAGAAAATGAATATTGACAGAATAGACCAGTATGGGCAATTATTGAAGCAATCGAAATTAACGGATCTCACTACAAATTCGGTTCCGACAAGAAAAGAAGCGATTGCGCAAGTTTCCGAAAAGCCCAGAGAACAGTTGTCTAACCAAAACAGACGGTTCCGAATGCGATAGCCGATAATCATTACAATATGAAAAAATTAAGAGCAAAGATGGACAGGCACTTTGACCAATTGGATGATCGCTGGCGTGAACTGCCTGTACGCAAACAGCACAAATATACCCTATACTTTTTCTTGGGTTATCTGATGCTTACCGCAGGCGTGATTGCCAAAGTTTGGTACGACACGGGAAAGTCTGAAAACGATATGAAAATCAGGCATATGGAAAACCCTGTACTCAGAAAAGGAGAAAGCCCTGTAAGCTTACAGGACACATTATCAACCATTTTTAAAAATAAGATTTATGAAAGAAAATGAAAATAAAAAGACGGTGGTTCGGGTAACCGAGGGTAATCCGAAAGAAACCGCTGATGTGCTGCAAGACAGTACGCAGAGCAAAGCCGATAAACTGAAAAAGCCACTCATATTCGGCTTGATGGGAATTGTCTTTGTAGGCTGTATGTATCTCATATTTAAACCATCGGAAGATAAGAACGAAATCGAAAGTCTTGGACTGAACGATGCAGTTCCGCAGGCTACTGAAGCAGGATTACAGTCGGACAAGCAAAAGGCATACGAACAGGAAATGCTGGAACAAAAGGATAAAGAAAAACGAAATGCCCTGACAACGCTTTCAGATTACTGGAATACAGACAGCTCCCAGAGTATGGAAGAAGAAATACCTGAAGAAGAGGAAAGCTATCGTTATGGTTCTGAAAGAAATTCCGGCAGATATGGAAATTCTATCTTAAACAGTTACCGCAATGCACAAAGTACATTGGGTTCGTTTTATCAGGACGATAATTTGGAAACAATAGAACTCCGCAGGCAATTGGACGAACTGAAAGAGCAATTGGCTGAAAAAGATGTACCCAAAGCTGCAACTATAGATGACCAGCTTGCACTGATGGAAAAATCCTATCAGATGGCAGCAAAGTATCTTCCCCAAGGTAGTACGAGTACTTTAGAAGCTCTACCTGTCAATAACAGCAATGCTTCAGGAACTGCTACTACTAATCAAAAAGAGCATTTTGTAGCATTTACGTCTATGAGGAAAAACACTGTTTCTGCCTTATACCGTGAACCCAGCGATAGTGCATTTTTAGCCGATTGGAGCCAGACCAAAAATCGTGGCTTTTATACCGCAGGTTCCATTGAGCAGGTGGTACAACCGAAAAACAGTATAAAAGCAAGCGTACACGAAACACAAACAATAGTTGGCGAAACAGGTGTACGTCTTCGTTTATTGGAGCCAGCCCAAACACCACAACGAACCATTCCCAAAGGAACGATTGTAACAGCTAATGCCAAATTTCAGGGAGGGCGATTACAGCTAAAAATTACTTCGATAGAACTGGAGGGCAACATCATCCCTGTGGATATTACCATTTACGATTTGGACGGACAGCAAGGATTGTATGTTCCGTATTCGCCTGAAATGAATGCCCTTACAGAAATGGCAGGCAATATGAGCCAACAATCAGGAACAAGCTTGATGCTTACTCAAAATGCCGGACAGCAAGTTGCCGCAGACCTTAGCCGTGGCGTAGTACAGGGTATTTCGGGCTATTTCGCCAAAAAAGTAAGAACGCCAAAGGTAACACTGAAAGCAGGACATCAGGTCTTCTTGGTATCTAAAAAATAATGTTGAATTCAAATAATAAAACAATGAAAAATCATTTTAAAACTTTTTGGGCAATTGCCCTCATACTTGGCTTTGCCGTACAATCTTATGCACAGGACAGCATTAGAACACCGCTTGCCCTGGGCAAGATAGAACCGTACCGTATGGAATTGACCTACGATAAAACTTCGCACCTGATTTTCCCGACTGCCATTCGTTACGTGGATTTGGGAAGTGAATACCTAATTGCAGGAAAAGCGGAAGATGCCGAAAATGTATTGCGTGTAAAAGCATCGGTAAGGGATTTTGAAGCGGAAACCAATTTTTCCGTTATCACGAATGACGGACGTTTTTACAGTTTCAATGTGTATTACAGCGGGTATCCCGAAGCATTGAGCTATGACCTTTTGACAATGCAAAAAGCAGTGGACAAAGCCAACGGTAACGATGTGCTTTTTGAAGAATTGGGCAACAATTCTCCCTCATTGGCGGGCTTGCTTTTGGAAACTATTTACAAAAAGGACAAACGCATTGTAAAGCATATTGGGGCTAAGAGTTTCGGCATTCAGTTTATTCTGAAAGGAATTTACATACACAATGGTAAATACTATTTCCATACGGAATTGAGAAATCGCAGCAATGTACCGTTCAATATCGACTTTGTGAATTTCAAGGTAGTTGATAAAAAGGTTGCCAAACGAACCGTAGTACAGGAACGCCCGATGATACCGCTTCGTACCTATAAACCACTTACAGAAATTTCGGGACAAACCACCGAACAAAATGTTTTCCTGTTAGACCAATTCACTATTGCCGATGATAAGGTACTGTTGGTTGAGATTTTCGAGAAGAACGGTGGTCGTCATCAAACACTTCAGGTAGAAAATTCGGATTTGATAAAAGCCCGATTGATCAACGATATGCATCTGAAATTTTAATAAACCTTTAAAGCAATAATATGAAAAAGTATATCTATACTGTGATGCTTATACTGATAGGCATCACAACCAGCCAAGCGCAACGAATGTTGCCTAAACAAAAAGGATTGGAAGTAAATGTTGGTGTATTATCCGATGATAAAATCGGCAACGATTATTACATCAGCCTTGGTATGACTGTAAACGGCAAAAACGGCAATTATCAGCTATGGGCGTTGGAATATACCCATCAATACCACAACTACAAAGATCTTCGCATACCACAGGAAACCTACACAGCTGAGGGAGGTTATAGTTTCTTTCTTTTGGGCGATGCCCGTAAAAACATCACGCTGAATGCAGCTATAACAGGCGTACTGGGTTATGAAACAATCAACCGTGGCGAAACAATGTTGTATGATGGAGCAAAGGTTTTGAATGAAGACAACTTCATCTACGGAGCCGGTGGAAGGCTCACTTTTGAAACGTACCTGTCAGATCGTTTTGTGTTAGTTCTGCAAGGACGTACTAAGGTCGTATGGGGTACGGATATGAAACAGTTCCGCCCCTCCGCAGGTGTGGGATTAAGGTTTAACTTTTAAAATGTAAAAACAATGATAGCAATATTCAATAAATTCAGAATAGGCTTATTGCCGATATACTTAATGTTGGCAATTCTCGCAGCTTCGGTTTCTTTGGTATCTTGTAGCAAAGATGATGAACTCGAAATACAGAACGATTTTCCTTTTGAGGTAAATGTAATGCCGGTACCCAAAGATGTTGCCGATGGGCAGACGGTAGAGATCCGCATTACCATACATCGAACAGGAAACTACACGAACACTCAGTATTTTCTTCGCTATTTTCAGTTTGACGGTACAGGAACATTGCAATACTACGATGAACCACCGTACCTCCCGAACGATTTGTATTCATTACCAACAGAGCAGTTTCGCTTGTACTACACTTCAACATCTGCTGTTTCACAATCCTTTGAGGTTTGGATTTCGGACAGCTTCGGGAATGAAAAGCAATTAAGTTTTCAGTTCAATAGTAGTGATTAAGAACAACAACTTTGACAACGACAAAACCGACTTTATAGGTCGGTTTTTTGCTTTTGATTTTCAACCAAGGATGTTTTGTTTAAATTTATTTGATATAATTTTGACAATATGGATGCAGTTACTTCTCAATTGGTAATGGGAATTATTCCGCTTGTTATCGGTATAGGTCTTATCTACTGGATAAGCCGGAGGAAATTTTACAGACGTAATGCGATGGGTGCAGAGGGCTTTTCGAGTTTTGAAGCATCTGTATTTATCCGTTTTATAGAACGTGTTGGTAAATGGATTGCCTATGCTTTAATTATTCTTGGCGTTGTTATTCTTTGGTCTTATACACAGATGAAAAAAGAAAGGGAGAAAAAACAACAGGAAGTTAAAATTGAACAGCCTACCAAACGTTGATAGAAATTTCCCTATAAACTTTTTAACGAATCGGATAACCCAAAAGGCTATCCGATTTTTTGTTTACGGCAAAAGAAAACAGCCAAACACTGCCTCTCAACGCCAATGACTACAACATTTCCCAGTTATGTAATAAGCCATTATAAATTAGACTTCCACAGAAAAATTGAGCAGAATATGGAAGTTATCGCAATACAAAAATCCCTACTGGATGGAATGAAAAAAGAGCTGAAAGCACTTTTGGAACTGACCGAAAACGCTACTCGGAAATATACCCCGATTTTCAAAGAAGAGAAATGGCTCGATAACCAGGAAGTGTGCCTGATGATGAACATTACCAAACGGACTTTGCAGACCTATAAGGATAAAGGCTTATTGCCTTACTCCAAGCTTAACCGCAAAAATTATTATAAACTTTCGGATGTGCAGGCTTTGCTAAAAGGCAAACATTCGTATAATACCAATGACAATGGATTTACTGACGAATGAAACCGAAGAAATCATCGAACAACAGGAGATGATAATGCGGTTGCGAAGCCGTATTGAAGAAATATTAAAAAACTACCGCCCCGTAATGAACGGAGAAATATACCTGTCGGGCGAAGATGTATGCAAGCTGTTACACATCAGTAAACGTACTTTGCAACAATATCGTGATGACAATATTCTGCCGTATATTCAAATAGGAGGCAAAATCATTTATAAAGAAACAGATTTATTGAGTGTATTGGAGCAAAACTATTGTAGCCAAAAAATCAAATAATCTATGATCAAATTTAGTTTAGGGCATATTTCTATATCGAAATGAGTTTTGTATCTTTGTAGAAGATAGAAAATACTTAAAGTGTTTTTGCTTTAGGTTCCGCATTAGAAACTGGTAATTTTTAAATCCCCGGAACAGATAAGTAAGAACGCTCACGTCATAGGCGTGGGCGTCCGCTTATTTGGGGGATGGCGTACCAGTGCCTTAATGCCGGTAAGTGTGATTGCCTACGCTTTCTTTTTTTGTGTAGGGTTCATGAAAAAGAAAAAATGGCATTATGGATACAATAAACAGACCCAAACAATCTCTGGCATTTATCAATGATAAAAGCCTCATCTTAGATAGTATTTGCAATGACCTCTCTGGTTCAGGATTTGAAATACTCTTCCGCTTGGAGCATGTCGAAGATGGAATAACTCAATTATCCGCTTTAAAAGCACTTCCAGAAGTCTGTATCATAGACTTAGATTTTTACGATAATGATGTGCTGGTACAGCTTCAGGAATTAAGAGAAAAATATCCACGTATTAAATTGATTGCCCATAGTGATATTGATGATGAGAAAGTTGGCAAGGCTCTTTTAAATATTGGTTTTTCGAGTTGTTTATTGGTTGGCAGTGATGTTGCTGATTTTAAAAAAGCGATTGAAAAAGTTGTAGAAAATTAATTATTATATTTAGTCAATCCCCAACCCTTTATGCATTTCATGCCATTCTTTTCCGAATTGTATACTTTTTAGTGCAGCTTTTCGCTTTTCTTCGGGCAAACAATCGATACAGGTTGGATACTGAAGTCCTTTATAATTTTGCTTACATTGAGGACATAGTTCCATCTTTTTGATATCAAGATTATAAGCGCATTTTCTGCACGCAGTTATTGCATCTTCAAAGGAAAGATATTTGATACAGTCATTTACATGAAGTAAAAAAGCTTCTTTCTCAATCTGCTCTGCATCCTTATTTTTAGCACGTTCTCTTTGTAACCAATATCGGATATTAGATAGATTGTTCTTATTTGCCCATTTATCCTTTGAAACAAAACATTTATCTTGAACCTCGTAAGCATCTTCATTTTCGTAAAATATAGAAATGAGTTCATTTGCCGTTCTGAAAATTGCTTCATCAAATTCATGCTTACAATCTGCACAGCGATATTTTGGAGTTTTCCTTACCCTTACGCTTGGATTTTTGTTATTGCAATTTGAACAAAGTGGAACGGGTTCATAATTATATTTTTTTAGCACATAATCTGTAAAATCAGACTTACTAACTTCTTGATTGCTATCTATGTAGTCTTTAGTATATCCTCTTATTAGTTCTCTTAAATAATCGGAATATTTTCTTGGATGAGAATTATGTTGTATAGTTAATGTATCAGTACTACTGCAAATTTCGCATTTATCTTTAATAAATTCTGACCTCCTTTCTTTCCAGTCTTTTGTATGCCAGGAGCGCTGTTCCTCTTTGGACCCATTCCAATACTGTGCTTTTGCAAGTTCCAACTGAATTTCGCTATTTACTAATTGGTCTCTTAGTTCTATAAGTTCGTTATAGGTTAGCATTTGCTTTTACTAATTTTTAAGCACCATTTTGGTGCATACTTTTTTTGTAAATATATTCTTTGACTATCCCTTTCACAATCTTTTCGAAACGTCAGCAGTTATATCAATTCTTCTTGTGTTACTATCTTTATGGCTTCACCAAATTTCTTTTTGAGATCAATATCTTTTATACTATCCGGAAATGCCATTGCTAATAGATATTTTGGTCTGGATAGGGCTACATATATTAATCTCCTCGTTTCATCAGGAAAAATATTTCCGCTGTTTGATATGTTTTCAAATAAGATGTTATCCTTATGCTTTCTTTCATTGAAGAAAACAAGAATTGAATCCAAGGTTTGACCTTTGACTTGGTGTATTGTTGTAATGGGAATATTAAAAGCAGAAAAAGACTTCTTGAAATGCTGGCTTACGGTTTCCAATAATGTAGTTTTTTCGAAGTATTTTGATTTTCTATTTCGTAAATTAAAGTCAACGTCATAATTAAGTTTCAATCTGTTTTTTAGAAAAAGCTGAGTTTCTGTTGTCCAGTCTTGTACAGTTTTGCTAAAATCAGGTAATTCATTTAAGATGGTAATCATTAAAGAATTAAAATGAGGATCAACACTCTTTTCTTTTTCAATTTCCTTTAGTATATGATAATCAGATGTATCAGTATAAATGAGCTGAATACTTATTGCTCGTATTTCTTTTATTGCATTTTTAATATCACCGCTGATGTAGAGATTTTTAGCATAAATGATATCTTTAGGTAGTTCTGTACCCCAAGGTCTTTGTTCTAGTTTTTTTCCCAGCAACGAATCTTTTAACGAATTTCCCCTAACTACAATACAGCTATTAAGGTGTTTCTTTGTTGAACAATAATCGTCATAATGTTTAATTATTAATTGGTGATTATTGCTTGAATATTTGTACACTATAACAGAGTTATTTTGCTCCTCACAGTCAACACTATTAATTGCTAAGTCGTCTGAACGTCTAACTTTAGAAAAAACATCAATGATACTTTGAGGCGAACGTCTATTGTCGGTCAAGTCATAAGATTGCCAAGTTTGATCGCTTTCATATTTTCTTAAGAATTCATCAGGTTTTGCGTCTCTCCATTCATACAGGCTTTGATAAGGGTCTCCAATTAATTCAATGTTTTTCAGGCCTTGGTTCACCAATTCCTCAAATATGGCGTGCTGTATTAAAGAATTGTCCTGAGCCTCATCAATTATAACAAAAGGGAATCTTAGACTAAGCCATTGGCAAATTTTGGGGTTATTTCTTAATAAATGTAGTGCAATATATGCAGAGTCTCCAGTTGATATAAGACCTTTTGTAAATTGTCTATTTTTTATTAGCTGACAATACTTATTAAAATTCTCTCTATCTACTTTATCCAGAGATGGTTGATTACCATTTATTGAAAATGTACCATCAGGCTCAATTCTTATTTCGCTCGGAGGATATAAATGAAAAATACTGCGATTATTTTTTGCTTTATATTCTGCGTTATTCAAAGGTCGTAACAAACCATCTAGTGTCTTTCCATTTTTTACGTAGGTCGTTTTCCACATGTCATCTAAGATATTTGTATGATCAAGTATCTTTGGTCTATTGAAATCACGATTAAGCAAATTATAAAAAGGAAGTGTAATAAATTTATTTATAAAACTATCAATGGTTGATACGTGGTTAGGAAACTGAAGTGATTTACCGCTTAGCTTTCTATATGCTTCATTAATTTCGTCTTTAGCAGAATTAGTGAACGATAAACAAGCTACACCAGAATGACCTCCGATTTCTTTTGAAGTTTCTAAATTTAAAATCTTCTTCGCAATAGTGGTTGTTTTTCCACTACCTGGGCAGGCACTTAGAATAACTTTCCCCCTAGCTTGTAGATAAGCTAATCTTTCCTCATTTTCAAAATACATTATAATCCGTTTTTTAAATGAGTTAATGCATTTAATATATACTTTGGAACCATAAATGATGCTTTTGCATCTTCCAAATTATCCAGCAAATGAATTGAGAAGTCCTGTGCAAATTCAGCTTTAGCGGGAAAAGTTTTCCATAGGAGAATTGCAACTTTCCTTCTTTGCTCATCTGTCATTAAATCTGTAGCAAATGTCGCCATATAAGCAACAATTTTAATGATTTTAGCACTTTCTACAAGGTCTAAATATTGTACTAAAAAGTTGCTTTTAAAATTTCTCCTATCATCATTTATGTTATGCAATGCAATTTCGTATTCTAATGTTTTGAATGACTCAAAGATTTGAATGTTATCTGCATTATTCTTTACAGAATTCAAGTTTTTTATTCTCGATACTGCATTACCTTTTTGAATAGAATCATCTAACAGATCGAGAATAGTGGTATCATTTATCAAACTATCAAAACTATATTCAGTTTTTTTCGAATCTGTAAATCTATCATCATCTGTGATGATGGAAATAGGTTTGTTAATTCTCTCTAATAGATTTGAATGATTAAAAAGATAGAGGAATGGATAGAAAGATGTTCCTTTTACGTTAACAATTTCGGTTCTGTAATCCTCCAATTTATAGTCCTCCAAAAGAGTAAACGCTGAAATCAATAGTTCTTCTGAAATACCTTCAATGAACAAAATTGATTTTGCAAATAAAAGTTGAGATTTGGTCACGTCTATATATCTCTGAAGCTTCTTCATTCTATTTTCCAAATCAGGATCTAACAATTCCTTATTTTTGGTGGTATCTTCGATTAATTTTTCAGACTCTCTATTTTGAAATTGTTTATCAAGTTTTGTCGCTTTGCCACAATCCAAAAGGATAAGATTCTTTAGGGGGACTTTTGAAGTTAAAGTCGGTGAATGAGTAGTTATAAATAGCTGACTATTTTCGGTAGCATTTGCATTGTTGAGAAAGTTATAAAGGCTTAGTTGCAATTGGGGATGCAGATGAGATTCAGGCTCTTCAATTAATAAGGCGAAATGAGGAAGACCATTATCTTTAATTTGCTCTTTTATATCACCAAGAACTACTGCTATGTATATCAGATTGTTTAACCCTAAACTATTTTGCCATAAATGAAATCCTTCATCCGTTAGGGTTGATCTATCATGTGGAAGATAGGGTTTAATAGCATTAACAATATATTCTGTTTTTGCTTCTTCAATTCTAACCCCAATTTTATTATCAATAACTTTCTTAAAAATACTTTCGAGATTTGTATTCACCCCATCTCTGGTATTTTTTACCTCATCACGGCTCAACAATTGAGAATTAGCATCTTTAATAATTTGTTCAATTTCAGACTCAGACTTTTCTCTCTTTACAAATCGTCTTATAACTTTTCCAAGAATATTATTCCGAGTGCTCAGTAGATCTTTAGTACTATCTCTCAATGCCCCTAAATAGTAATGTTGAAAAAGTTCAAATGTTTTATAATCGGCTTTTTGCCCATCAATATTTCCTGTATTATATGAGAAGTTCGGATATTTCCCATCTTTCTCTTCGTAAGAAATCGATATTTTAGCATAATCTTCTTCGATTTTATTAGGATCGATTACCATATATTCATAAAAAGCTCCTTTTTGCGCTGTAGATAGCCCTTTGAAAACATATGTTATAGTAATGAGTGAAGACTTTTGAATAGTTTTGATTCCTCCGTTCTCTACTGTTTTTTGATGAAAGTCATCAGATGAAACAGAAATCTCTCTGATAGGCTCTCCAATATTATATAACAGACGTATAGCGTCAATGATTGCTGATTTTCCACACCCATTTTCACCAATAATTATATTTAATTTGGGGTCAAATTCTGTTTCAATTGCTTCGATTCCTTTGTAATTCTCAACTTTTATATAGGATAAATACATTTGCTTTTCTTGGTTAGAAATAAATAAACAAAGCTATAATGGTATGTATAGAATCAATTAAATTGAAAATAAGTTTTACAATCTCGTTGAGCAACAAACAATACTTCAAGCCTTTGGCTAATTTATAAAAAAAATGGTATTGTATGATAAATTGCTTTCAAAGTATTATTTCTAATCAAGCGACGTTCTTTTGCTTCTTTTCTTTGGTCGCAGATGTGAAAAGAAAAGAAGTCATTTCCAAAAACAACAAATGGGATAATGAATATCCCATGAAAAGAATGTCGCAACCTGTTTGGTAAAATGTAGAGAAAGGGAACTGCATAGCGGTGCATTTTAGGAAAGTGGTTGCACCTTTTTAAATGCGAAAAGGCGGTTCCGACCAAAGGAAGGATGCGTCTTTTCGCCGCCCGACCTTTTGGGGTCAGGCGACTTTCAGGGGTTGGGTGTGGAAATTTTTCAGATTAATGAAAAATCCCCTGTTTTCGGTCATTCCGTAGCGAAACATATTCCACAACAGCGAACAACCCATTTGAGCCAATGTTGCATTGATATACAAATCCTGTTTTTCTAAAGCTTCTGCCAAACTGCAACTTGGCGTATCGTCCGTTTGTTCGGACTGGTTTAGCAGTTCTCCAAATTCATCTGTAACCATTGGCAGGCTTGCCACCGTTTCATACCTTTCAGAGTCGGGTTGTTTGATACTTCCGATGGTAGATAGTAACACTTGCCCTGTATGTTGGCTGTTTCCAAAATCCAACCAATATTTTGGTTCATCACGGTTGGCTCTGCGTTGTTTACTCATTGCTTTGAGCATTTCTGCAATATCAAACCTTGTCTTTACATTATCCACACAAGTAATATAAATCGTAGCTTTCGCATTTTCGGGCAGTCCTCCTAAAGAATTGCGTTCAAACTTTTGGGTTTCTGCTTTCCAATTTGTTCCCATAAACCGATTAACACGGTTTATGAGTGCTACCGATTTGTACAAGCCTGTTTCACTCGGTGCAAATCGCTGTCTGCCTAAATTGGCTTCCGTGATAATATCATCATCCCACAAACGAACATGCAATCCTGCGTGTCCCAATTCTGTTAAACTGTGGTTCATTTCCATTAAGGCGGTCAGCACCTTTGAACCTGTGCCACCTGCACCAATCAAATTGACTTCAATCGGGTTAGTAGGGCTTATCAAATAGTTGTCCGTAAAATGAACGGCTGTTTTTACTGTTTCCATTACAATAGATTTTTAAGGGTTTTGTTATACGGTTTCAATACTTCTTTCGGAAAGGGTTTATCTGTATTGATAAGGTCTTTCCAAACTTTTACGCAATCGCCTTTTATGGGATTGTGTTTGCCCAATAAGTGGCTGAAATAACTATTGAAAAAGTAGTGTTCCCAAGCCTGTATAAATTCTTCCACCGAAGCCGATTTTTTAATATCAACGCTTACTGTACCCATACAAACTTTACCATCTTCGTAAATATTGAAAAACGGAGCGTAATGCAGTTTAGTCTTATCGTTCGGTCTTCTGTCACTCGAAAGGGAATAAACGGCAAGACTGTTTTTGCTTGCTTTCCAAAGCATTGGCGGTACAAAGGCTTTACCATTGGGAATTTTCAGACCGTCCACAAAAAACAACTTTCTTTGCTGTGCTTTGGTGTACCAGATTACCGTGGCTTTTTCTGCACTCGGATTAAGGTGCAAAATGTTTGTCGGTAAAATTCCGTTTGGTTTTAAAAAGGCTTTGTCCTTGTCTTTTTCGGTGCGAAGTGACTTTGCCAATATATTTGCTTCTCTCACGGTCAATGGGTGGGCATTGATTGGATTTCCGTTTTTATCCATATCAAAATGCTCTACATACACATCGGTTGTCCGTTCTTTGGTTTCGTAGAATACCAAAGCCGATTTGGGGTGGTATAATGTCCCGAAGTCCTGTGTTATATCGTTAATCGTTTCCATATTCTTGTGTTTAACATTGGTGTAAAATATCGCTTAGGTTGTGTAATAATTGAAATAACCTCTTTTCAAAACAAAGATTGTTGGCGGTTATATCCCTGCCGTCAAACTGTTTTAGTATAATGGGTTCTTCCATTTGTCCGTATTCCTGTATATCGGTGTTTACGGATTCTATCAAGGTTTCATTCAGCCAACCTTTATGGTCTGCGTAAAATGAAATGTACTTTTCCATTCCGATAACATTTTCCATATCGTCTCCAGATGCTTCTCCATTGGGTTTGGCATTGCGGAGTACATTTTCATTCGGATAGGTTTTATACAGGGAAAAGGCTTCTTTTGCTACGGTTAAACATTCCTTGTCAAAAACATTTCTTACTTTGAACTTTTCAATACGCTGTTCAAATACGGTCAGATTGATACGGTTATAAATCCGTTGTTCAATAAAATCACCGATAAATTCGGCTTGTTTGATTTCTGATAAATAAACTTCGGTTTCTTCGGTATAATCGTCCTGTTCAACCCAATCGTTCATCATTTCGTACATCCAATAGAGATAGCTTGCTTCCTGCCTGTAATACGGAATGTCGGCTATATGATACAGATAAGCACAAACAGACAATAATAAATGTGCGTTGGATTTTCTCTTTTTATCGTGCAAAAGGCGGTACAATGGCGAAACAGGAATGTAAAAAAGTGTTGCTCCTGTATTGTAGCGTTCTTCACTTACGAAATAGGTTTTCTTACTGTCCTGTACCAAACGGATTTCTTCCCAATCCAAAACCTTGCTCTTTAACTTTTCCTCTACATCAGTCATAGCCAATGCCATATTATAGGGATAGTCAAATTGTTTGGTCTGTGCAGGTTCAATATTGTAATGTTCTGCCAATTTGGAAAGGGACTGAAAAAAATCCCTTTCCGTTTTGTCTGATTTACTGCAAGCCTGTACGGTTTTCGTTTCTTTCAGTTTAGGCAGAAACGAACATTTTAGAAAACCATTGGCAACATCGCTGTTGGTACTGATTTGCGTTTGTCTTTCCGTACTTCGTTTGCATCCTTTGGCTTTTGCATCCAATTGGCGAACTCGTTTAACTGGCGGTGCAATTGTCTTTGTCGTTGCTGTTCGGGTATTGTAATCGTTCCCGATAGGATATGTCTGTGCATAGTTCATCGCTTTAAAATTTTGGTTTACCCTTTCGTTCCCATTACGCTCTCAAATCTGTACTCGACTGCATCGTCCTTTATCTGCGGTGCAGATGCTTTTGCGGTAGTCAGTATGGGGTACATATTGGCGTAAAAATTCATTACCGCTTCCACGCTCCAACGTGGTTCGGGGTCGGTCAGTCTGATGTCCTGTCCTTTATCTTTGAGTATAAAAACTCTTTCCAATTGCGTTGCTAATAACATAATGCTCGTTTTTAATGGTTAATACTCTGTTTCTTCTTCGTCCGTTTCATCAATGGGATAGTCGGATATAACTTCTTCTGCTTGTGGCAGTTCGGGTGCTGTTTCCTCAATTGTTCCAAAAAGGCTCGGTGTGGCGAATTTGTCTGACAATGATGTTTTGCGTTTGCGTATCTCGTCCGCTTTTTCGGGAAATTCGGTTATCTCGGGAACTTTCATCCACGCTTCACGGAATTTGCCCTCTTTTTCGAGTTCGTCAGCCTTTGCCATTCCGTCTTTAAATTTTTTGTCTTTGGCTTCTTTTTCCTTTTTGGCTTTCTCGGTCTTTTCTTTTTCCATTGCCGATTGCTTTTTGACTTCCTCCATTTGTTTTAAGAATTTTTCCATATCCACCATTACGCCCGAAACGGTTTTAACAGGTGCTTTTATCTGCTCAAAAAATCCCTCGTCAAATTCCTGCGGAGTGGCGTTAAACGTTAAGGGGGGAATTAGATTTTTGGCACTATCTCCACATTGTTCGTTGTTGAGCAATACCGATACGATAAGGTTGTTTTCTGCTCCTTTGGAAATGTTGAGTTGCAGTACCCCTGTATAGTCCAAAGCTTGTATCTGATTGAAAAAATTGGTATTCATCGTTCTGAAATTTTAATTGTTAACTATTCGTTTTTTGATTGCTGTGAGTTTCTCGTGTATGTCCACCCAATAGGCTTTTTGTCGTTTGTCAAACTCCGAGAAACTTTTGTCCTCGTGGCTGTACCCTGTATTTCTTTTGGCTATTTTGATAGCTTCTTTTAAGTCGGTTATTTCAATTTCACAACCGTTCAAATCGGTTATATACATACCTCTGTAATTAATTGTGATAATGGAAATTCCTCTGACCAAAATTCTTCGCTCGTGTGCTTTCCGTAGGCTTTATACATTGCTGTTCCTGTCTTATATAGTACAAGCCTGTAACAGTCCAAGCGATTTTCGGGTACGGATAATGTTTGGAGTTCTTCTTTGTCAATATCCACGTATGCCATAGGCTTATTTTCAAGCCATTTGTATAAATCGGGGTTATCGTCTTCGTCAGCGGTATAAAAATCTACTGCCGTATCGTAATAGTTCAGTGATTGTAAAAAGTAATCTTCTTCAAACGGCTTAACCATTTCAAGCCTTTTTTGCTGTTCCTTTTTCCAATCTTCGGTAATGTGGACAATGGCAAAATTGCAATTGTCCCATTCGCTGTTGGTTCCTGCTTTGAGCAGTACGTATGCTGTTGGTTTATCTGATAATTTCATCGTTCTGAATGTTAGTGTTGGTAAATTGATTTTCGATTTTACGTTCCAATAAGGTTTCTAAAATTTCGTACTCGCTGTCGTAATCTTCGCCCTCAAAATGGTAGGTGTCAGTTTCTTCGTCAAACTCGAACTGTTCAAAATCTTCGTACTCCAAAAAAACATCTGTGAGTAGCTTGTCAGCAGATGTTGCCCTGCCACATACACAGTTACCCAATTCCAGATAGTCCTGTGTGAAATTCACGTTATAGTGTTCTGCTATCTTTTGTACTTCTACAATATTGGGCGACCATTTTGTTTCATATTGGAATACGCCTGTTACATCATCGTTTTGATAGATTTCAAAGAAATAACCACCGTTATGCTCCGAAACAAATTCGGGTAACTGTCCGCATTCTTCTTTCTGTTCCTTTTCAACCATTGATTTGAATAGCTGTTGTATCTGTTCGATTGCTTCGGGTTTGCCCTCGAAAACAACCGTATTACTGCACCAATTTGTCATAATCGTTTATTGTTTAAGGTCATGAATGTGATTTTTCAGCGGTATAAACGCCATTCACATAGTAGCCGAATGACTGCTCCCAAAGGCGTATTAAACCGTCCGTGTCTATGTAGAAATACTCTGTACGATTGCAGTAGATAATATGTACTGTTTCGTCCTTGTGCTTTTTTTTAAGGCTCTTGCCTTTAGCCAATTCTTTTGCTTCCTCTATGGTTTTTGCTTTCATATCCTGCTGTCTTGTATCGTTAAAAATTTCTACTATATCCACAATGGCACATTCGGGACAACCCTCTACGGTTGTTATCTGCTGTATTGCTCCCTGCTTTCCGCTTAGTGATATTACTCTTAGCATTGTTGTACCTGTGTCGTGCTTTAGCGTTGCTTCATATATCTCTATTGTCATAACTGTTGTTTATAGTAGGCTACCACCGATTAAGGCGGTAGCCTGTTGTTATTTAATTAAGGTTTAGGATTTCCGCACCGTCTGTTGCAAAGGCGGTACACAATTCAAATGCTTTCTGCGTTTTCTGTTGAGCCGTTCCACCTAATACAATGCTCTGCAACTTGGCTTCATCATCTTTGTAATTTCTTACGTTCTGATAGTAGCCTGTTACGGCATTATATGCCCCGAACAATGTACCTTTGGTCGTGTCCATTTGCTGTGTGTCGCTTATCATCGCATAGGTAAAAGCATTATCAACCACGTTTTTGAACACGGTGGAAATTTCATCTTCCGCACCTTTGTTGATTAGCTCTAAAGTTTCCTTGTTCGGGCAAAGTGCCAATTGGATTAGCTTTCTTACTTCTCGGTCTGATACTTTTACCTTTGTCCAATTGTTGAAAATGTTCTCTAATTGGTTACTCAACGTATTGGCAAGTCCCATAATCTTGTGAGCGTTCTCAATACGCTGTTTTGCTCCCGAAGTATGTTTGATACGGACTACATTGGTCATATTGCGTAACGAAGCGTTTAAGGTGTTTTGGCACACGATACGGATAGGTGTAAACGCTGCGGTAATACTTCCGCTACCATCGTGCGAAGTGGTTAGGAAAATGTACTTTTCCGTAACATCATCGCCATTGCCCACTCGGATATAATCGGGTAGTTTGGCTGTGATAAAAATGCGTTCTCCGTTACCCAATGCTCCTGCGGTTTCGTAGAGAATACCCTCGCCACCACCTACAATGGCATCAAAGAAATTAAAGGCTTCACGGTTCTGTACAATGTGGTAATCCTTACCGACTACGCCCAAAACTGCATTGTTATCAGTGCGTATGTTGGCGAAATAGTTAGGTACTTCCAATTCGCTACTGCCTATCTCGATGCCGTTGGCTGTTTCGATAATACCCGAACCTTTGGTAAACAGTGGGGATTTTATGACTTCGTAATCTAACCCTGCGTGTCGGATAGCTTCCTCACTCGTTGGGTATTGCTCCACGATTTGCCCTAAACCGTGCCACGCTTTTTGCTGTACTGAAAAGAAACTGTGCTTTCCTGTTTGCTCGTTGAAATTGATATTATGTGCCATTTTGATAAAATTTTGATGTTAAAAAATGATTGAATGTTCTTGATTAAAATGGGAGGTCGTCCTCTGTTCCCTGTGCTGTAAATCCGTTGTTTTCAGATTGTGCAGTAGCCTGTGCGGTTTCGGTTCTTTTGATACCTCCGTGAAACTTGATGTTTGAGGTATGGAAATTCAGACCTGCTTTCGGCTCTCCGTCTTTGCCTGTCCACGCTCTTGTGCTTACCCTGCCTGTGAGTTCTACCAAAGTGCCTTTGGTCAGTAGTGATGCTACCTTTGCAGACAGCCAATAGGCACAGTCGAAGTAGGTTGTTTGCTCAATGCGTTCGCCCTGTTTGTTCTTGTAGCTTTCGTTGGTCGCTACTGAAAAGTTTACTACTTGTTTGTCCTGTGACGTTGTGCGTACTTCCGCATCCCTTGTCAGTCTTCCGATGATGTTCATAATCGTTCCTGTTTTAAAAGTTTTACATTTTGTTACGTTCGCTTTTCTCGTTTCCTGCTTCCTGTTGTGGTTTGCTCCGCTTCGCTTCGCATAATTTTTTCCAAAAGAAAAACCGGAAAAAAGAAAGCAGACTATCAAGGCGGTCAAGAGGAAAAGCCAAAAGGAAACGGAATAATTGGAGGGTACCTTTAGGGAGGAAACCGTTTATGCCGTAGTCTTTTGGCTGGGATTGAGCTTGGGGTGACCGCCGTACTTTGGCTGCCTTTTTACCGGTTGATTATGGAAATATTCTGTCCTAAATTTTTGTTGTAATTGACCAGGCTATTAAAGCCTATAAGAGAGATTTGAAAAATGAAACTGAAAGGGAATGGATAAGGAGTTAGTTTTTCAATTTTCTATTTAGAAAACAGCCTTAAAAAGCTCTTTTATGAGAGAGGGAAACAAAACGCAGGGAGATAAATGTGCTTTGGCTGTAAAAAAGTACGGGCATAAAAAAAGCAGAACCTATAAAGTTCTGCTCTGTTAAAAGGAAGTGTAATAATCTAATCAGACGATTGCTAAAAATGCTTCTTCCATTTCTTGAAATTTCGGAGCCACCAAATCCATATCCTTACTGATTTTCTGGCTGGTTATTTTAGCATAAATCTGTGTGGTGGAAATGTTTTTGTGTCCCATCATTTTACTAAGGCTTTCAAGCGGTACGCCTTCGGTTAAGAACATCGTACCAAAAGTGTGTCTTGCCGTATGAAAGGTTACTTTCTGTTCTGTAATGATCTCCGCTGTTTCAATCAATTTACTGACGTGATTGTTACAGGTTACATTTGTAGGAACCGGGAAGATAATTTCGTTCCTCGTCGTACCTTGATATTTTTCAATGATACGTTTTGGGATTTCCATCAACCTAACATTGGACGCAATATCCGATTTCTTTCTCCTGCTGATGATCCATTGATGACCATCAAAGAATGATTGGATATTATTCCGAGTTAATTTCTTAATGTCTGCATAAGCAAGTCCGGTGAAACAACTAAAGATAAAGAGATCTTTTACAAGCTCATATCTTGGGTGTGACGGTACGCATTTCATCAGCTTCTCAACATCTTCTTTCAAAATGTAACCTCTGTCGGTTTCCTGCATATTTATCTCATAATCCTGAAAGGGATTATCACGTATCAAGCCTTTTTTGATAGCCAATTCAGCGAGACCTAACACCGGCATCGTGTAAACCCAAACTGTATTGTGAGAAGACTGTAAATCGTATCGGAGATAAAAATCAAATTCCCTGATAAACTCGGCAGTCAATTCCCGGAATGCCATATCATCACGATGATAACGTTCTTTAATAAAATTGGTAAGATGGTTGTAAACCGTGATATACTTGTTGTAAGTGCTTTGTGAACGTTCTTCTTTTTCGACCAATCTTTTAAAATCTTCGTTTTGATCGTTGAATACTTTTAGTATTGCATCATCCATCACACCGACACCAAGAAAAGAAAGCTTTACTTTCTGTGCGGTGGCAAAACCTTCATGTTTCTGCATGTCTTCGTATATCTTGTCGATACGACCACGTATGTTATCCAGTTTCTGGTTAATATTCAATGCAACGGCACTTTTACCCTCAACTCTTCCGTGTTTTAAATTCCAATTATTAGGGTTTATTTCTAACTTTGTCCCCAAAGTTTTCGGTGTTCCGTCAATGGTAATACGTGCCATAATTGGTGCGTTACCATTCTTTTTCAGTTCGTTCTTTTTCAAATAGAAAAGCAGTTTGAACGTCGATTTTTTTGTCTGCTCCATAACTCAAATGTTTAATGTTTAAAATTAACTTTCATTGAGTTACAAGGAAATGTAAAAAGAGGTGCAAAAGACTGAAATATAACAAGTTAATATATATCATTACCTTTATCAATCGGTAACGAATTAGTAACCTAACCTTGTCATTTTAAGCCCAAAACTTATCAGACACAGAGTTCCAAACTACGACTACTATTTTATAAAACACTGTATAGCAACGGTCTTAATCGTTTTGCTTACTTTTGCTTTTTACTAATCTTTTTTATTGAAAATAATAGAATGAGTTGCAATAACTTCATCTTATTGACTGCAAAAATATATTTTTATAATGATTCATCAAAATAGTCGATAAAAAAATAATAGTAATTTAATCTATATGTGGATATAATAATGTTTTTATAAGCTTAATATGAATTTATTTTTGGAAATTAAATAATACCTTTCCCTATATTATTCAATGTTGATCACGTCCTGGATACTCCCTCTATATCTATTACAAATTGCACGTTTAATATATAGGTAAGTTCTTGATTAATGATTAAATTTGTTGTAAACAATCTTTCTAAAAATTCTTTTTCAGATATAAAAAATTCAATGAAAAACAAAATCTTCATTTGCCACAACTGCCCCATGACCAGAACGATGGCTACCATTGGTACCAAATGGAAACCCATCATCATTTATACCATTGGTTTAAAGAAGAAAAGGTTTGGACAAATCTTTGCCCTGATGAGTATCATTTCTAAAAAAGTACTCACCGAACAGCTTAAAGAACTTGTTGAAGATAAGATCGTCATTCGTGAAGAGTTTAATGAAATGCCACCAAGGGTCGAATATTCTTTAAGCGAAAAAGGAATAGAACTTCTCACCATACTTAATCAGTTAACGCTATGGAATCAGAAGCATCATGAACTGGAACAACAAAATGAACAGCTATAATAGCTGTTATAAACACAAAATATCTTACCCTCGTCATTATTGGTATCTTCCTGAAGTGCTGTATGGAACGGGATACCAAATATATTTTTTCCCTTCTTTTTTCAGTCTTCCCAATCCGGGAAAGGAAATATGAGCCCCGGCAATCAGTAAATTTTTATCGGCTGCCTGTTTTAAAAAGGATTTTCTGGCTATATCAGAAGCATGATGATCTACATCGAAATGATCCAATATGTCAGAAGCAGATAACTGAATAGCAGCAACGTGTACTACATCCCCCCAAAAGAAGAGTTCTTCACCACCATCCTTCAACAGATAAATCGTATGCCCCGGAGTATGTCCACCAACGGCATAACTATAAATATGAGGCAACACTTCAGTATTCACTCCTTCAAATGTTTTTACCTGATGATCATTAAGATAAGGGGTCAACATATTCTTTGCATTCTCAAATGTCTGTGGATTAGCTCCCATATGTTCTTTTGAAGCCTGTTGAGCATTAGTTTCATTCAGCCAAAAATCCAGTTCTTTTTTATTGACATGGATGGTGGCATCAGGGAAAACCTTTTTGTTATTTATCATAAGTCCTCCTGAATGATCTGCATGAATATGAGTCAGCAGGATATCCGTTATAGCTTCCGGTTTTATTCCTACAGAAGCAAGACTTTCCAAGATATGTCCTCCGGTTGTTCCCAGCAATTCCCCGGAACCTGTATCTACCAGAATAAGTTTACGATCCGTTTTTACAAGAAAAACATTGATGCTGATCTCTACAGGATTATTAATAAACTGAGAGGTAAGTAAACGAGCAGGTTTTCCCGGCGTATGATCATTAAATAACTTTTCTGCATCCACTTCAATGGTGCCATCCAGCAGAGAGTAAACTTCTGTATTTCCTATCTTGATTCTGTAAGCATCATGAGTTTGCGAAAAGAGCAAATTATTGAATAAAAGACAGATTAACAGCAGAATGGTGGATTTAATGTTAGTATTCATTCTTGAAATATTTATTTAGTTACAAAAGTAAACTATAATAGTTACCAATAGAGACTAAAATAAAAATAGAGATTACAAAAAGGTAACCACTATTTCCCAATATTACATTTCTCCTCTCCTGTTGTCATCAGTTGTTACTTAAACAAACGGCAGGCATCTGAGATGCCTGCCGTTTGTTTATGGCTTACATTGTATTGATTATCAGAACTGATCTATGTATTTCTTAATTCACCCATTTCTTTTACCAATTGAGGGTACATCTTCTGAAGCTCAGCACCATTTTTCGGTTCACGGTTCATTTTACGATCCATACTGTCGTAATGATTCTCCGGATAAAGCTCATCAACTGTATCTCGTATTTCTGATTCATCTTCATTATCATGATTTTCAGAATAGGCTTCATCAGAGACATACAATAACCCTTCTGCCCAGCAATCCCCGATATTGAAACTATATTTTCCACTGACAAATACCTGAATATCTTTTTTAATATCTTCAAAAAACTCTTTACCTTTCAGCAATAGCCAGCAACGGAAATAAATGAATCCGTCATCAGAAAGGTAACCGTCAAAAATATAGCTCCCGTTCTCCGTTTTAAAATCATTCTCAAGGATGTTGGAAAGTTCGGCAATTTCCGCAGTATAAAGTTCACTCAGCTTTTCCTGAAGAGTCTTTTCAAAAAGAACCAGTCTTTCTTTTCCAAACCGGGAAAGGTATAGGGTTAGATTCTCCAGATGTTCATCAATATCATATTCGCTCCAGTGGGCATTTTTATATTTATTTGATTTTTCTATAGCTTCCCAGAAATAAATATCTGCTTTTTCAGCTTCAGAAAGTTCCGCCTTCTGTGGGATTTCTTCATTTTCAAGAATTTCAGTGTATCCTTTCCTGATCTTTTGCCCGATTAGCTTTTCAGACTCTTTGGTACATTCTTCTTCATCTGTAAATTCTTTAATGGTTTCACGTCCTTGGGTTCCCGTTTTTCCAAATACTATTTTTTGTGTGTTTCCCCAATATTCAATATTCCAAAATTTGTCAGAGATTCCAGTTTGATTGATTAAATTCCTTTTCATAAAGCTGATAATATGTGATTGATCTATTTTCGGGGGTAAACTACGAAAAATAAAGAGATCCGGCTCCTTATACTGCTTTTATTTTTACCCTACCCAAAGACTCATTTCATTACTCTTTAAAGTCTGTTGAAAAAGACAGATGTTCCCATTCTTTGAGCTGGGCTGCCATGTGAGTCATTTTATTTTCTGCTCTTTGAAAAGCATCACTTCCCAGGAATAATAAAGCAGGAGGATTCCTGGCAGCAATTAATTCAATAAACGCATCTGCCAATTGATCAGGATCTCCTAATTGTTTTCCGTCCATTTCATCCATTTTTTGATAAGCCGTCCTCAAAAACTCATACTCTTTTATTTGATTCTGACTGAAAGCTATTGAATCCGGTTTGGCAAAATGAGTACGAAACCATCCGGGTAACACCGCGGTCACATTGATTCCCAACGGTTTTAAATCATTGGCTAATGCTTCAGACAAGCCTGTTACAGCAAATTTGGCTGCAGAATATATGCTCCATCCCAGCCCGGGAGCAAATCCGGCAATCGATGAAATATTAATGATATGCCCCGAACGCTGATTTCTTAAATAAGGCAATACCTGTTGAATAACTTTTACCACAGCAAAGAAATTGATCTGAAAATTGTCTTCTATTTCTTTACCGTCAAGTTCTTCTATTGCTCCTCCAAGCCCATAACCGGCATTATTGACCACCACATCCAGCTGACCAAACTTTTCTATTGTTCTCTCAATAGATCTGGCAATGGACTTTTCATCTTTTAAATCAACCTCTAACGGAAGAAAATTTTCCCCACCATCCTTGAGTCCCTCAAAAGCAGCAAGTGTTCTTGAAGTAGCGGCAACCTTATATCCTTTCTCTAAAAGTTTTTTTACTACCGAAAATCCCATTCCTTTGGATGCTCCTGTGATGTACCATGTTTTTGTATGATTCATAAATTCTATTTTCATACAAAATTACCTTAAGCCTCAATCGATATTTTGTCATATAGAAACCAATACTTGTCAAATTCAAACCTATCTTAAATGGGTCGGGCTGGTCTTAGTTTGTTTCTTAAAAAAGTTATTGAAATGGGACTGATCTTCAAAACCAAGGACATAACTGATCTCTGAAATGTTCCAATCTGTATATTTTAAAAGGATTTTGGCTTCCGAAATCAGCCGTTCAAAAATATGCTCAGAAGTCGTTCGACCTGTTTGTTTTTTTATGGCGCGATTAAGATAATTAACATGAATAGACAGTCGATCAGCAAATGCTTTGGGGGAGCGTAGTTCAAAACGTTGCGCGGTAGATTCAATGGGAAACTGCCTCTCTAAAAGTTCCATGAATACCGAAGTAATTCTGGCAGCAGCATTGGAAGATGCGGAGGAACAATTTACAGGCTGTAACTTCAATCCGCAATAAATTAATTCACTGACATAATTTTTAATAAGATCATATTTATAGCGAAAATCTGAATTCATTTCTTTGGACATCTTTTCAAATATTATCTTAACCTCCATTGCTTCCTCCTCATTTAAAGTGAAAACAGGGTATGCATCTGCTGTAAATAGTGGAAGCTCAAATAGATTGAAACGAAAATTATCTTTCAGAAATTCGTCTTTAAAAACACAAAAATAGCCTTTAGAATCCGGAGTTAAAGGTTCGTAAGTATAGGGTACATAGGGATGAAAGAAAAGTAATGTATCTCCAGCTATAGGAATACTCCGGTCTCCATAATGAAATACATTATTCCCCTGAAACCACATGATCTTATGAAAATCTCTTCGGATAAAGGTAGGAGAAGTCATCCCTGAATGAATCCTGTCCTCAATCTTAAAGATATTAAATTGTCCTTCATTTTGAGAGAAATCTTCAGATAACATTCCATATTTGTTCCGGTAGAATTGTTCAAGTGTTTCGGTAGCTTTTGCCATACTTTAATTTTTTAATAGGATACCATCTTTACGAATGCATATCAATAAAACACTGTAAAGCTTTAGATTGTGGTCCCTCGTTTCTGAAAACAAGAACTGTATTCATGGTTCCCAATTGTTTATTTAAACCATAAGTTTTAATGGCTCTTCCACCATAATATTTAGAAACAATTTCTTCCGGCAATATACTGATTCCTAAACCTGCTTCCACAAAATTAATAATGCCTTCAAAAGAATTCAAAACAGTACCTTTATACTTCATAACGCCTTTATGACTTAACCAGGATTCGAATCTTTCTCTAAAGATACAACCATCATCAAATACTACAATTTTTAAAGGTGATTTTTCAAGCAATGTCTGCAGTTGTGGACCTTTGGAAGAAGTTAAAATAACAAGCTGCTCTTCTTTAATATTAATTTTTTCCAACCCGTTGGCAATAATAGGAGCCGAAACAAATGCAGCATCCAAACTGTAATCCAAAACTCCTGCAATCAGAGAGTCTCTCGTATCTGATTTAAATTCCAGTTCAATACCAGGGTATTTTTCTTCAAAGATTTTGAGGATTTCCGGTGCTTTTAAAACCATCGTTGTTTCAATACAGCCAATTTTCAAACAGCCTTTTACATTTTCTCCACTTCGGATATTATATTTGGCTTCTTCCACCAAATGCTGAATCTGTTTACAATATTGCATCAGAATCATTCCCTCCGAGGTAAGTTCTACTTTTCGGGAAGTACGGGAGAACAGTTTTGTATCAAATTCCTCTTCAAGACTTTTAATTCTTGCGGTTACATTAGACTGAACCGTAAACATTAGGGAAGCCGCTTTTGTAAAACTGCCTGTCTCTGCAACGGCTTCAAATATTTTCAAATCGTTTGTATTCATCCTTATTAATCATTAAAAGTGATTACAATTATTAAAATTAATCGTTTTTAATAATCAAATATCCGTATTAATTTTGGGATCACAAAAAGAATCCAATGGAAATAACATTCAGACAACTCATTACAGGTCTGTCAATTGGTTTATTCACCAATACTCTAATGATGGCCCAATCTACTCAAAAATCAATTTTAACTCATCACATTATGGAAAATCAATCAGTTCATTATCGCAACATCAAAGTCAACAACTTAAATCTATTTTACAGAGAGGCAGGTTCTACGGATGCTCCTACAATCCTTTTGCTACATGGTTACCCAACCTCATCACACATGTTTAGGAACCTCATTCCCATATTGAGTACGAAATACCATGTCATTGCCCCCGATTTACCAGGATTTGGGTATTCTGATGCTCCGGATCATCAGCAGTTCAATTATACATTTGATAACCTTACCAATACAATGCAGGCATTCATTGATAAGCTGGGGATGAAACGTTTTGCAGTCTATATTTTTGATTATGGTGCTCCGGTAGGATTACGCCTTGCCCTGAATAATCCGGAGAAAATAACAGGTATTATTTCTCAAAACGGAAATGCTTATGAAGAAGGGTTAAGCAAAGAATGGAATCCTATACAAAAATACTGGAAGGAACCTTCAGAAGCTAATCGGCTTTCTTTGAAAGATTTTGTTTCTAAAGAAGCTACCTATTTTCAATACCATCATGGAGTTTCAGATATTTCTTTAATCGCTCCTGAAACGTATACATTAGACCAAAAGTTCCTGGATAGACCTGGAAATATAGAAATACAGCTTGATTTGGTTAAAGATTACAGAACAAATGTCGCTTTATATCCCAAATTTCATGAATATTTCAGAAAGCATCAGCCAAAACTTTTATTAGTCTGGGGAAATAAAGATCCCTTTTTCTTGCCAGAAGGTGCAGAAGCTTATAAAAAAGACCTTCCAAATGCCCGACTCAAGTTTTACAATACCGGACATTTCGCACTGGAAACCCATGCTACGGAAATCGGTATTGAGATTCTTGAATTCATGAAAACGCTTCCTCAATAACAACTATTAAATAAACAGACATCTTATTATGAAAGCTATTGTTATTAAAAATTACGGTGGGTCGGAAGCCCTTCAATTTGCAGACGTTCCTACTCCATCTATCACCAATCCTTCTCAGGTGTTGGTAAAAGTAAAAGCCACATCTGTGAATCCCTTGGATTATCAGATAAGACGGGGAGATTATGCCTCATTATTTGATTTACCTATGATAACAGGGCACGATATTGCAGGTGATATTGTAGCGGTAGGTGATGCTGTTAAAAACTGGAAGCCCGGTGATAAGGTGTATTATTCACCACGCTTTGGCAGTATCGGAAGCTATGCAGAGTATCATATTACCAATGAATCCTCATTATCAAGAATGCCTGATAATATTACTTATGAGGAAGCGGCTTCTATTCCTCTTATTGGCGGAACGGTTTGGGAGATGCTTGTAGTACGGGCACAATTGAAAAAAGGAGAAACCATTCTTATTCTTGGTGGTGCCGGTGGAGTCGGAACATTAGCCATCCAGGTTGCTAAATCGCTTGGTGCTTTTGTCTATACAACCGGGCAAAGTATTTTACATGAAAAACTTCAGAATCTTGGAGCCGATATTATCATTGACCATCATCAAAAGAACTATATTGAGGAAATACAAACTCATACAAATGGAAAAGGGGTGGATGTGATTATTGATACTGTTGGAGGCAGCACATTATCAAACAGTCCGCTTGCTTTAGCTGATTATGGCAGAATTGTAACATTAGTTGATATTCCTCAACCTCAAAATCTTATTCATGCCTGGGAAAAAAATGCTACCTATCATTTTGTTTTTACCAGACAAAGCAGGGATGAAGTTCATCATATTACGCAATTAATTGAAAGCGGCCATGTAAAACCGGTTATAGACAGTATCTTTCCTCTCGAAGACATTCAAAGTGCTCATGAAAGAATTGAAGATAAAAAACGGATCCAACCTTTGTTTGGTAAAATTGTACTGTCATTATAACAATGGCAAAAGCATTCATTTATGAATTATTATTTCTAATTTCCTCAACATATGTAAACGTTTTGAAAAATGATTGAATCTACCTTTGCTTCACCAATTAAAATTTTACAAATCATGATTAACTTTAGAAATATCATCTATAAAGAAACGCTTCTTCTCGCTTCACTCATTTTTATAGTAATGTTTTCAAGCTGTTCAGAAGTCAATAACGATAAAACCAACAAACAAAAAAATATGACAAGTATCGAGTCTAAAAATCCGGAAACTCTATTTGACCCGACTCCTTTTGCCTTTTCACATGCTACAAGCAGCGTGGGGAACGGAAAATATGTATTTATATCCGGGCAAAGTGGTGGTGAAGACTTACATCACAACCTTTCTGAAGATTTCAGACAACAAGTTCAATTCGCTTTGAAAAACCTGGAAACAGTGCTTAAAGAATATCATTTGAAGCCTGATGATGTCCTTAAAATCACAGTATTGATTGTGGATCACGATCAGGAAAAGCTTAAAATCTGGACGGAAGAAATGCATAAAGTATGGAAAAACAATAAGTTTCCTGCAAGTACTTTAATTCCCGTCCCAAAATTAGCATTGGATGGTATGATGATAGAAGTGGATGCGATTGCCTTTATGCCTTTATAGATAATCATCTCACCAAACTGTTTTGTTCACAAAGCCTATGAGTTATTTGAATTTTAAACCATGTAATCAATTTTTTCATTGAGTAAATGGAAATCCCTGCCTCTTTAGTTTAGTGAGCAGGGATTTATCTATAAACTGGTCTTCACTCTGACTATACGTTTTACACTTTAAAAGTATAAGTTAAGGCGAAAAACAAAATAAAAAGACAGATTACGGTATAAATCCCATTGGCTACCATCAATACAGCTCCCAATTTTGTTTTTCTTGATGCAATGCCCAATATCAAGGCTAGAATAACAACCCCAACAATCAGGAACATGACAGCATTTTCCCAATCATAAGTAAATAACATCTCATTATACTTCATCAGTATCACAAGTAAAATAATATGAATTATAGTTGCTGTCAGACTTAATTTTGATGTAGACATAGGTATATTTTATGGGCAAAGAGATTAACTCTTTTTATAATAAGAATATCAAATATAATGCATTCTTCCGTAACTGTATTTTTAAAGAATATTATTTGTATGAATTGCTATATCCTTCTGCCAGATCACGGATGTTTTTCCATGCAGGATCATCATAGGCATTCATTTTGGAAATAGCTCCGGCACTCGTGGTTACAATAATCTTGGTATCAATTCCGTCTACAGGCTGTACACTTTTACCGTCCTTGGCCGAACCAAATAGTTTGTGATCAATTGCAGCAACCAGTTTTTTCCAGTCTTCCGGTTTCACTTTTTTACTGTATGAAAGGTTCTCAGCTTCATTGGCTGCCACTGTTCGATTGTAATAAATGGAATCTTTATTAATCAAGGTACTGGAAGAAAACCCCAGCTCTCCCCCGGCAGAAACAACCTTCACAGATCTTATGGTTTCAGTATGTACCGTAATATTTTGCTCTGATTTTTTATTACTTTCTTTACAGCAAACAAGCGTAATGATGGAAGAGATCATCAAAACAATCAATACATAATGTGTCATTTTTATTCTAATATCATTCATATTTATGTTCATTTTTAAACACCCTGAAGGTCAATATATCAAATGATGAAGTTGTCCCTTAAAAGTATAATTTTAAATACATTGTAACAAAAAATGCAATGAGGAATATTTCCCATCACCTTAGAAGAAACTGCTCATAAAAAATTGAGCACTTAAAAAGTGCCCAATTGAAAATGTAATATATAGAGATCGTTATTAGTTCTGTTTTTTTAAACTCTGTTTAGCTTTTTTCTGAAAAAGATAAGAAGTGAGCCAAAGAATGTCAGATAAGCAATATTGAATATCGCTCCTCCAACCCATCCTGAGTAAGGAAGTGGTAAAAGACCTTTGATAGGGATGATAAACAGAGTCAATACAAATGGCGTCAGCAAAGCCATCCATCTCGGAAGTAATGTTTTAT
The DNA here is from genome assembly GCF_900637665.1 of Chryseobacterium nakagawai. Classification (NCBI taxonomy): domain Bacteria; kingdom Pseudomonadati; phylum Bacteroidota; class Flavobacteriia; order Flavobacteriales; family Weeksellaceae; genus Chryseobacterium; species Chryseobacterium nakagawai. The sequence goes on from NZ_LR134386.1 coordinate 3,958,167, forward strand.
TCAAAAGAATACATACTGCAAATGAGATCCATCCAATGGCCAATACTCCAATAGCAGCTCCCCAGGCAATATTAAGCATCTTCATAAATCCACGTCCTGTTTCTAAAAGATAGGCATGAGCAACCGGATCAGTATGATAGACTGCTTTGTATATTTCTCCTACATAAAAGAATCCTGCATGGCCTAAAGGAGACAAGACAGCTCCCGTTAATAAAATCCAGTATACCGCCACTGAATACCATGTTTTGGTATCTTTAAAAAACTGAAAAACCAACCAGGTTGCCGGAAGTAACAATGGCCCTGTGAGTGCTCCGATTAAAGCTCCAAACATCAATCGCGGAGTCGATCCCTCTAACATTAGGGTTGCAAATTCTACATCCACCTGGTTGGCATAAGTCTTTGAAAATAATGGATAGTCAGCAGGATTCGGGTCAAATCCAGCAACAAAAACATCTCCAATGATCCAGCATATAGATACGATGATAGCCGCTGCAAAAGACCAGTTTATTTTACTTGAATAATTCATATTTCGTTCTTTATTTTAATAATTTTTGATTCTAAAAAATCTGAGATTATACTATATTTTCAATTTTAAAATCAGAATTGATGAATTCAACAGTTTGTAATCCTTTTCCCTGTACAAGCTCTAACCCCTCCTGATTGATAAGCAATTGATTTAACATACTAATATTCAAATCATCTGTTCCGACCTTTATGCTTTTCACTCCCACAATTCCATTGGGGTGTTTAAATTCTTTAGGTCTGGGATTGGGAACATAGGCAGACATAAAAAAAGGAAAATCAATATCATCCGGCATCAGAAGTTCCCATGTAAGCTTATTTCCATCTATATCTTTTCTTTTAGCTTTATGAAACCTGAACCCGCTGTTTCTGCTTTTGAAAAACTGTTTCTCTGAATTCAAGTTTTCTAATGTAGACTCCAAAGACCATTCACACCAGCCTTCCTTTACGTTTCCCCACTGCCTCATCCGTTCTAAAACGGACTGATAGCCAAAGATTTTCATCATCCATTTTATATAGCCAGGAAGTCCGGAATTATGGTAAATTTCGATAAAGACCCCTTTTTCAAACCAGATCAAAGCATTATAAGCCTTATCAGGATATGTTCCATATTCTACAATAAAACCCGCGTCCTGCAACTTTTTTACAGCAATATGTAAGTCTTGTACCTGGTACAATACATGACTTAATTGTACATTATTATTCATTTCTATCCTCATTTTCCTGATGCCTTTCCATTGCAGATTTATCTTCTGCAACTCCCGATTTCCAATAAGAATAAGCATATAATTCTCCCTGTTTCCATTGCTTTTCTTTACGGAGATAGTGACGAATTTCCTTTACTGAAGAAAACTCCGCTGCCACATATCCGGTTCTGGATGATTCCGGTAATATCTGCTGCTTTACAACTTCTGGAAGGCGGCTGCCTTTTTGAGGATATTCATTATGAATCCAAATAAAATTGATGTCTGCCAATGTCTGCAGCTCCTGCTCATCCACCTTACCATCTACTTCAAGGATACAGGTTCCTTTTGCAGAAGGGGGTAAATCTTCAAGAATAGAAGCAATCACCGGAATTCCTGTTGCATCGCCAACGAGTAAATAATTATCTGCCTCGGCATACAATTCTGTTTTCCCGTTCTTCATTAAAATTCCCAATGCGTCTCCTTCCTTTGTATTAAGTGCCCATGCTGAAGCTGGTCCTTCATCTCCATGAGCCACAAAATCAATCCAAATCTCATTTCGGACAAGATCAATGCCCCGGTGCGTATACGTTCTGATAACGGGACGGGTCTCCTCCGGCTGGGGCTTCCATTCCATTTTTTCATAATCAAATTCTGGGAAATAAATTCGATCAACTCCTTGAGGCGGAATAAGAATTTTATTATTCACTCCAATTGTCGTGTTGGCAATCAATGGTACGCATTCCCCTGTAAGAAAGATCCGGATATAATGAGGTGTAATGTATTTTTTCCCGGTCACGGTCAATTCCCCTTGTATAGTCTCCATTTTTTTCATGATATCTTCTTTTTTGTTATTTCCTATTTGATTTCAATTGATAAAAACAAAACCCATTATTAAGAATCATTCTAAATAATTATTATCTTTGTGCAAAACTAATAAGTAAAACGGAAGGATGAGGTATGCAAAAGGGAGTAAAAAGTCCGCAAAAAGGAAAATTTTAATCAAAACAAATAAGGATGGCATTAAGAGTCTACGATGATAAAATTGGAGGAACATTGGTGGAAAGAAAATATCCCAATGCCTATTTTATAAACGATGGTGATATCAGAGAGTATGTTACTCATTTGAAACCTCCTTATGGAGAAGGGTTTTATCATGAAATCTGTTTTGAAAATGTTCATATCGGTTTTGGAAATGTCTCTCTCAAAAACAAAGTATTACTGTACTTTGAAGCAGACTTTGAAAGTGTTGAGATGCATTTTTCACTAAAGGGCAAAAGTGCAGCTCTTTCAGATAATTTTGGTTATAAAGTATGTTTTGAGAGTTATCAGCACAACATTATTTATGCCCATCAGATGTCTGGCCAGATGGAATTTGACGGTCATGAAATGCAGATCCTGGAAATCAATTTAGCCCCTGCCTTCTTTAAAAAATTTCTTCCAGAAGATTCTGAACTCTTCAATACATTCAGGAATGCCATTGAAAAACAGCATTCGTGTCTTATCAACCCGGATCATAACCGGATCAGTCTGGAAATGTATCAACTTCTGAATGACATCATCCATTGTGACCGAAAAGGTGTTTTTAAAAGAATCTATCTTGAAGCAAAAGTGGCAGAACTTCTCCTTTTACAGTTGGAACAGCTTTTTAACAGCAAATCTTCATCCCTTCTTAAAAAAGATGAAGAGAAAATATATGCGGTGAGAGATTTTATCATTAACAATCTTGACCAAAACTGTTCATTAATAGACCTTGCTCATCAAGTAGGGACCAATGAATTTACATTAAAAAAAGGCTTTAAGGAACTGTTTGGAACTACCGTTTTTAATTTCTGGAATGATACAAAGATGGAACAGGCAAAAAAAATGCTTCTTGAAGGAGATTTGAATATTAATGAAATTTCTGAAATTATCGGGTACAAAAATCCGAGACATTTTTCAGCAGCATTTAAGAGAAAGTATAATTTAATTCCTAGTAAACTTAGGAACGCCAATGGTATAACTCACTAAATTCATCAATAATCTCAACTTAATTCACCCGTTAAAATTCATAAAATCATCCCTTAGTGCTCACCCTTCGCTATAAGACTTAACTCCACTATTTTCAAATATAAAAAGTAGCCATAAAAACACATCTTTTATTTTATTTCATGTAACATTCAGCCTTATTTGTTAATGATTTGGTAATAAGAAAACACTACAAAAAGACTGATTTTTATCATATCACCAAAAAACAAAGATTCACAAAACAAACATTATCAATTAATTATCCAAAATTAATTATTGTTTACATAAAATATTTTGTCGTTCTCATAAAATGGCTATATTTACCACCAAGGAGTTCTTAACACCTTCTTTATCAACCGAAATTGGTTACACTTAGCGGTGTATTAAAAGGGAATCGTGTGTAAATCACGAACTGTCGCGCAACTGTAAGTAACAACTAAAGGTTTTTATCAAATCAATATCCACTGTATACTCCGGTATATGGGAAGGATGATAAAAACTGTTACAAGTCAGGAGACCTGCCTATTTCGTAGTGACGATGCTTTCGCGATCTGAAGCTTATAGTCAGGTATGATACGGTATGGATAATTGTGTGATAATATTGTTTATCTACTGATCTCATTTTTGAGGTAGATACTGGCAGAATAGCGTGTGCTTATTCTGTAGGTCTATAACTCATCCGTGTCCCCTTTCCATAATTTTTCTTTCTCACAAAACATCGTGAAGTTTATCAAGAACTTTTTATTGGGTTTAATCTATGTAAAAAGTTAAAAATGTACCAAGCCAATCACGATTATGCATCCATGGGCAAGAGATCTATCACAAAGTTCTCATGCTGCAGAGTTTCACAACAACCTCAAGCTTCATGCTCATCAACAACGCATCTGATTTCTTCAGATCATTTTCTTTTTACCGCACAGCAGCAGCATAGCAACTCTTCTTTCTTATCGCACAAATTTCAACTAAACAATACATATTAAAATGACTAAAAATGAAAACTGGAAGTCCCCCGGTGCTCAGTTCCGGGAGGCCATGCACAAAGAAAGTCCTCTTCAGATTGTAGGAGCCATCAATGCCAATCATGCATTATTGGCTCAACAAGCAGGCTTTAATGCCATTTATCTTTCGGGAGGCGGTGTTGCTGCCGGATCTTTAGGAGTTCCGGATCTTGGAATTACCACGCTGGAAGATGTATTAATAGACATTCAGCGTATTACCAATGTTTGTGATTTGCCTTTATTGGTAGATGTAGATACAGGTTTTGGCCCATCAGCGTTTAATGTCGCCAGAACGGTAAAGTCATTAATCAAAGCAGGAGCTGCTGCTCTGCATATTGAAGATCAGGTAGGAGCAAAACGTTGTGGTCATCGTCCAGGAAAAGAAATTGTAAGCCAAGAAGAAATGGTAGACCGATTGAAGGCTGCTGCTGACGCGCGTACCGACGAAAACTTCGTAATCGGAGCCAGAACAGATGCCTTTGCCAATGAAGGATTGGAAAAAACCTTAGAAAGAGCAGCGGCTTATAAAGAAGCCGGGGCTGATTTCATTTTCGCAGAAGCCGTTCCCGATTTAAGCTTCTATCAAAAATTTGTAGATGCTACAGGAATCCCTGTATTGGCTAATATAACCGAATTTGGAATGATCAATCTATACACGGTTGATGAATTGAAAAACGCAGGAGTAGGATTGATCCTCTACCCTCTTTCAGCCTTCCGTGCTGCCAATAAAGCCGCGTTGAATGTATATGAGCACATTCGTAAAGATGGAACTCAGGCCCATGTATTAGACACAATGCAAACCAGAGAAGAACTCTACCAAAGCATTGGATACCATGACTATGAACAAAAATTAGATAACCTTTTTAAACAAAATATTAGTAATGTCAACGAATAGCGAACCAACATTCAAGCCTAAGAAAAGCGTAGCCCTTTCAGGAGTAGCAGCAGGTAACACCGCGCTTTGCAGCGTAGGAAAAAGTGGAAATGATCTTCATTACAGAGGATATGATATTCTGGATCTGGCAGAGAAAGCAGAATTTGAAGAAGTAGCTTATCTTTTGATCTATGGTCAGCTGCCTACAGGAGCTCAGTTGAAAAATTATAAAGCCAAATTAAAATCCCTTCGAGGGCTTCCGCATTCTGTAAGAAATATTTTAAAGAGTATTCCTGCAGCGGCTCATCCCATGGATGTCATGCGTTCTATGGTATCCGCTATTGGAAGTATTCAGCCTGAAAAAGATGATCACAATGTGGCAGGAGCAAGAGATATTGCTGATAAATTATTAGCTTCATTCAGTTCCGGACTTTTGTACTGGTATCACTACACCCACAATGGTAAGGAAATCAATGTAGAAACAGATGATGATACGATTGGCGGGCATTTCCTTCACCTTTTACATGGTAAAAAAGCTCCTGATTCCTGGGTAAAAGCCATGGAAATATCGCTTAACCTTTATGCGGAACATGAATTTAATGCTTCTACATTCACCGCTCGTGTTATTGCCGGAACGGCATCAGATTTTTATTCATGTATCACAGGAGCTATCGGTGCTTTAAGAGGACCAAAACATGGAGGAGCCAATGAAGTGGCCTTCGAAATCCAAAGCCGTTACAACTCACCGGACGAAGCTGAAGCTGATATTCGCCAGCGTATTGCTAACAAAGAGGTAATTATCGGATTTGGACACCCTGTTTATACAATTTCAGACCCTAGAAACGTAGTCATTAAAAAAGTAGCCAAAGAACTTTCAGAAGAGGCTGGAGATATGCTGTTGTATAATATCGCTGAAAGGTTAGAAACCGTGATGTGGGAAGAAAAGAAAATGTTCCCGAACCTGGATTGGTTCTCTGCGGTATCTTACCATTTAATGGGAGTACCAACCCTTATGTTTACTCCACTGTTCGTTATTTCCAGAGTGACAGGATGGAGCGCTCACATTATTGAACAGAGACAGGATGGAAAAATCATTCGTCCAAGTGCCAATTATACAGGCCCGGAAAATAAAGAATACGTTTCTCTACAAGACAGAAAATAAACAAATTACCTAATAATAAAACTATAAAACAAAGATGTCATCACACATTTCAAATGAAAGACCACAACCGGATCAAGTATTAGTAGATATTGCAGATTATGTATTAGACTACGAAATTAAAAACGATTTAGCCTGGAAGACCGCTCATTATTGTCTTCTGGACACCATCGGATGTGGTCTGGAAGCTCTAACTTATCCAGCTTGTACAAAACTTTTAGGCCCTATCGTGAAAGGAACAATTGTTCCTAATGGTGCGAAGGTTCCGGGAACACAATTTCAATTAGATCCTGTGCAGGCTGCTTTCAATATCGGAGCTATTATCCGTTGGCTAGATTTTAATGATACATGGCTGGCTGCTGAATGGGGACATCCGTCAGATAACCTGGGTGGAATTTTAGCAACAGCAGACTGGTTATCAAGAACCAATATTGCGGAAGGAAAAGCGCCTTTAAAAATGAAGCAGGTATTGGAAGCTATGATCATGGCTCACGAGATTCAGGGCGTAATGGCATTGGAAAACTCTTTCAATAAAGTAGGTCTTGATCATGTATTATTGGTAAAACTGGCTTCTACAGCTGTTGTTGGAAAATTGATAGGCTTAACTCGTGATGAGATCATCAATGCTGTATCATTAGCTTTTGTAGACGGACAATCTTTAAGAACATACCGTCATGCTCCCAATACAGGTTCCCGTAAATCATGGGCTGCGGGTGATGCCACTTCAAGAGCAGTACGCTTAGCATTAATCGCTAAAACAGGAGAAATGGGCTATCCATCTGTTTTAACAGCTAAAACTTGGGGATTCTATGATGTCTCTTTCAAAGGAAATGAATTTAAATTCCAGAGAGAATATGGCTCTTATGTGATGGAGAATGTATTATTCAAAATTTCATTCCCGGCTGAATTCCATTCTCAAACTGCTGTAGAAGCTGCAATGACACTGCATTCTACCTTGAAAAAGCTTGGAAAAACAACAGACGATATCAAAAAGGTGACCATCCGTACCCACGAAGCGGCTATTCGTATCATCGATAAAAAAGGGCCTTTGAACAACCCGGCAGACCGTGACCACTGTATCCAATATATGGTAGCTGTACCATTGATCTATGGAAGATTAACGGCTGCTGATTATGAAAATAATATTGCTTCAGATCCAAGAATTGATATTCTGCGTGATAAAATAGAATGTGTGGAAGATGTTCAGTTTACAACCGATTATCATGATCCTGAAAAACGTTCCATTGCTAATGCGATGACCGTAGAACTTAATGACGGAACTGTTTTGGATGAAATTGTGGTAGAATATCCTATCGGACACAAACGAAGAAGAGAGGAAGGAATTCCGGAACTCATCAAGAAATACAAAGTCAACTTAGCTCGTATTTTCCCTGAAAAACAGCAAAAAACAGTCCTTGAAAACTCATTGGAATACGAAACATTGATTAATCTTAATGTCAATGAATTCGTTGATCTACTGGTAATATAACCCAATTAAAAGTTGAAAGTAAGCAACACCACTTACTTTCAACTTTCCTTCTCAACTTTTCAACTTAATAAAGCATGTCACAAAAAGTAAAAATATTAATCAACGGAGCGTTTATTGAAAGTAAAACTCAAGAATACCTTCCTGTAGAAAACCCTGCTTCCCAAGAAATTCTTGCTGAAGTACCTTTAACATTAGTATCAGAAATCGACCAGGCCATTGAAGCTGCTACAGAAGCTTTCAAAATCTGGAAAGAGGTAGCCACTCCTGAAAGAGCAAGGTTATTTTTTAAATACCAGCACCTTTTAAAAGAGCATCAGAAAGAAATCGCCGAAATCTTATCCAAAGAAAACGGAAAAACCTTTGCAGATGCAATGGGAGATGTATGGCGTGGTATTGAAGTTGTGGAACATGCCTGCAATATTCCAACCCTGATGATGGGTGAAACTGTAGAAAATGTGGCGCGTGGCGTAGATACTTACAGCTATATTCAGCCTCTTGGAGTTTGTGCAGGAATTACTCCCTTCAACTTCCCTGCGATGATTCCTTTATGGATGTTCCCAATGGCCATTGCCTGTGGAAATACCTTTATCCTAAAACCTTCTGAGCAAACCCCGATGACTTCCATGAAGATGGCAGAGCTATTCTTAGAAGCCGGTTTTCCAAAAGGTGTTTTAAATATTGTTCATGGCTCCAAAGATCAGGTGAATCATATCCTGAATCATCCTGAGATCAAAGCCATTTCATTTGTGGGTTCTGTTCCAGTGGCTGAACACGTTTACCGTACAGGAACCGATAACCTGAAAAGAGTTCAGGCTTTTGGCGGCGCCAAAAACCACATGGTCGTTATGCCTGATGCCAATAAAGGACAGGTCATCAACAATCTGGTAGGTGCATCGTGTGGTGCTGCCGGGCAGCGTTGTATGGCTATCAGCGTTGCAGTTCTGGTAGGTGAAGCTCAAAACTGGGTAGAAGAGATCAAAACCGCATTAAGCACTATCAAACCTGGAGTATGGTCTGACGAATCTGCTGCATTTGGCCCATTAATCAATCAACAGTCTAAGGAAAAGGTATTGAGACTTATTAAAAGTGCTTATGACCAGGGCGCTGAAGTATTATTAGATGGAAGCAACTGCACCGTAGAAGGATATGAAAACGGATATTTTGTAGGCCCTACTCTGTTCAATAATGTATCTGTAGAAATGGATATTTACAAAGAGGAAATCTTTGGCCCTGCTTTAATTTTATTAAAAGCAGACACGTTGGATGAGGCTATTCAGATCATCAACAACAACCCTTACGGAAACGGAACTTCGATCTTTACCAATTCAGGAGCTGCTGCCAGAAAATTCCAGCATGAAATTGAAGTAGGACAAATCGGAGTCAACCTTCCGATTCCTGTTCCATTGCCATTTTTCTCATTTACAGGATGGAGAAAATCTTTCTTTGGAGATCTTCATTCTTACGGAAAGCAGGGAGTAAAGTTCTATACAGAAACCAAAACCATTACCGCACGCTGGTTTGAAGAAGATGTTCCGGGAGGAAGTCTCAATATGACGATCAGTTTAAAATAGTGCATGATGAAAGTGGGCAACTGAAAATAAGAGGCAAGTCCCCATTCACGATCTGAGCACTTTCAATTCAAATTTTAAACCCTAAAAATTATGGAATTTAACCTAAGTGATGAACAACTGGCATTTCAGGATGCCGCAAGAAAGTTTGCTGAAAAAGAGCTCATGCCTTATGCTTCAGAATGGGATGCCCAAAAGATATTTCCAAGAGAAGCTATAACCAAAGCTGGTGAATTGGGATTTTGTGGAGTATATACCAGTGAAGACGCAGGAGGTTTGGGATTATCACGGCTTGATGCCGCCATTATATTTGAAGAATTAGCCGCTGCCTGCCCTTCCACCACCGCTTATATCACCATTCATAATATGGTGTCGTGGATGATTGACGAGTTTGGGAATGATGAAATCAGAAAAGAATTCTGTTCAAAACTCGCATCGGGAGCACTATTGGGTTCTTATTGCCTTACTGAACCCGGATCCGGATCTGATGCGGCAGGTCTGAAAACTACCGCTGTCAAAAAGGATAATAAATATCTCATTAATGGTACTAAAGCCTTCATTTCAGGAGCTGGCGAAAGTGATGTTCTCATTGTGATGGCTCGTACAGAGAACTCTGGTGCAAAAGGCATCAGTGCTTTTGTAGTACCCGCGGGCAGCCCGGGGATCAGCTTTGGAGAAAAGGAGAAAAAACTAGGTTGGAATACCCAGCCTACCCGTTTTGTATTTCTCGATCATGTAGAAGTAGATGAGAAATATCTTTTAGGTACCTTAGGGGAAGGCTTTAAAATTGCCCTGAAAGGATTGGATGGCGGCCGCATCAATATCGGAACTTGCTCTGTAGGAGCGGCTCAGGGAGCTATTAACCAGGCACAAAAGTACATGCATGAAAGACAGCAGTTTGGGAAATCACTGGCACAATTCCAGTCGTTGCAGTTTAAAATTGCAGATATGGCGACAGAATTGGTAGCAGCCCGTCAAATGGTGCAGCTGGCAGCCTTTAAGCTTGATTCTAAAGATCCGAATGCAACTACTTACTGTGCGATGGCTAAGCGACTGGCTACTGATATGTGCTTTAACATCTGTAATGAAGCACTGCAAATATTGGGTGGCTATGGCTGTACACAGGATTTCCCTGTAGAACGTTTAATGCGTGATGCCCGAGTACATCAGGTCGTAGAAGGTACTAATGAGATTATGAAGCTCGTGATTTCAAGAAAGATCCTGGAAGAAGGAGCTACTTTACAGATTCGTTAATTTAAACACTTAAAAAATGAAATTACTACTTACAGAAATAAAAAACAAAGTCGGAATCATTACCCTTAATTCAGAAAAAACACTCAATTCTTTGTCATTACCCATGATTGAAGAATTAAAAACCGTTTTGGAAGACTGGAAAAATGCCGATGAAATAGCCTGCCTGTTTATTCATGGGGCAGGTGAAAAAGCTTTGTGTGCAGGAGGTGATGTAAGACAATTGCATGATGCTATCATTGCCCAGAGAGCTATTGATCCTACTCAGGTTCCACAGGATTGCTTTGATTTCTTCTCAAAAGAATATCAGGTAGATTACACGATACATACCTATCCAAAACCTATTATCGTTTGGGGACACGGAATTGTAATGGGTGGCGGCATCGGAATTATGGTCGGTGCATCCCATCGTATTGTAACGGAAAAAAGTAAACTCGCGATGCCGGAAATTACAATTGGATTGTATCCGGATGTGGGTGCAACCTGGTTTTTAAATAAAATGCCATCCGCTTATGGATTGTATCTAGGATTAACAGGGGCCAGACTGGATGGAGCTGATTGCAAATTTTTAGGTCTGGCAGATTACTATGTACAATCTTCTTCAAAAGAAACCATTCTCAACGAATTAGAACGTATAGAGTGGAATAACAATCACCATAAAATCGTTTCTGAAATATTAAAAAAAGTTTCTAAGGAAGCATCTGTTCCGGAATCACAGGCAGCCCTGCATCAGAATTTTGTAAAACAGTTTGAAAAGGCTGATACATTGGAACAATTCGGGGAAATATTGATCAATTCTCTCGAAAAAGACGAATGGATCAATGCCGGAATTAAAAGTTTTGAAGCAGGTTCTCCCAGTTCAGCTCACATTATTTTCAGACAATTGAAACAAGGGAAAGATCTAAACCTGGAAGAAGTTTTCCAATCTGAGCTGAATCTATCCTGCCAATGTTGTATTCATCCCGACTTTGCAGAAGGAGTACGGGCATTATTAATAGATAAAGATCAATCTCCAAAATGGCATCCTGCCACCTTAGATGAGGTCACTCAGGAATGGATAAACTCTTATTTTGAATGGATCATCGGAGAATGGAAAGTGAATAAAGAAGTAGTGATCGGATCTTAAATCGTAATCGTTCTTTTTTCAATTCAAATTCAATCATTTTTTAACCCTCAAAGAAATAATTATGTCCAATATAGCATTCATAGGATTAGGAAATATGGGCGGACCTATGGCCGCAAACTTAGTGAAAAATGGTCATTCGGTAACTGGATTTGACCTTTCAAAAACAGCCTTAGAAGCTTTGGTTTCGGCTGGCGGGCAAGCTGCCAACTCAGCTTTAGAAGCAATTAAAAATGCAGAGGTAGTCATCACAATGCTTCCTTCCGGGAAACACGTTGCTGAACTGTACTCTGAAGAATTTGTCAACAATTTACAACCTAACACATTATTAATTGATAGCAGTACCATAGATGCAGTAACAGCCCGTTCTGTTGCTAAACTTGCTGTATCTAAAGGCTGTAAAATGATAGATGCTCCGGTTTCCGGAGGTACAGCCGGAGCAAAAGCCGGAACATTAACGTTTATCGTAGGTGGTAAAACCGAAGATTACGAAAAAGCAAGGCCTATTTTAAAATGTATGGGACAGAATATATTCCATGCCGGAGATTCCGGAGCCGGTCAGGTGGCGAAAATCTGTAATAATATGTTATTGGCCATTCACATGATCGGAACTTCTGAAGCTATTAATTTAGGAATTCGTCATGGATTAGATCCTAAAACATTAAGTGAAATTATGCAGAAAAGTTCCGGCAAAAACTGGTCTTTAGAAGTATACAATCCATACCCTGGCGTGATGGAAAATGCTCCTGCATCAAGAGAATACTCAGGCGGATTTGCTGTAGATCTGATGACCAAAGACCTGGGACTGGCAGCAGAAGCAGGATTGGAAACCAAAACCTCTACTCCACTGGGAAATGCCGCTTTAAATTTATATAGAATATGGAGCGAATCCGGAAATGGGGCCATAGATTTTTCCAGCATTATCCAATTTTTAAATGGGAAATTAAACGTAGAAAACTGAAACTAATTCCACTTTACCCAAAATCATCCCATCAACTAAAACCAGATACAATGAATTTCGAAACACTATTATATGAACAGCAGGGACCTGTCGGAACACTGACTATTAATCGTCCACAAGCCTTAAATGCTTTAAATGAAGTTGTTTTAAAAGAACTAAAAATATTTTCCGATCAGATAAAAACCACCCCAGGCATTCGCGTTCTGATCATCACAGGCTCCGGAGAAAAAGCTTTTGTTGCCGGTGCAGATATCAAAGCTATGCAAGGAATGACTCCTCAGGAAGCTGAAGCCTTTTCCATCATGGCACAAACGGCTTTTAATGCTATTGAAGAATTACCGATGGCTGTCATTGCGGCAGTTAATGGCTTTGCATTAGGTGGCGGCTGTGAACTCGCATTATCCTGCGACATTATTCTGGCCAGCGAGAAAGCTAAATTCGGATTGCCGGAAGTTACCTTAGGCTTATTACCTTGTTTTGGCGGAACACAGCGTCTTCCAAGAGCGATTGGCTTATACAAAGCAAGAGAAATGGTTTTCTCAGGCGAATTTTATTCAGCAGCTGCCTGTAAAGAATTTGGTTTTGTCAACCGGGTCATTGCTCCTGAAGAATTATTGAATGAGGCCCAAAAACTGGCAGAAACCATTGCCTTAAGAGGACCAATAGCTGTAGCCAAAGCAAAACAATCATTAAATACAGGCTTTGAACTGCATATTGCAGATGGGCTGAAACAAGAAGCCGCCTTATTTGGTGAGTTGTTTACAACCCAAGACCATAACGAAGGCATAGGCGCATTTATAGAAAAAAGAAATCCTGATTTTACAGGGAAATAATAATGAAAATGAATTTTGAAAGAGAGCAATTAGTATTGCCGGAAGGAGGTAAAAAACTGTTGTTGCACTCCTGTTGCGCTCCATGTTCCGGAGAAGTAATGGAAGCAATTATAGCATCAGGGATAGATTTTACCATCTTTTTTCATAATCCCAATATTCATCCAAAGAAAGAATATGATTTAAGAAAAGAAGAAAATATCCGTTTTGCTGAGAAACACAATATTCCTTTCGTTGATGCTGATTATGATGTGGATGAATGGTTCGCCAGAGCAAAAGGCATGGAATGGGAACCCGAAAGAGGAATCCGTTGTACGATGTGTTTTGATATGCGCTTTGAACGGACTGCATTGTATGCCTATGAAAACGGATTTGATATCATTTCCAGCTCACTGGGCATTTCTCGTTGGAAAAATATGGAGCAGATCAATGATTGCGGAATTCGTGCAGCCGGTCATTATGAAGGAATTACTTACTGGACTTACAACTGGCGAAAGAAAGGCGGCTCAAAACGTATGCTTGACATCAGCAAAGAAGAACAGTTTTACATGCAGGAATATTGCGGCTGTGCCTATTCTTTAAGAGACACCAATAAATGGCGGGTGGAAACAGGAAGAGAGAAAATAAAATTGGGCGAAAAATATTATGGTAAAGACTGAAAATATATTTTTCTTGATCTCATTTAGAGGAAATCATTTCATCTTATCACCATCAATTTCAATAAATAGGATGCCCATTTCCAATAAAATGGGCATATTTTATAATAATATAAGATTCTGAAAGCCTAGCATAAAAAAATAAGTAATGTTTTCAAACAATACTCTTAAAAAGAAAGCAAAATCGCTATTGGTATCAGATATATTCTTCATGGATAAAAGGATTTCATGGAATATGCAATGATGCTAAGATTTTATCTACGATAAAATTATATACTGTTAACAATATATTTTTATCATTACCTCCACCCATTTTATTTGTAGAAATGTATGGGTCTATGGGTTCAAAAAAATTAACCACATAGGCACATAGAATATTTCATGTAAAAGATGATTTGAAAATCATTTTTAATCATTTGATTAAATCAAAATAATAAGTTTGTATATTTGTATCTGAAACGAATTTTGATGCAACATGGCAAAAACTAAAGAAGTTAATAATCTGGATACTTCAACTGAAGAAAAAATTAAGGAAGCAGCCCGTACAGTATTCCACCAAAAGGGCTTTGCAGCTACCCGTACAAGGGATATTGCTGAAGAAGCAGGAATCAATCTCGCTTTACTCAACTATTACTTCCGAAGTAAACAGAAGTTATTTGATATTATCATGCTGGAAACGTTGTCCGGCTTTATCCATCATCTTACCACCATCTTGAATGACGGCAAAACCAGTCTGGAAAAAAAGATAGAACTCATTGCATCCAATTATATTAATTTCCTTTCCGGAGAACCGGGTCTACCGCTTTTTATCATGAGTGAACTGAGGAACAACCCTACCGGCCTGATGGGTAAATTACCTATTAAAGATATTGTGTTGAATTCTGAATTTATTAAGCAATATCAGACAGCAGTTGAGAACGAGGAAGTAACCGAACCTAATCCTCTGCAATTCTTAATGAATGTAATGGGATTAGTTATTTTTCCATTTATTGCTCAGCCGTTGATCACATCCATCAGCAAAATAGACAACCAACAATTCAGCCAGATGATGCAGGAGCGTAAAAAACTCATTCCGGTTTGGATAAAAGCAATGATGAAGGCGAAATAATTTTTTTGCCACCAAATTAATCAAATGATTAAAACAAAATAATAAAATGATATACAAAACACTTTTGACTATTGGCTTGGGGTTATTAGCTGTTTCAGTCAATGCACAGTCACTCACGTTGGAGGAATGTTACCTTCTGGCAAGAGAAAACTACCCTGCTGTCAAAAAAATGAATCTGGTCGCTCAATCGGCAGACTATACCATCAGAAATGTCAACAAAAGGTTTTTACCACAGTTTAATATCTCTGGTCAGGCAACATATCAATCTCAGGTAGTTGATTATGGTGCCTTACTTGGTGGTGCCTCTCCTATGGGATTTTCTCCACCAACATTCAGTAAAGACCAATACAGGATTTCCGGAGAAGTTGAGCAATTATTATTTGATGGCGGAAACACTCATTATCAAAATGAAATCACAAAAGCCAATGCCGGATTACAAAAGCAAAATGTGGAAATAGAACTGTATACCATCAATGACCGTATCAACGCCATCTTCTTTTCTATTTTTTTGCTGGATGCCCAGTTGAAACTCAACGAACTTAAAGTTGCCAATCTGCAGACTCAATTGGATAAAGCGGAAGCTGCCTATAAATATGGTACAGCTTATGCAAGCGATGTCAATGAACTAAAAGCTGAGATCGAGAATACAAAATCAGTAAATATTGATTACGAAGGAAATCGTTCAGCTTTTTTAAAAATGCTTTCTATTTTTACCGGTAAGGAGCTTACCTCATCCTCCGAGTTAGTAAAACCTGAACTTATTCTATCATCAGAGGAAATCAACAGGCCGGAGCTTAAAATGTTCGATTTACAGAAAGATATTTATGAAGCACAGACAAAACAGTTGAAATCAAGTTACATGCCTACTTTCAAAGCTTTTTTTCAGGGAGCTTACGGACGACCTACTCTTAATCCTATTTCTAATGATTTTGGAGCGTGGTATATCACCGGCATCCGTCTGAATTGGTCATTGGGAAGTCTTTATACTTTAAAAAATCAACGTTCAATCTATGACCTCAGCAGCCAGACAGCAGATGCTGATAAAGAAACTTTCATCCGAAATGTAAAGTTGGATATTGCCCAACAGGATGAAAATATAAAAAAATACGCAGAAATGATCGGCCAGGATCAAAAAACAATAGAACTGAGGGAAGCAGTCACAA
The DNA here is from genome assembly GCF_900637665.1 of Chryseobacterium nakagawai. NCBI lineage: Bacteria > Pseudomonadati > Bacteroidota > Flavobacteriia > Flavobacteriales > Weeksellaceae > Chryseobacterium > Chryseobacterium nakagawai. Next base: position 3,974,559 of record NZ_LR134386.1, read on the forward strand.
GGTCTGCCTCAGCTCAGCTCACCAATGGGGTTATTACCACCCACGAATACATTCAGAAAATCAATAATGAAAACGCAGCAAAGCAAAACCTTATTCTTCATCAGATACAGCTGCTTCAGTCACAATATAATTTAAAATTCAAATCAGGCCATTAATCATAAATGTAACAACATGAAAAAATATATAGTAATTGTTTCAGCAGCATTATTTCTGAATGCCTGTACGCAGAAAAACGACTATGATGCTTCGGGGAATTTTGAAGCTGATGAAGTGATTGTATCCGCACAACAAAACGGTTTGCTCCTTTCGTACAATGTAAAAGAAGGAGCACAATTGAAATCAGGTGATCCGGTAGGACAGATTGATGTAAAGGTTGCAGAACTTCAGAAGCAACAAACTGAAGCCAGTATTGCTGCCTTAAATGAAAAAACAATCGCTCCTGGTGACCAGACGGAACTGGTACGCAGGCAGCTCGAAGTACAGAAATCACAGTTAGCACAACAATTAAGAGAAAAAAGCCGTACTGAAAACCTGGTAAAAGCAGATGCTGCCACCCGTAAACAGCTGGATGATATCAATGCCTCCATAGATCAACTTAAAAAACAGATTGCTGTTACGGAACAACAGCTTAAACTGAATACTTACAACACCAATACACAGAACCGAAGTATATTGAGTGAAAAAGCACCTATGGAGAAAGCTGCCGCACAAATCCAGGAACAAATTAATAAAGGGCAGATCATTAACCCAATCAAAGGAACAGTATTAACAAATTATGCTTTGCAGGGCGAGCTTCAGGTCATTGGAAAGCCATTGTATAAAATTGCCAATACGGAAAATCTTGATTTAAAAGCGTATGTGACAGGTATACAACTATCACAAATTAAGATAGGGCAACAGGTAAAAGTTAGGATTGATAATGGTAAAGACAGTTACAAAGAATATCCGGGAACCATTACCTGGATTTCCTCTAAATCTGAATTTTCGCCGAAAACCATTCAAACCAAAGATGAAAGAGCCAATCTGGTGTATGCCATGAAAGTAAATGTGAAAAATGATGGTTATCTGAAGATCGGAATGTATGGAGAAGTAATCTTTTAATGGATCATTGATATGAGTTCAATAACAGTAAAAAATATCGTCAAAACCTATAATAAAGGGGAAGTAAAAGCAGTCAATGATGTTTCTTTTGATGTACAGAATGGAGAGCTATTTGGTCTGATCGGCCCTGACGGAGCCGGCAAAACTTCCCTGTTCCGTATTCTCACGACCTTATTGCTTGCAGACAGCGGAACAGCGACTGTAGAAGGGTTTGATGTCATCAAAGACTACAGGAAAATCAGGAATATCGTTGGATATATGCCCGGAAAATTCTCACTGTATCAGGATCTGACCATAGAGGAAAACCTTAATTTCTTTGCTACGGTTTTTGGAACTACCATTGAAGACAATTATAACCTTATCAAAGACATTTATGAACAGATTAAACCCTTTAATAAACGCAGGGCTGGAAAACTTTCCGGTGGGATGAAGCAGAAACTGGCTTTATGCTGTGCTTTAATCCATAAACCTGAAGTTTTGTTTCTGGATGAACCTACAACAGGGGTAGACGTGGTTTCAAGAAAAGAATTTTGGGATATGCTTGGTCAACTGAAAGCACAAGGTATTACGATTGTTGTTTCAACACCTTATATGGATGAAGCCACTCTCTGTGATCGGATTGCTTTGATGCAGAATGGCAATATTATGTCTATTGATACCCCGGAAAATATTGTCAAAAGCTTTCCGAAAACCCTGTTTGCGGCCAAAGCTAATAATATTTATCAGCTTTTACAAGATGTACGTTCTACGGAAGAAGTAGAAAGCTGCTACACATTCGGCGAATATATGCACCTTACTCTGAAATCCAATGAAACAGATGTTATAGATGCCATGCGGATTATAGGTCAAAATCATCCTGACGGACTGGAGGTGAAAATTGTAACCCCAACGATTGAAGACAGTTTTATCCGCCTCATGAATGAACACCATAATGAACCCGTGAAATAGCAACCTGATGGAAAATAAAGCAATTGTCTGTAAAAATTTAACCAAGAAATTTGGGGATTTCAATGCGGTTGACGGAATTACCTTTGATGTGAATCAGGGGGAAATCTTCGGGTTTCTGGGAGCTAACGGAGCAGGAAAAACTACTGCCATGCGAATTCTTTGCGGACTTTCCTATCCCACTTCAGGAGAAGCTTCAGTGGCGGGCTATGACGTGTATAAACAACAGGAACAGATTAAAAAAAACATAGGCTATATGAGTCAGAAGTTTTCCCTGTATGATAATCTTACCATAGTAGAAAACATTGAGTTTTATGGTGGCGTATATGGCGTTTCAAGGCCGGAAATAAAAACACGCAGTAATGAACTGATTACGACACTCGGACTTGAAAAAGAAGCCAAAAAATTAGTCGGTGAACTGCCTTTGGGCTGGAAGCAGAAACTGGCTTTCTCAGTTGCTATTTTCCATCGTCCTAAAATTGTTTTTTTAGATGAGCCCACCGGAGGGGTTGATCCTGTAACCAGACGGCAATTTTGGGACATGATCTATGAGGCTGCAGGAAATGGAATCACTGTTTTTGTAACGACACACTATATGGATGAAGCAGAATACTGTAACCGCATCAGTGTAATGGTGGATGGCCGTGTAGAAGCATTAGACAGCCCTTCGAGTCTGAAAAAACAGTTCAATACCGATACTATGGATGATGTTTTTTATCAACTGGCAAGAGGAGCAAAAAGAAAATCAGATTAAGATGAAACAACTATTAGCTTTCATACGCAAAGAATTTTATCATGTATTCCGGGACAGGCGTACCCTGCTGATCCTTTTTGGATTACCCATTGCTCAGATCGTTCTTTTCGGTTTTGCTTTGAGCAGTGAGGTGAAAAATATTGGTCTTGCCATACAGGATAATGCTCAGGATGTACAATCTGAGCAGATTATCTCCAAAATAGAATCCAGTTCTTATTTTAAGGTTAAAGAGCCTATACTCCATTACAAAGATATTGAAAAACGCTTCAGAGAAGGTGAAATAAAATGTGCTGTTATCTTCCCTGCCAGTTTCGGTTCAGATCTGTATAAAGCAGAAGGAGCGCAGATCCAGGTTATTGCTGATGCTTCAGACCCGAATAATGCCACCATCGTGACCAATTATCTGAATACCATTATCGGTAATTACCAGCAGGAACTCAATCCTACGGTAAAACCATCTTATCAGATCATTCCTGAAATACGACAGCTGTATAACGAGGAACAAAATGGCTCTCTCAACTTTATTCCGGGTGTGATTGCCTTGATATTTATGATTGTCAGTACTGCATTAACCTCTGTAGCGGTAGTGCGTGAAAAGGAACTTGGAACCATGGAAATCCTGTTGGTTTCTCCTTTTAAGCCCATCATGGTGCTGATTGCAAAAGCAATTCCTTATTTGGTCTTATCACTCATCGATTTCATTATCATTTTACTGCTTTCTGTATTCTTTCTCCATGTAGAAATAAGAGGCAGTCTGGTATTGATCTTCGCAGAAAGCATTCTTTTCATTATCACCTGTCTTTCACTGGGATTATTGATTTCAAATATCACGGCTTCACAACAAACCGCTATGCTGATTTCAATGATGGGTATGATGATGCCCACCATGATATTGACAGGTTTTATGTTTCCTCTGGAAAATATGCCGAAGGTCTTTCAATGGATCTCCCATATTGTACCATCGAGATATTATTACAGTATCATTAAATCTGTCATGCTGAAAGGGCTTGGCTTTAAATACGTCTGGAAAGAAACACTTATTCTGGCCTTGATGGCAACAGGTCTGTTAACACTTGCATTAAGAAATTTTAAAATCCGGTTATAGTGAAGATATTACGTTTTATATTACAAAAAGAATTCCGTCAGATACTGAGGGACAAAACGATCTTGTCTATGATGCTTTTTGCTCCCATTATGCAGCTGATTATTTTACCTATGGCAGCCAATTTTGAGGTAAAAAATGTAAATGTAGCTTTTGTTGACCAGGATCACAGCAGCTATTCTCAAAAGCTGGCCCATAAAATAGCTTCATCAGGATATTTCAAGATGGCAGGTCATCCCAATTCTTACAAAGAAGGCCTGGAATTGATTGAATATGGAGATGCAGATCTGGTGCTGGAAATTCCCTCTGGATTTGAAAGAAATCTTGTTCGGGAAGGAAGTCAGAAAGTCAATCTATCGGTAGATGCTATTAATGGAACAAAAGCATCTCTGGGAGCAGCTTATCTGCTACAGGTTCTGGCAGATTTCAATACGAATCTTGATATTAATATTAAATTACCCAACGGTCAAATTGCCCCCAACACAAAACTGTCTGTCATAAGTTCTAACTGGTACAATCCAAAAGCGGAATACAAATACTATATGGTTCCGGGAATTCTGGTATTATTACTTACATTGATCGGAGGCTTTATCACAGCTTTAAATATTGTAAAGGAAAAAGAGATCGGGACAATTGAACAAATCAACGTAACCCCTATTCAGAAATGGCAATTTATCCTTGGCAAACTCATTCCGTTCTGGGTAATGGGAATCACAGTCTTTACCCTCGGGCTCCTTGTGATGTATCTGTTTTATGGTATTTTCCCAAAAGGCAGCTTATGGGTACTTTACCTCTTTGCGTCTGTTTACCTGGTGGCTTTACTTGGCTTCGGACTGTTGATTTCAACGTTTGCAGACACACAGCTTCAGGCGATGTTCATTGCCTTTTTCTTTATGATGGTATTTATGTTGATGAGCGGGTTCTTTACCAGTATAGACAGTATGCCGGACTGGGCAATCACAGTTTCCAATTTCACTCCGGTAACCCATTTTATTAAAGTTGTCCGGTTAATTGTCCTGAAAGGATCTGGATTGGCAGATGTAGGAACAGAACTCGGTTATCTGGCTTTATTTGCTGTAGTTTTAAATAGTTTTGCCATTTGGAATTATAGAAAAACGAGCTAATAGAAAAATAATCTACGAGAAGGCTATGTGCCTATGCGGCCTAATAAAATTTTAACCACATAGGCACATGGATTTTTTCATATGGATACCGCTCCTTTATAAATAAAAAGATATTATTACAAAGCTTTTGTTACTTTTGGGGTTCAAATAATTTAGTTAAACGAAGCTCTAAATTCCAAGGGTGAAAAAGAGGTACGATTTTTAAATAAACGGTGAAAAGACTGTGGATGCTCAAATCCTAATTGATAAGCAATTTCTGAAACCGACATTTCCGTTGTGGAAAGTAGTTCTTTAGCTTTTTCAATCAAACGATTTTGAATATGTTGTTGCGTAGTCTGCCCTGTCTGCACCCGAAGCATATCACTGAGATAATTGGCACTCAGATTCAGTTTTTCCGCAACAAAGTGAACCGTAGGAATTCCATCAATGATCAGCTTATCATTTTTAAAACATTCATCCAAAAGGGTTTCCAGCTTTGAAAGCAGATCATTATTCACTTTTTTACGGGTTAAAAACTGTCGGTTATAAAAGCGATCACAATATTTTAATAACAAATCCAGGTTCGATACCAGCAGATCCTGTGTAAAAGAATCCATATTAGCATGAATCTCCTGGCTTATATTATCAATAATATCCATAATAGATTTTTCTTCTTTCTCAGCAAGAAACAGAGCTTCATTGGCGGTATAGGAGAAAAATCCATAGTCCTTAATTTTTGAAGCCAGAGGATAGCTTTGAAGAAAATCAGGATGTACAACCAATACAAAACCTTCCACTTCATTCAGAAGAACATCTTCAAATTGTAAGACCTGTTGTGGAGCGGTAAAATACATAATCCCTTCATCAAAATCATAATACTGCTGTCCATATTTAAATTTTCCACCGGCACAATCCTTTTTCAGCGCTACAGCATAAAAATCTGTTATTACAGCATTGAGAATCGTCTCTGATTTTAATTTCACATCATTAAAACTAAATACACTGATCAATGGATTTGATGGTTTTTTCAATCCCAGGGCCTGATGCATTGCATTGATTGATGAAATTTTTATGGGTGTTTTCATTACTGGTTTTCTAATTTATATTTTTTAAACCACATAGAGACATAGATTTTATAGGACGCTAATAATTCCATGAAAATACTTTTGACATTCTAAATATTTCAGCATTTTCTATGTACCTATGTGGTTTAAAGCTAAACTTCACTTACAATTTTAAGAATTACGCAAAGCATTAAAATATTCATTTACAAAAGTTTTTTGTCCTTCCTTAAATATGTTTGAACAGTGAAAATTAATGATTATTCCCTTGGGGCACCTTAATAGCTTCATATAAGTTAAAAGTTGTGCCTCAAAAATTGGTATTATTTCCTGTACTGATTTCAATTCTACAACAATACTATTCTCTACAAATAAATCACATCTAAAATCAACGTTCAAAGTTTTCCCCTTATAAATCACAGGCACCTTCATCTCTGTAAGAAAATTTATTTTTTTATATAAAAGTTCCTCTTTTAGACATTCATGGTAAACACTTTCCAATAATCCGCCACCCATAATCTTATGAACATCAATAGCACTCCCTATTATTTCATATGTCAAGTCATCTAAATATTTTTTTGTAATCATTATATCTGTGTTTTTTTTATTTTTTTAACCACATAGATACATAGGCTTTATAGGCTGTTAGAATTTCATAACAGCACTTTAAATACTAATATTTTAGTATTTTCTATGTGCCTATGTGGTTTAAAAACATAACTCATACTAAGTTACAATTTTATTATTTTCCTGAAAGCTGTTCACTTTTAATCTGGCTGATCCCTTGTTTATAAGTGGTCACCTGAAATTCAGGAAATCGCATTCTGAACTTTGAATCATCAAATATATTATCATGCTCATATCTTGGAAGCAGCTCTAATAATTCCTTTACTTTTGTATTAAATAAAGCTCCTATCTTAAAAACAAAATTAGATATTGCAGAATACTTCAAATCTTTGCCATAGATTCCGGAAGCTATTCTGATAAACTCGTTATAGGTGGGATGACTTTTATCTACAGGTAAATGCCAGGTTTGTCCATATGCATCCGGTGTATTTCCAATTAAAGCTGTTGCGCGGCTCGCATCTGGTGTCCAGATGAGACTTCTTTTTTTACTTGTACTCAATGGAACTTTCAGCTTTTTTCCTTCTTTGATATTATTAAAAACCAATGTATTGGTAATACTCTGCGTTTTTCCAGGCCCATAAAATTCAGGAGCGCGGCAGATTACTGCTTCCAGCTCACCGGATTCTATTTCTCTTAATACCATTTCCGCCATTTTCCGTCTTACTCGTCCTTTTCTTCCCACTGGATCAAATACTGTATTTTCATTCAAAACGCGGCCATCTTGTGGATACATATAGGTATTATCAAAAAACACCAGCTTTGTTCCGTTAATCTTGCAGGCATCAATTACATTTTGAAGAATTAATGGAAATTGTTTTTCCCAAAGATCTGAACTTATCGGAAGACCTAGTGTAAAGTAAGCGATCTCACTTCCTTTTACTGCTTCAATAGCTTTTTCACGAATAGATAAGTCTGCGGAAAATACCTCATCGGTATCATTTACTTTCTTTGCATCTCTGCTGACAATTCGGATATCTGAAGTAAAGTTTCTTTTTAATTCTCTTGCCAGCTCTTCGCCAATCTGTCCATTGGCTCCTAATATTGTTTGCATATTGTTTTATTTTTCTGATTATGATCTTCTGTTGTTTTGGTAGGACAAAGTTCAGAAAAGCGTAACAGATCTGAGTATCTGGATCAGGGGAAGTTGTAACAGAATCTCTGTTTTGAATAATTCTCTGGCTTTCAATTAATTTATACATTTTGACAAAATTTGTTTTTTTGTCAGAAATGTTTTAAATTTGTTATCGCAAAATCTAAACTTATGTTTTCATCCATACAAAATGAACAGGATCAACTTTCAGAACAGATACTTACAGCTGCCTCTGAACTTTACCTGAAGTATGGATTCAAAAAAGTAACGATGGATGATATTTCCAAGGCCATCGGAAAAAGCAGAACTTCTATTTATTATTATTTCAAAAACCGTGAAGAGGTCTTCCACGCTGTCTTGAATTCTTTAGTAAAAGAAGTCATTTTCGAAATCGGAAATGCAGTAGATCAACAGGAAACACTGGAAGAAAAAATAAGGGCATTCTGTCTGACAAAGATTAAAACATCTGAAAGCAAGACTCCTTTTTTTACAGCTGTAGAGGCTGGAATGAATGCTGAAGAAAAATCAAGACACTCTCAGGTCATGGAAGTTGTACACCAACATTTGATGGCTGGAGAAAAGATTATTCTTGAAAAAGCCATTTCCAAAAGTATTCATACAAAAGAAATCCGTCCTTTACCATCAGAGGAACTGGATACTATTATTTTTATTTTACAGAGCAGCATTCGAGGAATTAAACGTGAAATGCTTTTAAAAAATAGTTTTGACGGATTAAATACAACCGTAGAGGTCTTGACTGCTATGACTTTTAAATGGCTCGTATAAAATTTTTTATCCCAATTTTGACATTTTTACAATATATGTCAAATAGTTTATTTTAAATATGAAGAAATTAAGTAATATCAGTACGTTTAGAGCTTTTCAGAGTAATAATTATACTTTATATTTTTTTGGACGTTCTGTCTCTCAGCTTGGTACATGGATGCAGCGTACAGCGGTGGTTTGGGTGGTTTACAGTATGACCCATTCTGCATTTATGCTGGGGCTGACCATTTTCGCAGAACAGTTCCCTTCCTTTCTATTTTCTGCACTTGGAGGTGTAGCCGCAGACCGTTACAACCGATATAAAATCATTCAGATCACTCAGATTGCTTCCTTGATACAATCAGTTTTATTAGCTGTGTTGGTGATGACAGGCCATCAGAATGTATGGCCTATCTTAGGATTAAGTGTCTTACTTGGGATTATCAATGCTTATGATGTCCCTGCAAGACAATCTTTGATTAATGAAGTGGTACATGATCCGGCAGATCTGCAAAGTGCTCTTTCCTTAACGGCTGCTATGGCTAGTCTTGCAAAACTACTTGGACCAGCGTTATCAGGGATTATTTTACATCAGTTTGGAGCCGGAGTTTGTTTTATCTTAAATGCAGCAAGCTTTGCGGCCGTCATGATTTCTATTTCAATGATGAAAATTCCGAAGACAACACATATTCCCAATAAAGCAAAACAAGGTGTGCTTAAAGAACTTGTGGAGGGTTTTACCTATATTAAAAGAGAATCTTCTATCGGCTGGATTATCGTCATGCTCAGCATTACAGGATTATTTATTCTTCCTTATGATACGCTTATTCCTGTCTATGCCAAAGAAATTTTCAATGGGGATGCCCAGACATTCGGTTATATATCCAGCTTCATTGGTGCAGGAGCGGTATTGGGAACCATTATTTTAGCTTCTTTAAAGGAAACCGTTTCAATGAGAAGAATATTAATTGGAAGTACTCTTGTGTTAAGTGTTGGACTTATTGGCTTCTCCTACACCACCAATTTCATGCTCTCCATGTTCTTTGCAGCGGTTACCGGTTTTGGCGGTGTTGCTCAGTTTACGACCTGTAATATCATTGTACAATCTGAGGCCGCACCGGAAATGCGTTCCCGAGTGATCAGTATTTTGCTGACTGCGATATTTGGAATGCTGCCGCTAGGAAGCCTGCTGATTGGAATTATTTCTGAAAAAATAGGGGCTCCCAAAACACTACTTTTCGAAGGAATTGCAGGAGTGATTATCGCATTTTCATTTCGAAATATTTTAATTAAAAAGAAGAAAAAAAGTCCACCGGATCAACAACTTCTGGAGGAATCTGAAGAACTATTCATCAATAAAACATAATACTTTAAAAATGGAAAAAGTAAAAAAAGCATTACTGGTTATGGACATGCAGTCATCAATTCTAAGCTCATTACCTGACACAGCACTATTGATTTCTAATATGGCTCAGGCGATTAAAAATGCGCGTGAAAACCAAATTCCGGTCATCTACATTGTTGTAGGATTCCGACAGGGAATGCCTGAAGTAAGTAAAAACAACAAAGTTTTCTCAGCAATAAAACAGCAGATGGCTAACGTTAATATGCAGGAGTGGATGACTATTCATCCTGACCTTTCTCCCCAGGAACAGGATATTGTCATTACTAAAAAACGATTCAGTGCTTTTGCGGGAAGTGATCTCGAAGTTGTGCTCAGAAGTCATGATATAGAACATCTGGTACTGGCAGGAATATCAACCAGCGGTGTGGTTCTCTCCACTTTAAGAGAAGCTGCTGACAAAGATTATAAGCTAACGGTCATAGAAGATTGTTGTGCAGATGGCGATCTGGAGGTTCATCAGGTTTTGATGAATAAGGTATTTCCCAGACAGGCGGAGGTTGTTTCTTTACAGCAATGGACTTTATAAAAGACAAAAAACCTTGCTTTTGCAAGGTTTTTTTCATGTACGAGTATAAAAGCTGTTTATGATTTTTGCCATCTTACTATCTGAATACTTTTTAGATATTTAATTGAGAAAGAAGCTGTTGAGCCTTTATTTATTATTTTATTCAATCTAATGTCCAAAACCAAAATATACACTAAGACAAATGATTAATATGACAACAGTTGTGATTCCTACATATAATTTATCTTTTTCCAACGCAAAACTAATTAAAGATAGTATTACTCTTAAAAACGGGGTACAAAACAGGATCAATATGCCAATATAGATAATACTTGATCCATCAAGATTAACAGCTCCTGAAAAAATATCGCCAATAACTTTGAATATATTTTCCTCTTTTTCGGTAAAATGAGAATAATCTACTTTTTCAGTCGCATGGTTGGAAAGAAAAATCCCACCCCCGATAATTCCGATACATAAAACGGATCTTACACCGTACTTCAAGACATTTCCGACAAGATTTCTAATTGTTTTATCTGTGACTTCCATACTTTTAAATTTTTCCTTTAATTCCACTATAGATCATATTTGCCGCTAAAAAGAAGATGATAACTGCAAAAAAGGTTCTTAATTTTTTAGGATCTGTTGACATTAATATTTTGGAGCCGATAATCGCCCCTAAAAGAACACCAATCATCACTGGCAAACAGATATCAGGAACTATATAGCCTTTTTGGATATAAATAACACAACTTGCCAAGGCAGTAACTCCCATCATAAAGTTGCTTGTAGTGGTTGAAACTTTAAAAGGAATCTTCATAATAGTATCCATAGCAATTACTTTGAATGCCCCTGATCCAATTCCGAGCATTCCTGATAACATTCCTGCAAGCCCCATCATTCCAAATCCACCTACAACATTCTTAGTGCCATAATTAATTTTTTCTCCTCTATTGCTGGGGTAATCAGAAGGCAGCTTTAAAGAGATTGCAAGCGGGCTGGACTGTTCCACTACTTGCTCTTCTTTTTTTCTCAAAGAGTTTCCAGCTGAAAAAATAAGTGCAAGACCAAATAGTATGGCAATAAAAGAACTTGGCGCAGCACTGGAAATAAGTGCTCCGGCAACCGCTCCTGCAGTGGTTGCAATTTCCAGAAACATTCCTAAACGCATATTGGCAATTCCTTCTTTCACGTAGGCTGCAGCAGATCCTGATGAAGTAGCAATTACAGAAACCAATGCGGCACCAATGGCGTAATGGATATCAACACCTAATACTATCGATAATAAAGGAATGACTACAATTCCACCGCCTAAACCCGATAAGGAACCGATAATTCCGGCTGCTACCGAACCTAATAATACACAAATAGTAAATACTAGTACTGTCATAATTTTTTAAAATATATTTCAACTAACTTATAATCAATATACAAATTTTTAGCAACCCAGTCATCAAATAGCTATTTGCTAAACTTAAATCAACTAATATGAATAATTATTTTTTCTTTCCTTAAAGCATAATGAAATATGATAGAAAGTATTGTAAATGATAGAACTATACAGATCATAAAACCGTCAGCAATCATTATTGAAAAAGGTACTGAGCCTTTTTGTGGATACAACTGAGTAAAATTACTCTTTCAATGTTTTAATTTTAACATCACAAAGTTATGATCCCAATATTAGAGGGAGATTAGAGTTTGATTAGAATCAAATTACTGTTCTTTTTTGAGTGCGATTTTTATTTGATTCCTAATCCCTGAAAATCAAACAGCTTAACAAAATATACTGTTTAAACATAAGAAAACAAATAGCACCATTCGAAAATGGTGCTATGCTATATTTACAAAACTGCTTATTAATTCAACTCCTGATTCGCTTTCTGAACAAAATCATTCCATTGGGTATTCAGGGCTTCTACCGCTTGCTTTTTCTCATTTTTATTCAGGGAAGAATAATTAATAGAATTGAAAACCAGTTTTTTCAAAGCTTTTACATCCAATTCCCAATATACATAGGCCATCCAAAAATCGTAACTTAGTCCTTCATAGCCATATACGGCAGGGTCATCGCTATTAATAGAACATTGTACTCCATTGCTCAGTAAAACTCTTGCCGGATGATTTCTCATATCACTTACATATCCAAGGATTTGGTTACTGATCGGACTTACTTCCACTAATTTATTCTGTTTTTTAATTAGCTCCATAGATTTCGGGAAGTAGATCAGATTAAGACCATGCCCAATTCTCTGGTTGTTCAATAAAGTAATATCCAGTATATTTTTATTGAAAACGGAAGTGCTTTCCCCTGCATGAAGGAACAGAGGCATTTCTATTCCTGTTTTTTTTGTGATTTCGTTTAATTTTGTCCAGTTTTTCTGGTAGAAATTAATGCTGTTGCCCGCTGCTTCATCAGCAACAAGGTCAAAGCCGGAAATCATGTCCGGAAATTGCTTCTTTAATTTAAATGCGATTTCAAGTTGTTTTTCAATACTGTCGGAATCTAAAAATTTAAAACTTGAATAGATCAACTTCAGACTGAACTGAGGATTCGACTGATGCATTTGCTTTACAATATCCTGTAAATCTGTAATGGATTTTTCCAATGGATATTTTCCATGCTCAAAATCATACAATTCATCAAATACATATCTTATTTCAACATGCTGCACATGATCTTTGGCCAAATCCTGAAAGCCTTTTAAATAATATTCCTTGAAAAAAGGACGATAAGGCAATAACAAGTTGATGCGTTGGAAACGTTTTTCAAACTCAATCCAATAATCGGTATAGGAACATAGGTTATCCCTCTTCAAAAGCAGAAGATCGTGAAGCTTCTTTTCAAAACCGGCATCTGAACTTAGCTTTTGATCTAGATTAACAAATCCTTTTGGAACTTTCCCATTTTCAAAGAAGCCTAACTGACCGAAAATGTATTTATCATTGTCTTTTTGGTCATATACATAGCATTCTTTATATTTTCTAGCTGTCGTTATCAGCCATTCTGCATTAGCCAACCCACCACTGTGTGTGTGCAGCAATCCTCCTTTAGGCATTGTCTGAATAACTTTAAACAGCTTACTGGATTCTATCAATGGTTTTATTTCATTAAAAGAGAGGTTATATAAAGGAATATGCTGTTTTTCTGTTTCGGCAAGGAACTGCTTCCTGATCTGGAATAGTTTTTTGTCCAAAGCAGTCTCCGCATCAGATAATTTTACATCTGCATCAAAGGCCATTGCTGCATTTTCTGTATCCAGCAACGTCCATTTTTCCTGATAAGTGGATTTTTCAACCACTTTAGTTTGGGCTCCCAACAGAGGAAATCCCAACATTAATATATAGGTAAGGTATTTTCTCATAATAATAGTAACCTGTTACTGACAAAAATACTTTGCCAATACAGTATTCAAAAATATAATTATTTTTTTGGTAAAAGAATTTCAATCTGAAAAAAAACAAATGATAAACCTTTTAACGACACATTTTTCATTATCCTTTCCTAGCCCCGATAGAAACGGTTACCCCGCAACATGCTATGTCTTAGCCTCGGCGTGAGGAGTATGAGTGGATAGCGGGATAAAGCCCCCTAAAAAGAAATGGGATGCAAAATACACAAAAAGTCTACAAAAACAATAGACTTATAGTGTTAAATTTTATTCATCTCTTAAAATGAATTTTTTTTTAAAACCCTAAAACTCTACAAACTAAAATAATAAAACATTGTTTTACAACTACTTACATTATAAAAACAATTATTAAAAGTTTATCCTTTCAATTACCCTACTATATTAGTAGACTAATATGATTTTTCTCATATCCTTTTTTAACAAAGTTTTATGAATTATTAAATAATTTTGACCCAGTTAAAAAAAATAAAACTCTATTCTCATGAATAAGAATGACTTTAATTCTTACCTATACACTATCATGGCTGTAGTTTCTGAACAACATAAGGGTTGTACAGAGAATGGCCTTTCACAGCACAACATCACTTTTAAGAACATGTGCTTTGGATATATGATGTGTAAAATGATGATGCCATAACTCCCAAAGAAATATGCACATTATTGTAGGAATTAAAGCCCGATAAGCTCAAGGCCTATGTAATCCGGGTACACCTCCTCTATTTTAACATTTTCTTTCTGACACCTCCTTACCAAAGGGAGGCAGGGATTTATTTTTTCCTAATCGGGAAGATAAAACGTACTACAAATATTCAATTTTTTAAAACCTAAGATTAATATAATGAGAAAAAAACAATGCAAACTTGGTGTATTGGCCGTGCTCTTATTCGCAGAATATGGCTTTGCCCAAAAAAAAGACAGCCTTTCACAGGAGACTGCCATCAAAGAAGTGGTGGTAGTAGCCTTCGGAAAGCAAAAAAAGGAAGAAATTACAGGATCTGTACAGTCATTAAAGGCTAAAGATCTTGGTAATCTTCAAAACGGAAACGTTCTTCAGGGAATTGAAGGTAAAGTAGCAGGGGTACAAGTAATCTCTTCCGGACAACCCGGTTCCCAACCTACGATAAGAATGAGAGGAATTGGCTCTATTAACGCTTCCAGTGATCCTTTAATTGTATTGGACGGAATTCCTTACAGTGGCGACCTGAACAGTATTTCTTCAGCTGATATTGAGAGTATTTCTTTTCTGGAAGATGCGTCTTCCAACGCCTTATATGGTTCCAGAGGGGCCAATGGAGTTATTATCGTAAATACTAAAAGAGGTAAAAACAAGAAACTAAGTGTTGATCTTGATGTAAAGACCGGGGTTAACTTCAGATCTATTGAGGATTATTCGGTCTACACTTCACCGCAGGACTATTATACAGCGTACTATAACAGGGGAAGAATCGGAGAAATTGCAAGACAGAAGCAGCCGGGTGCCGTTCCCTCCACCACGACTCCCCATGCTGCAGGACTTTCAGGATTGAACGGGCTTGGATATAATGCTTACAATGTACCGTTTAGTCAACTGATTGCTCCGGACGGTTCTTTTAACCAAAATGCGAAGCTGCTGTATCAGGATAACTGGAAAAAACTTCTTTTCAGACCTGCTTTAAGAAGGGAAGCTACAGTTGGAATCAATGCCAGCGGTGACCAGGTAAAATCATATACGTCTTTAAACTATCTGGACGATAAGGGATATCTTATTTCGTCTGGTTTTGAAAGATTTGGGATCAGATCCAACGTAGACTACTCTATCACCCCAAAGTTAAGATTAACCACTGCGCTTTCTTATACTTACAGCAAGCAGAATTTCGGAGAAACGGGTGGATTTTCCAATCCGTTCCAGTTTGCGAGAAATATAGCTCCTTTCTACCCGGTTTTTCTTAGAAATGATCATTACCAGCAACTGTATGATAACCACGGAAATGCTTTGTATGATTATGGAGACGGACAGGGGCCAAACGGTGCTACAAGATCTTATGCTGTTTTTGAAAATCCGGTAGGAAATCTTCAGCAGGATAAATCTCAAAGGGTCAGCAATATCAGCAATATCAATCTGGGATTAAACTATGAAATCATCAAAGGCCTGGATTTCACTTACAGTTTTGGGGCTTATCTTGAAAATTTGAGAAACCTTCAGTTTGGAAATACATTTGGAGGAACTTCTTCCTCTGTAGGGGGCAATATTTCTCAAGAATCTATATTCAACTATACCCTGAATCATCAGCAATTGCTTACCTATCAAAAGAAATTCGATAAACATAACTTCAATATTCTTGTGGGTCATGAATTGAATAAAACAAAGAACGAAGGGTTTTCCGGAACGAAACAACAACTTTTATTACCTGAATCATGGGCTTTTGATAATGCCGTAAAAATCACAGATCTGTCTGGAAACGGATATGAATATGCGGTAGAAGGTTATTTCTCCAGATTATTATATAACTATGATGGTAAATATTTTTTTAATGCCAATGTACGTAGAGACGGTTCTTCAGTCTTCGCTCCGGAAAGCAGATGGGGTACATTTTATGGATTAGGAGCCGCATGGAATGTAGCCAAAGAAGACTTCCTTAAAGACAACAAGGTGATTAATGCATTGAAACTAAAGGTCTCTTATGGACAACAGGGAAATGACAATATCCTTCTGAACAGCACTACCAGAGATTATTATGCTTATCAGGACATCTATGGAATTAATGATTTTGGAGATGGAAAACCTGTACTTACTTTAAAAAAACAAGGAAACAGGGACTTAAAATGGGAAACTTCCAAAAACCTGAATGCCGGTTTTGAGCTCTCTCTACTCGACAATAAAGTGAATCTAAATGCTGATTACTTTGAGAGAAAGGTATCTGATATGATCTATACGCTTCCTTTAGCAATATCCAACTCAGGTTCGTATGTAAAGTATGGAAATATTGGAGACATGTACAACAAAGGGATACAGGCCAATATCAGTGTGGATATTCTCCGGACAGAAGATCTTCAGTGGAATTTTTATGCTAACGCTACTCATTATAAAAACAAGATCACCAAGTTACCGGAACAGCAAAGAGCTACAGGTCTGGTTTCAGGATTGTTTGTTCTTGCGGAAGGTGGTGACCGGTATACCTATTATTTGAAAGAATTTGCTGGAGTAAACCCTGAAAACGGAGATGCATTATGGTATAAAAACACCATAAACCCAACCACTCAGCAGGTAGAAAAAACGGTTACCAATAATTATAAAGAAGCCAGTGACTACAATACCGGAAAATCAGCAATTCCAAAGGTATATGGTGGATTTGGAACGGATATTACCTATAAAAGAGTAAATCTTTCTGTTAATTTCGCTTATCAGTTTGGCGGATACGGATATGATGACATCTACAGATCTTTATTCCATTCTGACACTTACGGCTCTAACTACACTACTGATCTTGATAAAACATGGACTCCGGAAAACCCGACGGCAGCCCTGCCACGTGTAGACCTGACTTCTACCAACCAGAACGGGCATTCTACGTTGTACCTGGTTAAGTCTGATTATATCAGTCTTCAGGATGTAACATTATCATACCAGTTATCTGATGATTTTACAAAGCAGATCGGTTTATCAGCATTAAAAATCTATGCTACCGGAAACAACCTGTATCTATGGTCCAAGAGAAAAGGATATGATCCGAGGGCCTCATTAACAGGAGTTTCTGACGCTTACAAATACTCTTTATTATCCAGTGTTTCACTAGGTTTTAAACTAACATTTTAAAAGAAATTATGAAAACAATAAAATACTTTATATCAGCATTAGCCGTAACCCTCATTACGACGGGCTGTGCTAATGATCTTAATACTTTACCGGAGGGCGATATTTCCGGTGAGCAATTGAATGAGGATCAGTCAAAGCCTGAAAAGATTCTTGGCGGAATCTATCTTGACCTTCGCAGTAATGGTGCAGGGGGAAACATTGGGTCTCACTCAGACTTCGGAATCATGGGAATAAAAGCAGGTGCAGATTTAATGTCAAATGACGTGATACAGGCAAAAAATCAGCATTTGGGAATGTTTTATAATTATGAAGCTACCAATGCCAGTAATTTGGCTTCAGAAATTGTATGGACCACTTTTTATGCAAGAATATTCATTATCAATAAACTTCTTAGTGATTTAAAAGCAGATGCAAGTCCTAAAAATCAAGCGATTAAAGGACAACTGCTTGCGTTAAGAGCTTATTCTTACTTTCATCTGATCCGTTTTTATGCCAATGATTATAAAGGGCATCAGTCTGATCCGGGGCTTCCATTGGTACTTACCACGGATAATCCCAGCCAGGGACGTCCAAGATCAACGGTAGAACAAGTATATTCACAGATTGGTCAGGATATTGAAGAATCTATTGTTCTTTTGGAGAGCTTTGCCCGTCCATCCAGAGCCCAGATTGATCAGAGAACAGCTAAAGCTATTGCTGCCGATATATTCCTTCAAATTGGAGATTACGCCAAAGCCGTAAAATATGCCGCAGATGGTAAACAAGGGATTGCCCTGATGACAGAAAACGATTATACTACTACCGGGTTTTCCAATATCAGCAATTCTGAGGTAATCTGGGGATTCCATAATACAATTTCTACCATGAGTATCGGAAATTATTATGCTTCTTTCTTCTCTATGTTTGATAATACCAATGAAGGATATGCAGGAGCTGCCCAGATTTATAAGCTTATTGACAAACGTTTGTACGATGCTATTCCGGATACTGATTACCGTAAAAAAGTATTCAATGGAAGCCAGCCTGCCAAGTATACCTTTAACGGAAAGACTAAAAACTATCCTGCCTATGTAAGCTGGAAATTTAAAGATCCAAGCATGTTTGAAGGTGATTATATCTACATCAGAGCCTCTTCTTTATATTATATTGAGGCGGAAGCTCTTGCAAGGCAAGGAAGAGAAGCGGAAGCAAAGCAAGTATTATTTGAAATTGCATCCAAAAGAGACAAAGCCTATACGCTGTCTATCAAAACAGGAGCCGATCTGATTAATGAAATTATCCTTCAAAAAAGAATTGAACTTTGGGGTGAAGGCTACGCCTGGTTTGATATGAAGAGATTGAATACTCCTTTAGAAAGAATATATACAGGAACCAACCATACTTTTGGAAGATTTAACCTCACACCGGATAAATTTAAATTCCAAATCCCGAATAAAGAGATTAATAATAACCCTCAAATCAAACAAAATGACTAGATAAGGAACAAAACAATTTTAATATATTTCAAGTAAGACACCATTTTCAGTAAATGGTGTCTTTTTATTATAAAGCTTCATAATACCCTATAAACAGATCTCTTAGACAAGAGACTAAAATTATAAGAGTGTTCAAAAATTTACATTGATTTAAAAACAAAAAAATAGCACCACTAATATTAACGATGCTATTCATACAAGTTGATAATCAATAGAAATAAATCTTTTCTTCTTATTTATTTTTGTTAATTTCTTATACTTTTTGGTTCAGTTATTCTATCTTTTGCTGCTTATTTTCCATGACAAGATCTTTGACACCTCTGATCTTTGACTGTAATTATAATAAATCTTATATCATAAAAATATAAACATTTGTTTAATGGATTTATGGTTTCAATCATCATCCTTATCAAGGTAACGGCTAATATCTCTAAAAATTATGTAAACAGGAATGAATATTTTAATAAATTTAAAATAAAAACAATGAAACAACTTTTGGTATCAATAGCCATCGCAATGGTATTTACTTCTTTTCATTCCTATACCATATATGAATTGAGAAATATTTTACAAACAGATCCGCCTCCCAAAGATAAAGATCAATGGAGAACAAACACCCCAAATCAGTGCAGCAAAACAGATCCGCCTCCCAAAAATGGTGGTCAGTGGTAATTTTTTAATACAACAGGAGTATCAAAATAAAAAATCTCAGAATTAATATTCCGGAATTACTGTTACATTCATTTTGGGTTCCCTTTTTTAAAGGAATTTCTGATGAATAAAAATATTGAAATCAAACGGAGAAAGAGATACAGGAAATACATATATTTGGGAACCAAAGATCCATTCAAATAAACACCATCTAATGAAATTAAAAAAAATTATTCCTACTCTGTTTATCGTATTCTTAAGCCTTCCGCTTTTTTCACAGAACCATACAAATTCTGAATTAAAAAAAGCAATTGAAACCATTCTTGCCCATAAAAAAGCAGACGTAGGAGTTTCTATTGTCACAGCAGGAATCCCAAAAAAGGAAGTAATCCAAATCAATGGCAATAAGCCACTTCCCATGTTAAGCACCTTCAAATTTCCTGTAGCTTTAGCTGTTCTTCATAAAGTGGAAAAAGGTGAACTTTCTTTACAACAGAAAATTTATATCAAAAAAGAAGAGCTTTTGGAGGATACTTATAGTCCATTTAAAGACAAATATCCGGACGGAAATATAGAGCTTAGTCTGGAAGACTGCATACAGTGGATGGTCGTCTACAGCGATAATAATTTGACAGATATTCTGCTAAGACTAATCGGAGGTCCTGATTATGTTCAGCAATTCATTAACAGCAAGAATATTGTCATCAAAAATGATGAAGAAGGTATGCATAAGGACTGGGATTCCCAATTCATCAATACCATCACTCCTAACGAAGCTACCTGGCTTCTGGAACAATTCTACACCGGGAAAATATTAAATAAAGAACATACAAAATGGCTATATACAGCCATGCTGAATAATGCGACAGGAGCCAAAAGGCTTAAAGGGAAGTTACCCAAGGATGTTAAAGTAGCCCACCGCACCGGAACCTCATTCACCAATAAAGCAGGAATGACAGGTGCCGTTAATGATTATGGAATTATTGAACTCTCAGATAAAAAGAGAATATATATTGCTGTTCTTGTACATGATACTTATGAGACATTTGAAAACTCAGAGGCGATTATTGCCGATATTGCCAAAGCAGCCTATAATCACTACAAAAAATAAATCCATGACCAAGACAAAATTATTTATCACTTTTGCGGTTTCCGTACTGCTGTCTGTTAATGCAAAGGCACAGAAAAAAACTTCCTATTCAAAAAAAATTGACAGTATCATGACGACTTCTGCCCCATTGAAATTCAATGGAGTGGTTTTGGTTTCTCAAAATGGTAAAACAAAATATTTGAAGGCCCATGGATATAAAGATTTCGAAAAAAAAATTGCTTTAAAGGTTGATGACCAGTTTGAAATCATGTCAAATTCAAAACAAGTCACTGCCGTTCTGATTTTGCAGGCTGCTGAACAGGGAAAGCTTGATCTTCAGACTCCCATAAAAAAATATCTTCCAACCCTTACACAATCCTGGGCAGATAGCGTCACTATACACCATCTTTTGAATCATACTCATGGTATTATAGACAGGGAAAAACCAACTGCATTTAAAGCCGGATCACAGTTTAAATATGGGAATCTATCTTATATGCTTCTTGGAGAAATTCTTCAAAACACCACCGGAAAAAGCTTTACAGAACAAGCAAACTCCCTTTTCAAAAAGCTGAAGATGGAGAAAACGTTTGTCTATAACAGTAAAAACAATCAGGCCTTGGTTCCGGGCTATAGAAGTGAAAATAATCAATTTGAAAAAGTAGAAAAATCATTTTTAAATGATGAAATTGCTCCCGCAGCAGGAATTGTTTCTACTGTAGAGGATCTTGCAAAATGGGATCAGGCATTATTTAAAGGAAAACTTCTTTCCCCAAAATTTCAAAAACTGATCCTCACTCCTTCTACTTCTTCTCAACATAATGTTTTTGGAAAAGAAAGTATGGGATTTGGCTATAATATCAGATTCATCAAAGAGGCTGGGCTCAATTATTATGCAGTGACGGGACTTGGTGATGGCTTTACATGTCTGAATGTGTACTTTCCGTCTACAGATACAAGTCTGGTTATTCTTGAAAACCAAATGCCTCAAAACAGTGAACATTGGAGCTTTCAGGAAGCTGCTATTAAAAATACTGTACTAAAAAGTATGACATCAAAATAATTCCTGAACATAGTATAAACAACATATAAAATCAACGGCAGCTTCTAAAATAGAAGCTGCCGTTGATTTTGATAGATTTTATTCTCTAGAATATTTTTACATTCACCTGTTTTATTTACAAAAATATTTCCCCCTGCTTTTTTGTATCTTTTCAAAATATTCCTGAAAAAAATGGGACTATTTTTCATTGTTTTGATCACAATCGCATTGATCATCTTCTTTATATCCAGATTAAAAATTTCAAAGCTACACAAAGTTTTGTGGTCCGCAGTTACCATCCTTATTGCTTTCTCTCTCATCATTTATTTGTTTATCAAAGGTTTTGAAAGAGGAAGAGATCCACAACCTGCAACAGAAGAGCTCCACCAATCGATAAAATAAGTGCACCGGTTATTTCTCCTTGTTTAAAACCCTGTATTTAATACCTGCAAAAGGTTTTTCAATGAAGATTCTGTACACTAAACCACCCGAAAGACAAACCAATACACAAACCAACAAACATATACTATCTGAAGTTTCGAGATCGAAATGTTCAAAAAGAATCTGAACCAAATGAATAATTCCCTTATGAGAAAGGTAAACTGTATATGACAAAGCTGCCAGTTCCGCAGTAATATAGGATTTCCTATTTGAAAAGAATGACGATGCTGAAACAGCTGATAAAACAATAAAACCATAGCTTATGGCCACCAGAGTAAACCCAAACACTGACGCTTCTTTTGAGGCCTGTTCATTACATATCCAAAATGAAAATCCCAACAACCCTATCCCAATAAGAAATAGCCTGTTTCCATTTTGGTGAACCATCCTTTTAAAACCGGAAAAATACTGCATACAATAGCTAATAAGAACTCCGGTTCCAAGACCATCTAATCTTGTATGGGTTGGGTAATATATTTTCATATACCAGGAACGCCAGAATTCCAGAGAACCAGGATCCGTATCGGCTATACAAATATTCCAGGTTACCAGTCTCATGATGAGAGAAAACATGATAAAAAGAATAATTAAAACAGTAAAATATTTAAATAATTTTGAGGGCATTATAACCAAAAGAAACAAGGGAAGAATAAGGTAAAACTGTTCTTCAATACATAAAGACCATGCATGAGAAAATGCCCCCTGGCTGATTACATCCAATCTATAATTCTGGGTGAAGGTTACAAACTTCCATAAAGGAGGTAAAGCTTCCCGCTCCCTGAAAAAAGGGATGGTAAAATACAGAAAAAGAGTAAAAAAATAAGCCGGAACAATCCTAAAAAAACGTTTAATATAAAAGGTCTTTAAGCTTATTGTTCCTTTTTCATTCATCTCTTTAAACAATTGTCCTGAAATCAGGAAACCACTCAACACAAAGAAGAGATCAACTCCGGTCCAGCCAAATCTCCCTATAGTATCAATCCATTCAGGATGCTTAAATGCCCGATAATGAAACAGTAAAACCATTACAATAGCTAATGCCCTCAGATGATCTAATCCGTAAAGCCTTTCTGATCGTTCTCTTGTCATATTTTTTGATGCAAATCTTGCTAAAAACAAGACTCCTTTTAAACAGAAGGTTCAGAAAACAGGCATTTCAATGCCAATAGCAAAATAGGTCGTCTGAATTTTAAACAATGCTGTTGATCTTTATTTTATGGGATTTGACATCAATTCGGCAAACCATGTCTTAAGATTTTTTATTTTTGATGATGATGAAAACCAGAGCAACCGTGTATAACCTACAAAATATATACTTCCAGTTATTTTTCTGGATCGCTTTGTTTTTGTTTGGGATAGCAAGAGCCTATGATGATTACAACGGAGAAATATTTAAACAATTGGTGATTTATAATTTTTGTCATTGGATCTTTCAGATTCTGGCAGCCAATTTTATCTATTATATCCTGATCCGCCATTTCTTTGACCGAAAAAAATATATTGAATTCACATTCTGCCTGATCCTGGGTTTATACTTTATTTCGGTAGCCAACAGAATCTTTATTGTGGATATTGCTGAGCCTTTTTTCAGCAATGAACCCAAAGACAGTCTGAGCAGCATTTTTACTGATATCCGGTATCTTTTGTTTCATTATACATTTCCCATCATCAGTGGAGCATTTATCTTTATTTCCATCATGTTTTTTATGCGGTATAAAGATGAAAAAGAAAATACCATCCAACTGGAAAAGGAAAAAACCGAACTGGAATTGAAATCTTTGAAATCCCAGCTTAACCCTCATTTTCTGTTTAACACACTGAATAATATTTATTCACTTTCTATCAGTAATTCAGATAAAACATCCCAATCCATCAGCCAGCTCTCAGATATTCTGGATTATCTTCTGTACAAAGGACAGAAAAAATGGGTTTCTGTTGCTGATGAACTGAATATTATTGACAATTATATTGCACTGGAAAGCCTGCGCTATGCTGACGAAAGATTAAAAATAACTAAGAAAATAACATTAACATCGGTGAATTTCATTCCACCATTACTCTACTTAACCTTAGTAGAAAATGCCTTTAAACACGGTGCCGGAAAAAGCTCTGAACAAACGGAAATCAAAATAGAATTGGAAACGAATACCCAACATTCTGTTTTCAGAATTGAAAATACCTATGATGGCATTTCAGATCCTAATGAAAAAGGAATCGGGATTCGGAATATTAATCAACAGTTGGAGCTTCACTATCAGAAACATTTCACCTTCCGTATTTCCCGGGAAAACAATATTTTTAACGTTGAAATAATCACTCCTTCACAATATGATTAACTGTATCATTGTAGATGACGAACCTTTAGCTGCCAGGTTGCTGGAAAACCATATTTCCAAAATCGATCATTTGAAACTGAAAGCCAAGGCAGAGAATGCCCTGGAAGCTTATAAACTTCTTCAAAATCAGGCTATAGACCTGATGTTTCTTGATATTCAGATGCCTCACTTCAACGGAATTGATTTTTTAAAATCTCTTTCACAAAAACCTAAAACAATTTTTACAACCGCATACCGTGACTTTGCCATTGAAGGATTTGAACTGGAAGCCGTAGACTATCTGTTGAAGCCTATCACTTTTGAACGTTTTTTCAAATCTGTAGAACGGGTGTTGAGAAATATCAATGATTCAAAAGATGATTTTATCATTCTTAAAACAGAAGGGATGCATCGAAAGTTATCCCTTGCAGACATTATTTATATTGAAAGCCAGGGAAATGACATCAAAATAACTTTATCTACAAACGAATCCCTGATCTCAAAAAATAAAATAACGGATCTGGAACTTCTTTTAGCATCAAAAGGGTTTATAAGAATTCACCGGTCATTTATTATCAATACTGGCTTCGTCACTGCTTTTAACAATCATGAACTTCATCTTGGAACCTATCAGATTCCTATAGGAAGAAGCTACAGACAGGAATTTGATAATTTCATGTTAACATTCTCAAAAAACAGACTTTTATAACTGTTTATTAATAACTTATAGATTGATTCTTTATACATTCTTTTCATTTTCCTATGCCCCAATTAGCATTTTAACATTTATTTCAAATTTTTTTTAAGACCACTCCTTTAGAACACCCATTTCTACGCTGTTTTTCAACCTATTACATGTTTCTGATTCTTCAAATTGAAGATAAGTATTTTGTGGATATATTTTTTATAATAAAGAAACAAAATACTGTATTACAAAAAGTTACATACAACCAAAAGCTCCCGTCCCTATCTGTCCATTTCTTATGGATATTAAAAAAAAGTATTACTTTTGCCTGAGCGAATAAAATTGCTTTTTAGCCGTTTTATTTGTAAATTTATGTGCACCAATTTATAAAACATTAAAATTCATTCCATGAGAAAAATAATTCTACTTATTACATGTATGTTCGGTATTTCAGTTTTCTCTCAGATTAAAGTGTTGAAAAATGAAAGTTTGGTGGAAATCGGCAAAGATAATTCTGTTGGTTTATATAAAAAAGAAGACAAATATACTGTCAATTATCAGGATCTGAATACCAGCAACCTGAACACAATCCGAGCTTTTTCATTCCAAAATCTGAACGGGGACGTTTCAGGACTCTATAAACTCATTATGGATGGCTTTATCTCTAATCCTGAAGAAAATATTGTATTGGAACTTCCCAATGATATCATCGAGCTGCATTACGAAAAAAACTATGGCCAGCCTACTGTACAGTTTATCCAATACATCAATAAAAACAGAAAATATGTGGGTAAATCACAGTTTTTAACTCAAAAACAGGTTGATAAAGTATTTGGAAGAACAAACGGTAAATACGCTATGTATGATAAAGCTTCCATCATTAATCAGGAAGGGGTTAAAAAAGGAGGAGCAAGTTCCGCTTCTACTACAACTCCGGCTACCGGAGCTAAGAAAAAAACAAAAAAATAATTTTAATTTATAAATATTGCGAAACTCATTCCATCGAATGAGTTTTTTTATTTTATTTTTGCAGAAAGACATTAAAAATTATGCCGCTTCAGATAAACAATTTAACTAAAAAATTTGGTGAGCAGACTGCTTTAAATACTATCAATATTTCTATTGATAAAAATGAGATCATCGGTCTTCTCGGTCCTAACGGTGCCGGAAAATCCACCCTGATGAAATCTATTGTAGGGGCACTAAAAATTGATGAAGGGGAAATTATCTTTAATGGCCACAACATTACCGAGCACGAGATTGAAAGCAAGAAGAAAATTGGCTTTCTCCCGGAAAACAATCCACTGTATCTGGAGATGTATGTAAAAGAATATCTTCAATTCGTAGCCAATATCCACAAAATATCTGAATCTAAGGTAGATGAAGTTATTGAACTGGTAGGAATTACCCCGGAAAAATCCAAAAGAATCGGGCAGCTTTCAAAAGGTTACAAGCAGCGTGTAGGATTAGCTCAGGCAATTATTCATCAACCGGATTTATTAATTTTGGATGAGCCTACCAATGGACTTGATCCTAACCAGATTCTGGAAATCAGAAATGTGATAAAAGAAATTGGGCAACAAAAAACGGTTTTACTTTCTACACACATCATGCAGGAGGTAGAAGCGCTTTGTTCAAGAGTGATTCTTATTCATAAAGGAAATATTCTTCAGGATTGCCCTATTGACGAATTTAAAGGGAAATTTGACAGTCTGGAAGAGGCTTTTGCGAGCTATACTGCGGTTCAGAAAAATTAAGATTTGCTTGATATGGATAAATTCAAATCTCAAATTAAAAATATATTGTTGAGATTCCTATGAAATGAAAAAGATGGTAAGTAAAACTATGTTTTACATTCCTTAGGAATCTTAGTTTTTTTAATAATGCATTGAAGGATTTCTTTCTTCATTGAGAGGTACAGCCTATTAAAAAGCATAAACAATGGCTTCATATTTGATGATGTTTGAACAGTTAACCAATAACCATTATAATATGATTAAGTACTTCTTATTAGGAGCTTTTTCTTTAGCTCAGTTCTCTTTTGTTTCTGCTAAAGAAACTCCTGAATTTTCAAAAAGCAACACCCTTACCTATCATGCTTTCCAACAGGTTCCAAAAACCGTGATTATTAAAACTAAAAAATTTAAGATCAGAATTGATAAGCAGCCTAATGGTAAATACTTGTACCAATCCTGGAATGCTAATGCAAAAATTACTGCTAAACCCAGCATGATTATTAGTGATGGTGAGCTGATTCCTGATGGCAGCGGAGGCAACTATTATTTCAACTTTAATAATGATGGCCACAGCTATCAGGTATGGAGAAACTATCTGACTAACTCTGCAAAAAAAGCCCCTTATACCCTGGTAGTTTATGATTCTAATGACCAGGAGGTCGTACGTCAGGATGCACAGGTAGTTAAAAATTAATATAAATTGAATTCCAGCAGGAAGCTGAAGGAGAAAAGTTGGAAATTTTTGTAAAATTAATTTCCAAAAGTCTTAAATCATCTGAATTTTGCCCATAGCTCAATTTAGAATACCTTAAACAAATGCATTTCTCTTCCAGCATCCTGCTTTTTTATTATAGAATGTTATGTTCCGGCTTGTCTTAATTCCGTAAGAAAACGGCTGTCATTATAGCTTTCTTTAGCTGCATTATATCCAATATCAAAAATTTGTTCAAGGCGGTCTTTTCCGCGTTCAAAAGTTCCATAAGTAGATAGTTTTTGAGAAGAAATAAACCAGTCACAGTAATCAAATTTCACTTTCTCTATTCTATAGGAAAGAAGATCATAAGAACGGGAGACAATAGCTTTAATTGAATTTAGATCTTTGATTTTAGCATCATTGGGAGGAGAAACAAATACTCCAATAAGTTTATCACAATCATCTCTGATAATATCTGCCGGAAAATTGTTCAACACTCCCCCATCACAATACATTTCGTCACCAATAATATAAGGTGTAGTAATTCCGGGGATAGAACATGATGCAATAATGGCGTCCACCACTTCAAAATCCTTATCAAAAATCTTCTGGGTTCCGGAAACCAATTCAGTGGCTACAATTTTCACTTCAATATCAAGGTCATCCAATTTCATATCACTAAAAATAGGCTTAAGATAGTTTCTGAAAATAATAGAGGAAACCAATCCTGGCTGATTGAATGCAAAATGTTTCCAGTTAAAAAAATAAACGGAATTGAAAAATTCCAGAATTTCTTCAGGAGTCTTTCCTACCGCATGAAGGCACCCTACAATAGACCCTGCACTGCAACAGGAAAGAATGTCTATGTCTACGTTTTTTTCCTTCAAGAATTTTAATACCCCCGCATGGGCGATGCCTTTGGTACCGCCTCCTGACAAAACCAATCCTGTTTTCTCAAAATTCATTGAATAAATGTAAGAAAACACCTTGATATAATCTGATTAATTTTTATAAATATGCGATTTTAAAATTATTTTAACACATAATTCAGCCATTGATTAATTTTCTTCTCTTTTCTTTCCCTCAAAATAGATTCAGCTTGAAAATTATGACAATCCATTCAAGGCCCATTTCCAAATGACAATTATACATTTACAATTAAAAATAAAAAAAGTTATCTATTGATGGTATCTTAAAAGAGGTTGAGTTGATGATGAAGTAAATACGAAATACCTTTATTCTAATGGGTAAATAAAAACCTCACAGGTTTAGGTTTGATTTATGCTCAATGTAAGCTTACTCTTTACAGAACAAATTGAGCAATGTCTTTAATATATTGGAAAAGAAAAACCACAGCAAAATTGCTGTAGTTTTTAGTGGCTAAATTAATTTCAACGTATTAATATTCTATTGGTTGTTATATAACTCCAGGACTTTTATAATATCTTCATCCTTCTTAGATTTATCAACTAACCTCACAAGATCCTGATGATCTTGTAATTTTTCTTTGAGATTATTTTTAATACCAGGGTTAAAAAAGCCTGATTCATTAATCACTTTTCCATCAGCCTTATTAATGAGAAAGTCTGTTTTATTCATTTTATAACCCGTTAATCCTATATAAAAGTAATCTCTATACCAACTTAGTTTCCCTTGAAATAATATTTCTATAAGACCAAAATCATATTTAGTAAGACGAAGTGACGTTGAAGAAGTGAACTTTCTCACTACATTCTGAGGGTCTGTAACTTCCATATAGTCGATATCAAATTCACTTATTACAGTCTTGTTCCCTAAAGAATCCAACATATTTACCTGTTTGATATAAGTAGCAGGAGAAAATTTTTTATTCGTAAAAATACCAATATTCTGAACTCTTGTTTTAATAGTATCAGTAGAGTTTTTTAACACATATTTTACGGGAAAATGATTTTCTTTATACTGAAAATGATTCTGAGAAAACACAGAAATAAAACAGAATAAAGAAAATAAAAATGTAATTTTTTTCATTTAGAATCCATTAAAAAAGCTCAGAAAAATCTGAGCTTTTGTTATATAAATTTCTGTATTTCAGATTAGATGTGGATCACTTCTCCATAAGCAGCAGCTGCTGCTTCCATGATCGCTTCAGAAACAGTTGGGTGTGGGTGGATCGATTTGATGATCTCGTGACCTGTAGTTTCTAATTTTCTAGCAACTACTGCTTCAGCAACCATATCAGTTACTCCTTCCCCAATCATGTGACATCCTAACCACTCCCCATATTTAGCATCAAAGATTACTTTGATAAATCCGTCTGTATTTCCGTTAGCTGTAGCTTTACCACTTGCAGAAAGAGGGAATTTACCCACTTTGATTTCATATCCTTTTTCTTTAGCCTGCTTTTCAGTAAGACCTACAGAAGCTACTTCAGGATGACAGTAAGTACATCCAGGGATATTGCCATAGTCAATTTTCTCAACGTTCATCCCTTTGATTTTCTCTACACAAGTAATTCCTTCTGCAGAAGCAACGTGAGCCAATGCCTGAGTTGGGATGATATCACCGATTGCATAGTACCCTGGTGCTGAAGTTTCATACCATTCGTTTACTAAAACTCTCCCTTTATCTGTCTGGATACCTACTTCTTCTAAACCGATGTTTTCGATATTAGCAGCAATACCTACAGCAGATAATAACACATCAGCTTCAAGGGTAATGTTTCCATTAGCCGTTTTAACATTCGCTTTTACGCCTTCTCCTGTTGTATCTACGCTCTCTACAGAAGCGTTGGTCATAATTTCGATTCCTGATTTTTTCAGAGATTTCTCTAAGTGTTTAGAGATTTCTTCATCTTCTACAGGAACAATGTTTGGCATAAATTCAACAACCGTCACTTTAGTTCCCATTGTATTATAGAAGTCAGCAAATTCTACCCCAATAGCTCCAGAACCTACAACGATCATAGATTTTGGCTGCTCAGGAAGAGATAATGCCTGTCTGTATCCAATTACTTTTTTACCATCTTGCGGTAAGTTTGGTAATTCTCTTGAACGAGCTCCTGTAGCAATGATAATGTGGTTACCAGTATATTCTACTACTTTACCGTCTTTATCTGTTACAGAAACCTTTTTACCTTTCTGTACTTTTGCAGTACCAAGAATTACGTCAATCTTGTTCTTTTTCATTAAGAACTCGATTCCTTTGCTCATTTTGCTGGCAACACCACGGCTTCTCTGAATCACATTCGGGAATTCGAAGCTTGCTTCTACTTTATTTAATCCGTAATCTTCAGCATGGTTGATATAATGAAAAACCTGAGCAGATTTCAATAAAGCTTTGGTTGGAATACATCCCCAGTTAAGGCAAATTCCTCCTAAGTTTTCTTTCTCGATAATTGCGGTTTTGAAACCCAATTGCGCTGCTCTGATCGCAGTAACATATCCACCAGGACCACTTCCAATGACAATAATATCGTAATTCATTACTTTAAAAATTTTTATGCGAATTTAAGGAAAAATATTGGATGTTTCACGTTTCTTCAAATTGATCTTAAAATCCATCAATAAGCCATTTTCGTTCAATTTTAAATAAAAAAAGAGAACACAAAAAGCATTCTCTTTCAACAAAAATTATTGTTACATGTAAACTTCGTAAAATTTCCTTTATAGAATTTTACTCATCAAATTTTAATAAGTGCAAGAAATTCGTATTATTTCGCTTGTCTAAGCAATCGTTTTTCAGCCTCGTATCTTTTATTTAAAGCCTTCATCTGATCTCTCTTCATCTGTTTGGTAGCCAATGGATGGTTCAGGATCAGTTTCTTTTCTGTATTGTATTTTTTATCCAATTCCTGTCTCTTAAGATTGACTAATTCACTCTTTGAGGGATGTGGAGGAACGGGCGGATGCTTTTGTCCAAAAACATTCATAGATAAGCCTAATAAGAACAGGGTTGAGATCAATAACTTTTTCATGATGTTTATATTTTTAAATGAATTAATACATATTAATTTATTCAGGTTTATACTATAAAACTGCATATATCGTACCAATATTTTATTGTAAATGCATTATACCTAAATACCAACCTGCTTCCAAGCAATTATATATATCACAAGCAAACTAATCATATTTTAACATTTCGTTAAAAAAATAAAAACCTCAACAAATATCACAAGATATATTATTTTCATAGCAAAAAACAATAACACACACTAATCATGCAAGTTGCCATTAAAAACAATCCATTATTTCACAATTTAAAAATATCACATAAAAGAGATTTGTATTAAAATAATCTTAAAATTCATTAACAAAGCACCCAATAATAATTATTTTTCTATATTTTTGCCAAAACATTTAAAAAAAGCAACATGAGAAAATATATTTTATTTTTTTTATTCTGTGCAGTAACCCTAAACGCACAGGTTGGTATTAACACCACAACTCCCAATAGTACTTTAGCGATTAACGGATCTTTAAGAGCCGGCTATAAGGAAGTATCAACAACTACTTACTCTATTTTAGCTACTGACCATTACATTACTTACAATGGAACAGCCAATACTACATTTACCCTACCGGTTATTGGAACCGGAACGACAAGTTATACGGGAAGAATTTACAAGATCAAGAATATCTCCTCTTCTTCTATTACTTTACAGGCATCAAGTGGTAACACCCTAAGAATTGATAATACACCTGTTACTTCTTTTGTCATTCCTTTAGGAGCCTATGCTGAAGTGGTAAACAATGGCAATTCCACAGGTGGAACCTGGGATTTATCTTTCACCGTACTCCCTAAACCAAGTAATGTGGAAATTTATGGAGCACAGTTATCTATTCCTCCTCATGGAGGTGGAAGTGGGGCCATTGCTGACTGGACTAACCATACCGTTACGACGTATGATACAGGGACTGGAACTGACAGATGGTGGGTAATCAGTAAAACTTCAATCAACAATGCCCATACTGCTGCATATTCCAATGCAAGTAGAATGACCATTGTTTATGAATATCAGGGAACACCATTTAATGTAACAAATATGTATCCTACTTTAACAGCAGGAAATAATTCAAGTTTTCCCGATGTATTTACAGCATCATTTGTAAGTCTTGCCAATGATGGTACTGCTGGGAGAACAAGATTGACCGTATCTGTTGCCCGTATTGACTTTATTGGAACCAATGGAGCTAACAACAGTAACTGGACCGGGACTTTCCTACTGAACTTATTATTGGCAAGAAAATATTAAAAATACGGTAAAGACACTCTCGTAAAACCTGAGAGGTTGTCACCCGAAATCTATATATACTCCTTCAATGCTACTATTGAAGGAGTTTTTATTTTTGAAAATGGACAATGAAATTTTTAAATTAAAAACGAAAGACATCATAGGAGAAAAATCAGGGTTTTAATGTTTTTATGATGATTTCATCTATGCTACGATTCTGATTATGAAGTATTTTTTATACCTTTAAGTATCATTTAACCCTATTCAAAAACAATAATGAAAAAAAATACGCTAACCAAAGACAATCTCTGGATGAAAGAACCGGAAGACCACGATTTTCCTGCTGCACTTGATTATCTAGAGCTGCTCTTTACTCCTGATGAAGCACAGAAAATTGTTGAAAGTTTAAAAGAGGCAAAAACGATTACTAAAAAATCTAAGGATATTCTTCGTGCCAGTAAGCTAGCTTTGCTTCCAGATACCAATATTCATGTTAAAGAGAATCTGAAAAAGGTAGAAAAGAATAAAAAACTGTCTCCCATTCTTCTGGTAAGAGGCCAGCACGAACTTATTATTGCTGATGGCTATCATCGTTTGTGTTGCAGTTATTACCTTACAGAAGATCTGGAAGTTCCGTGCAGGCTGGTATAGCATATATTGTGATAGAGGTTAAGCTTTTAGTAATTTAAGAATAGCCTCATCAAAAGTTGGGTAAGAAAACTGAAAACCGCTTTCAATGAGTTTTGCAGGGTAAACATTACGGCTTTTCAACAAGAGTTCAGTTTCAGTTTTCAAAAATATGGAGGCGATCTCCAACTGCCATACCGGAGCATTTAACCCAAATGGAGCTCTGATTTCTTTTCTTAGTTTTTTCATCATGGCTTCATTAGATAATGGAGCGGGAGCTGTTATGTTCATAGAACCTTCCATATTCTTATGCTGAATAACCCAGTCTATAGCCCTGCAGAAATCATCAATATGAATCCAGCTTACCATCTGATTTCCTCTTCCCTGTTTTCCACCCATTCCTAATTTTGTTATCATTTTCA
This sequence comes from Chryseobacterium nakagawai, assembly GCF_900637665.1. Classification (NCBI taxonomy): domain Bacteria; kingdom Pseudomonadati; phylum Bacteroidota; class Flavobacteriia; order Flavobacteriales; family Weeksellaceae; genus Chryseobacterium; species Chryseobacterium nakagawai. The sequence goes on from NZ_LR134386.1 coordinate 4,008,616, forward strand.
GTTTTGGAAATGCTCCCCCGTTATTTCCCAATACAATGGAAGTACGAAGTGTAACTTTTCTTATACCTTCATTTTGGATTCTAAAAAATTCGCTTTCCCAGCTTTTACAGATATTCATTGAAAAGTCATCACCGATAATTCCGTTGTCCTCTGTATTCAAGTGTTTTTCTGAATGCACATAAATGGTAGCAGAACTTGCATTCAGCCAAATTTTTGGAGAAACAGAACAACGATTAACAGCTTCTTGTAATATTCTTGTACTGTCAATTCTTGATCCATAAATTTCTGCTTTATTCTTTTCATCATAACGGCAATCCACGGATTTCCCTGTAAGATTGATCAGTACATCTGCTTCTTCAAGAATATTCTTCCATTCTCCTATTGTTTTCGCATTCCAATAAATTTCATTTTTACGAGTAGGCTTACGAGTCAGAATGTAGACTTGATCTCCTTTTTCTGTAAAATATTTTTCTAAGTTTTTACCAAGAAATCCGGTTCCGGCGGCGATGATTATTTTCATTTTTTTGAAGTTTAGGAAAGTGAGTTATTTGAAGTGTAACTTTTGGAGTGTGGGTTGTGATCTGGAGTATTTTAGATGATGTATTTTTTTGTTTTCACTTCTATTTCTGAACCTTCAGCCAGCATTACCGAAATAGGCTCCTGATGATTAAGACATTGAAAGTCTTTTCCGTAAATCTTTTGAAAATCGATTTCCAATTGATAATCTTTTACCTGATAACAGTCCCATTTTGGGTGACAAACTTCATATTCTGAGGTTTTATCTTCTTTTTTGGTAAAACCATAATAATGTTCCGTAATGAACTCAAATTCTGAATTTGCTTCCATGGGTTGTGCCTTATTTTCTGCTGTAATCTGAATAGAATTCCACTTTTTGTCTTTCCATGAATACCGGATCAGCAGTTCATCTTCTTGTTGATGAATTTCGTTTTTCATTGGCATTGTATGGTAGTTTTCTTTATAAATAGAATTGGCTACAAAACTTAAAGCCGGCTTAGGAACAATTTCTTTGATAAAAACTACTCCTCTTTTCCATTCTCCATTTTCATATTTCCTGACATAAAATCTGAGATTTACTTCTTCAAAATTACGATGAAAAGGAATAGGTAAACCCAATAATTTCGTATTTAAAAACATAAAGCCAACTAGGCTTACATAACATTTGCCTTTATAGAAATCGAGTTCTGTACCTTCCGGTAGGTATTTTAATAATACCTCCGGATCGATTTCGTAATTGATGATGGCTAATTTTCGCCATTCTGCTTTTAAAAAATTCATAATGTGAGTGGTTTATGGGTTGATGATGGCTGTTGTTTGTTGTATGATTAATCGAATTTTATTCTATCCTGGGATTAAATCTAAATCGTCACTTAGTGGTTGGATAGTGTTGTCGTTAGTGTTCTGATTTTGAGTATGGGTTTACTGATTCTGCAGTTATTTTTATTAATTGGTTTCTTTCCAGAAGGAATTTTTTGAGATAATTTTTAAGAAATAACTTATTGAACATTTTTCCTATTATTCCTAATGGAGATTCGAAATCAAAAATATCAGTCATCCGTGTTTTTCCATCTACTGTTTTAAAAATATGCTGGTGGTGCAATGATTTAAAGGCTCCTTTCTGCATTTTATCAGTAAACTGATTAGGCTTTTCCATGCTGATAATTTTTGTGGTGAGGGTTTGATATATCCCTAAATGTTTTGCTCTCCAGGTTACCGTTTCGTTTTCCTCAATCAAACCGGATGTGCGTCCTGCGATAGCTTTTTCATAAGTTCGCGAAGTTGACTCTTGGTGCAGATCTATATTTCTTGCTAAATCAAAAACGGTTTCAATATCAGCATCAATCAGAGTTTCTAAATAAATTCTAGACATATCAAAAGGGTTTATTTTATAATTTTTAAAGAGTAGTCAAAATGATGATGACGAGTACTGTTACCCTAAACAGTATCCATGAAATACTAGGAATGTAGTTTAGTTTTAAGACCCTGCATCTTCTCAAATGCTCCAAAAACATGATGATTACAACAATTCCGAAATAAATGAGGTAAAAATCCGGGGTAATGTTCACAAATAAAACTGGAATCAAGAGAAGTGTCCCTATTAAAGAAACGGTCATCATACTGCCTAGGTAATCCCAAATCTTATCTTTTAAATACCTCTTTAGAAATAGGGTCTGCCAAAGCACCTGTCCTAAACATACAGCTAATTCTCTTAAGAAATTAGGCGTTACATTACCCCCAAGCTTTCCTGAATATAAACTTAAAACATAAGCTGAAAAGAACATTACAAAAGCGATATAAATCAGCCTATATTTCAGATTAAAATCAGGTATACAAGATTGTTCTGTATTATCTTTTTTAGATGGAATAATCTGTTTTCGGTTATAGGAAACAAAGGAATATACTTTTTTAAAGAACCAATACAAAGGTTGTATTCTGGCTATTCTTTCTAATAATGGAAATGAGCTTCCAATGATTAGCAACAAACTATCTAAGCCATAAACTACTCTATTCTTATCATGATCTACCAAGGCAATTTCGTTTTTTGCCCGATGAAAATCCACAAGATCTTTATTTCTGACTGATATTTCCGTAAAAGCTTCTCTTCCGTTTTCATCCAGCATACCATATTTTGTAAAGCCTTTGGAATACATTGCACATATAGGACATTCATTGTCGTAAATCAAGGTGTGGTTTTTGAGCGTTTTCATGACATTTATTTTAAAGATTTATACAGATTATGGCTTTCGATAACATATAATAATGCCACAAAAGGACTATAGAAAAAGGCTGCCATTACAATACATCCGGGAATAGCTGTAATTTTATAATCAATCTCGCTTGTTCTCAGTATTAATATCATTATGATAGAAATCCATACAGGCAGTATTGCCATTCCATAGATCAGAAAGAGCGGCGATATTTTGACTTTAATAAAAGTTTTAACTAGAAAACTGATTAACTGAGGAATTCCTACAATAAAGTAAAATAATATCCATCCGTCCCAACCTTTAATGATAGTAGCTAGAGCTCCAATGATAATGAAGAAGAGCTGTATATAAATGTCATATTTTATAAACTTTTTCATCGTATTTATTTTAAAGGTTGAGAAAGTCTCCTCGGGTTCGTTTGTGTTTTGATCTGAAAGTAAAATACATCCAAATCTTAAATATCAATGTTTTCATTTTTGATATGGTTTTCTTTATTCAATGCATGTTTACGTCCTTTTAGGAACAATAATAGATTTAAAAGCATCATTATTCCAAGATAAATGGAAAAGCCGCCAATCTTTTTACTCAGCGCTACAACCAATCTTTCAATACTTTCAATTTGAAAAAACTCGATAATACACAACGCAAATCCGATATTCAGAAGGTAAAACCCGATCTTAAAAAGGGAGTTGGTTGCCATAGCGATGTCTTTTTTCTGGTGAAAAATATCAACCATAAATGCCTTAGAATTCTTGAACAGAAACTGAGATACCAAAACTGTAAGGATAATTACAATAGGTAAATAGATCATGTAAGCGGAAAAATTATACGAGGTGGTTAAAACAGTAAGTATCATAATAATATTATTTAAAGGTTAGTTTTTTTCTCAAAAAATAAAGGGTAAAAATGTTCATATAGTGCAATCCACATAATATCAAGACAATACTTCCAATGCGTATCGCTGTTATTCTTATCATCTCATCTATATTCTCTATCTTTTCCCAACTGGTAAAGCTTACAGCGATGTATCCTAAATTCAATAAATAATAACAACCAAGAAGAATTCTATTGATAGTCAGACAGAGAGTTTCATCATGAAGCAAATATTTCAGATAGGCTTTTCCTGCCTGATAACATCTTCTTCCTACGTCAATTGTAATGTAGAAACTGATGCTAAGGAAAACCAGATATGAAATAATATTGAACATTTTAAAAATATTATATTTTCAATAATTTTTGAAAGTTTATCTGAAATAAAAAAGGACCTTCATCCCTTTATATTTTATTTCAACAGGTTGGTAATTTTACCTACCAACCAGTGATCATCACTTTTAATTGCCAGATCCATGATATTGTTGATTTTCCCGGTTACAGAGCTGAAATCATCCATCAACTTAATGAATTCTTTTGCTTCCTCCGAATCGTTATCTTCAATATTCCTTAACTCTTCAAGAAAGGAGATTACCGGCTCAATTTCTCTTTTCCTACGTTCTTTGGTAATTTGTTTAAAAAGATACCATACGTCTTTTTCTGCTACGAAGTATTCTTTCCGATCCCCTTTAATAAATTCTTTCCTTACAATACCCCAATCAATTAAAGCACGAAGATTCATATTGGCATTTCCTCTCGAAATTTCCAGCTCTTGCATCACCTCATCTGTTGACAATGGCTTTACACTCGCCAGAAGCAATGCATGAACCTGTGCCATGGTACGGTTGATTCCCCAATTGGTTGCAAAAGTTCCCCAGGTCTGAATGTATTTTTCTTTGGCTTCTGAAAGTTGCATTTTGTCTGTATTGTAAATTTCTAATACAAATGTAATTATATTTTTTGAATTTTCAATAATTTTTGAAAATTAATTTTAAAATAAAACATACATCCGCTTGAATGCCTGTTTTACTGTAGTTATTTAATTTTTAATAATTTTAAAAGTATCCCATTGTTCACCATATCTGCATCTCATTAAATAAGCACTTTGCGGATAAGCCGTAATATCAATTTTATTTGTCCCTTTAGGTAATTTTTCTTGTCTTATTAAAATTTTACCACTGAAGTCATATAAATACAACTCATCAATTTGTTTATTTGATTGTATATTGATCACTCCTTTTGTAGGATTCGGATAAATTTTAATCTTGGGGTTTTCTTCATTTTCTAATTCTATTTCAATCTTTTTATTGATATATTCATTCTTAGAAGGTGCCTGGCAGGAAGGTATTGTTGAACGCTGTAAAATTAATCTTAATAATAATTCATTTAATTTTTCTACTTCATAAGAGTCTGTTGTTGGTTCAATATGATTATTTCCAATCCCACTGTGATTGGTAAGAAATGTATAGGTCCCATTTGTAAGCAGGGCAAAAGTCCTCATCAGATATTCTGTCTGCTTATCTGTATCACTTGCAGCCAGTGGAATTATTGTAATCCCCTTTTGTGCCGCCAGCTTTATCTTATCATACAATTTATTAATATTCTCTTCTGAATAATGAGGCGGGGCATCTAGAATTAAAAACATAATTTTAGTAGAATTTCCTTTGCTCCAGCTCAATTTATCTATTGAAGAATCTAATGCTTCTACCACGGCTTCAGGAAAATCTCCACCACCACCTGCTCTTTGTTTTTTTATAAAGTTAACCAGGTTTACAGCTTTATCAGAAAAATCGAATTCTCTGGTTACATATTCATCACCTTGATCCCTGTAAAAAACGGATCCGTATCGAACATCTGTAGTATTAGCTAGTTTTTTCTCAACTTTTTTCAATACATCCAATAATTCAGATTGCAAATAAGTGATTTCATCTCCCATAGACCCTGTAGCATCCACTATAAAAGCTAAATCCAGATTTCTTTTTTCAAGGCAAGGGACATCAAGACTAATTATATTTTGTCCTTTCTTAAATAAAGTCACATTACTTGATAATATTTTCCCTTTATCATCTGTAATAAAATACTTTTTTGATGAAGATTGATCATCAATTCTCGGAGCAATCCACAGTTCAGCACTTCCTTTATTATCAGAAACAGCTTGCCATACTATTTCTTTCTTGTCATTCAACAATCTTAATTTCTTACCAATGACTGGTTTTTTATTTTTATTAACTAGCTGAACTGAAACTCTTCTATCTGGAAATAGTTTCCATTCTTCTTTATATTGAGATAAAGCAGGAGCAGCTATATCTTGCCAATAATCCCATTTTGAAAAGTCATTCACTTCTCCTGCAGTTAATTTCCCTGCTTCAGGAAATTCATCCTTATCTTTTTTTGAACCTTTTGATTTTTTTACTACCGAAACTTTTGTAGAAGCTGATCCACTTCTTACAGTACTTGAAATTTCTGAAGCGACCATCGCTTTCGGTTTTGGACAACCATTATATTCTGGTCCTCCCGGAACAGTAGGACAGGCATCATCTTTATCCAGAACTCCATCTCCATCGGTATCCGGCCATGGACAACCTTTATTTTCAGGTGGTCCAGCCACTGTAGGACAAGCATCATCCTTATCAATGACTCCGTCCCCATCAGTATCCGGCCATGGGCAGCCATTATTTTCTAATGGCCCTGCAATAGTTGAACAGGCATCATCTTTATCTGCCATTCCATCTCCATCTGTATCAGGACAGCCACTAAACTCAGGAAGTCCTGCTATTTCAGGGCAATGATCGTCTTTATTAGGAACGCCGTCCTGATCTTTATCTTTTCTGATACTGTATGTTTTGTTTTCTTTTGATGAATCCGAAGCTTGCTGAGTTTTACAGCTCGCCAATAAAAAAAAAACTAATATCGTTATTATCGTTTTTTTCATGTGTTATTAATTTCTGTGGGAAATTATTAAAATTAATTTAAATGAAATTGATAAAATTTTCATCCATAAAAAACCGCTCCATAATTGATGAAACGGTTTTTAGGTTTGATTTATACTTAAGAGATACTATGGCGTAATAACCGTTTTCATACCTTGGTTCCAATATTTTGATTCAGGCATATAATAAAGATAGACATTGCTTGATTTTCCGGTATAGGTTCCTGCAAATTCTACTTTTAGATCAAGGTTGATGTTTTTTTCTTCTTCAGCATCAAAATGTTCCCAATACAATACCAGATAATTGTCAAAGATCTCATAATAGGAAACTTGTTTTTTATCTATTAAATCTTTTAATAAAGCAGGTTGCAGAGTCAGTCCTGCAGGAATACCGATTTTAGCGACAGTCATGGGCAATTGATTATTCAATTTGTTTTTAAGAGTGACTATCATTCTGTTGGTTTCCCCTACTCTGGGGTTTTCTGACATCAATTTTGTATCCATGGTTAAAGGAATATCCGAACTTTCCGGAGCCTTCAGAGTATAATATTGATATTCTAACTTATAAAGAAGCCCTGTCTCTGAAGGGTAATCTATATTCATTGTATTATTTCCGGTTTTGTAGGCGGATGAAATATTTAAACCAGATGATACTAAAGCATTGTTTATTTTAATAACAGGTCTATCAGTTCTAAACAGCTTTTCATTTTTTATAAAGAACTGAGACAACGCCTGTAGAGCCAAACTTGTTGCCTGAGTAGATCCAAATCCATAACCTCCATTGTAACTTAAAAGCTCATCTGCTGCTTTTGCAATAGTTTGCTGATTGAGTTTTTCATCTTTCTGAAGTGCCATCATATACAATGAGAGTGTTTCTGCATTGGCTGAATATCCACCGGAACCTGTAAAGGTCGTTTCAACGTTAAGTTTTTGATTTTCAAACTGAGTATTTAAAGCAAACATTAAATTATCATACTCCTGATGCTTCCCAAGATTCGCCGCTGCATTGGCCAATAAAGCCAGTTGATAAGAATCTTTTTTCAACAAGGCTCTTTTCAGCATTACCTGGTAAGAATCTTCAATTTCAGTTGTAAAGCCTAACTGAGATAATGCATAGAGAACATACATATTTCTTGACCAATCGTATTCTGAGTAGGGTCCTGTTTGGGACTCATAATATCTTCGTACTCCAAAAAGTCCATTCCCTGCTTTTTTTGACAAAATAAATGATGATAGTCCTTGAATAATCTTTGGATCAATCACAATATGTCTTTTCAGATCTGTAAACTCGAGTAAAGCAAATGCAGAAAGAGAAACATCTGACTCAGCTGTATTAAAGTATCCAACCCCTCCGTCTTTATTTTTATAGCTTAACATTTTCTGGAAACCTTTTTTCAGATTTTTGATCACAAGGCTTTCTGTGGAACTATCAATTTTCTTGCTTAATTTTAAATAATCCAGAATAAAAACATTAGGATATACTGTTGAGGACAACTGCTCAAAACACCCATGAGGTTCTCTCTTCAGCCTTTCAAGGTCATCAAACATCTTCAAAGCAGCATTTTCAAATACATAATAGGATGAAAACAGGCTCCCATTAATATATTCAGGAATAGTAACCTGAATTTTCTCGGTCTTATTATCTATTAAAGAAAACTGATGTAAAAATCCTTTCTCTTCTACCTTAAACGGAAGAATCATCGTTTCCCTAAAATCTCCAGACCTTATGATGAACTGAATATTAGAATTTACCACTTCATCGGTCTGTATTTTAACGTAAAGCCTTCCGGATTCCAAAGGTTTTAAAGTAATCAGGCTGTCTGATGATATCAACTTTACATGATTGGGAACAATAACGTCCATTATCATTTTTCTGGTTTCTCTGGAGTTATTTTTGATCACTACAGGAATAAGCATTTCGTCCGTTCTTGTCAAATACTGTGGAATCTTAGCATCAATAGAGATCAGGCTTTGCGCCGCATAGGTGGTTTCATCTCTGCCTATCAATCCGGACGCTGAAATGCCTTCCGTCATCACTCTGAAAGTGGAACTGGCATCTGAATTATAAAACTCTACTTTTGCTTTACCCTCTTTATCGGTTTCTACTACAGGATTCCAATAAATAGCTTCTCTATAATCAAATCTATAAGAAGTATTGGTTGTTTTATATTCGGGATAGGCAAACTCTTTATTTACCGAATATTTGATAAGTTTATCTGCAGGAATAGACAGCACTGCAAAATAAGATTTAGGGGTGATATCCAGCTTATTCTGAGCCAAACTATTAGAAAATGAATTAATAATGACAACTCCATTAACGGCTCTGCTCCCGTAAATGGCTGTTGCCGCCGCATCCTTCAAAACTGTAACGCTGTTAATATCATTGGGATTGATGGCTGTATTAAAATTTTCTACCGGAACTCCATCTACCACAAATAATGGACTTTTGTTTGATATTGATGAAGTCCCTCTGACCACAAAATTTCCTTTTTGCTGCTCTCCAACCGGAGTTACAGTGACTCCTGCAACTTTTCCCTGTAATAACGACCCATAATTAGAATCTTTAATTTCAGAATTGCCAATAATGCTTACCGAAGAGGTATTTGTTTTTTTATTCATCAAAGTTCCGTATCCTACCACCACAACTTCCTCAATATTTTTTCCAGAAATAGTATCCTTCTTAGTGCTATTTATTATTGGTGGTATTGGTTTGGGCTTTTCTTTGACTTCAGCCTCTTTTATAATCTCTTCTACATCTATATTATTCAATTTTTGCTTAACAAGCGGGTTTATTTCCAATTTATATGACAATACTCTGATGTTGACTTTATGTTTAGGTTGAATGGATTTAGCAATTACTTTGTAAGAATCACTACCTTCCATCCCTGAGAAATAAAACTGGCCGTTTTCTGTTGTCGTTTGTTTGAGAATCTGGCCTCCATAAGATTCTACAAGAAAAACATTGGCTTTAATGGGTTTCTTATTTTCATCTTCTACGACTCCATATACAGTCCCTCTTTTTTCTGGCAGGAATTTGTATTTACCTGTTTTAACAATATCCGGAATCAGTTCAAAATACCGGTATCCATTGGTGAGCATCACAAGATCCAGACTTTTCTCTGCTTTTCCTTCTTTTTTATCAAAATAAAACTGAGGCTTTTCAATTTTTCCTTTCAACTCAGAATCCATCAGCAGCCATGAACTGATATGATTTTGTTTATCATCAGCATAAGTCCAAAGCTTATCATCCACTACACTTATGGCTAGATTTGCCGGTATAGGTTGATTATTTTTATCTTTAGTTTCAATATTCAGTACTACTTTTTCTCTTGGCTGATAATATTCTTTACCAGGTTTTATCTTGATATTCAGCTGCTGATCTTTATTGGTAAAAACAATACGTTCTGCAAGAGGAATATTATTTTCAAATACCGTAAAACGACAAATTCCAACCGGCAGATCTCTTTCCGGAACCTCCAATATGTTGACCTCCTTTTTTAAAGAAATCTCACGGCTGTATATTTCTTTTTCACGGAAAAATCCTTTTAAAACAATATTCTTTTCCTGTGTAGCCACCGTTTTGAATAAAAGTGCTCCATTTTCCTTCTTGATATTCAACATCAAACCATTATTTTTAGATTCAGGAAGATGATAAATCTGTGTGATATTTTCGGGCTTTACAACTTTTGCATAATATGTTTCTCCTATTTCCGGAGTAAAAAAGAAACTTCCCATCCCGAAATTATAAGTGGAAACTTCAGCTATTTTTTCATGGTTCTGATTATAAATACCCAAAACGGCATCTACCGGCTTTTCATATTCATCCAATACTTTGAATGCAATATTCTGTTCTAGTCCTTTGATGAAGGTTCCTCCTTCAGGCAAAAATTTCACATCCAGATTGTTCAGTACAATAGGAATATTTCTTGAAATAGATTCTGTAAACCCATCAAAATTAACTTTAATATTTAAAAGTGCATCAGATGATTTTAAGGATTTGGGAAGTCTGAACTGCAATAGTTTTTTTCCTTCCTTATCTGTAATAATCTTGCCTTCGGCAACCATTTCCCCGTTATGAGTTACCACATAATCCGCTTCATAAAAAGGAATAGGCAAATTCCCCAAACTTCGCATTGAAAAGTCTGCGGTGACTTCATCACCAGGACCATATCCTTTCTTAGGAAAATCCAGCTTCATTAAAATCCTTGGAGATACTATTTTCTGCAAGGTAATTTCTTTTTCAAAAGCATTTTTACCTTCCTCATTTTGCATCCAGTTGGTATAGGCTCTAATCTTGTAAACCCCACCCTTCAGATCATCAGCGAAAGAGAAGTATCCGTTGGCATAGCCATTATTAATTTTATATTTGGACTTTGTTAAAACACTTCCGGAAGGGTCAACAATTTCAAAATTGACTACCCTGCTTTCTCCTGCAGGAAGGTTATTTTTTCCCTGCACTACATATATTTTAAAATACATATTCTCTCCCGGTTTATAGAAAACATGGTTGGTCTGGATATATGTCTTTTCTTTTTCAAAATCCTTAAATGAGTTCTGTGCCTTCAGAAATACTGATGAAAACAATAGACTCAGTGATATGATATATGATATAAATTTGAAATTCATGGGCTAAAATTTGAATGAAACAATACAGCCAAATGTTTTAAAAGAGGGAAGATTAAAGAAATCCAGTCCTCTTCCATTGTCAGTATCATAGAAATTCTGGTTGGGATCTACTCCTTTATTCGCCTGCCAGAGCATGATATTATCTACATACAACGTAATTTTCATAGATCGCTGGCTATTATTCAGAGGAAAAAAAGTGGATAGTGAAATAGTATTAATCCTTATATGATCTGCCTTCTGAATATAGTTTTCTGCCACACCCAGGTATCCATACCTGGACCATCTGTTTTCATGAACATTTTGATGAGGATCATAAAAATCCACCGGAGTCTGGTTATGATTACCATTAGCCAATACTCCCTGAAAAACATAATTTTTGAGGTTTCTTTCTTCTCCGGAATCATAGGAACGTCCGTAATAATCCATAACAGCCTGAGTTCCATTCCAGATCTGGCCTCCTTTTTTCCATTCCCAGTTGATATCCAAAATCCATCTTTTATAGACTAAATTATGATTGAATTTCATTACAAAATCAGGAGTTGGATCAGCAATGATCTTCATTCCGGCAGCCTTTTTCGGAAATCCGGAATCATCAATAATCAGCTGCCCATCAGAAGTTCTTTCAAAATAACTTCCCATCACAGCACCCAAAACCTCTCCTTCCGCAAGGGTTTTATAAATATCCTGAAATCCTGAAATAGCAGTATTGTTATAACCAGGCCTCACGCGATCTACAATATCTTTATATTTGAAAAATGAGATTTTGTTTGTTGCAAAAAAATCGTTGGCCAGAAAAAGTCTGTCATATGCGAAATTAAATTCATACCCACTATACGTATGATCTGCCATATTTTTTAACCTTAACTGATTGTTTTCAAATACCGGGAAAACATCGTCTTCAGTTTTTCTTTTGAAATATTCCCCTTCAAGACTAATGTTATATCCAAAATTGATCTTTCCGCCTATTTTCCACTCTTTTGTATTGATATTGGATAGCCCTTTGAAACTTTCCACTTCATCTATGGGGAAATAACGGTAATAATTTTCTGCTTTCAGTAAAGTGGAGGCATAAGAAGCATAGGACCGGGTAATCTCAGGCTCTGAGCTTAGATGGCTATAACTTCCTAAGATTTTAAATTCATAGTTATACCAGTCAAAGATATCTTTAAACCGCAGATACCCTGTTGACTTTGGAAGCCAATAAATGTTTTTATCTGATGTATTGGAGATATAAAAGGAATTTCCAAGAGTAAAATCAGCTTCAAAGTCACCGGACTTGATTTCCATATTATAATTAAAAATATAGTCCTGAGAGGTTCTTTGATAGTTATATTTTTTATTGGTCAGACTATTGTAAACGTCAGATTTGATATCGTTCAGAATAAAATTAAGACTAAAAACATTCTTAAAATTATAGTGGCCCAATTCATATTTCCCTTGTATATTGGAGTGGTATAACCTGTTATTTTGTCCCCTTTCATTGGTTATTCCATTATTGAATCCGTAAGTGGATGGTTGATATTGATCCAGATTCCAAATGAAATTACTTTCGTAAGACTGAACGATATTTAATTTAAATTTACCAAAGGCTTTATCTGCATTAAGGCCAAAATGCCTCTGCCGGTTTTGATAACGGTATTTTTGATCCTGTACAAAAAGGAATTCCGGATTATCGGCATTTTGGCTGTAGCTTCGTTGCTTTCCATTATCCAAAAAGGTCTGCTGAGCATTTGAAAACGAAATGGGAGTCAGTAAAGAATTTTGAAAAGCTCTATTGAAAAGTCCTATCCTATTGGTATTTGTTGCCTTATTCTCTTCATAATTAAAGGAAAACTTCACCAAATAGCCTCCTAAATCTGTGTTCAGCCTTGTTTTAATAGAATTATTCAGATTAAACTGGTCAATGAAGTATAATTGATTTTTCTGCTGTCTCAAATCCAATGAAAACCGAAATATCTCCTTATATCCTTGTTTTATAATTGTATTGATATTAAGCTGATTGTTATATCCAACCATCGTTTTAAACAGGTTATTATTATAAATAATGGCCTGTTTTTTTCCGTCAGCTAAAGGAACCAATCTGCCGTTCTGATCATACTGATAAGGGATTCCATCAAAAGCTAAGGTAGAAATATCAGGTCCAAAGCTAAATACTTCATGGATCTCGGGTCCATTCCATATAAAGTTTCCATTATTGGATCTGCCTTGTACATATCTGTTCTGGGTTGCGGGCAGGGCATTATGACTTTTTACATCCAAAGAAGAGGTAAATCCGCCATTCAATAATAACGTCCATTTCTTTTGCTCTTTCAGAACATACATACTGTCTCTTCTCTGCTTAAGCTTTCTTACAGTGCTAAAATATCTATCGGAATTATTATTTAGAATTGTTGAGGCATTCTCAATACTAAATTTATCATGATTCTTTTGTGAAACCAGACTGTCATATGTTTTACTGTAAATCTCCTGTACATTTTTTTTCTCTACCTGACTTTCAAGAATATTTTTCAATTCTCTTAACTGATAAGATACAACCACCTGGGCACTTTTCCCTTGATTCCAGACTAAGGTATCATAAGGCTTGGCTGCAATGATTGCAAATCCTTCTTCATCAGTTAATTCATATACACCACTGTTTTTATTGTAGACTTTTAAAAAGTTTTGTGGTCTATCTTTATGATTTAAAAATTTTCCTGAATAATATAAGGTTGAATTTTGCGCCTGCAATACCGTAACAGTAAACGGCAGCAGCAACAGTAAATAGTTTTTTCTCATCTTCATGGTAATGACTACTAAAATAAAGAAAAAGAAATTTCCGTGGGAAATTTCTTTTCTCTTTTTCAAATTAATTTTTGATGACCTTAAAAGTCTCCCAGTTATTATTAGTTCGGACACGAACTAAATAAATCCCCTGAGGATACAAGGTCATATCGATTGTGTTTTTACCTTCTTCCAAGTTTTCTTTCCGCATGATTATTTTTCCAGCCAGATCATAGATGTATAGTTCTTCAATCTTATTCGCTGTTCTTATTTTGATCATTCCTTTTGTCGGATTTGGAAAAATCACAGTTTTCGCATCTACCTGGCGATCTATTTCTGTTTCCATTTTTTTATTGATATTCTCGTTAGAGATACCGTCTGTACATTCAGGAAGGGTCGCTCTTTGGAGAATCAGTCTTAGCAGAAGACTGTTCAGTTTTTCTACTTCATAAGAATCTATGGTAGGCTTAATATGATTGTTTCCTATCCCGCTATCATTGGTAAGAAATGTGTACGTTCCGTTGGTAAGCAGTGCAAAGGCCCGCATTATATATTCGGTTTCTTTATTGGTATCACTTGCAGCCAATGGAATAATTGTTATCCCTTTTTGAGCAGCTTTTTTTATTTTATCATAGAGCTTCTGAATATTTTCTTCAGACTGATGTGGCGGGGCGTCCAAAATCAGGAACATAATTTTAGTGGAATTTTCCGGGCTCCATTTCAAGTCATCAATGGAAACCTGTAGTGCTTCTACTACCGCTTCAGGGGTATCGCCACCACCGGCTGCTCTCTGATTTTTGATAAACTGAATTAGATCTTCAGCTTTATCAGAGAAATCAAACTTTCTAGTAATATATTCATCTCCTTTATCCCTGTAAAATACGGAGCCATATCTAATTTCAGAATTTTTTAAATTAGTTTCTACTTTTCTCAGAACATCCAGTAATTCAGACTGCAGATAAGTGATTTCATCTCCCATGGATCCTGTTGCATCCACAACAAAAGCAATATCCAGTTTCCTTTTCTCCAGGCATGGCTTATTCAAAACAATCAGATTCTGACCATTTTTAAATTCATTTACTTTATTACTGATGATCTGTCCGGAAGCATCAGACAAATAGTAATTTTTAGAATCTGGGGTTTCTCCTACTATTGGACTGATCCAAAGTTCTGCATTTCCCAGGTTATCTGAAACAGCTTCCCAGATCACTTTTTTCTGATCATCCAGTAATTTCACTTTTTCCCCAATGACG
This sequence comes from Chryseobacterium nakagawai, assembly GCF_900637665.1. Lineage (NCBI taxonomy): Bacteria > Pseudomonadati > Bacteroidota > Flavobacteriia > Flavobacteriales > Weeksellaceae > Chryseobacterium > Chryseobacterium nakagawai. Next base: position 4,023,780 of record NZ_LR134386.1, read on the forward strand.
GGCTTCTTATTTTTGTTCGTCAACTGAACAGAAACTCTTCTGTCCGGATAAAATTTCCAGGCATTTTTGTATTCTTCAAGACTTGGAACGGCTATATCTTTCCAATATTCCCATTTAGAAAAATCATTCACTTCTCCTGCAGTGAGCTGCCCTGCTTTGGGAAGTTCTTTTTCCTTTTCTTCCTGCTTTTTATCTAATTCTTTTATACTTTTTGAGTACAGTTCTTCCAATTTCTCCTTTTCAGCCCGTCGCAAACGTTTTGTTTTTACCACGACTACTCCATGTAAGGCTTTACTTCCATATAATGTTGCTGCTTCCTCAGGCTTAAGGACAGATACTTTTTTAATACGTTTAGGATTCATATCTTTCAAAGCATCTAATGTTGTAGGGATTCCGTTAACCACCACCAATGGTCTTTCTGTGCTTCCTTTGATGCTGCTCAGCCCTCTTATCCTTATATTGTTATCTTTTCCAGGAGTAGAAATAGATAGCCCTGCAACAGTTCCGCTTAGCATCTCTGAAACCGTAGTTACACTTGAGGTGGTATAAGCGGTCTTTTTCTTAATACCATATCCAGTCACTACAATTTCATCAATATTCTTTACTGCGTCAGAAGTTTCCATATGGCGTTCTATAGCTGGCGGAGGGTAAGCTGTAGACACAGGGTTAGGTACTCTTAATGGCTCCGGAACATTATTAGTATATACTATTGCCTTTTCTATTTTAGGATACTCTTTATTCTTCTCTTTCTGAATATTTTCTTTTGTTATATGATCTATTTTGGCAATATGATCATCGGCTGTCGGTTCCGGTAATATTTTGTGTTCTGCCATTTCCTGTTTTACGGGTTGCTCCCTATCTTTTTTATTCAGGAAATATAAAGCACCTATTCCTATCATCAGGCTTGCTGCTATCCCATAAGGAAACCAGACAGGAATGATTTTCTTTTTTTCTTTTTTCTGATCTAATCTTTCTTCCACTTTGTCCCAAACTGTATCAAAACCAGGAAAAAAAGTTGGTTCTTCTGAAAGTTTAGAAGCTTCATTGAATTGTTGATCAATATGATTATTTTCCATTGTTGTAAAAATTTAAATGTTTTGATTCACCAAAAGTTCTTGAAGTTTTTTTCTCGCAAAATTGAGCTGGGACTTTGAAGTTCCCTCGCTAATGGAAAGCATAGAAGCTATTTCTTTATGCGGATATCCTTCAATTGCAAAAAGATTAAAAATGGCTCTGCAGCCTTCGGGAAGAAAGTTGAGCAGATTCAGAATATCTTTTTCAAAGGAAATATGCTCTGAAGATCCTTCTGAAGGTTCATTCATACTTTCTTCCAATGAAATAAATAAGGCTTTATTATTTCTTAATTTCTGGAGGCATTCATTTACTGCAATCTTTTTTGCCCAGGCTTCGAAAGTATCCGGATTCTGAAGCTGGCTTATCTTCGTGAAAATCTTATAGAAGGTATCGGCCAATACTTCTTCTATATCTTCATCGTTTTTCAAATAACGTTTGCAAACTGAATACAGCTTACCCGCCATTTTCTCGTAAACTTTCCGCTGTGCTTTGCGATCGTTACGCTGGCATTCTATTAATAATTCTCTTTCCATTGTCAGAAGTTATATTATAATAGATGCAGGAACTTTAGCTGTGGTTGGAAACATGGTCAACTTTTTTAGAACAAAAGATTATTTTTAAAATTAGCTTATTTGCTTTTTTCAACAATATTTTAATTTAAATTTAACTTTTCGCTTTGTAACAAATCTTTATTAATAACGACTATTAACGTAAATAATCTTTTTATAGTAATGAAAAATGCGAAAATTGCATCATTACTTTTTGTTTTGTCTGCAGGAAGTATGATGTTTGCCCAAGATGACTTAATCAACAAGTTAAAAAACAACCACTCACAAAATGCTAATTTTCAGTTCACAACGTTAAAAGACGTTGGTGCTACTTCTGTAAAGAACCAGGGTTCATCTGGAACTTGTTGGAGCTACTCAGGAAACTCTTTCCTTGAATCTGAAATGCAGAGAATGGGTAAAAAGCCTGTAGATCTTGCTGAAATCTTTACGGCAAGAAACTCTTACCATGATAAAGCGAAGTTATATGTTTTAAATAACGGAGCGATCAGCTGGGGTGACGGTGGAGAACTTCACGATGTAATCAACATGTACAAAAAGTACGGTGCAGTTCCTCAGGATGTGTATTCAGGATTAAAAGCTGGACAGACAACCAACAACTTTAAGGAAATGCAAGGAAAATTAAAGCCGGTTCTTGACAGCCTTGTTCAGGCTTCTTCTAAAGGGAAGCTTACTGACAACTGGATGGATTCTGTAGATTCTATTCTTGATGAATATCTAGGAAAAGTGCCTGCCAACTTTACCTATGAAGGAAAAAACTATACTCCTAAAACTTTTGCTAAAGAAGTAGTAGGAATCAATGCTGAGGATTATGTAGAATTATCTTCTTACAAAGATTATGCTTACTACCAGAAGTTTGTAGTTCCAATTCCAGACAACTGGAGCCACGATTCTGACTGGAATGTTCCAATGAAAGACCTTACAGCAATCATTGACAATGCTGTGACTAAAGGATATTCTGTAGGTTGGGCAACTGATGTTTCTGAGCCTTATTTCTCTTATAAAAATGGAGTGGCTTATGTTCCGGATATGGATTTAGACCAAATCAACGCAGAGAACAAACAGACTTTGTTTACAGAGCCTAAAAAAGACAAAACCATCACTGAAGATATGCGCCAAAAAGGACTTAACAACCTTTCTACAACGGATGACCACGGTATGCATATCGTAGGATTAGCAAAAGATCAGACTGGTAAGGAATATTATATGGTAAAAAACTCTTGGGGAGTAACCAATGACTTTGCAGGATACCTGTATGTAACAAGACCATATGTTGAATATAAGTCGACTGCTATTTTGGTTCATAAGAACGCAATTCCAAAGAATATTCTAAAGCAATTGAAACCAACTAAAAATATTGGTTTATAAGAAATCACTTCTGTCATTTTGGTATGACAGTTTTAGATATTTAAATCTGTTAAAAACGCGCTACCAACATTATGGTAGCGCGTTTGTTTTATCTATCTGAAGATTATTTTTCTTCGGTTACATAATGATAATAATCTGCCAAAGAATATATTTTAGGCTTAGAACCTACTGTATAATCAATGACCAGCCATTTATTTTCAGATTTATTTTTATTAAACACATAGTTTTCTTTTGGGAAATCAATGATTTTATAACCCGTATAAATGATTTCAGGGGCAACTTCAAATATTTCTGCCGAATAATAGTTAGCGTCATCAGCAATCGTATAGAAATTATCTTCTCCCTGCTTCTTTTTGATTTCCTCTACCTCTTTATCATCAGGACCTAACAGCAATATCGTTGATTTTGTGATGATAGTATCGGCTTTTATTTTTTGACTCTCAATATTATATTCTTCTTTTTTCTGTTCCGGAATTTTTTTTTCTACAGCCTGAAACTCTGTTTTCTTTACCTCTTGTTGACAGGACATTAAGAGAAATAGTAATGTAAGTAATAAACATTTATCTGCCATATTATTAAATTCTTCAATTTGAAAATTAACTGATACACAAATAAAGCAAAAAACGTTTCTAACCGCAAATTTTTAAACCCTTCGCACTATTTCAAACAAAGTATTGCAAGATTAATAAAAAATATTACATTTGTAACCTCAAACAAATCACTACAATATGAAAAATATTAAAAAATTAGCAAAATCAGAATTAAAGAAAATCAATGGTGGAAATGCTCCGGAATGCCCAACAGGAACCCAAGCATGCTACTACACCGGCAAAGACGGATCTCAACGATGGAGATGTATTTCTGAAACTGCAGAGTGTCCTTAATTCGTTAAAAGGATCAAATCAATATTTATAATACCAACCTACAAATTATTACTCATGAAAAATTTAAAAAAAATTTCAAAGTCAAATTTAAAGAAAATTAATGGAGGAAATGCTCCGTTATGTGAATCTGGAGAAATAGCATGCAGATATCCTGCGGCAGATGGCTATCCTGCTTATTGGGTTTGTGTACCTGCTGCATACGGATGCAGACGTTAAAAACAAATTCTAAGTCCAAAAAACGATTTATTTTATACCTAAAAAAATCTGGATGATTTAGAAAATATAATCTTTTCAACCTATACAAACCTAAATATGAAAAATCTAAAAAAATTAGTAAAATCAGAATTAAAGAGTATCAATGGAGGAAATGCTCCTATATGTGAACCGGGATCAAGAGCTTGTCGTTATAAAGCAGAAAATGGGTTTCCTGCCTATTGGAGCTGCGTATCAAAAGAATACCAATGTTGATTGTATGGATCTTTAGGAAAAATCTAAAAAAATAAACCCGGCTTTCAGAAAATTCTGAAAGCCGGCTCTTTAATAAATAGGTGAAAATTAAATATAAAATAAAGTGAATTATGATGATTAATATGAATAGTGAATGATCAATTTGCTTCGCAAGCGAATAAAATATGCTGTTAAAAAATTGACAGCGAAGCTCATTAGCTATTCATCATTCATATTAAAATAATACGCCCATACTTTCTGCTGTAAAGTCCAGAATTTCTCCTGTATTTCCCTCTTTGATCTTTTTTACCCACTGATAGTCTTGCAAAATAGCACGTCCTACCGCAACAAGATCAAATTCTTCATTGTCTAGTCTTCTTATTAATTCTGTAAGGTCCGTTTTTTCAGTTCCTTGCCCAGCAAATGCATTCAGGAAATCTCCATTTAAGCCTACAGAACCAACAGTAACCGTTGGCTGCCCAGTGATTTTTTTGGCCCATCCTGCAAAGTTCAAATCAGAACCATCAAATTCAGGTTCCCAGAAACGACGCTGTGAACAGTGAAAAATATCAACTCCTGCCTCTTTTAGTGGTAATAGCCAATCTTCCATTTCATTGGGTGTAAGAGCAAGTTTAGTCTTATAATCTTGTTGCTTCCATTGGGAAAGACGAATAATAATAGTAAAGTCTTCTCCTACTGCAGTTCTGATTGCTTTTACTACATCAACAGCAAAACGGCTTCTTTCCTTTAAGGTTTTGCCACCATACTCATCTGTTCTTGTATTGGTTACTTCCCAGAAAAACTGATCGATGAGATAGCCATGCGCTCCATGAATTTCAAGACAGTCGAAACCAAGATCTTTCGCGGATTTTGCTGAGGCAGCAAACTGTGCAATAGTATCCTGAATATCTTCAATAGTCATCGTTGAAGCTTTTTCCATTGGTAATAGCGGGTAATCTTCAGACATTCTGGTATCTCCAACGTGCCAGATCTGAGGTCCCATTTTTCCACCATTCTGATGTACGGTATCAATTACGTTTTTCCAACCCTGCAAAGCTTCTTTTCCATAAAAATCCGGAATATTCTGCAGGTTTTTTGAGCCCGGTCGGTTGATAACAGTTCCTTCTGAAAGAATCAATCCTACTTCTGAAGCAGCTCTTCTTCCATAATAATCAGCTATTTTCTGTGTTGGAACTCCATTATCAGATTGTGCTCTGGTCATAGGAGCCATTACGATTCTATTTTTAAGCTGTAAATTTTTGTATTGAAACGGTTTAAATAATGATGATGTACTCATATTTAAAATCTTGTTTTATAATTGTTACACAAAGTAACTAATAATAGTTCGTTTTTGTATCTTTTATTGAAAAAATAGTGGTAACTTCGCAGTAACTTACATTAGTAACATTAAAGTAACGTATGAAAAAGAATGAATTAATGCAATATAGCTGCCCTTTAGGTAAGGCAATGGCTGCTCTGGGAAGCAAATGGAAACCGATTATTGTATTGGTAATTAAAGACCGAAAGCTGCGTTTTGGAGAACTTGCTGTACGTATTAATGTGATCTCCAGAAAAGTTTTAACTGATCAACTACGTGAAATGGAGTCTGATGGTTTAGTAATTCGTGAAGAATTCAGGGAACTTCCGCCAAGGGTAGAATATTCACTTACAGAAAAAGGGTTAGCCCTGTTACCTATTTTGTATCTTTTGGAAGAATGGGAAGCAAAATATCAGGTGAAAGGAACCTACTCAGATGATTGTATTGAATTGATTAAGGAAAAGAAAAAGGCTGCGAATGTCTGATTCACTAAATAATTTTCATTAATCTAAACTTCTGCCTTTTAGAAATAGTGATAGTAAATACAGTAAGAAACATCACAAACTGATTATAAAAACAATCCATAAGATTCTAGAATCAGCATATCTGAGACTGAAACTGGAAATGTTATGAATAAAGCATATAGGAACCATTCTTCATATAGTAATAACACAAAAAATAGATAAGAGGTAATTTTCATGGTAGTTTTTGATATTCCTTACTTCATATGTACAAATTTCAGCTTTGGTATTTCATAATACACTTTCCAAAAGGTTAGTATAACACGAAAAAGTAAGTATATAGTTTCCCAACTATTTCTGATTCAAATTTGCAGAAAGAATTTACATTATGAATTATAAAGAAATAGCGAAAGAAACCATTGGTCATCTGTATAAAGCTCATTCCAGCATCCGAAAATCCGGTATTGATGAAAAGCTGATTGCCTTAGCAGAATTACGAGTATCTCAAATCAACGGCTGCGCCTACTGCTGTAGCTATCATGCTAAAGAACTGCTTCATTTTGGAGTTGAACAGGATATCATTAACAGATTGCCAGGATGGAAACATACCCAAGTCTTTGATATAGAGCAAAAGCTTGTTTTGAATTGGACAGAAGCCATCACCTACAACAATGATAACTGGCTGCAAATCAGGGAAAAATTATTACAATATTTTACAGAAAGGGAAATTACAGAATTGACTTCAAGTATCACTTTGATGAGTACTTTGAATAAACTAAGAATTACTTTATCTGAACAGGATTAATATTAAGTAGGCTGCTTGAAACAAGCAGCCTACTATCTAAACTATCAGTTATTCCAGTTCTATAGGATTTAAATATTTTCTATTGAGATCCAGTTCTTTTGGCCTTTGATTGATATTTTCCTGGCCACCTAGGATAGTAGTTCCAGAACTTGCCAATACAGCTGCAATATTTTCATTATTCGCTTTTAGGGCCTGTTGAAATTTCGGTTGGGTAGTCTCAATAGCTTCAGTATATCTAGTTTTCTTTATATTAACCCATTTTCCCTCCAATGCAGAAGTTGGTATAGATTTTACGAGTTCGAAATCATACTCGTTTTTTTCATCTGTTATTTTGATAATTAAACCTGGTAATCCACTGAATTTATATGGACCGTAAGGGAGTGGAATTTCAGCTGAATACCAAGCGATCCAGTTTCTTCCCTTATAGGTAACTGTTGCTTTTTCGCAGTTCATTGTATTGATGATTTTTGTTTCATCTACAAGCTTCCAATTCCCTATTACAGGATCTTTATAAGTAAGCACTGACATTCCAACCTGTTGAAAGTACTGTACTTTTTCATTGGATTGTATAATGGTATATTGAAATTTTGTTTTTGGTAATGATGTACCACTTTTGAAGCCCATGACTATACTTCCATCAGGATTTTTGGTCGATACAATAGAGTTTGCCATCACTGTATCCTTTTTAAGAGATTGGGTACTAGCAAAGAAAGCACGATTTTCACCTATGAGCAATGAGAAAAATTCTTCATGTATATAATCAGGAGTCTGTGTATTTATTTTAGCCTTTAGCAAATAGGTAAAACTCCCCTGCAAAACCTCTTTTTTGTCTGATTGAGAATATAATAAAACACTTAAAAACAAAAGTGATAATTGAAATAATTTTTTATTGTAATCCATGGATAGCGTTTTCACTATAAAAATGCATCTATTTTTTATCATAACAAAAACAAAATTGAATAATTACTTATAAAAACACAATTTTCCATCTGATAATCTGGGTATTATAATCAAAAAAACCGCTTCCAAAAGGAAGCGGTTCATATTTATCTTTCATCCTAATTAGAATATCGCTGGATATTTCTGAGGATTGGTTTCATTAAACATAGCGTAGATCTTTTCTACCATATCATCTGCAGACGGCTTACTGAAATAGTCACCATCACTTGCATACGCTGGCCTGTGATCGTTAGCAGAGATCGTTAACGGATCTGAATCCAAATATCTGAAAGCTTTTTGCTTTTCTAAGATCTGCTGTAAGATAAATCCAGTAGTTCCACCTTCCACATCTTCGTCAATCACTACCAATCTGTTTGTTTTCTTAACGCTTTGAGCAATTTCGTGAGATAAATCGAAAGGAATTAATGACTGGATATCAATCACTTCTGCAGAAATTCCTAATTTTTCTAGTTCATTAGCAGCTTCTGTTACAATTCTCCAAGTAGAACCGTAAGTTACCAAAGTAACATCTTTTCCTTCTTTAGTCACTTCAATTTTACCTACAGGAACAGTGAATTCTCCTAAGTTATCAGGTTGCTTTTCTTTTAATCTGTATCCGTTCAGACATTCTACGATGATCGCAGGTTCGTCTGCCTGAAGCATTGTGTTGTAGAATCCGGCAGCTTTCGTAAGATTTCTTGGTACCAATACTAAAATACCTTTTGAAAGGTTAAGAATTCCCGCCATTGGAGAACCTGAATGCCAAATTCCTTCCAATCTATGGCCTCTTGTTCTGATAATTAATGGAGCTTTCTGTCCTCCTTTGGTTCTGTAATGTACTGTTGCCAAATCATCACTCATTCCCTGTAGACAGTAAAGAACATAGTCTAAATATTGGATTTCAGCAATTGGTCTCAACCCTCTCATGGCCATACCAATTCCCTGTCCAAGAATTGTCGCTTCACGAATTCCGGTATCAGCAATACGCAATGCTCCGTATTTCTCCTGCATACCTTCTAATCCTTGGTTTACGTCACCGATGTTTCCGGTATCTTCTCCAAAGATTAATGTTTCAGGATATTTTTCAAAGATTTTATCAAAATTATTTCTGATCACGACTCTTCCATCTACATCTTCAGAGCTGTCAGAATAAACAGGCTTAATTTCCTGAATGTTTTCAGCCTTCCATTCAGACTGAGAATATAAGTGAGATGAATAGTTGTCTTTTTCAATTTCAGAGGCTTCATTGTATTTCTGCATCAACTGATTTCTTTCTGCAGAATGGGTACCTCTTGTTGCTAATAAAGCTTTTCTTGCTAAATGAAATACATCTTTCTTCGCTTTTGAAACCAATTTGTTGAAGTGAGTAAGCGCTGTTTCTACTTCCGTATTCTGACCTTTAAGGTTTTCTACTAAAGGAACAATAGACTGAATTAATTCTTTGATGGCAGTCTGGTAGTTCTCCCAAGCTGTTTTTTGCCCTGCCTTAGCTACTTTTTTAGCGTCTTCATCAATAGCTTCCAATTCTTCTGCAGTAGCAATTACTTCTTCTTTTCCATCAATTTCGATAGAATAGTTCAGAATCCACTCTTTGAATTTCACCAATCCGTCAAACTCAGCTTCCCAAGCTAAACGTGCTTCATTCTTATATCTTTCGTGAGATCCTGATGTAGAGTGCCCTTGAGGCTGGGTAACATCTACCACATGTACTACTACAGGAACACTTTCTGTTCTTGCAAAATGTTCTGCTTTAGCATACGCATCTAATAATGCTGCATAATCCCAAGCTTTCACCTGAATAATTTCACAGCCTTGGTTCTCCCCTTCCTTTCTTTGGAAACCGCTTAGCATTTCACTGATGTCAGCTTTTGCTCTCTGGTTTTTAGTAGGAACTGAAATTCCGTATCCGTCATCCCAGATTGAAACGATCATAGGAACCTGAAGCGCACATGCTGCGTTCAGTGTTTCCCAAAAATGACCTTCTGCTGTAGAAGCATCACCAATTGTTCCGAAAGCAATTTCATTTCCTTCTCTTGAAAACTTCTCAGAACCGTCAAATTTTACATTTTTATATATAGTAGAAGCCTGAGCTAATCCCAATAATCTTGGCATCTGTCCTGCGGTAGGAGAAATATCGGAAGAAATATTTTTCTGTGCCGTTAAATCTTTCCAACTTCCGTCTTCATTTAAGCTTCTTGTTGCAAAATGCCCGTTCATCTGTCTTCCTGCTGAAGCCGGCTCTCTTTCCACACTGGTATCTGCATACATCTGTGCAAAGAAACTTTCTGCCGTTAAAGCATTAATTGCCAATGCAAAAGTCTGGTCTCTGTAATACCCTGAACGGAAGTCTCCATTTCTGAAAACCTTCGCCATTGCAAGCTGAGGAAGTTCCTTTCCATCCCCAAAAATTCCAAATTTAGCTTTTCCAGTAAGTACTTCTCTCCTTCCGAGATAAGACATCTCACGAGAAACTCTTCCTAACCTGTAATCATCAAGTATTTGATTTTTAAAGTCCTGGAAGGATATTTGCTGTGTTTCAATATAGGTTGTTTGCATAGCTAAGTAAAAAAGTTTTTGTTCTTCAAGTATTCCGCTAATATACACTTTTTAAATTAATTTTAATTTTTAATAATCTTTTTTAAAAATTTGATAATAAAAAAAATTGTGCTTTATTTTGAAAAAAATTGTAAAAGATGGAAAAAAAATCACCTCATATCCTGAATGCATCAAGCAATCTTTTAGGGTTTTCATTGATTATCATCACCTCTTTAAAGATCGCTAAGATCAGCCACAATACATATTTAGACGAATTTGCAGGGCTTGCCTGCATCCTTTTTGCCTGCAGCTGTTTTTTTTCTTTTCTGGCGATCAGAACAGGGAATAAAAAGCGGGAATACTCGTTTGAGAGTATTGCGGATTATTTATTTTTAATTGCTTTATTTTGTATAGTTCTAGCCGTTATTATTGTAACCCTCGAAATTATTTAATTTAAAATTTCCGCTCAATTACATAATCCAGCATAATGTGTAAAGATGTTCTTGCTTCAGATTCTGGGAATTCATTCAGAATATCTTTTGCCTTTTGCTGGAAATCTTTCATTACAGTGATAGCGTACTCCAGTCCACCTGAGTTTTTAACGAACTCTATCAGTTCTTTTACTCTTTTGGGATTGTTATTATAACGCTTGATGGTATCAAAATAGTATTTTCTGTCGTTTTCACTGGCTACCTTAAGAGTATGAATCAAAGGAAGAGTCATCTTCTTTTCTTTAATATCAATTCCAACCGGCTTACCAATCACATTAGAGCTTAAATAATCAAAAAGGTCATCTTTGATCTGGAAAGCCATTCCTGTGAAAGTTCCGAAATCCTGCATTTTTTTGGCAAGTACCTCATCTGTACTGTTAGACAATACTCCAATTTCACAACAGGCAGCAATCAAAGTTGCTGTTTTCTGACGGATAATTTCATAATAAACATCTTCTGTAATATCCAGTTTTCGGGCTTTCTCCAATTGAAGAAGTTCACCTTCAGACATTTCACGAATTGTTCTTGAAATAACCCCTAATAAATCGTAATCTTTGTGATCTGTAGATAATAACACTGATTTTGACAATAGATAATCTCCTACCAGAACAGCAATCTTATTCTTCCATAAAGCATTAATAGAGAAAAAATTACGACGTTTAAAGCTTTCATCCACCACATCATCATGTACCAAAGTAGCCGTGTGGATTAGCTCAATCATAGAAGCTCCACGATACGTTTTTTCAGTAACATTTCCTACCAGCTTGGCACAAAGAAACACAAACATAGGACGCATTTGCTTTCCTTTGGTAGTAACAATAAAACGGGTTACCTTATCTAATAAAGCTACTTTACTCTGCATTGACTCATAAAACTTCTGTTCAAAAAGTTTCATTTCATCATTGATCGGTCGTTTAATCTCTTCTACTGTATTTGCCACAATCTGCGAATGCTGGGTGAATAATTATTAATTCTCACAAAGATAATTTTTTTCGCTCAATTTTAAGCGAAAATTAATCCATGAGTTGCTCTTTTGGGATAAAATAAAGAGAAGGCTTTGTCTTTCCTAAGGGAGATTTAAACTTTTCTCCTGAAATGGAGATCCCTGTTTCATCTACTGCAATCCCTTCAATTTGCCCTATTGATAAAGCACTTCCTAAATAATAGTGCTTAGGGGCTTCTTTAAAGAATCTTCCCGGTTCAGTTTCTGTAAAAATATCTAAAAATACTTCTGTCTTCTTACTATACCCTATCAAATAAAGCTTTTTATCGAAGTAAGCAGCATCCGTTACCATAAAATGAGTTTTATAGGTTTCCGCCTTTACTGCATCCTGTTTTTCATTTTTTTCAGGATCAATAATATAATGTACTGTTGATTTTGACACCCATTCTTTGGTAAAGACATGAAGTTTTCCATAGGCATAAACCATCGCTTCTGCATCAAAATCGGTCTTGAAATAGCTTGATCCATAATCACTCTGCTCAGGATAATGGAATTTAATTTCCTTTACCTGGCCATTTTGTAAACTATCTCCCTGGAAAGGAACTTTATAAATGCTTAGATGCCTTCTGCTTCCGTCATTGTTCCCGAAATCCCCAATATAGAAATTACTGCCATCATTTGTAAGGGCTTCCCAATCTGTATTTTTAGCATTTACTTTTAAGGTTTTAATGATTTCTCCTGAGGCTTTATTGATTTCAAACAATTCCGGAGCATTTCCGCTATCATTAAAGGTATATAGTTTCCCATTAAAGAAATTCAGTCCGGAAGTTTCCTGGATTTTATCATCCAAATAATTAATTCTATACTTTTTAATTTTCAGGAAATCGGTCTTTTGAGAAAATGCAGTTTGAAAGGCAAGAAAAGCCAATAGCAGAAATGTTCTTTTCATGGTGCAAAAATAGGACTTTTAGTTTAAACAGAAGATTGTCGAGTTGGAGGGCTTTACAATTTGAAAGTCGAAAAATTTCAGTAGATACGGGTTCAGGTTATTTATCTAAATATCTTATGTTGCTTCTTATTTATGGTTTTATAAGCTTCAAAAAAATAGAAAGACGAGCTTTTGGCTCGTCTTTCCTTATAGATTTTCATTGATTTTATTCTTGAAATTAAGCAGTTTTCTGTTGTTTCTGATTTTTTGCCTGTTCTTTCTCTTCCTGTTTTGCAAAGTATTCTTTCTGATATTGTCTTACGGTTTTTCCGGTTCCGTCATGTCTCCATCCCGGTGAGTTGAAAATATAGTTGATTCTATCTGTGAATTTTAGTCCTGGCTGTTTAAGGTCTTTCCAAATTTTTCTCCATTCATAGAAGAGTACCGTATCAGGTCTGTTGTCCGGCATTTTTGGATAAATTCCATATTTCACAGGAATATTCGGATCTTCTTTCTGGAACGTACCAAATATCTTATCCCAGACAATGAGACACATTCCCATATTTTTATCCAGATACTTAATGTTACAAGCGTGATGTACACGGTGGTGAGAAGGAGTTACCAGAATATACTCTAAGAATCCCATACTTTTAACCGTTTGTGTATGTACCCATGTTCCATATACCTGTCCAATAGCATATGCTACCATGATATGCCAAGGATTAAATCCTAAAAATGCTAATGGTGAAAAATATAAATACCTATAAAGCGGCTGCAATACAGGACTTCTAAATCCTGTTGTAAGGTTAAAGAATTCTGAACTATGGTGCGTAATATGAACTGCCCAAAACGCTCTGGAGCGGTGATCCACATAATGCAGGACATAGTAAGCAAAATCAGTGATTATAAAGCAAGCCAGTAAATACCAGATGCTAAGATCCCATGAAAAAAGTCTGTGGCTGTAAAAGAAAAACATTACCCCCATTGCAAACGCCTTCATGATCAAATCCAGACCAAAGTTCATCAAAGCAAGATAAACATTTGTAACAAGGTCTTTGCCACTGTATAACTTCGCCTCTGAAACGTGGCTGTAAATCATCTCAGCTAAAATAACAGTAGCATGCAATGGAATTGACCATGCATATACATTTTCTAGCCCGTTCTCGCTCATAAAATACTCCATCATCACAAAATAATTTTGTGCAAAGGTAGGGTTTTAAGCGATGCTTTAAGGGGATTTTAAGGTTTTTTTAAGGAAATTTTAATCCGCATTTTTGTTGGCTAACTGCCCACAAGCAGCATCAATATCACCTCCACGGCTTCTTCTGACCATTACAGTAATTCCTGCGTTTTCAAGCTGGCGAATGTAATTTTCTTCTGCCTGTTTGTTACATTGGTCATATTTTCCGTCACCAATCGGATTATATTGAATAAGGTTTACCTTTGAAGGGACCTGTTTACAGTATTTGATCAAAGCTTTGATATCTTCATCTCCATCATTAATACCTTTCCATACACAGTATTCAAAAGTAATTACGGAGCCTGTTTTCTGATACCAATACTGAAGTGCCTCCATAATATCCGTTAGCGGGAATTTATCCGAGAAAGGCATAATTTCATTACGTTTTACTTCGATAGCTGAGTGAAGAGAAAGCGCTAATTTTACACGCAATTCATCATCAGCAAGCATTTTGATCATTTTAGGAATTCCGGATGTAGAAACGGTAATTCTTCTTGGAGACATTCCTAATCCTTCCGGTTGAGTGATCTTTCTGATGGCTTCTACTACATTCTTGTAGTTCATCATGGGTTCTCCCATTCCCATGAATACAATATTGGAAAGTGGTCTGTCAAAATACATTCTGCTTTGGCTGTCAATCAGGGCAACCTGATCAACAATTTCTGCTACTTCAAGGTTTCTCATCCTTTTCAGTTTTGCAGTAGCACAGAATTCACAATTCAATGAGCAACCTACCTGCGAAGATACACAAGCTGTTGTTCTTGTTTCTGTTGGAATAAGAACAGACTCTACCAATAGTCCGTCATGAAGTTTCACTCCATTTTTGATAGTTCCGTCGGTACTTTTCTGAAGAAGATCTACAGAAACAGGATTAATGGTATATTCTTCGGCAATTTTTTCACGAAGAGATTTCGAAAGATTCGTCATTTCATCGATCGAATGGAGATTTTTACTCCATAACCAGTCGTAGACCTGTTTGGCACGAAACGGCTTTTCTCCTAAAGATACAAAGTATTCTTTAAGCTGATCTAGTGATAATATACGGATATCTTTCATAATATTAAAGAGCCAAGTTAAAAGTAAAAAGTTCTAAAGTTTAGTATTGTTGACTATTGTAGCCAAAATGTTTTTCAATTTGTTACTCTCATTCAATAAGTATTTAAATTCTTCAGAATCATAGCCATCTAATTTGTCTAAAACTCGAAGCCAAAAATTACTTTCTCTGTAGCTGATTTTCCAAGTTGAAACCTTATTAATTTACTTTCAGTATCATTTGGAAGTTTTCTTAAAAATTTAAGACAATTAACTCCAAATGTAAAAGTTCTTGTAAGCAAATCATCTTGTTTCATCCCACTTGTATTACTTTTAACTTGGCTCTTTTTACTTTTTATAGAATTAACATTGCGTCACCATAAGAATAGAATTTATACTTTTCTTTTACGGCTTCTTCATAGGCATGCATGATAAAATCTCTTCCTGCAAATGCAGCAATCATCATAATTAATGTAGACTTCGGCGTGTGGAAGTTGGTAATCATAGAGTTAGCAACTCCGAAATCGTGAGGTGGATAAATGAATTTATTCGTCCAACCATTGAACGCTGAGATTTTTTTATTGGAAGAAACGGAAGTTTCCAGTGCTCTCATTGTTGTAGTTCCTACTGCACAAACTCTTCTGTGAGATTCTACTGCTTTATTGATAATGGCAGCATTTTTCTCATCAATGATGATCTCTTCAGATTCCATTTTATGCTTAGAAAGGTCTTCTACCTCAATTGGGTTGAAAGTTCCCAATCCTACGTGAAGCGTAACTTCAGCAAAATCGATCCCTTTAATCTCTAATCTTTTCATCAAATGTCTAGAGAAGTGAAGCCCTGCTGTAGGTGCAGCTACTGCTCCTTCTATTTTAGCATAGATTGTCTGATATCTTTCTGCATCTTCTGGCTCTACTGCTCTTTTGATATATTTTGGAAGTGGAGTTTCTCCTAATTCCTTCAGTTTTGTTCTGAATTCATCGTAAGAACCGTCGAATAAGAATCTCAATGTTCTTCCTCTTGATGTAGTGTTATCAATAACCTCAGCTACCAAAGACTCATCTTCAGTGAAAAATAATTTGTTACCAATTCTGATTTTTCTTGCCGGATCTACCAAAACATCCCAAACTCTAGTTTCCTTATCAAGCTCTCTTAAAAGGAAAACTTCGATTTTAGCACCTGTTTTTTCTTTATTTCCATAAAGACGTGCAGGGAAAACTTTGGTGTTGTTGAAAATGAATAAATCACTCTCATCAAAATAATCCACTACATCTTTGAATAATTTGTGCTCAATAGTTTGTGTTTTTCTATCAAGAACCATTAATCTAGCCTCATCTCTGTGTTCTGATGGATGTTCTGCCAATAATTCTGCAGGAAGATCAAAATTAAAATCTGATGTTTTCATTTTTTAAATTACGGTTTAAAAATTATTGAAATTACAAGGTGTAATTTTCGGAGTGCAAATATACGACATTGAACACCCCTTTGTCAAGTATTATTTGCAATCAAATGTAAAACCATGATTACATGGGAGTTTTTACGTTAAAAAAGTTTATTTTAGTCAAAAAATAAAATAGATTGATGGAATTAGTTGGCAAAATTACTTTCTGAACGATCCGCATCTCATTTCTATAATAAAAAGAAACAAAGAGAGGTCTACAGAATCTTCCCTTCTATTTGAAATATTATAACAACTCTAAAACTATTCATTAATATGAGCAAATATTCAATTGAAGCATTTATCAACGAAACAAAAGAGAATCCACAACAGAGAGATTATTTTGAACTGGAAACCAAGCACCTTTTAGAAATTAATCTTAATAATCAAGCGGTATGGACGAAAAAAGGCAGTATGGTAAGCTATGTGGGAAATATCAATTTCGAAAGACAGGGAATGCTGGCAGGAGGTATTGGTAACCTTTTGAAAAAAGCCATCAGTGGTGAAGGAAGTAAACTGATGAAGGCTGAAGGTACTGGAAAACTCTATGTAGCAGACTCTGGCAAGAAAGTTCGTATCCTTTACCTGAATAATGAATCCGTTTGTGTAAATGGAAATGACGTACTGGCTCATGAACAAAGCGTAAAAAGTGACATTACCATGCTGAAAAGTATCGCTGGAATGATGTCGGGTGGTCTTTTTCAGGTAAAACTTTCCGGAAGCGGACATATTGCGATTACCACACACGGCGATCCTTTAACTTTACTGGTGACTCCTGACACACCGGTTTTCACAGATCCAAATGCCACAGTTGCCTGGTCCGGAAATCTCAGCCCGGAACTGAAGACAAATGTTTCTTTTAAAAGCCTTATCGGAAGAGGAAGTGGCGAAGAGTTCCAGATGAAGTTCTCCGGACATGGATGGGTACTGATTCAACCTTATGAGGAAGTGTACTTTATGGAAAAATAAGTACACTTAACTTGGGCAATTTTTGTATTTTCGTACTCACTAAAACAAAGCGGATGAATACCCTGATCAAGTTAGTTTTTGTACTGATTATCTTTCCTACTACAATTATTGCCCAATCATCAAAGAAAAATTATAATTACAATATAGACCTTCTTCATATGCCCAATGATGAAGTCACGGTTTCTTTTACTCCACCCAAGAACAATCTTAAACAGGGGAAATTTATTATTCCAAAACTGGTTCCGGGATTTTATCAGGCTATGAATTTCGGACAGTATGTTTCTAATCTGGTGGCTACGGATAAAAATGGAAAAAAAATACCTACCGAACGTTTGGATCAAAATAGCTGGATGATATATAATCTTAAGCGTGTCAATAAAATATCCTATAAGGTGGCTGATGGATGGGACTCTTTAGAAAAGGATACGCATGAAGCTAAATCTGCCGGCAGTATGTTTATTAAAGATAGCGTTTTTGTGATCAATTATAATTCTCTCGTGGGGTATTTTGAAGAAATAAAAGATCTTCCTTATCAAATCAATATTACAAAAAATAAGGATTTTTATGCTTCGTCTGCTTTGGGTTACAAACAGAAAGATAAAAATACGGATATAGTTTTGGCAAAAAATTATAGACAGTTGGTGGACTCTCCCGTTTTATATTGTGTTCCTGATACAACCTGGCTGAAAATAGGCCATACTGAAGTGCTTATTTCGTTTTATAATAAAAAAGAACGACAGTATTCAAAAGTGATAGCTCATGAGATAGAGAATATTTTGAAAAACCAGCAAGCCTATCTGGGTGGAACATTACCAGTAAATAAGTATGCTTTTCTGATTTATTATGAATCTTCTAATGAGCAGGGATTTCTGGGTGATGGGCTGGAACATTCTCATTCTACGGTATGCCTCTACCGTTCTGGAAGTATGAAGTTTCTTCCTAATGCTTTAAATAGAGTGGCTTCTCACGAATTTTTCCATATAGTGACTCCGCTTAATATTCATTCCGGAGAAATTCAGCATTACGATTTTTTGAATCCTGTTATGTCTAAACATCTATGGCTGTATGAGGGGATGACGGAATATGCAACCATTCATATGCCTATAAAACAAAAAATGATCAGTTTGGAAGATTTTGAAAAAACCCTTGAAGAAAAGATAAAAGGGATGAAAGAATTTGATGACAAACTATCTTTCACAGAAATCAGTAAAAATGCCATGACCAGACAGGATCAGTATATGAATTTTTACCAAAAAGGTCCATTATTAGGATTATGCCTGGATATAAGATTACGGGAACTTTCAGGAGGAAAAATGGGCACTCAGGATCTGATGCTGCAATTGATGAAAAAGTACGGGGAAGGTAAATATTTTAATGATGATGATTTATTTGATGAGATTACAAAAATGACTTATCCTGAAATACGTACGTTCTTTCAAGATTTTATAGAAGGCACTCAACCTGTTCCTTTCAAAGAATATCTGTCAAAAGTTGGTTTTACTTATGATGAGAGTACGGGAAAAGTAAATCTTATGTCAAACCCAGATTCAAAGGAACTGGCTTTAAGAAAAGCATGGATAGATCAGTAAGCTTTAATAAATACCCTCATCTAGTTACCTTATAAAAAACTGTTACTATGAAAAAACAACTTTCAGGATTATTATTAATCTTAATTCATTTTGCCTACCCACAAATACAGAAAGTTGAGCAAGTGATAGACTCCTGTGTAAAGAGAGATAATTTTAATGGTTCTGTTCTATTGGCCAAAAACGGAAAGACAGAATTACTTACTTATAAAGGTTTATCCAACAGGCATTATAACATTCCTTTTTCTGATGAAACCAGATTTCATATTTTTTCACTTACTAAGACTTTTACCGCTGTATTAATCATGCAGCTTTATGAAAGAGGAAAAATAAATCTGGACGCTCCTATTTCCACCTATTATCCAGAATACAAAGGGGAAGCGGCAAAGAAAGCAACCATAAAAAATCTTCTTACCTACAGCAGTGGGCGGGAAAATAAGGACATCAGTTCACCAGAACTTATTCATCAGGCTTATGACAATACCCTCTGGAACTTAGATGATTTTATCACGACTTTTCTTTCTGAAAAATTAGTAGACCAACCCGGAACAAAGTTTAGCTATAACAATGGAGATTTTATACTATTAGGTAAAATTATTGAGAAAATCTATAACAAACCTTTTGAAGAAGTTCTCAAAGAACAAATACTCGTTCCTCTCAAAATGGAGAATACCGGTTTTCTTCATCACAATGATATCATTAAAAATATAGATGAAGGTTACTCAGCTGATCCATCTGATTCATTTGCTCTTCATACCCCTACTAATACTTATATTGATAATTTTTACTCTGCCGGAGCGATGTATTCTACTCCTAAGGATTTATTAATTTTTGACCAGGCAATATTCAATTCTGTACTCTTTTCCAAAAAAACGTTGGCTATAATGCTTACCGCTGACCCAAAACTGGAAGATACGGCATTAGGTTTTTGGGTATATCCTAAAAAATTCGGTTCCATCAATACTCTATTTGCAGAACGTCAGGGAGAAGGTTACGGGCATAGTGCCAATTGGGTACATTTAGTTGATAAAGATCTTAGTATTATCATTCTATCCAACACCAAAAGCATTCAATACCTAAACAAAATGAGAGAAAGATTAATTAAGGCTTACTATGGGCAATAATTCTTTTTAAATTTAGATTTGAGACTTGCGTTTATGCCTTACAACAGTTAAATTTTCAAATCCAAAATACATACAGCATCCCAAAACTCTCCCAATCTGGTATTCTCCTATCCTCAAACCTGCAACTCTATAACTCCCACTCCATCGTCGTTTGCAAAAGTTTTAATATATTTAGAAAAAAAATAGATGGAGAATAGCACTTCCCGCAGAAATTTTATCAAAACAGCAACTTTAGCAGGTTTTGGAGCATTGGTCTTACCCAATTCTTTATTTGCCTATTCAAATGATTTTAAAACAGACAAAAAAGTTCGTGTAGGCTTTATTGGTGTAGGACTCCGTGGTCAGGAACATGTAAAGCTATTAGCTAAACGTAGTGATGTAGAGATTGTGGCTTTTGCTGATCCGGACAAAAGAATGCTTGCTGCTTCTCAAAAGATATTAAAAGACAACAACAAATCAGCAGCTCAGGAGTTTTCAAACGGAGAATATGATTACCGAAATCTCTTAAAATTGAAAACGATAGATGCTGTAGTTATTGCAACTCCATGGGAATGGCATCTTCCTCAGGGGGTAGAAGCTATGCGTGCTAAAAAAATTGTTGGGATGGAGGTTTCCGGAGCTATAAAGCTTCAGGATTGCTGGGAATTCGTGAAAGTATATGAGGAGACGAAAGTTCCTATTTTCATGATGGAAAACGTGTGCTACCGAAGAGATGTTATGGCTGTTCTGAATATGGTTCGTAAAGGAATGTTTGGGGAATTGGTTCACGGAAGAGGTGGCTATCAGCATGACCTCAGAGGGGTACTTTTCAATGATGGGGTTACTCCTTATAATTCAGGAGCTGAATTTGGAGAAAAAGGCTTCAGTGAAGCTAAATGGAGAACAGAACATTATGTAAAACGCAATGGAGAGCTTTATCCTACTCATGGATTAGGTCCGGTTGCTATGATGATGGATATCAACCGTGGAAACCGCTTAACAAGACTTTCTTCATTCTCTTCCAAATCTGTTGGATTGCATAAATATATTACAGAACATGCAAAAGGTGGTGAAAATCATCCTAATGCCAAAGTAAAATTCAACCAAGGAGATATTGTTACCACACAAATTGCCTGTGAAAATGGAGAAACCATTCTTTTAACTCATGATACCAGCTTACAGAGACCTTATGATCTTGGGTTCCGCGTACAGGGAACAGAGGGATTGTGGCAGGACTTCGGTTGGGGAGACTTCAACCAGGGACACATTTATTTTGAAAAGACAATGAATCACACGCACCGTTGGGACAATACGGAAAAGTGGATGAAAGAATATGACCATCCCATGTGGAAGAGGTTTGAAAGTACCGCTGCTGGAGCAGGACATGGTGGAATGGACTTCTTTGTGATGAATACCTTTATCGAATGTATTAAAAGAAATATAGAATTCCCTATGGATGTTTATGATCTGGCCTTATGGTATTCGATTACGCCATTAAGTGAAGAGTCTATTGCCAAGGGAGGTCAGGTAGTTGAAATTCCTGATTTCACTAGTGGTAAATGGAAAACCCGTAAACCTGTATTCGGAATGACTGATGAGTTCTAAGAAAACACTACTCATACTGGCGGGTGGATTAGGCAGCCGATACAAGGGCCTTAAACAAGTGGATGGAATACTCGATAATGGCTCCCCCATTCTGGAGTATTCTATCTATGATGCTTTGGAGGCTGGCTTTTCTAAAGTAGTTATTATTGGTAATAAATTAATCCCTCAAAGTTATATTGACCGTCTCAATGCTATTGCTAAAGCAAAAGGATTTGAGCTCTATTGGGTATATCAGGAAATGAACACTATTCCTCTGCAGGGTTTTGATTATCCTGAGCGTGAGAAGCCATGGGGAACGGCGCATGCTGTTTTATGTGCAAAATATGTGATACAGGAATCTTTTATTATGATCAATGCAGATGATTTTTATGGAAAAGAAGCCTATCTGCTCGCTGCAGATGAAATTAATCACCATCATATTTCCGACTCTCAATTGGGTATGATTGCCTATCCTGTAAGTACAACATTGAGTGGTCATGGGGCTGTAGCCAGAGGAATATGTACTTTGGATTCTGAACATGATCTGATCCGTGTAGAGGAACAAACATCTATTCAAAAGCTTAATGGCTCAATCATTTATAGGGAAAACGATGAGAATATCAAACTGAACCCCGATACATTGGTATCCATGAACTTTTTTATTTTTCATCCTCATATCTTCTGCTACCTGGAAGCCTATTTTTATGATTTCATAGAGTCTGATCCAACGCCCAAACAGGAGTTCTATATTCCCAGTGCTGTTCAGAGAATGATTGATGAAAAAAAAGTAAAAGTAATGGTAAAGGCTTCTCCTTCTCAATGGATGGGTGTAACTTATGCTGATGACAAACAAAATATTAAGGATTTTCTGATGTCGGAAATTCAGAATAACAGATACCCGGAAGATTTATGGAAATAAATAATATTGTAACCCAGTTTATCAATACAGTCAATTATACTCTTTCTCCTATCAATGACGGGCTCATTAATACAACTTATCTTTTAGAAGATCTGGATCAGCAGAAAAGGTTTATTCTGCAAAAGATCAATCAGGCAGTTTTCAAACAGCCAGAAGTCATTATCAATAACCATATCATTATTAATAAGCTTCTTGAAAAAGGAAACTATCCTTTACAATACGTAATACCAATCTCTTCTTTATCAGGAAATTTAATTGTAAAAGATAAAAATGAAGGATCATGGAGAATGACCGCCTTCATAGAAGACACTCAGACCTTTTTCAAAATCCCTGATCCGGAAACGGCTTATACATCTGCAAAAGCAATAGGCTGCTTTCTGAGCACAATCAATGCTGGAGATATTCCAGACATTCAAACTCCACTTCCTGATTTTGTTAATTTTGAAAAAAGAATTTTGGATTATAAAGCAGCATTACAAACTTCAGACCAGAAATTGAAGGCTAATGCTGCTGCAGAAATTGAATTTACCAATCAACTTTTATCACTTCCCCAGCAGTGGATTGCTATGGTAAATAATCTTAGCCTCCCCCAAAGGATTATTCATGGAGATCCGAATGTCAGAAATATTCTTTTCAAAGAATCTAAACCTCATGCTATCATTGACCTGGATACGATCATGATCTCTACCCTATTATATGATTTCGGGGATATTGCCAGATCCTATACCAATAATACTGTTGAAGATGACAGAATGGCTACAGAGAATTTCAATGCTGAAATTTATCAGGCTGTAAAAGAAGGTTTTTTATCTGAATTAAAAGAAACATTAGTTGCCCAAGAGCGCGAAAATCTTGATTATGCAGCTCAGGTGGTCATCTACATTCAGGCAGTACGATTTCTAACGGATTATCTGAATGGAAGTACTTATTATTC
This sequence comes from Chryseobacterium nakagawai, assembly GCF_900637665.1. Lineage (NCBI taxonomy): Bacteria > Pseudomonadati > Bacteroidota > Flavobacteriia > Flavobacteriales > Weeksellaceae > Chryseobacterium > Chryseobacterium nakagawai. The sequence goes on from NZ_LR134386.1 coordinate 4,047,344, forward strand.
TATACAACATCCTGAACATAATCTGGATAGGACGAAGAATCAATTGGAATTATTGAAAGGATTGAGAGAATACTTAGGATATGAATGATTTTTATGTTCTTTACTAAAAATGAGATACAAAATTTAGATTCTTACGGAATGACAAACAAAACGAGTAGACTATTCCTACACTTTATCATTCCGTAGAAATTCATACTTTTATATAGGCTTTTTCTGTCTCCATCATCAAAAACTTAAAACTCATCATACACTCTAATATGCTAAACCCTCAAAACTCAATCACCCCAGAAACTCCAATATTTTCTTCCATTCTTTAAACTTTTTTTCAAAAGAAATGGTATGAAGCGGGCTAGTGGATGGCATTAGAAAAATGGGAAGCTTATAGCTTTTTCCTAAAAGCTTTTGCAGACTCTTATACGATTTCCCTCCGTTACAGAAAATTGCTTTCACATTAGGGTGTCCTTCCAACAGTTTCCCAATCTGATTAGCTTCTTCATTTTTAATCTCAGAATCAAGACTTCCTTTTCTTTCGCAGGAATCAATGACATCCCAAAGAGCAATGTGATGTTCCTTTAAGATCTCAATTCTTTTGGGATAATCTTCGGTAAATTCTTCATTCAACAATTCCAGGATGATCTTCCAGAATTTGTTTTGTGGATGGGCGTAATATTGCTGCATTTCCAATGATTTTATTCCGGGAATAGAACCCAGAATTAAAATTTCAGACTGTTCATCTATGAGAGGGGGAAATGATGAAATACGGTTTTGCATAATCAAATATATAACTATTTTATTTTCTTTGGGTGAGGGAGATTTAAATCATTAATTTTTAGGTTTCGGCTAAAGCCATTGGAATTTATTGATGATAAGCAGAGTGGGCTAAAGCCCGATCCTATTGATTTTTTGATCTTTCTCTACCCTATTAATTAAGAAACTATTACCTCCTAAAATCATTGGACTTTTCACCATAAAAAAAGCGGGCTAAAGCCCGCTTCTATTGATATATATTATAATGTTTCTTTTAACCAGTCAAAGAATTCTCTTTGCCATACCAATCCGTTTTGTGGATGAAGTACCCAGTGATTTTCATTCGGGAAATACAACAGTTTAGATTTTAATCCTCTTAGTTTTGCTGCCTGGAAAGCTTCTTGTCCCTGCTCGTAAGGTACACGGAAATCAATTCCTCCCTGAACGATCATAATTGGCTTGTTCCATTTTTCTACAAAATTGCTTGGGTTAAACTCTGTATAAGCTTTTGGCTGTGGTTTTTCCCATGGTGAACCAATATCCCAATTCGCAAACCAAAGTTCTTCAGTAGTCAGATACCATGATTTCATATCGAATAATCCATCATGAGCAATGAATGTTTTGAATCTGTTTTCGTGAATTCCAGCTAGCATAAATACACTATATCCTCCGTAACTTGCTCCAACAGCTGCTACTCTGTCACCATCTACATACGGTAATGTTTTTGCATAATCTGTAGCTGCAAGGTAATCTCTCATTGGTTGTCCACCCCAATCTCTTGAGATGTCTTCATTCCATTTTGTTCCCCAGCCCGGCATACCTCTTCTGTTTGGGGCTACTACGATATAATCGTTTGCTGTCATTAGGGCAAAATTCCATCTTACGCTGAAATATTGTGTTAATGCAGACTGTGGCCCTCCCTGGCAATATACTAATGTTGGGTATTTTTTATTAGGATCAAAATTCGGCGGATAATGGAACCATACGCCCATTTCTTTACCATCCGAAGTTTTTACCATTTTAAGCTCAGATTTCCCTTGTGCTAACTTCGCATAAGTATCTTTATTTGCTTCAGTAACCTGCTTCATTTCTCCGTTTTTAAGGTTTACAGAGAATAATTCTGTAGCATGGTTTACATCTGTTCTTCCTACTATGACCGAAGTTTTATTATCTGTAAAAATTTCATTCACATCAAAATCTCCTTTGGTGATCTGCTGTACTTTTGCAGACTTTGAATCTAAAGAGAACAATTGTTTTGTTCCTCTGTAAGCTGCTGTGAAATAGATTGTCTTTGAATCTGCACCCCAAAGTACATCTCCTGAAACGCTGTCATCCCAGCCTGCTGTAAGATTTGTAATCTTTCCTGTTTTCCAGTCCAGAATTTTTACATCATTTTTATCAGCCTCATAACCATCTCTGGCCATACTCTGCCAGATTAAAGATTTTCCATCCGGGCTAAATTTTGGATTGACATCATACCCTTTGTTTGCCTCAGTCAGGTTTTTAGTAGTTCCTGTAGCCAGATCATAAGCAAAGATATCGGTATTGGTACTGGTTGCGTATTCTTTACCACTTTTTGGTTTGGTAACATATAAAAGCTGTGCAGAATCCGGGCTCCACACAAAATCTTCAGCACCACCAAAAGGTCTTTGAGGGGAATCCCATGTTTTTCCTTCCAATAAATCTTTAGCTGCTTCTACTTTATCTGAGGTGTTTACTACAAATACGTGGTTATATTTTCCTTCATTGAAGTAATCCCAGTGTCTGTGGTTAAGGTCTGTATATACCTGAGCGGTAGTTTTAGGAGTATCATTGTACTTGTCTTTCCCCATTAATTTCTCTACCAATACCTGTTTACTGAAAGCAATTCTTTTCCCATCCGGAGAAATAACAATATTGTCAGCCTCACCAATCGTATAGAATTCTGTCCATGTTTTTCCGGCATCTTTTGAAAGATAGATTTTATCTCCTTCCTGAGCGTAAATCCCATTTCTATCCCACTGGATCAATGCTTTTTTACCGAAATCGATTTTGGAAGCCTGGTGATTAAGAACATTCAGAAAATAGTTCTCATTTTTTGTTTTTTCAGTTTTCAGATCTACCTGTCCTACTTTATAAATAAGGGATGCCTGATCCGGAGAAACAGCCTGTACTCCTACTTTTTTCAAAGTCCAAAGAATTTCAGGTGTCATTAATTGTTGTGCATTCATTAAGAGCGGAGCTGCCAGAGCCAGCAGGCTGTACTTAAGTTTCATATGTTCATTCATTTTTAGCGGATCAGTAAAACCACACTGATTTCATCAAATCCTTTCATTAAATTCAAAGATTGCCAAAGTTAGTATTTAAAATAAAAATTACCGAAAGAATTAACAATAAAATTGATGGTCTGAAACAAATATTGAAAAATAAAGATGACCAATGAATAAAACAAAAGGGTGAATACTGAAATTTACTTCATCTATTCCTATTTACCCCTTTACTTTCAGGCAAAAAAAAAAGTCCGTTGGCAAAAACACCAACGGACTTTTCAATTTTTATTTTTATCTGTTAATCCCCATCTGAGAACATTGAATTCGCCAGAGAAGTCACGATTGATAATAATATACTGAAGACAAATGCCCACCAAAAGCCATCTACTACCATACTGTCTATGAAATAATCAGCAATCAGGATAATAGCTGCATTAATAACCAATGCAAAGAATCCTAAGGTTAGGATGGTAAGGGGAAGCCCAAACAGGCTTAAAATAGGTTTTACAAATATGTTTAAAACCCCAAGTACAATAGCAAAGATAATTGCTGATGAAAAACCTTCAAAGTGTACTCCCGGTAAAATTTTAGTTAAAAGGTACGCCACAATTGCTGTGACGAACAAACGGATAATTAAGTTCATTTCGTAATTTTTTAATAGTTATGGGATGTAAGGAGCAAAAGCCATTCCATTTCGATGAAAAAAATTTCTTTAAATCCTTTATTTAAGGAAGATTTTGCTTAATTCAGGTTAAAAATGGGTTATTTTATCTTCATCATCGTGACTAATGAAGTGGCTACGTGACTTTCTGATCCGGAACCTTCATTCTGAACATAGATTTCTACTCTGATGACACTGATTTTGGAACCTCCTTTAATAACATAAGCTTTTGAAACCAACGCATCTCCCATAGCCGGACGAAGGTAGTTTACCTTTAGCTCAACCGTTACGACATAGCAATCTTCCGGATAATGACTTACCGCAGCATATCCTGCTGAAACATCTACAAGGGAAGCAATCATCGCCCCATTGAACATTCCTGCTTTCCTGGTCATCATTTCCATTTTGGGAATTTTAATAGAAACATAATCAGTTTCTACTTCCAATAGTTCTGCTTTATAGAATTTCAAGGTTTCCGAACGGCTAAAGCTGTCGGTCATGAGTTTCTTTTTCTCTGGGGTCATGAATTTTATTTTAAACAAAGATAAGAGATTGTTGTTCTCAGCCATGGATGCACGGATAATTTTCACCAGATTACTCTATTGTATTCATTCACATCTCTCAGCAGAAAAGAAAACAGCCACTTCAACATTGAAGAAGTGACTGCTTCTGAGTTTCAAACTCTATTTAAACGAACGATAACTTTCCTTCTACTCCTAATTCCTTCAGATGATGATCTTCTTTAATCATATCTGCTGCTTTTTCACCAATCATGATAGTAGGAGCATTGGTATTTCCGGAAACTACATCCGGCATGATGGAAGCATCTGCTACACGAAGACCTTTTATTCCATATACTCTTAATCTTGGATCAACCACAGAAAGGCCGTCTATTCCCATTTTACAGGTTCCCGTCATGTGATGATAAGTGGAACATGATTTTTTGATATAATCTATCACTTCTTCTTTTGTTTTCCCTTCACCTGGATAGATTTCGCCATCATTCCATTCTTTCATTGCTTCTGTACGGCCCATTTCGCGGCAGATTTCCACACATTTGTACAGGGCTTCCAAATCAGATTCTTCGGATAAATATCTTGGATTGATTTCCAGCGGTGAATTGGGATCTGAAGCTGTTAATTTAATATACCCCTTACTCGCAGGCCTGATAAATCCTGCACAAAATGTGAATGCATTTTCTGGACCTGTAAACCCTGGGCTGTAATAGGGCAGTCCCATAAACAAAGGTTGTAAATCAGGGAAAATCATTTCTTCTTTACTTTTCCAGAAAAGCTGTGCTTCCAATAAGTTGGCTTGGGGGGCAGGAATGTCTTTTTTCGCTTTAAAAATAACACTTGCCAAAAGATGATCCTGAAGGTTTTTCCCTACTCCTTTCAGATCTTTTATCACTGAAATCCCCACAGATTCCAGTTCTTCTTTATCTCCTATTCCGGAGATCATTAGAAGTTTCGCAGATTCTATAGTTCCGCAGGATACAATTACTTCTTTGTCTGACCTGGCTTCTAATAATTTCCCATTCTTTACATACTGAACCCCTACACATTGATCTCCTTCAAAAACTAACTTCTGAGCTAGCGCATCCGTTTGTATATGCAGATTGGGACGTGATGAGACAGGGTCTAAAAATGCTTTGGCAGTAGAACATCTTTTACCATCCTTACCTACACTAAGGTGATTCAGACCTGCACCCCAAATTTCCTTGTTAAAATCATCTGTCAGTGGATATCCTAATTCTTTACATGCTTCAATAGCACTTGCTGAAATGGCATTCGGAAGCTTGATACGGCTTACAAAAAGGGGACCTTCTCCTCCATGTATATCATCCTCTCCATCTTCATGAGTCTCAGATTTCTTAAAGTAAGACAGAACACTTTCCCAGTCCCAGCCCACGCATCCATTATAAGCCCAATGATCGTAATCCTGCTGATGCCCTCTGATATAGATCATCCCATTGATGGAGCTTGACCCCCCTAATGTTTTTCCACGAGGCCAGTATCGTGTATTTCCACCCGCATTTTCCTGAGCAACGGTATGATAAGCCCAGTCCCTTTCAGTATTCCATATGGCTGGCCATCCTGCTTGTTCCTGTACTTCATTAACTTTATCATCCGGTCCTGCTTCTAACAGAAGAACACTTATATTATTATTTTCACTTAATCTGTTAGCGATCACAGCTCCTGCAGAACCAGAACCAACTACTATAAAATCGTATTTCATGAGTTTTTAATTTAAGAGGTTTGCTTTTTGATACTGATTACTTTAGGGGTGGTTACTGCTTTCAGCCCTTCAATACCGAATTCTACACCATACCCGGATTGTTTTGCACCGCCAAAAGGAACGAACGGGTGAATAGCTCCATGCTGGTTGATCCAAACAGTTCCTGCCTCCAATTGTGCAGCTACTTTTTGTGCTTCATCAAAATTATCGCTCCACACTGAAGCCCCCAATCCGTTTTCTGAATCGTTAGCTTTGCAGATGCCTTCTTCCAATGTTTTATATGTAATGATAGGCAAGACAGGTCCAAACTGTTCTTCGTCAACAATTCTATCACCGTTATCAACATTTCCGACAAGGGTTACAGGAATAAAATATCCTTCCAAATCAGGTTTTTGTCCTTTGAATAGAAATTCTGCCCCAATATTTTCAGCATCACGAATCAGATCCTGAATTTTATCGTATTGCATTTTATTTTGTATAGGTCCCAAAACAACGGCTTCATCAGCTCCGTTCCCCATTGGAATATTTGCAGAATATCCTGCCAAAGCCTGAACTACTTTTTTATAATCATCTTCATGTACATATAATCTTTTCAAACAGGCACAGGTTTGTCCCATATTCAGGAAAGCACCCCAGAAGATGTTTTCTATGTGTTTCGCAACATCCAAACCGGGTAAAATGATTCCGGCATCATTTCCACCACATTCCAGTGTGAGACGTGCCATATTGTGAGCAGAGGCTTTAATAACTTTTTTTCCTGTTGCGATAGAGCCTGTAAACATAATTTTTCCTATTTCCGGATGACCTGTAAGATAAGCTCCTACTTCTCCTTTTCCTGTAACTACCTGCAAAATATCCTCAGGAAGTACACTATTGATTACTTTTATCATCTCCAGACTACAGAAAGTTGTATATTCTGAAGGTTTTATGACAACAGCATTTCCCATTCTCAATGATGGAATAATCTGCCAGATAGCAATCATTAATGGCCAGTTCCAGGGGGCAATTGCAGCAACTACTCCAATCGGATTTCTGTACAGGATATCTTTTCTGGTCTCATCTTCAAAAACTATTTCTTCAGGCAGGTCTAGCGATGCCGGCACTTGTGTCCAACCAACACAAGCCTGCATTTCAAAATGAGCACCCGGCCCGTTAAGCGGTTTTCCCTGTTCTTTGGTAATCCATTCTGCAAGATGTTTTGAGTGAGTCTGCAAAGCTTCTGCTACTTTTAATAAAATTTCTTTTCTTTCAGCATCGGGTCTTGCTGCCCATAATTTTTGGGCTTTTTTTGCTTTCATAATGATACTGTCTATTTCTTCACTGGAAGTATTTTCAACTTTACCAATAACCTCCAATGTAGAGGGATTCAGAGATAAAAAATCAGTATTTAACGTATCATTTTCTTTTTCTAATGATGTTCTTTCCATTATTTTAAATATTTTGTATTTTACACAATTCGAAAATGACGAAAACATGATGTAATTCATTTACCTATTCTCTATTTTTTTTAACCTAAACTCTATCCTATGGAAAAGATCGAAGAAAGAACTGTTTTCAGCATTCCTTTTGGCGAACTGAATGTATTTGAAACGAATGTTGTATGCCATGATTTTCCTTTCTTTTTTGAAAAGCCTGTCATCACCCTCATGCTGAGTGGCAATAAAATCATCCGAAGTGAGGACGAAACTTTTGAGTTTAATGAAAGAAGTGTATTCATTCCACCCTGCAATAAAGAATTGAGTATTGACATTCATCCTGTTTTCCGGGAACCTACCAAATGTCTGGTATTGAATATTGAACAGGAATATATTGACAGTGTTTTCCATGAAGTGATCGAAAATTGGCATCCTGACTGGAACAAAAAAGGAATTATGATGAAAGAAAATGCTGTAAAAAAGTTTGTAAGCTCTGATGAATCTTTATGGAGAAGTCTTATCAATCTTTACAACAGAAGAGTGGATGAAAATATTTATAATACGTCAGATTTTCTTTTAAGCTTAAACCTTAAGGAACTGATTTATGAGCTAATGAAAACCAATGCAAAACACATTCTATTCGAATCAGATAAGACAGATCATGCACAAAATGGGCTTCAGGAAGTCGTTTATTTTATCAAACAAAACTACAGAGAACCTATTACCATAAAGAAACTGTCGGCCTTAGCAGGAATGAGTGAAGCCAATCTGTTTAAAAAGTTTAAGTATTCTTACCACTGTACTCCGGTGGAATATATTATTCAATTGAGGATAGAACATGCCAAACAGCTATTAATCAACAATCCGGAAATCGGGATTAAAAATATATGTTTTGAGTCCGGATTTAATACCCTGGAATATTTTTACAGAAAGTTTACGCAGATCACCGGAAAATCTCCGAAAAAGTTTACCACAAATTAATCCTCCCCTCCGGAGGAAGAAATGATTACGTTTCCCATTATTACTAATTGGAGAAAATTGTTGGATGTAAAGTTATATAGCGTTATTGGTAAAATAATTATCCAAGCTGTACCTGGAAATCATCTGTTAAAGAAAGTACTCCTTCTGCCAATCCTTCCGGATGAGTGCTGAAGCCTTTCAGTTTAGAAGTCTTCCCTTTTAAAACAAGATCTAAAAGCTGTTTATCAGACAGTTTTTTTCCGAAGATTTCAAAAGTAATTTTAAACCCACAGTTTTTAAAATCGGAACATCCTACAGCTGCTTTTCCTTTAATCAGGTTATGTTCCTTGCATTTCGGGCACTTGGTTTCTTCCCAGGACTGAAGTTCTTTTTTCTGGGCAGGCTCTCTTTTTTTCTTTTCCTTCACCTCTTCTTTTTCTTCTTCCTGCAGAGTAATCACTTTTCCTTTTCCATACACTACTTTATCGGTAAGTTCTGTTACCATCTGGATCAATTCTTCTTTGAAAAGGTTGGCTTCATACTCTCCTTTTTCAATTTTACGAAGCTTAGACTCCCATTCTCCAGTTAGTTCCGGACTCTTTAGAAGTTCATCTTCAATGGTATCGATAAGCTGAATTCCTGTTTGGGTCGCAATCAGATTTTTTCGCTTCTTTTCAATATATTTCCTTTTGAATAAGGTTTCGATGATGTTGGCACGGGTAGATGGTCTTCCGATCCCATTATTCTTCAGCATCTCACGCAATTCTTCATCTTCAACCTGTTTTCCGGCGGTCTCCATTGCTCTCAGCAAGGTTGCTTCAGTATAAGGCTTTGGAGGAGTTGTTTTTCCCTGGTGGATCATCGGATCGTGCGGTCCGGTTTCACCCACGGTAAATTCAGGAATGGTTTGTTCCTCCTCTTTTTCTTTCTCCTTATCTTTATCTGTGGTTTCTTCTTTTGGCTCTTTAGCATACACGGCTCTCCACCCTGGTTCCAGGACTTGTCTTCCGCTGGTTTTGAAAGGAATAGTTCCTACTTTACCTTCTACCAAAGTATTTGAAATTTTACATTCAGGATAGAAAACAGCAATGAAACGTTTTGCGATCAGGTCATAAATCAGTTTTTCTTCCCTGCTCAAATTTTGAGATGGAGGAACTTCCGTAGGAATGATTGCATGGTGATCAGTTACTTTGGTATCATCAAACACCGCTTTTGATTTTGGAATGGGAGCTTCCAGTAAAGGAGCAATTAACTCCTGATATGGATACATTTTTCGAAGAATACCTTCTATTTTCGGATATAAACTATCTGATAAGTAAGTAGTATCAACACGCGGATAAGTTACATGCTTCTTTTCATAAAGACTCTGAACATAGTTCAATGTATTTTCTGCTGAATACCCGTATTTTTTATTGGCTTCTACCTGCAATCCTGTCAAGTCGAAAAGCCTTGGGTTCTTTTCTTTTCCTTCTTTAATTTCGAAAGAAACAATTTCAAATGGATTTACTTTAAGATATTCCAGTCCTTTTTCTGCACGTTCTAATGTTTTAAGACGGTCAATGGCGGCATTGAAAATCACCTCGCGATATTTGGTTTTCAGTTCCCAATATTCTTCTGTAGTAAAGGCATCAATTTCTTTCTGACGCTGAACCAGCATGGCTAATGTAGGAGTCTGCACCCGTCCAATGGAAAGTACCGCTTTATTTCCCCCAAATTTCTTGGTAAAAAGTCTTGTCGCATTGATTCCTAATAACCAATCTCCTATTGCTCTGGCATTTCCTGCCAGGTAAAGGTTTTTATAATCTTCTGCCGGCTTAAGGTTTGAAAATCCTTCTTTGATCGCATCTTCAGTCAATGAAGAAATCCATAAACGCTGAACAGGTTTATTACATTTTGCTTTCTGTAATACCCAACGCTGGATCAGTTCTCCCTCTTGCCCGGCATCCCCACAGTTAATGACCTCATCACATTCCTCTACCAATCTTTCAATTACTTTAAACTGATTTTCAACTCCTTTATTGGGAATCAGCTTTATTCCAAAACTGTTGGGAATAATGGGTAATGAAAATAAATTCCACGATTTAAACTGGGGACTGTAATCGTGAGGTTCCTTTAAAGTACAAAGATGTCCGAACGTCCATGTTACACAATAGCCATTCCCTTCCATATAGCCTTGTTTAGGCATGGTAGCACCTAATACTTTGGCAATATCTCGGGCAACACTTGGTTTTTCGGCAATACATAATTTCATGAACTCAGGTTTATTGAAGGAGGCAAAAATCGGGATTTTTTTTGACTTTAGCTAATTTAGACTCAGAGTCATTGAATGTCAAAGCTTTTGAAAATGTTCTTAGCTCCTGAAATAGATAAATGTATCAAAATCTCTCTGGCTTACTGACTACTATTTTAGTTTCAGGTCCATTTTTCACATTTTTAATAGTATTAAAAACAAAAAGAAGACCTATCTCTGTTGAATCTTCTCCTTGGCTTAAAACTTGAATGAAAGGTTATTGTATTGACAGTCTACAATATCTGCTATTAGTGCTGACTCCTGTATTGTTGTTGACAAATTAAATAATTATTGTATTCAAGATCTTTAAGATATACAGCTCCTGCTGCAATAATATATTATGTATAGAACATGCTTTTTTCCACTTTGCAATGATATTCCGTATTTGTTTAAAAACTCATTTTTTATTGTTGATTACTATTTTCTTTTACTATTATTCCATACAGCTCCCGGAATTTTTTGGGCGTGTATCCTGTATGTTTTTTGACAAAGCCTGAAAAATGCCCATAGTTTTGAAAACTAAAATCAAAGGCTATATCCTTCAAAGGATCAGTCGTCATCGTCAGCTTATATTTTATTTTTTCCATGGTTTGACTGTATATTATTTCTGTAGCCGTTCGTCCCAAATACTTCTTACAGAGAATATTCAGATAATTGGCATTGATCCTTAATTGGTCTGCATAATATTTTTTGGTTCTCTCCTGTCTTATAGACTTATTCAGAAGGTTTATAAAATCAAAAAGAACCGGGTGGCTTTCATATACATTAAGGTATTCTGTATTCTTCTGAACTTCTTTGGCGATATTTCTGGCAATAATTTTCATTTTGGAATAGATAATTTCGCTCATAACTGGAGAAGGAATCTGAAGTTCGTCCCGAATATCTTTGAATTCATGTACCAGTCTTTTAAAATCCTCTTCATTCAGCTCAATAACTGGCTTTTTCTTATACATAAAAACCGGAAATCGCATCAGCCCTTCCATCCGTTCAAATACATCCTCACTTATAAACAACTGATAGACCTCATGTCTGGTTTCACAATTCCAATAATGTATCTGGCCTGGAAATACCAGATGAAGCTGCCTTCCTTGTATCAGATATTCTTTCCCTTCAATGAAATGTTTTCCCTCCACAGATTCAAACAATATTAGTGAAAGAAAGTCGTGACGGATAGGATTATACCAGTAACCTGATCCTTTGGATTGACAAAAAACAATGTCATGATATATTTTCAATCTATCTTGAACCTCCCGGATTCGTTGAACTGGAATGTTTTTCTCATTCATACTGATCAATGCATTTAAATGTTGCTTATTTTTTAGGCATAGCACCACAGAATCGCTTGAAATGAGGCGATAATGATACTGTCTTATCTTAATCAGATAAGAATTTTTCTCAGAATCGAAGATTTAATGGAAATTTCAGTTTTTTTGGAGATCTATAGGTCTTCCGGGATTTTATTCAGAACATCGATACCTATATATTGATTTTGAAATTCTTTGGGTGTCATTCCCGTGTACTTTTTAAAAAAAGCATAAAAACTGCTGATTGAACTGAAATTCATCAGGATAGAAAGCTCCTTGATTGATACATTGGAGGCTGTCAGATAGTGTTTAATCTCTGCCAATAATTCGCGATTGATGATTCCGGTGGCTGTTTTTCCGAGATGCTTATTGCATAAAATATTCAGATAGTTTGTTGTAACAGCCAATTTATTAGCATAAAAACTGACTGTTCTTTGATCTCTAAAATGTTCAAACACCAAGGTAATAAATCTGGAGAGAAGACAAGCAGAATCCATCCTTTTTTCATAATGAAGCCTGTAGATTTCTTTGCTCAGCATCAACATGATAACTTTAAGCCTGAATTCAGAAGTTAATTGTTCTTCCTGCCCGCCTTTCAACTCTGCTCCTATATTAATAAATTCATATTGAAATTTTTCAAAACTTTCGTCTGATAAATTAATACTCCCCAATTTCATATAGTGAGAGAAGGGGTATTTTAGATAACTACCAAAAGTTTCAAATATTTTCCCAGAAATCATTATACAGTTAATTACATAACCCTCTTCTAGGTTCCATTGGCTGGTCTGACCTGAAAACACGAAATGAAGCTGCCTATTCTGAATTTCTTTTGTTTCCCCATCTACAGTATGGGTTCCATGACCTTTTTTAATTAAAAATAAGAAGAAACCCTCTTCTCCAAACGCAATTCCATCCGGAACTTCATTCTGGAAGTGATGATCCAAAATTATATCAGAAACATCTGTAGCAAAGTGAAGTTTTTGATTTTGTTTATTTTCAAGAAGTCTGATTGTACCCATGTAGAAAAGATTCTTATGAAATTTAATATCTGAATATATTTTTTACTAAAAAGCCCCAACATCTACTTCTACCCATTCATTTTAGTTTAATGAAAACAAAATTATTTTTTCCAAAACAAAAAAAGCATCACAAATGATTAAAAAAATTATTCAATTCATTTCTTTTTGGATGCCATATTATGAAAATTAAATTTTTCTCATCTTTTCCAAAAGACGGATCAGAACTTCGGCTTCTTCATCTGTCAGTGTACTGTACACATCATCTACCCCAACAAGATCGCTGGTCACTTTTTTGTATAAAGAATTTCCTTTATCCGTAAGTGCAACATCTATAAGGCGTTTATCTTCTGTATTCACACTTTTTTCAACCAATTCTTTTAGAATCAGTCGGTCTACCAGCCTGGATACTCCTGCGTTTTTCTCTAACATTTTTTTCAAAATGGCAGAAGTAGATAATGGCTGGCCCGCATCATGCAGGATCGAAAGCACATTATACTGTTGAGATGTAAGTCCATAACCGGCAAAAAATTCTTGTGATTTTTCATATACATGATGATATGTTTCCACCATGGTAATTCCCAACTGCCTTCGAAGTGGAAGATCTCCCGCTTTTATTTTTTTCATTTCTTTATTTTAATTATTGTATCAGATAACCTCCATCTACCGGAAGATAAGCTCCTGTACAGAAACTTGCGTCATCTGATGCCAAAAATAATACAGCTTTTGCAATTTCCTCGGGTTTTCCCAATCTTTTCATCGCATGTTTAGATTCCATATAGGATCTGTACTCTGTACTTTGTGCTGCATTGTCCATTAACAAAGGAGTTTCTATATATCCCGGACCAATCGCATTAACACGAATATTATGAGTTCCGTTTTCCAGCGCGGCTACTTTGGTAAGGCCTACCAACCCATGTTTTGATGAAGCATACGAAGCAATTCCGAATTCAGCTACCTGACTCATGATAGAACCCATATTTACAACAGCCCCACCTGTTGCCTGTTTTCTCATCTGGGCAATCTGATATTTCATTCCGTAAAACACCCCGCTCAGATTGATATTAAGAACTTTCTGCCATTCTTCTATTGTCTTTTCATGAACAGGAGATGCGTCTACAATTCCTGCATTATTAACCGCTATATCCAAACTGCCGAACGCCTCTACCGTTTCATTGACGGCTCTTTCCATTTCTTCATGATTAGAAACATCGCATGCAATAAATTTAGCAGCAGTTCCTTCATTTAAAACTTCTTCAAGTGTTTCTTTATTCTCTTTAAGGTCTGCAATAACAATCTTCGCTCCCTCTCTTGCCATTAAAACAGCCACAGCTTTCCCAATTCCTGAATTTCCTCCTGTAATAAAAGCAACTTTGTTTTCAAAACGTTTCATATTGATTCTTTTTAAAATTAATATTTCAAATTTAATGACTAATCATCAATGTCTAATCATAAATATTGTTAAAAATAAAAACTATTTTAAAATTTAGAGGAATCATAGGAGTTGAGAGCCAACTCTTTTTATCATGAAGATAAAGTGTTATGATCCAATCCTATTTTATACAATTCTTAAAAATTTTAATTTATTTTATTTTTCTTACAACCAAAAAAAACAAAAATCCCAATGGAAAATGAATTTAAAATGGAAAACCTCTATTCAAAACATCTTAAAATAGAAAAAAACAAAAAGACTAAACAATTTAAAAACAACAAGTTAAATCATTAATAATAATTTAATATTTAAAAACCCTACATTTTTAGTAGACTAATAAAAATTATATTATATATTTGCAAACGTATTCAGGAAATAAAACAAAATGAGCACAATAACAAAGAATAATGCAACTCATAAACACATCATTAAAAACATGATGAAGGATATGTGTATGCCTGTGCATCAAGAATACTGTGGGTGACCTTACTTTTAATATGACATACTTTTGAAGGCCCTACCAAGTTGTAGGGCCTTTTTTATTTAAAAACCAAAACATTAAAAAAAATAAAAATGACCAATTCTAAAAACAAATGGCTGGTTCCATTGGCATTTACAAACATCTATGTAATATGGGGGATTACGTTTTTAGCTATTTCATTTGGCTTGAAAGGTTTTCCTCCGTTCATTCTTTCAGGATTGAGATTTCTGGTAGCAGGGATTTTGATGATGGGGTATCTATTGTCTAAGGGAGAAAAAGCAAATTCTCTGATCAACTGGAAAAAAAATGCCATCACCGGAGTTCTTATTCTTACCGGAGGAACAGGTCTGGTAGCTTGGGGAGAACAGTATGTAACAGCTTCAGAGGCTGCAATCTCAATAGCAACTGGCCCCTTCTGGTTCATTGCTATCGACAGAAAAAACTGGAAATATTATTTTTCAGATAAGTTTATTCCGATAGGTCTGATGATTGGATTCGTAGGATTGATATTCTTTTTAAAAGGAAGCGTCAATTCAAATGCAGCTCATGCAGCCGCTAACAGTCATCTTCGCATTACCGCTTTTGTGGTATTAGGACTTAGTTCTATTGCATGGGTTTTAGGCTCTTTATACTCCAAGAAAAATCCAGCTTCACAGACTACCTTTATGAATATTGCCCAACAACTTATTGTGGCCGGAGTAGCTGCTTTTCTTATTGCTTTATTTAGAGGGGAATGGGCTCATTTTTCGGCTTCAAACATCCCTGTATCGGCATGGGCAGGTGTTCTGTTTTTGATCTTCTTTGGATCGATAGTCGCTTATTTGTCGTACATTTGGCTGTTGTCTGTGAAACCTGCCGCATTGGTAAGCACCCACACCTACATTAACCCTATTGTTACAGTTATTGCAGGATGGATTGTAGCTAATCAAAGTATCAATGGAGGCCAGTTATATGGTTTGGCAATCATATTGCTGGGAGTATTGCTGACCAATGTCACCAAGTATTTCAAGCTTTCCAAACGGTCTAAGGTCAAAATCAGAAGAGTTAGAAGATTTTTTAACAGGGCAGGCAAAAGATATCAGCCTATTTAAATAGTATAAAACATCAGAATGATAGAAATCAGAAATATATCAAAAACATTCCATCAGAAGAAGCAGGCATTTAAGGCATTGGATCAGGTGAGCCTCAATATTGATAAAGGAGATATTGTAGGTATCATAGGCTTCTCCGGTGCCGGAAAAAGTACCCTGATCCGTACCGTTAATCTGTTGGAAAGACCGGATGAAGGGCAGATCATTATTAATGGAAAGGATTTCACCCAATTAAGTTCAAAGCAGCTTGCTGAAGAACGTAAGAAAATAGGAATGATCTTCCAGCACTTTAACCTTCTTTCTTCAAGAACTGTTTTTGATAATGTAGCACTTCCTCTGGAGCTGGACCACATCAGCAAAGATCAAATCAATAAAAAGGTCAACGAATTACTGAAAATTGTAGGCCTTGAAGATAAAGCCAATGATTATCCAAGAAGCCTTTCCGGAGGACAGAAACAAAGAGTGGCCATCGCAAGGGCTTTAGCCAATGATCCTCACCTGTTGCTTTGTGATGAAGCCACCAGTGCGCTGGACCCGGTTACCACCCAATCTATTTTACAGCTTCTAAAAGATATTAATGTGAGATTAGGAATTACTATTCTTCTGATTACCCATGAAATGGAAGTCATTAAAGCTGTTTGTAACCACGTTGCCGTGATAGACAAAGGAAAACTACTAGCTAAAGGAACATTAAGTGAGATCATTTCAAACCGGGAAAATCCGGTGATCCAACAATTTATAAATTCAGATGTCATGACCCTGCCACAGGAACTCAATAACAGACTACAGAAAGAACCTCAGGAAGGCTTATTTCCTCTGGTCGAAATAGAACTTAACGAAAACATAAGTGTTGAACAAATTCTTTCAGCCCTATACAATGAACATAAAATCCCTTACAAAATTTTGAAAGCAGATGTAGAATATTTTGGGAATTCTAATTTTGGTAAACTACTTTTGCAACTTCAAGGTGAAGCTGAAGAAAACCAAAAAGCCATCTATTATTTTAATCAGAATAAATTACAAAATACAGTAAAAGGATATGCTTAGTGATGCAGTACTTGCCCTTTTGGCAAAAGGAACCTGGGAAACAGTTTATATGACATTCGTATCCGGATTTTTTGGATTTGTTTTAGGGCTCCCGGTAGGAATTCTCTTATTTTTAACAAGAAAGGGACAATTGTTGGAAAATGTGATCTACTATAGAGCATTATCCATTATTGTCAATATTTTTCGGGCGATTCCATTTATTATTTTAATTGTATGGATGATCCCTTTTACTAGGGTTTTGGCAGGAACATCTATTGGAGTGAATGCAGCCCTGGTTCCACTCAGTGTAGGAGCAGCCCCTTTTATTGCAAGATTGGTTGAAAACAGCCTTATCGAAGTTCCTCACGGATTAATTGAAACAGCTAGAGCCTTGGGAGCTTCCCCATTTCAGATCATTAGAAAGGTATTACTTCCTGAAGCGCTTCCTTCATTAATTAATAATGCAACCATTACTTTAATTACATTAGTAGGGTATTCCGCGATGGGTGGTGCTGTGGGTGCTGGTGGATTAGGACAGGTTGGATACCAATATGGATACATTGGGTATGATATTGTGATTATGAATACGGTATTGATCTTACTAGTACTTTTGGTATTTATCATACAATTTATGGGCGATAAACTTTCTAAGAGATTTGACCATAGATAAGTTTGAAGGTTTCGAGGTGCGGGATTTAGGTTGGAGAGTTTGAAGGTAATAGAGTTTTTGAGTAAAGGAGAACAAATAAACGAACACTGCTTTTGTGATTTTACTATTTTAACTTCTTTACAAATTAAAAAGAATAGAATGAAAAAAATAAAAATCTTAGGTTTAATCGCTGCTGGAGTACTGCTTTTCAGTGCTTGTTCAGGGAGAAAGGATGATCCGAACTTTATCAGAGTGGGAATTACTTATGGACCAGAGCAGGAAGTGGCTGAAGTAGCTAAAAAAGTAGCAAAGGAAAAATACAACCTTGAAGTGGAGCTGATTCCTTTCAATGATTATGTTGTTCCCAATGAAGCATTGATGAATGGAGATATTGATGTGAATGCTTTTCAGCACGCTCCTTATTTAACCGAACAATCAAAACAAAGAGGATATCATCTTGCTATTGTAGGAAATACGTTTGTCTACCCTATCATAGCTTATTCAAAGAAAATTAACAATCTTAACCAATTACAAGATGGGAGCACTATTGTTATTCCCAATGACCCTACCAATGGTGGACGTTCCTTACTTCTATTGCAGAAAAATGGATTACTGAAACTAAGAGCAGGGGTTGGATTGCTTCCAAAGGTTACCGATATTACTGAAAATCCAAAACAGCTGAAAATTATGGAAATTGAAGGAGCACAGATCCCAAGGGTTTTGGATGACAGAGATGTTGTCGTAGGAATCATCAATAATAATTTTGCTGCACAAGCCGGATTGGATTCAGAAAAGCAGGGTATATTTAAAGAAGATAAAGACTCACCTTATGTTAACCTTGTCGTAGCAAGACAGGATAATAAGAACAGCCAGAAGGTAAAAAACTTTGTGAAAGCTTACCAATCTGATGAAGTGGAAAAGAAAGCACTGGAAGTTTTTAAAGGAGGAGCTGTGAAAGGATGGTAATGAGTTTGAGGGTTGGAGAGTATGAGTGGTTTAGGGTCCGGGATGCGAAATTTAAAAGTTCAGGGTCGTTATCACTTCTCTCCTGATTGACCATTCACTTGCGAAGTAAAATTGACTATTAACATCAAATATTACATTTCTCAGTCTATTATCTACAAATATCCCCCAACAGATTTCTACCTTCAATAAATAACAAGCTGTCAGCAATTTTGTAGGCAGTTTTTTTATGTTTTAAAATTTATTTTCTCAATTTGAGATAATATAAAAATTTTGTTTATTTTTGCTTCAATCCATTAAAAAGGCATTATGTTAAAGAAAACCGCCATTGTAAGTTTATTCACCTTTATTTCTGTTTCTTATATGGCCCAGAACACTACTCCCGTTTATTTAGATGAATCAAAACCTGTAGAACAGCGTATTCAGGATGCTCTTTCCAGAATGACCCTGGAAGAAAAAGTAGCGATGCTACATGCACAGTCAAAATTCAGTTCTCCTGGTGTTCCAAGATTAGGAATTCCTGAATTCTGGACGACTGACGGCCCTCATGGGGTACGCCCTGAAGTCATGTGGGACGAATGGGATCAAGCCGGATGGACCAACGACTCCATTATCGCCTACCCTGCCCTTACCGCTTTATCAGCTACCTGGAATAAGAAAATGTCCTGGAACTACGGTAAAGCATTGGGAGAAGAAGCCCGTTACAGAAAGAAAGATATTCTATTGGGTCCAGGTGTCAACATTTACAGAACTCCTCTAAATGGCAGAAACTTTGAATATATGGGGGAAGATCCATATCTGACCTCAAAAATGGTAGTTCCTTATATCAAAGGGGTACAATCTAATGGTGTAGCCACTTCTGTTAAACACTTTGCCCTGAACAATCAGGAAATGTTCCGCCATACCAGCAATGTAAATGTAGATGACAGAACATTATATGAAATCTATCTTCCACCTTTCAAAGCAGCAGTAACAGAAGGAGATTCATGGACGATCATGGGGGCTTACGATTTGTATAAAGGTCAATATGCCAGCCAGAATCAATACCTATTAAATGATATTCTAAAAAAGGAATGGAATTATAAAGGTGTAGTAGTTTCAGACTGGGGAGCTGTTAACAATACTGAACAGGCTATCCATAACGGACTGGATCTTGAATTCGGATCATGGACGAATGGTCTTTCTGCAGGAACAAAAAATGCTTATGACAATTATTACCTGGCAAAACCTTATCTTGATCTTATTAAAGCAGGAAAAGTAGGAACTAAAGAACTTGATGACAAGGTCACCCGTCTGCTTCGTCTTGCCTACAAAACGACAATGAACCGAAATAAACCTTTCGGAAATATCGCTTCTGAAGAACATAAAGCTGTGGCTAAAGAAATCGGGGAAGAAGGAATTGTTCTGTTAAAAAACCAGGGAAATATACTTCCAATCGACATTAATAAGGCTAAAAGAATTGCTGTTGTGGGTGAAAATGCCATCAAGATTATGACTGTGGGCGGTGGTTCTTCATCCTTAAAAGTAAAATATGAAACCCTTCCTTTAGACGGAATCAAAAATAGATTTGGAAAACAAGCTGATGTGCAATATGCCAGAGGGTATGTTGGTGACATTGGCGGAGAGTACAACGGGGTAAAATCCGGACAGGACCTGAAAGACACGCGCTCTGAAGCGGAACTCATCAAGGAAGCTGTAGAATTAGCAAAAAAATCCGATTACGTAATTTTCGTTGGTGGATTAAACAAAGCTGACTTTCAGGACAGTGAAGGAAATGACAGAAAGAGCTATGGATTACCTTACAACCAGGATAATGTGATTACAGCATTAGCTAAAGCAAATAAAAATCTTGCTGTAGTTTTAGTTTCCGGAAATGCCGTAGCCATGCCTTGGATTAAAGAAGTACCGACTGTTGTACAGGCATGGTATCTGGGTTCTGAGGCTGGAAATTCTATTGCTTCTATTGTAGCAGGTGATGCCAATCCATCAGGAAAACTTCCGTTTACTTTCCCTGTAAAACTTGAAGATAACTCAGCTCATCAGCTTGGAGAATATCCTGGTCAGAAAGATGAATTGGCCGCAGGAAAAGGAAAAGATCAGAAAAACCCGATCAATATCACTTACAACGAAGGTGTATTTGTAGGATACCGCTGGCATGATACCAAAAACATCAAACCTCTTTTCAGCTTCGGACATGGATTAAGCTATACCACATTTGAATTTGGAAAAGCAAAAGCAGATAAAACAAGTTTATCACAGAGCGACACTATTACTTTTACGGTAACTGTTAAAAATACAGGAAAAAAAGCCGGAGCCGAAGTTGCGCAGCTTTACATCAGCGATTTGAAATCATCTGTTCCACGCCCTGCCAAAGAATTAAAAGGCTTTGAAAAGGTTTATTTAAACCCAGGAGAACAAAAAGAAGTGACTTTCACTATTGATAAATCTGCATTAAGTTTCTTTGATGCTCAGAAACACGACTGGGTAGCAGAATCGGGAGATTTTGAAGCTTTAATTGGTAATTCTTCGGATGCCATCAAAACAAAAATAAAGTTTACGCTGAAATAGTAAAGGAGGGAAGATGGAAACATGAAGATGGAAATTACTATTTGGCGACTAACTTATCTATCTAATTAATTTTGTAGAATTTATGAAGCAGGTTTCAGTTTTGAAGCCTGCTTTTTTATTTTTCGCAGATTCCTATGCCTAAGTTGACGTTATCATCTATATATGTAATCTACGAGATCCACGGGAACTTAAATAATTTTTAACCATCAAGAAAAATAAAAACTTTAAAGAAGCTAACTTCCCATCGTTGATGAATAAAAAGGTTCCTTTATCAATAGCGCCAGCTATAATTTTAGTGATTCAAATCTTCAGAAAATTTCCCGCAGATTAAACGGATTACACAGATTTTTTCAACTTATCTGCCTATAAAACAGCATTGAAATAAAAAATAAAGGTTTCAAATTGAAACCTTTATTTTTTATTGAACTAACTTTTTATTTTGCTCCTCCAGCATTTTTCTCAACATCTGTTTTGGTATTTTCTTTCACTTTCTGGTTCCCGAAACGCTTTACAAAGGTAATATTCACCCCATACCAATCCCATAATTCATATCTTCTGACTGTTCCTCCCTGATTGTAAGTAATATCATCAGAATAAGGTCGTTTAAAGATATTCATCAGCTGTATACTGGCCTCCATTTGCGTTTTAGGAAATATTTTTGTGATGGAAATATTGTGGAACACGTTGGTATTATTGGCTTGAGTATTTCCATTGTTCTGATTGGAGATTTCCATCCAGGCACTCAGGTTAATATTTTTATTGAAAAGGTTCGTATAAGAAAGATTGGCAGAACCACCCCAATAATTAATATATGCTCTCCCTCCAATATCATTTTTCAGATTGAAATCATGGTTATCAATATAATACCAGCCGAAGCCAACATTCAGATTCAGCTTATTTTTAAGAAAATTCTGATTGGTATTGGCAAAAATGTAATATTTCTCAACTTTCCCATTAAAGTTTCCGGGGAAAGATACATTTCTTCCTCCTTCACTAGAATAAGTAGTCCAGTAATCCTGATTGGTATGCATATATCTTGCAGAAATAAAATACTTTTTCAGGATTCCAAACTTCAGATAAAGCCTGTCGTTAGGATTAGGATTCAGATCCATATTTCCTCTGGAATACGTTCCATCAATAGATGGAGTTAAAAAAGGATTAAATTCCGAATACCATGGTCTCCAGATTTTACGATCGTAAGTAAGACTCAAATCATATTTGTCTGAAAAATTATATTTCAGCAATAAATTAGGGAGAAAAGTACCATAGCCATCTTTTCTTTCGGTTCCTGCAACGTCCTGTCTTACCTTGAAATCAATATATTCATATCGAAGACCTATCCTGGTTTCCAGTTTCTTGAAAAACGTTTTGCTATAGTTGGCATATACAGAAGTTATATTATCCTCATAATGGAATTTATCCCTTGTTGAAAGCCCTGCATATTCAGAAGTCCCCAAACTGTATCCATAAAGATTATTAGGAATTACATGATTGTTAAGTTCTGTTTTTCCTCCTACTTCAATTGTTCCCCAGGATTTGCCTAATGGCTGGGTATAATCTACTTTCAAATAATAATTACGCATCTGCCCATTATTTACTGATCCTATTTCTTTAATATTTGGATCATTTAATATTGTTTTATTGATGAGCTCATTATTATTATTTCCGGAGTAATTGGTTCCTAGATTAATATCCAGGATCCTGTTTTTTTCTTTATCGTAATATTTATAAAAAGCATTCGTCCCCAAATTACGGTAAAAGGTATTCGCGTTTTGAGCCTGATGATAATCAATAAAATCTTTTTTCAGATAATCATATTCTCTCCCGTCTGTATCTGATGAAGATAAACCACGGCTTTGATAATACTCCAGGACAACTCCTATATTATTTTTATCATTAAGCTCAAATTCGGAAGTAGAGGAAAGTGATGGCGTTTCACTTCTGGATATGGTTTGATAACTCAAATCCCTATTGAGGGTATTGTCAGCATAAAACACAATATTACTGGAACCTTTTTGTACATAATTATTATTAGAATAACTTCCTATAAAGGTTTGCGTAAATTTCTTTTTGTGGTAATTCAGGTTGAAGTTGGAATACTGTGTATTTTTTGTACTCTGCCTGTTACTGAGTGAAATACTTCCTTTTAATCCTTCATCATCGCGTTTTTTCAAAACAATATTGATTACAGAACCGGAAGCTTCATATCGTGAAGACGGGCTTGTAATCACCTCAATCTTCAGTAGATTATCTGCCGGAATCGTTTTAAGGTATTCTTTTAATTCTTTTCCTGTAAAAACTGATTTTCTATCATTGATATATACTGTTACCGATTGTCCTTCCGCTTTTATAGCGTCACTATTGTCAATACTTACCAGTGGGGTCATTCTCAGTACATCCCATGTAGTATTTCCGGCTACGATAGCACTGTTTGCCACATTAAAAACAGTTCGGTCTACTTTAGACTCTACTGTTGGTTTTCTCGCTACAATGGTAACCACTTCTATCTCTTTTGCATTTCCCTTTACAGTATCCTTAGCAACTGGATCTGGAGCCTGAGTCTGGGCCAGAGCCAAAGAACCCGTTAATGCTGCTATAGAAAATAATATTCTTTTCATGTGAAATCTTAGTTTTATCTATAAGACCACTATACGCTAACATTTGTTACATCAAAAAAATTAAAGAACGGAATAAACTTCTAGGTTTTAACAGTTTACCAAATTCATTTTTAAAAATAATTTAAAAAAATAACAATTATTAAGATAAAACAAACAATTAAAAACCCTTATTCCCAACATATATACAATAATTTCATCATGATAATAATTTCTATTAACCAAACTTTAACATATTTATTTTCATTTTACCCATAAAAAAGCCCGGATCTCACCCCGGGCCGCTAGCAATAGCAAATTTACAAGGATTAAAAAATAAAAAATATGCTAGTTTATATTTTCAAAATAATGGATCATACCCACTTCTGGCAGATGGTGCTGATCTTCATTAAAATCAGCTTCCTGATTACTCGTACTTTCTAAAAAAGAATTACTGAATAAAGCATATGAAGGTTGCTGTGCCCATCCGTTTTTCAACAGCTGATGCGCCTCCACGATTGGCTTCCCATACAATTTTCTGAAACTTCCTATATTATACTGTGAAAATGCTCCATAATGGACAATAAATTTCAGAGATAAATCTATAGTAGTACTTAAGCTTTTACTCAATTCTTTTATTTTTCTGTTGAATGCATTACGCATTTTCCAAAGCATTCCTGAAATATTCTGATAAGACGGATTTTCATCATATCGATAAAATAAAATGGCATCTCCTTCAATTTCAGAAATTTCAAAATACTGATCATTCACATCAATCAGCGTAGAAAGTAGTTGTCTTACAATATATTCTCCTGTATAAAGTTTGGTATTGAACACAAATTCGGTAAATCCGCTGAAATCCGGAATTAAAATGATTCCCTCCTGTATATTTGTATCCTTCATAATAGTTTTGGATTAAAAACCTGCTGCATCATAATAGACGAAGCAGGTTCAATTTTACTTTATTGCCATCCGCCACCTACGGAGCGATACAGCGCAGTGATTGCGTTCAATCGCTGAGCTTTCAGAGAAGCCAGTTCCAATTCAGCATTAAGCTTATTGGTCTGTGTCATAATGACCTCTACATAGGTTGCTGAGTTGTATTTGAATAACAAATCCGCTTTCTTTACAGCTTCATTAGACTTCACTACCAATCCTTCAGCAATTTTCTGTTGTTCTTCCAGCTTTTGAATCTGTACCAGTGCATCAGAGACCTCTCCTACTGCCTTCAACACAGCTTGTTTAAAACCTATTTCAGCCTGATCTGCCAATACTTTAGACTGTTCATACTGCGTTTTCAGCTGTTTTCCATTCAAAATAGGCTGGGCAATGGCTCCGGCAGCCATTCCGAAAAGAGATCCTGGAATACTAAACCAATGACTAACTTGGAAAGCATTTACACCGCCCTGAGCCGTAATATTCAATGACGGATACATGCTCATTTTGGCCACATGAATTGCCGCGGCACTCTTCCTCACTTCCAACTCAGCAGTTTTTATATCTGGCCTATAGCTTAATAATTCTGAGGGAACTCCCGCAGAAATATGATCCGGAGATTGGACATTATTCAGACTTGCATTTCTTTCGATTTTCTCAGGCATAGAACCCGTTAATAAACTCAAAGCATTTTCCTGTGTAGCCACAGAACTTTCAATCGCTGGAATTGTTTTCAGGATCTGATCTTTTACAATTTCCTGTTGTTGTACTGCTAAAGCTGTTGTTAACCCAAGTTCCTGCTGTTTTACCAAAAACTTAAGGGTAGTATCAGCATAGGTAAGATTGGATGTTGTGATTTCCAATTGAGTATCCAGCATCAAAAGATTGTAATAGCCCTGAACGACAGCTGCCACCACTTGTGTTTTTACCGCTTTAGCTGCTTCCTGGGTTTTTAAATAGTCTGCCAATGCCTGCTCCTTTCTTCCTTTAATTTTTCCCCAAATGTCAGCTTCCCACGAAAAATTGAGTCCTGTTGTATAATCTTCTGTATACCTCTTTCCCATAAACTGTCTGCCCATCATTCCGTTCATACTGTTGTCTGATGCACGGTTGATAGTGGCATTCGCAGTGGCATTGATTGTAGGAATATTTCCCCACTTGCTTTGCGTATACGCCAATGAAGCAAATTCTATTTGTTTTAAAGCTACCTGCAAATCATTATTCTGCACCATTGCTTTATCAATCAATTTTACCAAAACCGGGTCTTTGAAAAAGTCTTTGTAACCGATCTTCGCAATATTTTCATTCTGCTCAACCACAATACTGTTACTTCTGAAAGCTTCAGGCATTTTCACTTCAGGCTGTTCATACTTCTGGACTCCGCAAGAAACAGCGGTTCCGGAAATGAATGCGATATATGCTATATTTTTAATTTTCATTGTTAAAATCATTTGAATTAATATTCCCAATCTGCATCAGTTACTACTCTTCCGTTGATTTTCTCATGCAAAGCCTGGAACATCACAAAAAGTACCGGAACGAAAAAAATCCCTAAGATGGTACCAAAAAGCATCCCTGAAATTGCCGCATATCCAATAGAATGATTACCCATTGCTGACGGTCCTACTACAAAAACCAATGGAAGCAATCCTGTAATGAATGCCAAAGAGGTCATCAAAATCGGACGTAATCTTGCCTTTGCTCCTTCCACTGCTGAAGCAATAAGACTTTTTCCAGCTCTTCGTCTCTGGATGGCAAATTCCACGATCAAAATACCGTTCTTTGCCAAAAGCCCAATCAACATTACAAGAGCAATCTGAACGTAAATATTATTAGATAATTCTGCGAAAGTAATTCCCACAAAAACGCCTGATAATCCTACAGGAATAGCGATCAATACAGCAAATGGAAGAATATAACTTTCATATTGTGCTGATAAAAGGAAAAATACAAATACAATACACAACCCAAAAATCATTACTGACTGCGAACTGGAACCTGCCTCTTCACGGCTCATTCCTTTATAATCATAAGTATATCCAGGAGGAAGAACTTGCTTGCTTACTTCTTCTACAGCCGCCATAGCTTGTCCTGTACTGTAACCCGGCGCAGCCATTACTGTTAAATTGGATGAATTGAAAAGGTTGAAACGGTCTACCACCTCAGCTCCTGTTGTCTGCTTTAAACTCACCAAAGTATTGATAGGAACCATTTGTCCCAGGTTATTTTTAACAAAAAGTCCATTCAGAGATTCTTTATCCTGTCTCGTTTCTGGAGTAGACTGTACTAAAACTCTGTAATATTTCCCAAATCTATTGAAATCTGAAGCCTGAATACTTCCGTAGTATCCCTGCATCACTCCCAATACATCAGAAACATTCACTCCAAGCTGAGCGGATTTCACCTCATCTACAAGCACTTCAAACTGAGGATAGGTAACATCAAAAGTGGTAAATGCGACCGCCACTTCGGGTCTCTGCATCAAAGCACCCATCATTCCGTAGGAAATATTTCCAAGGTTCTGAAGTTCTCCATTGGTACGATCCTGAAGCACAAGCTCCATTCCACTCGTATTTCCGAAACCATCAACCGTTGGCGTATTAATTACAAGGAAATTCGCTCTTTTATCTTTGGAAAGCATTCCCTGCGTCTGCCCAATAATGTCATTGATATTGCTAACAGCTCCTCTTTCTCCTGAATTTTTTAATTTAACGAAAATAGAAGCTGCTGAGGAAGACATTGATCCACTGAATAAGTTCAGCCCATCTACAGAAATCACTTTATCTACCGCAGGATTTTTCATCAAAAGATCTTCCGTATCAGATACTACTTTGGATGTTCTGTCTTTAGACGCTCCAGGTGCCAGGTTAGCCGTTACAATAATAAAACTCTGATCTTCATCAGGAATAAATCCTTTTGGAGTGGTCATAGACATCCAGGCAAACAATCCTCCAAACGCTACAATCATGGCCACTGCAATCCACTTTTTCTTCAAAAGAAACAGTACCGCTTTTCCGTAACGGAATGTCAGCTTATTAAAACTCGCATTAAATCCAGCAAAGAAACGGTCTTTAAAGTTCATTTTTTCATGAGTTCCCCCATGATGCTGTTTAAGGAATAATGCACATAAAGCCGGGCTTAAAGTCAATGCATTGATGGCAGAAATGATAATAGCAATTGCTAATGTTAAAGCAAACTGTTGATAGAACAGCCCTGTGGAACCACTCATAAATGCTACCGGAACGAATACCGCAGACATAATTAAAGTAATGGAAACAATAGCTCCTGTAATCTCACTCATCGCAGACATGGTGGCCGCTCTTGGATTCAGTTTTTTATGCTCCATTTTAGCATGAACGGCTTCTACCACTACAATGGCATCATCCACCACGATACCAATCGCGAGCACCAGGGCAAACAATGTAAGAATGTTGATAGAGAATCCAAAAATCTTCATAAAGAAGAACGTTCCTACAATCGAAACCGGTACTGCAATGGCTGGAATTAAAGTAGATCGGAAATCCTGTAAGAAAATATACACTACAATGAATACAAGAATAAATGCTTCAATCAAGGTATGAATTACCTGTTCAATTGATTGGTCTAATGCCTCTTTAGTCGCATATGGAATTTCATAATCCATTCCTGCCGGAAAAGATTTTTCCAATTCCTTCATTCTTTCCTGTAGTGCAATCTGAACCTCGTTCGCATTGGAACCCGCCATCTGGAAGATCGCCATCGTTACAGAAGCCTTTTTATTAAAGTTAGAGGAAACCGTATAACTGTAAGCTCCAAACTCTACTCTGGCAACATCTTTTAATTTCAAAACAGACCCGTCGCTTAATGCTTTAATGGTAATATTTTCATATTGTTCAGGCTCGGTAAATTTTCCTTTATACCGGAGAACATATTCCATTACTTCTTTACTTCTTTCCCCTAATCTTCCGGGTGCTGCCTCGAGATTTTGGGTCTGAATCGCACGGGAAACATCAGATGGAGTAAGATTATAGGAAGCCAGTTTATTCGGATCAAGCCATACTCGCATAGAATAATCTTTGTTACCGTACACCATAGCATCACCTACTCCTTTCACCCTTTTCAGTTCCGGAACAATATTGATTTTTGCATAGTTTTCAAGGAAAAGATCACTCATTGAACCATCTTTACTTGTTAAGGAAACCATCGCAATCATACTATTCTGTCTCTTTACCGTAGTAATTCCGGCCTGGATCACCTCAGCAGGAAGCTGGTTGGTTACCTGTGCCACCCTGTTCTGAACGTTAATCGCGGCCTGATCCGGATCTGTACCCAGCTTAAAGATCACAGTAATACTTAATGTTCCATCATTACTCGCTGTAGAAGTAATGTAATCCATATTTTCTACCCCATTGATGGCATTTTCTAATGGCGGAGCCACAGATCTTGCAATTGTTTCAGCATTAGCTCCGGGATAGGCAGCCGTTACCATCACGGTAGGCGGTGCAATATCCGGAAATTTTGTAATCGGCAGGCTGACCATACCGACGATCCCGAGAATAACAAGCAACACGGAAATAACCGTGGCCAGTACGGGTCTTTTTATAATTTTCTTTAACATGATTTCTTCTTACGATTTTTTCTGTTGAGCATTTTTCTTTTGTGCCACTACAGGAGTTCCCGGCTGTAATCTGTCGAAACCGGAAACGATATACTGATCTCCAGCTTTCAACCCTTTGGAAACAATGAAATTATCACCCGCTTTTCCATTAACTTCTACAGGAAGCATTTCTGCTTTTCCATTCTTGATCGTAAACACAAAAACTTTATCCTGAATGGTTCTGGTAGAAGCAATTGGAAGCAACACAACATTGCTGTAAAACTGATCCAATAAGATCTTTCCTGTATTTCCGCTTCTCAGGATGTTATTCGGGTTGTTGAATTTTGCTCTTAAAGTAATAGAACCCGTAGTTTTATTAAACTGCCCTTCAACGGCATCAATCCTTCCTGTCTCAGCATACTTTTCACCACCGGAAAGCAATAGAGATACTGCCGGAGTGTTTTTAATAACCTCATCAATACTGCTTCCTACATACTGTTTCTGGAAGTTATTAAAGTCATTTTCACTTAAGCTGAAATAGGTATACACCTGATGAATATCTGACAGTAGGGTAATCGCTTCCTGATTGCCTGGTGTCATCAAGCTTCCCAAACGATAGTTGAATCTTCCGACAAATCCGCTTACCGGAGCTTTAATCGTAGAAAAATTAAGATTGATCTTTGCAGATTCAATAGAAGATGTTGATTGGCTTACTGCTCCTCTAGCTGCATTATAAGCCGCTTCAGCTTCTTTCACCTGTATTTCGGAAACCATTTTATTTTTAAAAAGTTCCTTTTTTCTATCCAGATCAATTTTAGAAGTCGAAAGATTAGCCTGCGCAGTAATTAATGCTGCCTGTGCACTTTTCATCTGTTCAGCAAAGATTCTGTCTTCAATTTTAAAAAGCGGTTGTCCGGCTCGGACATAATCACCTTCATCTACAAAAATTTTGCTTAGGTATCCTGTTACCTGAGGTCTTATTTCTACATTGGAAATTCCCTCAACAGATGCCGCATATTCTCTGGAAACTGAGGCGTCTCCTTGTTGTACTATTTCTACAGGAAGTTCTGGTGCCTGTTGCTGATAAGCCTGGTTTTGATTACTTTTCTTACATCCCGCCAACGCAATGAGTGAAAGAAAAAGTAGTGTCGATTTTTGAACAAAAAATCTTTGCATAACTCTAGTCATTTAAATTTTCGCCACAAAATTCGAACGAAAAAAATTCAATAGAATTATTCAAAAAACTCCTTGTTTTGTCAAAAAGACTCCTTATTTTAAAAAACATGAGAAATATCATTCATAGATAAATTGAATGATATATTTCTAAAATTTAAATCAAAAAAAGACTTTTTTTTATCAAAAAGACATCTTAAATACAACTTGCTGATAATCAATACAAATCATCTTTCCGATATTCCAACGGAGCTCGCCCAGTATGCTTTTTGAAAAATTTACTGAAAGATGCCTGATCCGAGAATTTAAGTTTTGAAGCGACTTCATTCACATTAAGATTTGGATTTCTGAGCAATAATCTCGCTTCTACTGCCAACACCTGATGAATAATATCCCGGGGTGTTTTGAACATCGTTTTATTGATCACTTTGGTAAGGTATTTCCGGCTAATAAACAACTTGTCTGCATAGAACTGTACATTGTGTTCTTCCTTGAAATGTTCCTGAACAAGTTTAAAGAAACTCGTGGTAAGCTCATCTTCCCTAGGGGTCACTGAATGCGGCTTTTCGATTTTTTTGAAATAATTGTCTATTTCATAAATAACCAACGAGAAGTGATGCCAGATCATTTCATTAAAATAATAATTATCTTTCTCCTTGTTATTCAACATCTTCAATTCATCAAGATAAAATTGTAGTCTTTTGTAAAGCTCAGGTTCATTCCTTACGATATGGGTAGGGTCTGACGACAAACTTTTCAGAACATTATTAGACTTATAGTTAAAACCAGCTTCAGAAATAAAATCTACCGAAAAGAAAATATATTTAGCATTATAATCATCAGCAATATTTTCCACCCAGAAAGTCTCCGCCATAGGACAAAAAACCACATCTCCTTTATAGACCATATATCTTTTATCATCCAATCTAAATCCTACACTTCCTTCCTGAACGAGAAAAATACAGAAATAATCTGAGCGATAGGGCATATTAGGTTTGATAATATAATTCGCCCTGTCAATTTCCATTACCACAAACTCTTTGATCCTGAGATCAAATTCAACTTGCTGTAACACTTTATCAAAAGCCAGCTGTGAAACAAAATCGGGTTCCTGGAGAGGTTCTTTACGGGACTTTTTAGCCATAGGAAATGGATTGTAGGGCACGAAGGTAGTGAAAAAGAGAAAACTACAAAAAGGTAAAACACCTACAATAAAGCAAAACTACCCCATTAATCATGTCGCCCAAGGAAGGAAGTCATTTGTTATCAATAATAGCAACTCTTTTAAAGCTAGCTATTTCTGTTTTCTGCTCATTTTTTACACTTTTTCCTATATCTCAACAATCAATTCTTTCTCATAACCATTATATTTCTCATCTATGTAACCATGAGGATTACAAATAATCTCCGTTTTCCCAATAGCATATCTGCATGGAGTATGAATATGACCATGAATCCAATACTGCGGCTGATGTTCCAGGATCATATCTTCCAGATTGGATGCATAAGCAGAGGTCAATGGATCTTCCTTATAATGTTCCGGCACAGATTGAATGCTTGGTGCATGATGGGTAACGACTATATTTTTAAGTTCTTTTGAAACTTCAAGACTCTCCTGCAACCATACTTTTGAAAGCTGATGAATTTTGAACGTATCTATGGTTCTCATTTTTGAGTAAGATGGATCACGCCTGATCTTTTTATAATCGTTCATCTTCGGTTGGCAGATCATTCCGTATTTCACAGGATTTCCAAAGATTGAAAAATCGGTCCATAAAGTAGTCCCATGAAAGCGAATATCTCCAATGTCTACAAAAGCGTTTTCGAGTATAAAAACATTAGAATCTTCAGCTACCTCCTTTATTTTATGAAGTGTTTTAGGGTATGAACCTTTATAATATTCATGATTGCCCAGCACATAAATAACCGGCTTATCGGGAATAGCTTCTTTCATCCATTCAATCCCCTTAATTCCTAAGTTGACATCACCCGCCAACACAATAACATCTGCATTATCAAAACATAATTCAGTTCGTCCAAATTCCTGATGAAGATCGCTAATGATTTGTATTCTCACAGGACAAAAGTAATAAAGAAGAATGAGCTACTCAAAGAAAAAAAAGGAACAGGTGCCTAAACACCAATTCCTTGCTCATATAGTTTGTGTAATTTTAAGGTCGCTTATCATGAAACAGCAACTTCTGTCTGCTTCACTTTTAAGCCTTTTAATATAAAATAGAATAACATTCCAAGGGCTAAAAGAGCATAACTAATCAGTACGATCAGATTCAGGCTTCCTACTGCAAATTCTGAAGGAAAGACCTGACTCATTAAAGTCATGAATGAAAGCCCGATTCCAGCTCCCAGGAAGTAACTTGTAGAACTCAAACTTGATGCCAATCCGTAATTGGAAGGTTCAACATCCTGAATTCCCATCACTGAAAGCGCAGTAAAACAGAACGTCATCCCTATTCCCGAAATACAAGCAGACCCTAACAAAACCATGGTTAACGGATGACCCGTATACACCGAAATCAACAGCAATAATCCCCCTGCCAGCATAAATGACCATCCTAATACTCCCATTTGAGATGAACTCAATCGTTTTGAAACATGAGGCAGTATAAATTTAGCCGTTAAAGCTGACAGAACACTAAATGGCACAAGCATTAATCCTGCTGAAGCTGCACTATATCCCATATCCTTCTGAAGCATTAAAGAGATCAGGAATAAAAACCCGATGAAAAATGCTCCCAACGTGAAAAAAGCGGCATTGGAAACCACCAAGGAACCATGTCTGAATAATTTCAAATCAAATAAAGGTTCCGCAACAGTTTTCAGCCTGAAGAATACCATCACTAAAAACAGCACAGCAACTACTAATGAACCTATCACAAGAAAGGGTTCTTCTTTGATATGAACCAGCTCGTGTGTTCCATATGTAAGGCTCAAAAGACCAACAACCATTAATACTCCTGAAATAACATCTGTTTTTTGTGCCTTTTCATTTTTCTCATCCGTTGGTAAGTAATAATAAGACAAAATTAATGTGATTAAGAGAATTGGAACATTAATAAGGAAAACCCAGTGCCAGCTTAGGTATGTACTGATAATTCCACCTACGGAAAGTCCACTTCCTGAACCAATGGCAGCAAAAGAACTGAAGATTCCGATAGCACGGTTTCTTTCCTGTTCCTCCCTGAAAGTATTGGTTACAATAGACAAAGCTGCCGGCATCACCAATGCAGCCCCCAATCCCTGCAAAGCACGAAATATAGCTAACACATTAAAACTTTCGGAAAGGCCAGCTCCTAATGAAGTCAACATAAAAATAAGGGCTCCTAATAGAAATATTTTCTTTCTTCCTATCTGATCGGAAAGCTTTCCGCCAATAATCAGACAACCTCCAAAAAACAATACATACAGTGTCTGTAACCACTGAACGGTTCCTGCTCCGATATGAAACTGCTCCTGGATAGAAGGAATGGTTAAATTAATAATGGCAATATCCAAAGCCTCCACAAAAGTTCCCACCGATGCTAAAATTAATATTACATTTTTCCTTGTATCCATATATTCAAATTTCCTGCAAAATTAAAATTAACAGAACGTAAGTAAAAATTTTACATTAAATTTGGAACAATAAAACTAAATAGGACTAATTAAAAGAACAAAATAACTAAAATCATAAAATTAATCTGATAAAACAGAACAAATGGCAACAGAAAATTACACTCCCGACGAAAAAGACCTTTCTATCCTACGTCTTCTTCAAAAAGATGCCAAGATGAGCGTCCGTGATATTTCAGCAAGAATTAACCTGAGCCCTACTCCTACCCATGAACGCATTAAGCGTATGGAAAAACAAGGAATCATCAAAGAATATACTGCTGTTGTGGACCGAAAAAAAGTGAATAAAGGAATGATGGTTATCTGTATGATCGCCTTGAATGTTCATAATAAAAAAACAGCAGGAAAATTCATTGAAGAGGTCAGCAAATTGAAAGAAGTGGTTGAGTTCTATAATATCAGCGGGGATTTTGATTTTATGCTCAAAATCCTGGCTCCCAATATGGATGAATTTCATGAATTTTTCATCAATAAACTATCGGAAATTGAAGGAATTGGCCAGACCAAAAGTATTTTCGTAATGAGCAGCATTAAGGAAAGCGCCCAAATCGTATAACTAAAACCTTTACACTTCTTATCTCATTAAATCTTTTGAAACTTTCCTATCCAATATTCAGCGATAGGATTTCCCACTCTATTTAAAGCAATAAAGAAAGCTTGATTATTCATTAAAAAATCTTATAATTTAATTGGGGTTTTGCCATTGAATACTATAAAATAACATTCATCAACTAACAGGAGATGATTTTCAATTCCTTACGAAGGGAAAATTACATCAGGGATCAATCATTTTAGATATTTCATTACATTATATAGATTCAGAATAGCCCTTTTAAGGCCACTTTCTCAATTTTGATTTTATAAAAATCAATCTTTCTCCTTTTGTTAAATAAAATTTAAAAACCTAAAAACCAATTTATTAAAAAACAAGTAGTATCTATAGTGTAGCTGTGTCGTATCTTATTTTTTGGAAATATTTACCATTATTGAATATGTTTGTAATGTAAAAAATATAAGTCTATTCCAATATAAAAAACATTACCAAAAGATCAACATAAATTCATTTAAGAATAAATATTACTTCCTCTTAAAAAGTATAAAGAACAAACAGGGGGAAATCAAAATCAAGAGGAGCGAAATCTATTTTATCATCTAAACAAATAATATCAACTAAAAACACAAGCAAAAAGAGGCCTATTTAACACAACATCCTATGATGAAACAATATCTCAGTATTATGATATGCGTCCTTTCGTAGAAAACTGAGAATATTACAATTTATATTATTTGTTTAACTGAGAGATTACATTTAAAAAGCTGTAATCTCTCTTTTTAATAAAAATTCATAAAAAACAGCAGTATATATACATATACCACTGCTTTAATACACATTATAAACTTATATATACTCCGGTTTTCCGGAAATTATTTCATCTTAGATTTAATTCCAATAACTCCAGACTGATCCGTCAAATACAGCCAATGTTTTACTTGTTGTATCATAGCACATCATTCCGGGATATGGATTCTTCACATTAATATGAGGGGTTGCAATCTGCGGAAGGATCATTGCTTTATCCGGAGACTCCAACACTAACACCCCATCTGCAGCACTGGATGATGCCCCGATAACCACGCCTTTCCCTAACTCCGCAGAATTATTTACCACAACAGCACTTGAATTTCCTGCATCAGATAAAGGCTTCCATACATCATTCTCATAAACCTTTATTTTATTGTCAGTTACATCAAAAATAAATGTACCGTTCACCAAAGATCCGGTTGGAAGGCCAGAAGTTGCAGGAAGGATTAATCCTTTTGTATTTCCGGATACGTTATTGAAATCCAGAACCGTACTGTTTCCATCTACTGCCTGTTTACCAATTGCTACCTGAGCAATTGTGAAGTTAAAAATAACAATGGCAATTATTATACTTATATTTTTTATGTTTTTCATCTTTTTACTAATTTTTAGATTAATTATTGCAGGTTCTTTCTACACACTTCCATCTTGTGCCGTTGTACAATTTCACACATTTATCCTGAAGATCATATACCAACATTCCCTCTTTCGGATCTGCAATAGCATCCCCTGGCTGTGGAGTCTGGCTTACATGCTGAATTCTTGTAATAACGAAACCTTTATCTTTAGCTTCCATCGCAACAAAACCGTTGGGAACATTTTCTGGCCAGGCATTATTTTTTTGCTGTATCGTAATGCCGAATTTGGTAAACCCATCAGGTGTTCCTGTTGCTCCAAGTTTTGTACAGTAAGCATCCATATCATCAATAATTGTAGGCGCGTTACCACAGCTGTTTTTATCATCAGATAATCCTACTGGCCAAAGTGATGGACATGTAGCGGATGTAGCATTTGGACCACAGAAGCTTGCATTTCCCATACCAAGCCCTGTCACGCTTCCCATAGCAATAGCCACAATCTGGCTATCATCACTGATTATAGAAGCTCCACCACCACCACTTACATCAGCTTTCGCAATACAATAGGCTTTGCCGGTAGGAATTCCAACATATTCAACAGATGGATAAGTTGTTGACTGTTGGGTAAATGTTCCACATATCTCCACTACGCTGCTTGTTCCCATTTCAATAACTGCGGTAGTTCCAGGATAAAGTCCGCCAAAAGTTGGATCTCCTTGAGTAACCGACCCTGTAAGTGAAAGAAAAGATCTTGTCCCTAGTTTAACTTTTGAATTTTGCTGAGAGCCAAATGTCCCGATCTGAATAGAACCATTAGATCTCACACTGGCTCCGTCACCAATTTCCAGATCTCCCATTACCTGAATACCAGAAACCTGAAACTGTCCTGATTTTACAATAAGCGTTGCTCCATTCGGAATCGTAACACCACTTACTGTAGTATAGTTCCCATCAATACAATACGTAGTTCCGCTTACCATTGCCTGTCCTGTATAGGGTGTACAGGTCTGGGCATTTACAACCCCGTAGAAGGCAATTATTAATAGAAAAATCATTTTCTTATTAATATCAATAAAATTTAAGTTATTCATATATATTTATGCTAAATTAACGGATTATTCACATTTTAATAATAAATATGTGTTTTTTTTGCATCTCCGAATCCCTACCCAACAATTAATATACCAAACTTCATTACTGTTTTAAATAACAATATAATACCCTGCCGAATTTATTTTCATCAAAAAGATTTTTTTATAACATTCTATTTTGAAACAAAAAACAACTTACTGATAAACAACCTTCTATATAAGTCAAAACTACATATATTTAAGAAATCTTTACATATTATTTAAAAATTCAATATTATCAAACATATGTATTGGTTTTTGATCTCAAAAAAAGCAAATTAATAAAAACATAAATCAATATGTATCAACATTCTATGATTCACACAATACTTTCTCCACTTAGCCTATAAATCCTCCAAAAATCCTTTGTATTCCGAAATAATTCGTGGTTTCCGTGCCTAAAGATTGTAATCGATGATATAATAAAATTTATCTATTGGAACAGGCCTGTTTGGATGAACAGACGCCTTATTTTCATCCAGTAATCTGAAAATATTGATGTAGTTTAATCGCTTTTCTATTTAAAATTAATTTTTACCATTCAAATATTATTGAAATGCAGAGCCAGATAAGAAGTATAGACAATCCAAATTATCACCTCTGTAAAATTTGCATTAAAAAGCGTAAATTTGCCCCATGAATAACGATACTATTTGCGCACTGGCTACTGCTAATGGAATAGGCGCTCTAGGCATTATCAGAGTTTCCGGAAATGATGTTTTACCCATCGTTCAAAAAAGTTTCCCTGCAAAAAAGCTGGAGAAACAGAAGTCTCATACAATCCACTACGGGTATTTTATGGACGGTGAAGAAGCTATTGATGAAATTATGCTTTCCATTTTCCTGGCACCGAAAAGTTTCACTACAGAAAATTCTGTAGAAATTGCTTTCCATGGTTCACCCCATATCGGAAAACGTATTCTTGAAACGCTTATTAAAAATGGAGCGAGAATGGCTAAAGCAGGAGAATTTACACTTCGAGCTTTTATCAATGGAAGAATTGATCTCTCCCAGGCAGAAGCCATTGCTGATGTAATTGCCTCTGAAAATGAAGCCTCCAGAAAGGTAGCTATCAATCAATTAAAAGGTGGAATCACCAATGAAATATCGTTATTAAGAACTGACCTTCTGAATTTTGTTTCCCTTATAGAATTGGAGCTTGACTTTGCAGAAGAAGATGTAGAATTTGCTGACAGAACTG
Organism: Chryseobacterium nakagawai; assembly: GCF_900637665.1. Classification (NCBI taxonomy): domain Bacteria; kingdom Pseudomonadati; phylum Bacteroidota; class Flavobacteriia; order Flavobacteriales; family Weeksellaceae; genus Chryseobacterium; species Chryseobacterium nakagawai. The sequence continues at coordinate 4,085,615 of NZ_LR134386.1, forward strand.
CTTTAAGCGGACTATTAGATAAAATTGACCTTAAATTAAATTCTCTTATTGAGAGCTTCCAATATGGAAACGCTATTAAAAACGGTACTGCTGTTGCGATTATCGGTAAGCCTAATGCAGGGAAATCTACCTTACTCAATGCTTTACTGAAAGAAGAGAGAGCTATTGTAAGTAATATTGCCGGAACCACAAGAGATACCATTGAAGAGGTTCTTCACATTAAAGGCCATGCTTTCCGTTTGATTGATACTGCCGGACTGCGTGAAACGGTAGATGAAATTGAAGCCATTGGAGTAAAAAAAGCGAAGGAAAAGGTAGAAAATGCTAATATTTTAGTGTATCTGGCTGATGCTGCTACTGAAGATTTCTCAGAAGATATTGAAATGATCCAGTCATTATTAAGAGAAGATCTGAAATTAATCATTTGTGCCACAAAAATTGACGAGGTTACTCCTACCAAATATGAAACGGTAGAAGATGTCTTCAGAAATGCTATTTCTCATGAACTTGATTTCATCAAAATATCTGCTGTTGAGAATCAAAACATCCAGGATCTTAAAAATGAATTATCTTCTTACGTTGAACAGCTAAAATCTCAGGAGAATAATGTGGTTATCACTAACCAACGTCATTTCGAAGCTTTACAAAAATCTTTGGATGCCGTAAACAAAGTAAAAGAAGCTATTTCTTTTAAAATTTCTACAGAATTATTGGCTTATGAGCTGAGAAATGCATTGGAGCACCTCGGTGAGATTTCAGGTGAAGTCACCAATGATGAAGTGTTAGGGAATATTTTTTCTAAGTTTTGTATTGGGAAGTAGAATACATAAACCAGTAATGATAAAAAATAAATTTGCAATTCTTCTAGGGGCTCTAATTCTCATTTCATGTGAAAAGCATAAAAACAAAATTGATTGGATTTATGTAGAAGGTGGTCATTTCGAAGAAGGAAAAAATCAGATAATTATCAGTCCCAAAGGTGACACAATACACAATTTTACAAGCCCCAATCGTGTAGTTGAGCTTGATGGTTTTTACATTAGTAAATTTGAAATAACGGTTAAGCAGTTTAAAGAATTTTGCGAAGAGACCGGTAGAGAAATGCCGTCTCCTCCAATTGAAAGTGCGTATGGACAAAAAGTGTATTATAAATGGATAGACGAAAATCCTATGCTCGCAACTTGGGATGAAGCAAGTAGTTTTGCAAAGTGGGCTGGTGGAAGATTGCCAACTGAGGCAGAGTGGGAATATGCAGCCAAAGGTGGAAAGCAAACAAAAGGTTACAGATATAGTGGAAGCAATAACCCAATTGAGGTTGGATGGGTAAAAGAAAATTCTGATAGTATTTTTCATAAAGTCGGACTTCTTAAACCTAATGAGCTTGGAATACATGATATGACTGGCAATGTTAGTGAATGGGTTTTTGATTGGTACAATCCTGAAAAGGATGGTTTAGTAAGTAAGAAAAATCCAAGAGGACCTAAAGACGGAGCTTATAAAATATCAAAAGGCGCAAGCTGGTTCTACGAATCACAAAGTTCAGATGGTAAGCCATTAGAATATGGAATTCATATGCCAGAAGTTAGATACCAATCTCCCCGTAACACTCGCAATGACGGATTTGGATTTAGAATAGCAAAAAATAAATAATTAGTGTTGAGTATGGTCAGTGTATAACTCAAACCATGTCATTGGATAACTTTATTATAAGTTCCCTAAGGTTTTTTACATTGAGTCTCTTTAAAAATTTCATCATTTAGAAAGAATTTGATGAAGTGATATTTGGTTAATTCTCCGGAAATATATAACTTAAGTATAGGGAAATAATTGTCATTGCGAGTCGAAAGAAGAAGCAATCTCATCAGTAACTTTATCGTTATTCTTCTATTAGAATTTAGAACATAAAAGTTTATTATAAAATTAAAGAGGCTGTCTCAAAAGAGATAGCCTTTTTATCATTCTAGACTTATTTTTGTTAGATAATTTGATTGCAAATTAATAAAAATAAAAATGTTTGCATACTAATCTGCAGCTTTAATTAAAAAGTAATTGAGGATGCGAATGAAGATTGTATTGCGATTCATCTTTATTCTGTTTTAACAGATCTCAATTTTGGCTGACCGTAGTTTCTGTTACCTCAATTCCATATCAAACTTCCATAAAAGTTTTCAAATCAAATGTATTCAAACGAACGGGGACAAAGCTATCGTTAAGATGATTAAATGAAATAGAATTTTCCACGTTGCCTAATTGCAAATCTTGACTTTCTTTAAAAGTGAAATACTCATTTAATGTGAGATTTCCTTTTTTATTTGAATATCATTAGACATCTTTGCCATTGTATTCAAATCAAAGTATTTAAAACCTTTAAAAAGAACAAAGACAATATTTTTTGAATAATTGTAATATAATATATTATTCTCTCTGGAAGTAGTCAATTGTCCATTATTATCTATTTTGGAAAAGAGCATTGGAATGTGAGTGGAATAATTTATACCAAACCCCTCGATGCCTATGCCATCTATGTCATCAAAATCAAAAGTTATAAAAACTGTCTTTTTCTTTATAGAATCTGCGATCTCTGGGCTTTTATTTAAATATTCTATGCTGTTTTGCATTTGCTTTTTAATCTTCAGATCTTTTACAAATGAAAGCCTATCCTGACCGTGAATATTTGGCCAATCATTAAAAATAAAAAAATAATTAGATACTATTCAAAATGAAAGAGCTCTAATACAGAACTCTTTCTTATCAAAATAATATTTAATTTTGTGTTTAACCTATACCGGATTTTCAGGATTAGTCATTGGAAGCTTTTTTTCCATTTAGCTACCGTATTTCTACTGAGGTTAAAGTGGATTGCCAATTGAGTATTACTCAGTCTGTTCTTTTTCTGATAGTTCAACATCCTGATAATGGTTTCTTTATCATAAGCTTTTAGCTTTTGATTATGTTGCTGATCACCAAATAAATTAATATTCAACCGTATCAAGTCGTAATCTGTAAGCTTTTCTTTGTCTAATATTTCACAAAGCTCTTTTCTTTTATCCGGATATTTAAAATGAATGAGATCTTCATAGATCCTTTTAAAATTGGGTCTACTCTTTTCATTTTTAAAAGTCCTGTCAATTAAAATTTTCATCCTTTTGTTCTGGCATTAGTGTTTGTTTATTATATTTCTCAAGCCATTTATAAAGTGTTGTTTTAGGGATTTTATACTCTTCTATTATCTGAGCTCTTGTTTTTTTACCATCATTGACCATTTCAATCATAAATTCTATAATCTCTTTAGTATATATATTTTTCCTGAATACGGGAAGCAAAGATGAATGCTTTATTTTATGTTCAGAATCACGGCATTTAGGTGGCGCATAGAGAATTAAATGTTGAGAATAAATTCTGAAGAAATCATATTCAAGAACTTTTGACCATTTCAGCAGCATATAGGTGGTAATTTCTGGTTCTTTGTACATTTTTAATATTTCTTCTTCTGAGACATCAAGGAAACGCATAAGGCGATCCATCTCAATATTCTCCTGTTTTACTTTCTCCTCTATGCATTCGCCAATATGTATTTGTTTATATAGCATTATGAAAATGTTTTGAATATGAAATAACTGTATTTTCCGGAGTTTTCACTGATGTATTGCCATTTAGAAGTCCCTCGTATCGCAGAAAAGATACTTCTGGCATCTAAATTAGCTAAGCGATCAAGTTGTACCGTATTCCCTCCCACTTGATCAAAGGTCAAACCGAAGAAGTACAACCCAATCAAAAGGACAATCATTCGTTTCATTGTAGATATATTTTGATTAAAATTTATGTGACAAATATATCCTCAAGCGAAAATAGCACCTAAAATCAGCCTACTCTATTTCTACTCTTTAATTAAAACACTTATACAACAGATTGATTATCAAATAAATAAAAACAAAACAAAGTATAACCTATTAGATAACTCTAATAGATATATATTAAAAATGTATTTAAATCAACTGAAGAATCTAAGTTGAATTTTTTACGAATTCGATATTTTCTATTTTCAATAGTTCGGATGGAAGAATGGGTATAGACTGCAATTTTTTTTAGTCGAAAAATTCAAATGTATCATGGCACAACATCACCTTTTGCAATATGAGCGATTCTCAATCTATTTTTTTACCGGATAATTTTGCTTTATTCAGATTAAGAATGGAATATTTGTGCATCTTTTTTATCATCCGCATACAAAGAAATCTGAAATCCCATACCATATATATAAAGGGGACTTATTTAAGTCATCATTCGGTTCTATTAAAGCCAATGTGTCCCCGAGCATTTCAAAAGCAAGGTTTGTAAAATTTTCTCATTATTTTTTTTGTTTTTACAGACGAATTTAGCCTCTAAATAAACAAAACCTTTTTACTATAGATATACGTCTGAATAAGGGATTGATGAAAATAATAAAATCGTTGTGAAACCCCGTTTGAGACAACTCATTCAATATTAGAAAAATACATATTTAGCCTTCTCATCAATTCCCAAAATTCACAAAATGAGGCACCTCCGTTGCAAAACTGTTCATTGGGAGAAGATTATTTCGGTTGCTGTTAAAATCAAAAACAGAGTTATTATCAAATGGAACACGAGGATAATAGGTAAAGGAAATCTGAATCCTGTTGAACACCAAAAAAGGATTATTAATCAAAACTCCCACTCCTATTTTAGTATTCGTACGGGTATTGAACAGTTTTTCATTAGGCATTCCCAGCCAGCCTACAGCCATCGTTAAATAGGGGCTGAAGTGAAAATTCTTCCAGGTTTTATCTATAAACATCTGAAGCTGATACCTTAAGACCATTTTTTTAGTTCCAATGTAATCAGCATTATAAACAGGAAATTCATCTGGTGAAGTGAGATTGATTCTATCTTTATAAGAATAATTATGTTGTGGATTTCCTAAAGCTAAAGTTGGAGAAAAGAAGTGTCTTACTTTCGCAAATTTCCAGTTCATAAGATTCGTAAAATACGTTCCGTCTATACGGAAAGACTCTCTGTTTTGGCTGTCTTCATTAAAAAATCTTCCAAACTGTGCTTTCAAGGTAAAATATCCCAGCTTTGTAAAGCTGCCGTAAGATGCAGAAACTCCTACATAAGGATTTACTTCTTTATTTCTGGATAAACCACCTGCAATAATGTTCACAGAATTCCCATAAGCGATATCTTCCGGTAAATCGTATTGAAAAATATTCTTCTGCACGGAAAACCGTCTGTTAATAAGCCCCACAGACATCAAAAAACTGTTGTAAGAGCTGAAATATTTATACCGATCGATTCCCGGGCTGTCTTTATACTGATAGTTCTGGAATCTTCCTATAACAGCAATATTACTGCTAACTTTTTCACTAGGATCTGATGACACCGGGATCTGATAACCTCCCCATAAATCCTGGCTGTATACTTTGATCTGAACTTCCGGAAATGCAGTATCCGTTTCTATGGGAAGTAAAACATTCCGCATAAAATATTCAAAAGTGAAACCACCTGCCCATTTTGTTAGAGGGGAGAAAAAATCTCTTCTGACATTGAAATTGATTCTTTCATTTCTCAAAAAATCCCGTTCTCCGAGGATTTGAGCATTGACATAAGACCCAAAAAGGTTATAGGCCGTATAGCTTCCTAATACATAATCCTGTTTTTCTTTAGAATCATTTCTGTAAAGGAAATCGAAGGTATGACCTAGTCCCAATACATTTTCTTCGGTAACTCCAAGACCAATTTTACTTCCGGAATAGCTGAGCCTTGGTTTTAGGCTCCAGGAATCAAGAACTTTTACCACCACATCAATAGAATCTTTGTTGGAACTGTCATCTGCAACACTGATATTCACTCTGTTGATAAAAGGCATTGTTCTCAACAAACGTTCAGATTCATACAGCTTCTGGGCATTATACTCTTCCCCTTCTTTAAAAAGCAAATAATTATTAACTGTAGAAGTTCTTGTTGTGGAATGAAGGTGGTCTGTAAACCAATCATACCATTTCAATTTCTCTTTCTGATCTTTAGAATCATATCCAAAAGGGTCAATGGTTTCGATCCTGATGTTTCGGATATATCTTTTATTGTAGGCTTCCTGTGGAAGTTTTTCGGTTCGGGATTTAACAGAAGTAGAATCTGCCTCTCTACGAAATATGAAACGATGAAGAAATTTAGTGACTTTTCTTTTATCCGAAAATTCTTCTATTTTGTAATAAAGTGAATCTTTCTTTTCCTGGGCACTTAAAAATAAAAAACCACTTAAAAAGAAAATTAAAGTTACAATTGATCTAGTCATTAGTCATCAAAATTCAATACAGTTTGTAGTATCAATTTACAAGCCAACAGACCGTAAATACAGGAAAATTTATTTTAAAGGTACTATTTTTGAATGAGAAATCCCAACTACAATAAAACAGTATTATCTTATGAAAGTGATTTAACAGATCAAAAGCAAACGATATTCACCTTCATTTTCAATGGGAGCCCTATGCACACAAGGTAACACTTTTTGTGCAGGATGATCTACTGCCAACCGCCAGAGATGTCCTATTCCAAGATTTGTAGGTTGTGCATTAGGTTGAGCCTGATAGTGCAGATCGAAAAAACAATCTTTTAGAAAGCTTTCAAATTCTTCTTCCGGCCCATCATATAATTCTTTGAGTTTTTCCCGGATTTCAGGAACCTGAATTTTTTGTAGAGCTTGTTCATTGGGTAAAATATCACTTGCTGCACCATAATAAGTACATAAAAAAGTATCTGTTCCAATAGGTGAACGATCCACATGATACGAATAGACATCCGTTGAAATAAAATCAAACTCCTCGTCCCGCTCGTAATTTTTAAGCAGATTAAGGGAAGGCAGTGCTCCGTAATCAGCTAATAACTCTAAATCATTGAGGATTATTTTTCTGGCGATGTTTCCTTTTTCCGATAACTTCAATGCTAAAAGATCTCCCTCAGAAATTTCAGTAATATTCTCTTTCAATAGAAGTTTAGAAACAATTTCTTTAAAATCACCGTCTAAATTCCTATACCAGCACATCGCATTAATCTTTCCCTGAAAATGAGTATTTATAAGTTCAGAAAATGTAGAAACTACTTCTATTTGATGGTTGTCAGAAAATACATCGTTCATATGTTGGAAGAAACAATTTAGTTGCTTAGTCTCTGCAAAAATAAGAAATAGGCTGGAAGAAACTGCTAAGATTATTTTTCCTTTTATTAATTATGAGTTAGGAAATAAAGCACTCTAAATTTTCCAAATCAAATATTATTTTTAATCACCATGGTAAAAAAAGCTGTCTCAAAAATCAAATCGTTTGACTTTTGAGACCCGCTCTTTTATTAATTTCTATCGAATGTTTTCGGGATTAAATTTTGGTCGGTTTCCCCACTGAATATCCAGGAAATAATATACCATCGATTTTTTTCAAAGATGAGTTGAATGCTGTTAATTCCTCTCCTTGCCACTTTACCATTTTTGTCCAATCTGGTCTCATAAGTACTCCAAACCTGGGCGATATTGCCAAAAATTCTGACTTCTCTATTAATTTCGTTCTCATAAAAGGCAGTGTTAAAAACCATATCATCCGTTGCCTGATGAAACTCTTGTAATGTCAAAGTTACCTGCTCTTGTTTTACTTTGTCAAAATAAGAATACACCGCTTTGGGATGATGCAAATAGTGATCTCTTTCCCATTGTCTTTTCGCTCCTTTTTCACCAGAAACCACCTCGTAACTGGCCTTCATTATAGCATCAATTGTTTTTACATCGTTATCAAATGTTTTGTTCTGTGCTTTTAAGTTTCCCATTGTTATAAATAATATAGTTATCGTTAATACGTAAAATAAAAATTGTTTCATGTTCTTTTTTTGACAAAGCAACACCTATAAATTCTTTCAAAAAAATAAATTATTTACCTTATTCCAGTTTTTATGTAATCCGTTTAATTTCTTATTTAAAGTATTTATTGGGTATGATATACTTAAGTGTCCCAACGCGGTATCAGATAATGATAATTAGAGTGCTTACATTTAGAAATATCAGGACTGATGCTAAAAAGATATCATTTTTTTATGCTTTCCCATAAAGCAAACAATAAAAAGAAACGTAAATTTGGCGGCTCAAAGTATTAAAATCAGGCTTAGCGCTGATCTTGTTAAAAAACAACCCCAGAAAACATACTTTCAATATAACTTAAGAACAACAAACGTGTATTATAAGGAAAACAAAAAATATTATTTTAAAATTGATACTGAAAACAGTGAAGGTGTTGAAGTATTTGTCGGGCAAAATGCAGGCAATCAATTGAATAAAGACATCCTGAATGCAAAAGCAGAAGTTCTTATCGTTTCCCCTTATATTGATGAAGTAAAATTGGATGATCTTCTTATGCTGAAGAACAGAAATATCAACGTGAGGCTGGCATTCAGTGATCTCCGACCGGAACAATATGGAAATATATTACGAAAACTTATCCATCAGAACCGGGTGACAGATGTCAAGAAAAAAGAGAAAAGGGAAAGTCTGAAGAGCCTATTCTTTTTATCCTCTATTGGACTTTTCTGCCTGGGAGTCTTTTCGCTCATTTATTTCGGAATACATCTCGTTGATGACCTTACCAATTCTAATAATGTCATTGCTCTTATAGTTGCAGTTGCCTCTCTATACGGATTCTTCAGATGCTGGGAAAAGAAAACCGAAATAGGAAAAATGGAGATCTACACTTACCATTACTCCGAGAAATTAAATTTCAAGTATGTCCGAAACAATCGTTATGACAACAAGTTCCTGCATTCAAAAATTTATATAATCGATAGAAAAGTAGCCTATCTCGGATCATTAAACTACACTAAGAGTGGGTTTACTTCTAATTTTGAATCCCGGATAAGAATTACCCAAAGAGAAAAGGTAAATGAATTGGTTCGCTTTGTTCATGATATTTTTGAGGATAATGTGACTCTCAAGAAACATGAACTTTTCTATCTTGGAAAACAGGTATATAGTGAAGAGACATACTAATTGATCTTGTTTGTAAAAATTAAAACCGGCCATTATCATTATGGAGACAAAAGTTCTCCTTTAATTATAAAAAAAACAGTGTTCTCTTCCGAGAACACTGCTTATTAAAATGAAGTATGGATTAATTTTTAATCAATTTGCTTTGCAATGATTTTTCTCCTGCCTGCACAATAACGATATACGTACTCTGCAACCAGTTAGAGACATCTACATTCACTTCTCCTGAAGATGACTTCAGTTCTTTATGGAATTTAACATTCCCCATAGTATCAAAAACTTTGATCTGTGTTGCCGGCAATTTCTCATTACCGGTATTATATGAAACCTTCACGATATCCTTTGCTGGATTTGGCATCAACTTCAGAGAAGACGCTGTCGTAAGACTTGGTTTTCCTGCATTGGCAATACTAGGTTTACCTATAATCTGTGGCTCAGCAACAAATTTACAGTCTTCCTGACCCATGAATAGGATAGCATCAGTTCCTCCAGGGAAGTTTGCATTTGGATAGAACATCAATGGATTGCTATTCATATCATAAGTACCTCCTGCCGGAATGGTAATCATAGATGGGAAATAAGTTCCATATCCATTAAGACTTGAAATGTTAAGCATTATCGGCATTCCACCGTTATTGTATATCATTCCATGAACATTATAATGATCTCCATCCCACTTGAAGGCTTCGATCTTAACGTCAACGTCACACTGGGTTTCTACTCCACAGTCTTTGCCTGGGTAATAGTTCAATGGTCCTGAATAGAATTCACATTTTTGCCCTGATGGCATGTTCTGTTCAATTTTCAGTCTATAAGTTCCTGCACTGCTTACATAATAGAACGGATAAATGATATCATTGGTTCCATTTTGAAGCGATGTTCCAAATAGTTCCCATTGATGATAATCGAAAGTACCTTTTGGTCCCAGTACATAACGTTGTTTATCTCTACAGTAATCATAACAACCTGTAGGGAACACCCACATAAGGCTTTCAATGCTTAATGGTACAGCTATTTCATTATCTGTTTTACATCCAGTCGGAGCTGTATATATCACTTTATATACGCCTCCTTCTCCTACAACAATGCTTTGTCCTGTCATTCCATTACTCCAGTTGTATTCTCCATTAGCCGGTCCAGATGCTGTTAATTTCACCTTATACGGAGTACATTCTATTTGAGTATATGTTATTGTTGGTTGCGCTGGCGGATTGCTTACCGTTACTATAAAGTCTTTAGATGAAGTACAATCTGTTGTTCCAGGGTTACGTACTTCCAACGTAAAGGTATACGTACCTGCAGACAGCGCTCCTGTACTGAAAACAATTGGGAAGGTATTAGACCATAATGTTCCAATTGGAGCTCCATTTTTCTTCCATCTGTACTCTAAATTATTAGCGGTCACAATACCATTAAGTATTGCTGAACTTCCTGAACAAATATTTGTTTGTCCGGAAATACTAACGTACGGAGGTTTTTTGATCGTAATAGGCACCGCTTTTTCGCTCATGATATTAGATCTACATCCTTCTGGTGATATTAATACTGGCCAATAGCTTCCTGATTGTGTAGGAACAAAACTCATTGAATTAGGAGCTCCAGGTACTTGCTGAGAGCCATTCATCCAAATATAACCTGATGGTGCTGTACCTATCGGCGAAAAGGATACTACTGGAGCACTTCCCTCACATGCAACAGCACTTAATGGAAGAACATTTCCAGTAAAATTAGCATCTTTTACCATAATATTAACGGTAGCAGAAGTATAAACACATCCTTGTGGAGTTCTAACTTCCAGCTTTACAGTTTTTGTTCCGGTAGTATTAAATGTAACAACCGAACCTGGCTGTGAAGTAATAAAAGCTGTTCCATCAAAATACCATGTGTAAGTATTTCCAGAAGTATATGACACAGGCGAAAGATTAATCGCTTCTCCTTTACATGCAATAGCCGGAAGCAAGAAATCTGTACTAGGAGTCGGTGCCAAAGTAATTGTTTTTGTAATCGTACAAGGAGGATAAAGATACGATGGTGCAAACATTGACATCGTAAAGGTATATGTTCCTGGTGGCAGATTATTATAAGTTGCCGTCTGTCCTGTCTGTGTAGGAAGTCCTGGTGAACTAAATTTATACACAATAGCATTCGGGTTAATATCGAATATCGTAGAGGTATTGTAAAGAGTTACATTATATCCGTTACCATTACAAGTCTGAGCAATCTCAAATTTAGGTTCATAATGTTTTCGAACTTCAATACTTTTTGAATACCAACAAGTGCCATATCTTAAGCGGACACTCACAATATGTGCTCCTGCAAGATTGGTTTGGAACTCAGGTGAAGTGGTCCCTTGCCCATTAGTTATAGTAAGGATATTATTAGACACCCACTCAATCTGATCCGGCGCATTATTTACGCTGAAAGAATTCACAGTAATCTTGTTACAGTCAGTCCATTCTGCGGCAAAATAAACCGTAGGTGGCGTTGTACAGTTATTGCCTGTAGGACAAGCATTTGTTACTTTAATCTCTTGTGAGTATACATAACATCCATTGATATCTTTAGCTCTTACCTGATAGGTTCCTGCAAGTCCAACTCCTGACAATGTATATGAATTTGTAGTAAATCCATTCAATGGTAAACCATCTTTATACCATTGCCATTCTAAAATATTAGTAAGCCCTGTTGAACTGTTAGCGGTAAGAGTGTAAGGTGCTAAAGGCTGACTATCACAAACCTGAAGATTATATACCGGTGAAACCGTAATAATTGTTTCCGGAAGGATAATAAAATTAGCACTTGCCGTTGGTTTGTATGAACATGAATTAGCCCCGTTAATGGTTACTGTAACGACTTGCGAAACATTACCTCCGGTATTATTCTGAATATATCCGTTATTCGGGAAATTATAAGTTCCTAACTGATTAAAGTTTTCTGTATGACTGCCATTAGCAAAAGTAAACGTTACACTTGTTGCTGTAGTAATTCCTCCTTGATCAATTGTAAAGTTAAGATTTGAACCTGGACAAATTTTCCCAACATTGGTAAAGTTTATCACTGGAAGAGCCATCTTTTTTATCGGCATAGAAATAATCTTCACCTGACCACATTTTACAATTTTTAAATTCAGATTAGTATCATATACCCCGCCTGAAACTTCGTTAATATTTACCACAATATTAGCCGTTCCCTGTCCGGATGAAAAACTCCCGAAATTTGGTTGATCAAAACTCCATTCCATAGAATCCGGAACAATATTCCCTAAAACAGCACTGAAGTTCTGTGTGCTGCTTGGGCAGAAAGGACCCATATTCTGAACAATAGATACTTTATTAAGATCTATTGCTCTTATGTTCTTTGTAATAGCAGTGGAAAGACAACCAGCCTGACCAATTGTTCTATAACGAACAGACACTGAGAATGTAGGCATTCCAGTATCAAATACAACTGTTATAGAGTTTCCTGCATTACTTCCCATAATTGTACCATTTGTTACAGTCCATACCGGAATCACATTTGCTGGAGTTAAACCGATTGAATAAACATAAGGTCTTCCCGTACATACCACATCATCTCCAACAATTGGTCCTCTCGGAGGTTTTGGTGGCGCAACTACATTAACAAGTATTCCCTGGCTTTCACAGCCTCCACCTGCTTTAACTGCTGTTACAATATAAGTACCCGGTGTTGCAAAATTATAACTAAAAGGTACACTGATTGGTTGTGGCGAAGTATACACTACCCCACCATCTAAAGTTACATTCCAAATAACAGGAACATTAGGAGTAGCTGTAAACGTTTGAGCTGTACCTACACAAATCTCAGGTGTTCCACCTGAGATGGTTACCGGCTGTTCTACAACAATCTTTTTAGTTGCTTCTCCTCCACATAACATTAAAGTATTGAAATATTTACTTGTCAATGTGTAAGTACCTGGCACTGTCGCTTTGAAAAGAATTTCATTTCTTTGTTGATTATAAGTCAGTTCACCTACGCCAGGACCTGTTACATCCCAGTCAAAACTTGTAGTTGGCCACTGTGGAAGTGAATATGTATATTGTCTTCCAGTACATACTACATTCTGTCCTTTAATCTTTGAGGCTTTCAAAATTACAGGAATTTTAACGGTAGTCCACTCTGGACATCCACACTCTGATTTATACATTACATAACCGAAGCCATCCTCCGGATCTACCTGATCCCATCTAACTTCGATTTCGTTTCCATAATTATTTAAAAGAGTTCCGCCAATCACTTTCCAGTCTCCCTTGCATCCATTCAGTACACTGTATTTTTCAACACTTCCTTCACACACTACCGAGGCACAGTTGATCTGTACAGGTGGTGCTTCCAGAATTTCCAGTTTTTGAGAAACAGTTTCTGAACAACCACATTTATTGGTTACAGTAAGACTAACAGTAAGTCCTGCTGCTGAAGTATACGTGTGATTAGGTTCAAAGGCTGTGGAAGTTGTTCCGTCTCCAAAATCCCAAAAGTAATTGACAATATCACTCCCTCCATTTGCCTGAGAAAGGTTTTCAAAATGAACCTCCGTATTCTTACAAACTCTATCCTTCATATTAAGGACCGTAAAATTAGGAATCGGCTTGTTTATTTTCTCGATGCAAATATTTTGGGTCTCAGTTGTTCCGTCAAAAAATTGAATAACTGCATGTACAAAGCCGCCTCCAGCAGCCCCCCAAGCTATAACAGCTTGTGTATTGGAAGCACCTGAAACACTTTGTACAGTTCCTCCCGCAGAAGTCCATTGCACATTTAAAATATTAGATCCGTGGACCGTATAGGTTACATTGGTATTCTCACAGACACGGATACATGTACCAGTCTCGACGCTTGCAGCAGCAACAGAATTGTCGCCATTGCCTTTTTCGCCCCGATGGACTTGGCATCCGACCTGAGAGTCCCAGGTAACATGAGTTGATGATTGAGCTTGCAGACCCCAAGGTACCAGGAGCCAACATAGCAGGAGCCATCTGAAGACGTGCTGCCTACTAAGATAAGTGATGTTTTTCATGGTTAATAAAAATGTATTAATTTTCATTTGGAAATTAATGAAAATTTTAACAACAAAATCATTTATAAGTGAAAAATATCGTATTATAAAACATTTAATATCAATAAAACACCATCATTACTGACTATACCTCAATTAATGTACCCAAAAATAATTTACAAAAAAGTCAAATTATCACCTTTTTATACCACAAAAACAGAATTTAATACTATTAAAATATACTTTTTAAAGAAAAAAATTAACCAAAAACACAACAGGTAATCTTATTTTTTATTTTTTAATAATATTTTAAACCCAAAATGATCTTTATTACTATTAATCACAGCATATTTGAATATCAACAGAATTATCTAATATAACGCCCTGATTACAGATCATTTTGCCTAAGAATTTATATGTATTATTGTTATTACAAATTCACAACCATGAAAAGAATTCTCCCCTACCCTCTATTTATTCTCTTTTCCTTTTTCTGCTACGCTCAGAACAACCAATCCCAAATTTTATCCGATACCCTATATGAATCTAAAATACCTCAAAAAGACATTGTAGATATTTTTCATAACGTCTTTCATAAAAAAGATAACGGCGACACCATTCGTGCTGAGAAGAAATTCAACTGGTCTATGATTCCAGCTGCAGGATATACTCTACAAACAGGATTTGCTGGGGTTATAAGTGGTAATATTGGGTTCTATCAGCAAAGATCCAAAGATCAGAAAATTTCTAATATTTCTACCAGCTATACCTATTCACAGTATAAACAGACGATCTTTCCTCTCTATGCTAATATCTGGACTAAGGGTAACAAAATCAATTTTATCAGTGATTTCAAATACCTTAATTATCCCTCAGAAGTATATGGACTAGGAGGAAAAAGAATTTCAATAGAAGCAAACTCAAACACAGCTTATACAGTCAATTTTAAATATATAAAATTGCATCAATCCGTTATGTTTAATGTATTAAAAGACTTTTACGTGGGTGGAGGAATTTATTATGATCAATTTTGGAGTATTAAGGTCACAGATTCACTGGGAACAAGAATCAACCGCCTTCTCACCCGGGATTTAAAAACATCCGAGAGAGCATCAGGATTGGCAATAAAAGCTCTATACGATAATAGAATCAACCAGATCAACCCTCAGAACGGCGAATACTTAAGCATTACTTACCGTCCTAACTTTACCTTCATGGGAAGCCAGTCCAATTGGGCTTCGCTTCAGATAGACGCAAGAAAATATGTTCACTTCCCCGCTAATTCAAAAAATATTCTCGCATTTTGGGGATTCGCCTGGTTAACTACAAGTAAAACAACGCCACCCTATCTTATGCTTCCCAGTACAGGTTGGGATGACCAGAACAACACAGGAAGGGGATACATACAAAGCAGGTTCCGTGGAAAAAACATGTATTATTATGAAAATGAATATCGTTTTGGGATTACCAGAAACGGATTGTTGGGAGGGGTTGTTTTTGCAAATGTTCAGTCTTTCTCCGCAGATCTTTCCGATGAATACAAAAAGCTCCTCTTTGGATACGGAGTGGGATTACGCATCAAACTTAACAAACACAGCAACACCAACCTATGTATAGATTATGGTTTCGGTCAAAATAATTCACACGGTTTTTTCGCCAACATTGGAGAAGTTTTTTAACTCAATATATTCTCAGGATAGATTACCGGAAAAGGCGAAATACTTTATTTTATCTATAGATAAGCCTCAGATCATCCTTTTATTAAGTAAAAAAGAACTTATTTTGTGTCAGAAAACAATTAGCAGGTAAAATGAAAAAATATGGTAAGGAAATAATGATAGTTTTAATAGTATTACTGTCACGGTTACCTTTTATTTTTAATAGTTTAGGTACTGATTTGGATGCCTGGAGAGAAGTATATACGGGAAAAGCACTCTATGAAAATCATATTTATAATGTTTCCCGTTTTCCCGGATATCCATTACCTGAATTTTTATATTCATTAGTGTATCATTATCCTTATTGGGTAATCAATTTACTATCCGTTTTATTTACAGCCGGTTGCTGCATATATCTTTTTAAGATTTTGAACTTTCTTAATATCAAACTTTCCTTTCTTATCACCATCGTATTCCCATTTGTACCCATTATCTACCTCAACAGCACAACAGCAATGGAATACAATTGGTCTTTATTCTTTTTACTGGCGGGCGTTTATCATCTCCTCAATAAAAAGATCTGGCTTTCCACTTTATTATTGGGACTTATGATAAGCGCAAGGTTCAACAATATTATTTTTCTTCCGGCATTTCTTTTTCTTGCATACATTTACCTTGAAAAGGATATAAAAAAAATCTTACAATTCTCCGTTTTAACTGGTATTTTCACCTGTATTTTCTTTTCACCTGTTATTTTAAAATATGGCATTAATTTCCTTCAAAGTTATGGAGACTCAGAAGTTAATCTTGCAAGTATATTAAGTCTGGGTACAATATACATCTATGGAACTTTAGGAATACTTGCTATTATTCTGGGCTTAATCATCCAATTGTTTAGAGAGGGCTATCAAAGGGTAAAAGATGTATCTAAAAATCATTTTGCCCTATTCAGCATTATGATGATTATTTCCAATCTGATATTCTTTATCAGGTACCCATTGGAACCAGGCTATTTAATTCCATCGGTTCCTTTTATCCTTATCCTTCTTCAATACATAATGAATGAAAAAGTAATGAAACCTGTACTATTTGCATTATTCCTATCCCCATTTTTGATTCACGTAACCGCAAAGAAAGTTCAGTTTACAGGTAGCGTATTTATTAATGAAGAGTATGAAGATCAGGAATTGGCCTATTGTAAAAAGGTTATACAGGAAATTAAAAAACGTTCCGAAAATCAACCTGCCATCTTCCACTTAGGTAATTTTTCCGAACAAATTTCACTGATGGGAAATTTTGATCAAAACAGCAATATAAAGATCGTTAAAAACCTTAACCCGAAAGATCAGGAAGACATTATTAACAAAAAGCTTCCTCTCTATTATATTGATACCGGAAATGCAAAGGAAGAAAATAGCAAAACCCATATGCTTGATCAATATGGAATATTATTCCACAAAGATTTTGAATTAAAAAGGTAAATCAGCGTTTGAAATTCCAATTGATTTTCAGCCATAACCCAACAGTAAAAATATAAGAGCCATTTACTTCAACTCATATCACAATTAAAAGTGTAATACTTCCCTACTTCTTTGGAATAGCTGATCCCTCATGCCATCTTCCCAGTATACCTACACCCAATCTTGCACAAAAAATGAAATACCTTATCTTTGTTTTTTCGAGGCTTATTATAAACTTTTATTCGAAAATATTTACATGAAAAAAAATAGCTTTTTATTTTCCGCCAAAGGAATTCTTATTGCAGGATTTTTGTCCTTAAATACAGTGATGTACGCTCAGAAAACGGCAGACCTTTCTACCATTTCAGAAAAAACCTTAAGCAGCATTCTGGAAAAGAACAGAAATTATTACACACAGGGTAAAGTAGCAGATTATATTCCTGAATTGGGTAAAATGGACGCTAAAGCAATTGCTTTTTCAGTAGTAGATAAGAACGGTAAAATATTGAATACGGGTGACATTAGCAAAAAGTTCACTATGCAGAGCATTTCCAAGATCATTGCTTTAATGGTTGCCGTCAATGAAAGAGGAGAAGCCAATGTTTTTGATAAAATGGGATATTTCGGATCAGACAGACCTTTTAACCATTTTGCCAATCTAGAAACAACAGGAAAGCCACTCAATCCAATGATGAATGCAGGAGCTATCCTTACCACTTCTTTAATTCCCGGTGAAGGCGAAAAACCATTCCTTAAAGTATTGGATATGGTTCGATACATCACCAAAAATACTACCATTGATTACAGCAAATCTGTTTATGAATCTGAAAAATCTACTGGACACCGTAACCGTGGAATGTTCTATATCATGAAAAATAGTGGATTGATTTCAGGAAATGAAGACCAATTAGACAACTACTTCAAACAATGTTCTATTGAACTTACAGCTGAAGATCTGGCGAAAATCGGATATTTCTTTGCCAATCAATGTGTACGCTTTGATGGAGACACCCAATATAAAAACGCTGACGTTGCTAAGCTGATTGAATCCCAAATGCTGACAGCCGGAATGTACGAATTCAGTGGTGAATATTCTCGAATGGTAGGCTTACCAAGCAAATCCGGCGTAGGTGGTGGAATTACCGTAAGCGTTCCCGGAAAAATGGGAATCGGTGTATTTAGCCCCGCATTGGATCAACATGGAAATTCTTTGGCTGGATACCATATTATTCTAGATCTGGCGAAACAGTACAACTTAAGCATTTTTTAAGATTACTGATCATATAGAAAGTGGCAAGCATTTAACAATGAAACAATCGATCTAAAATTCAAATAAACTTACTTTTTGATTTTTTTAATAAACTAAAGCAGCATCTCGCTGCTTTTTTTCATTTATATTTCATATTTCCGTAATATGTTTACTCTATTATATAAAATTATCCTTCTTTTCAAAGTCCTCACACAGATAAAATAACTCACAAAATGCAAATCTCCAACATGTCAATAATATGATATAAATCAATTTCATACAAAATCAACTCAAAATTTCATGCTTTTCAAATATCCGGTTTTGCTGATTTTATGCGGTAATTATTTATGTTATCTTTTTGTAATATACAAAAAAACAAATCTCTTGTTTTTGAAATATCTTATTTTTTATTCCTATATTTGCTTAACATTTCTTTAACTATAATTATTTATTTTTATGGTTACACAGATTGTACCGGCTTGTTTATAACGAATAAGAAAATAAACCGTATACTTTTATAACATTTGAACAATTAACATTTGTTTGTTAAAAAATTATTATCGAATTTAATTTATGATTAACAAAACATCATAAATTTATTATTTTTATTCATGCATCACAAACAATCAGTCTTTATCACCATTAGATTGATGTTTTAATGCAAAATCGCATATTATTATTTTAATACTAAATGCAATGAAAAACTTGACCCTTATTAGGCTAACGCCTTTTGAAAAGCCGGACATCATTCAAGATCCTAATCACTTTAGGACCCATCGCGTGTCGTTGAAAAATATTCAACAAATAAGCTTTACCAGTGAAAATATAATAAAAACCAATTTTATGGTTTTGTAATAAGACATTCTTCTTTGTCTCAAAGACTTATGTGTTTTTTGCAAAATCTTTACTAACATATCACGCCATGAAAAACTTAACCATCATTGGACTAACGCCTTTTGAAAAGCCGGATGTCAACCTTTTGCCTAAATTGCATCAGGCGGGTATATTTCCTGTCCTCAGCTTAGGCCAAGAGTTAACGACCGCCCAGGCAGCACTTAATCAACTT
The DNA here is from genome assembly GCF_900637665.1 of Chryseobacterium nakagawai. Taxonomy (NCBI): domain Bacteria; kingdom Pseudomonadati; phylum Bacteroidota; class Flavobacteriia; order Flavobacteriales; family Weeksellaceae; genus Chryseobacterium; species Chryseobacterium nakagawai. The sequence continues at coordinate 4,105,099 of NZ_LR134386.1, forward strand.
GAAGGAACAGATCTACCCTCTTATGGTATCTATGTTTCTAATGAAAAATTATCAGCGCTTCAAATTCCAAAGAATGTTACATTTGCGATCTTACCGGCCGGAATGTCTATTCATCAGAATTCGAATCTGGATATCATCTATCAGGTAACCAGTCTCAAAGAAGCAAAACAAGCTGAACAATCAGGAGCTAAAGGAATTATCATCAAAGGAAATGAAGCTGGAGGTCAAATCGGCTACGAATCCACATTTGTATTATTCCAGCGCATTATCAAGGAAATCACAAGCATTCCAGTTTGGGTACAAGGAGGAATAGGACTCCATACCGCTGCAGCTGTGAAAGCTTTGGGAGCAACAGGTATTGTACTGGACAGCCAGCTTGCTTTATTCCCTGAAAGTTCAGTTCCAAAAGACATTAAGGATTTATCCTCAAAACTGAACGGAACCGAGACCAAAATCATTGCCAATCACCGTGTATTGGTAAGGCCTAATTCGCCTTCATTACCGGATAATATCAATGCTGAAGATCTTAAACAATATTTTACTGATCTCGATATCAGCAAAAGTTATATCCCAATGGGACAGGACATTTCGCTGGCCACAGACCTGTATGAAGAGTTCAGAACATTGAAAAAAATGGCTTTTGGATTCAAAGAAGCTATGTATGGTCATCTGAAGCAGGCAAAAGCACTTCAGGTTATTGACAAAAATAATCCATTAGCTCAGGAGCTTGGTCTTACCTATCCCATTGCACAGGGGCCAATGACCCGTGTAAGTGATGTAGCAGGATTTGCCAATGCCGTGGCCGAAGCAGGTGCTTTACCATTTATTGCCCTATCATTATTGAAAGGAAACTCTGCCAAATCTTTGGTGATGGAAACAAAAGAATTGGCAGGTAATAAAACCTGGGGTATAGGTATTTTAGGGTTTGCGCCTCAGGAATTAAGAGACGAACAAACTTCTTATATCCTTGAAGCACAACCTCCTGTAGTTTTGATCGCCGGAGGAAGACCAGCACAGGCTAAAGTATTTGAAAAAGCAGGCATAAAGACATTCCTGCACGTTCCATCTCCTGCCTTGTTGGATATTTTCCTTAAAGAAGGTGCAAAAAATTTCATTTTCGAAGGTCGTGAATGCGGTGGTCACGTAGGTCCATTATCCAGTATGGTTCTTTGGGAAAAACAGATTGAACGGATCTTAAAAGAAGACCATCCGGAACATATCAGTGTATTTTTTGCCGGTGGAATCCATGATGATTTCTCAACAGCATTTGTTTGTATCATGGCGGCTCCATTGGCTGCCAGAGGAGTAAAAGTGGGTGTATTGATGGGAACTGCTTATTTGTACACGCAGGAAGCTGTGCAAACCGGAGCCATTCAGGAAGAATTCCAGTTACAGGCAATGCAGGCTAAAGATACCGTCTTATTAGAAACTGCTCCGGGACATGAAACCCGTTGCTTAAATACTTCATTTGCCAACCACTTCAATACGGAAAAAGCTAAACTTTTAGCTGCCGGAACAGATAAAAAAGAAGTATGGGAAAAGCTGGAAAAGCTCAACGTAGGCCGTTTAAGAATTGCCGCAAAAGGCATTGAACGCCAGGGAGATCAATTAGTAAACATTCCTAAAGATGATCAATTGGATCTTGGAATGTACATGATTGGACAGATTGCCACCATGCAAAACAAAGTATTGACCCTTGAAGAACTTCATCAAAATGTAAGTATCGGCAATTACGAATATATTCAGAATGCTGAACTGGCAGAACAGCCTACATCCAGCGAAAAACCTTTGGATATTGCTATCGTAGGAATGGAATGTATTTTCCCGGGTGCCAAAAATCTGGATGAATTCTGGAGAAACATCATTTTAGGAAAAGATAGCGTTACCGAAGTTCCGGACGAAAGATGGAACAAGGAGCTTTATTATAAACCGGATTCTGACGAAGCGGACGTATCTCATTCAAAATGGGGTGGTTTCATTCCGAAAATTGATTTTGATCCACTTGCGTTTGGTATTCCACCACAATCTCTTGCTGCTATTGAACCTACACAATTGCTTACTTTATTGGTAGCAAAACGTGCGATGGAAGATGCCGGATATGGTGAAAAACATATTAACAGAGAAAACATTTCTGTCATCATCGGAGCTGAAGGAGGTAATGATCTTGCCAACAGCTATAGCTTCAGAGGATATTATAAACAAGTCTTCGGAGAACTTCACGAAGAAGTAAAAGAAGCTTTCCCACATACTACAGAGGATTCCTTCCCGGGTATTCTGGCCAATGTAATCGCAGGTAGGATTACGAATCGTCTGGATCTTGGCGGTAGAAACTTCACGGTTGATGCAGCATGTGCTTCATCTTTGGCAGCTATCGATTTAGCTTGTCAGGAACTTGTATTAGGTAAATCCGATATGGTTCTTGCCGGAGGTGCAGACTTACACAACGGAATCAACGATTACCTGATGTTCTCCAGTACTCACGCTCTTTCCAGAAAAGGAAGATGTGCTACCTTCGATAGTGAAGCAGACGGAATCGCCCTTGGAGAAGGAATCGCAATCCTTGTTCTGAAAAGATATGAAGATGCGATCAACGATGGTGACCATATTTACTCTGTAATCAAAGGAGTTGGCGGATCCAGTGACGGCAAAGCTCTTGGACTAACAGCTCCTAGAAAAGTAGGCCAGGTAAGAGCTTTGGAGCGTGCTTATACCCAAGCAGGAATCAGTGCTGCTTCTGTAGGATTGGTAGAAGCTCATGGTACAGGAACTGTGGTTGGAGATAAAACAGAATTAAGTGCTTTAACAAATCTATTCAGCCGTTCGGGTGCTTTGCCGGGACAGACCCATTTAGGTTCTGTGAAGACCCAAATCGGACATACTAAGTGTGCTGCAGGATTAGCAGGATTAATTAAAGCTTCTCTGGCAGTTTATCATGGAGTAAAACCTCCTACCCTTCACCTTAAACAGCCGAATGCTTATTATAACGCAGAAACCAGCCCATTCTCTTTCCATGCGGAAACAGGATTATGGACGGAGAAAAACCGCTATGCAGGAATCAGTGCTTTTGGATTTGGAGGTACTAACTTCCACACCGTAATTGCTAACCATCCGAAACAGGATGACTCTATTGCGATGCAGTCATGGCCTTCAGAATTATTTGTATTCCGTGGGGATACCTATGAAGAAGCAAAAGGGCAGTCAAGTCAGATCAAAACGCTATTGGAAATTAATGATGAGATTCCACTAAAAGATATTGCTTACAGTTTAAGTATCGCTTCAGAAAAGCCAATTCAGTTCAGTATTGTTGCGGACACTGCGGTTGACCTGATGATGAAAATTGAATTAGTACTGTTGGGGATAGAAACTAAAGATACTTTCACAGTCAATAAAAAAGAAGGTAAAGTAGCATTCACATTCCCCGGACAAGGAAGTCAGAGAATCAACATGGCTCGTGATCTATTCGTGGTTTTCCCGGCGATGCGTAACGTGATTGATAACTATCCTGAACTTGAAAAAGTAGTTTTTCCTTCTACCACATTCAATGAAGCGGATTTAAAACAACAGAAAGAAACCATTAAAGATACCCGTTTAGCACAGCCGCTTTTAGGAATCGTTGATCTTGCATTGGCCAGATTCTTAGAATCATTGGGAATTGTTCCTGATATGCTGGCTGGACATAGCTACGGTGAAATACCTGCTCTATGTTTCTCAGGAGTATTTGGTGAAGATAAATTAGTTGATTTAAGTATCCAAAGAGCTCAATCGATATTAAATTCAGTAGAAGGCGGAGATCCAGGTTCAATGTTAGCGGCAAGTGCTACTCACGAACGTTTACAGCCGATCATTGCTAAAGTGGAGGGATGTTATCCTGTTAACTTCAATGCTCCTACTCAATGTGTCATTGCAGGAAGCACTCCGGCCATCAATACATTATTGGAAGTCCTTAAACAAGAAGGAATTTCTGCTAAAAAATTAGAAGTGGCATGTGCATTCCACAGCCCATTATTGGCAAAATCAAAAGATTTATACGCTGATGTATTAAAAGATGTTCCTTTTGAGGAAATGCAGATCCCTGTATGGTCTAATACAACAGCTGAAGTATATCCTTCGAATCCTTCAGACATCAAAGAAAGATTGACTGAACATTTAGTGCAGCCTGTGAGATTCGTGGAACAGATGCAAGCGATGTATAACGATGGAGCAAGAATCTTCATCGAGGTAGGACCTGGAAAAGTCCTTACAGGATTGGCAAAATCATGTATTGAAAAAGATCAGTTGACTTTATATGTTGAAGACAGCAGCCGTAACAAATTCACTCATTTACTTTGTATGTTAGCTCAGTATTTAGGCACGGGACGCAGCTTCAATATTGAGAAACTTTTCGATGGCCGTTTCGTTCAGCTTGTTGATATCAATCAGCCTGAATTGTATAAGAAAAGCCCGGCCATCTGGCGTGTTAACGGACAAGCTGCACATCCGACAACAGGTTCATTGCCTGCTAATGGTGCACTCCCTATCATAAACCCTATTCCTATGAATAATTTTACCACTCATAATACGCAAGCTCCTGCACCGGAAGGCCTATCTACGGCAGAACGTATGCTGCAGGAATATTTAAACAGTATGAAACTTATGATACAGGCACAACGTGATGTGATGCTATCCTTTATGGGACAGAATCCTCAGGTAAATCCAATGCCTGTTTACAATACACCAATGCCAGCATCTGCCCCTGAACGTACCATTCCGGTACAAGCAGTTCAGCAGGAAAGAACTGTTGCAGTGGCTGCTACTGCCGTTGCTGTAAAAGCGGCTCCTACAACAGATATCAAAGCTTTATTACTACAGGTTGTAAGTGATAAAACAGGCTATCCGCAGGAAATGCTGGGTATGGAAATGGACCTTGAGGCTGATTTAAGTATTGACTCTATCAAAAGAGTGGAAATCATCGGAACACTTCGTAACGAACTGGGAACATTAGCTAAAGGTAACACCAATGAAGATATGGTGATGGAACAATTGGCAGGAATCAAAACCCTAAGCGGATTGGTTTCATGGCTTACTGAATTCTCTGGAGCAGATACGACGCCATCAACTCCTGAAAAAACTGTAACTGAACCTGAAGTAGCTTCAAAACCACAAGCAAAATCTGCATTATCATTAGAAGACCTTCAAAACGCTATCCTGAATATCGTAAGTGAAAAAACAGGCTATCCAAAAGAGATGTTAGGGTTAGACTTAGATTTGGAAGCAGATCTTAGTATCGATTCTATCAAGCGTATGGAAATCATTGCAGATCTTAAAAACAAGATCGGTTTTGGAGAAAACCTTGAGCAAGCTGATGATGTAATGGAAAAACTGGCAGCCATTAAAACCCTTCGTGGATTGGCAAGCTGGATCAGTGAAATGAGCGGCGGCGACAATGAAATAAAAAAAGAAGTAAAGGAAGCAAGCGCTCCTGAAGCGACAAATAATGTATTATCACGTCTTCGTTTTGATATCACTCCTACAGATGCTTCATCAGTACAAAACACAGAGGTTCTGCAAGGAAAACGTTTCGCCATCACTCAGGATGATAGTAAACAAACCTCAGCCATTAAAGCTGAATTGGAAAAACACGGAGCTATCGTAGAATTGGTAGAGTCAGACAAAGACCTTTCCAACGTTGATGGATTGATCATGCTAGACTTATTCTCAGCTACAGATAAACCCAGCATCATCGATCATGTTGATTTAATTAAAAAACTGGATTTTGATAAAGCTAAATGGGTATATCTTATTTCTGATATCCCTGCCCATATTCAGGAAATCAATGATGTGAGTGTATTGCGCCACCATCAGGGTTATCCTGGACTTTTCAAAAGCTTAGCAAGAGAGTTTGATAACACAATTTGCAGATTAATCAGCTTGAGTACTCCTCAGGAAGTAGATCAGATTGCTGAAATTACTTTAAAGGAAATTCTTACCAATGATAAACCTGCTGAAGTGATTTATAAAAACGAAACAAGACATAAGGTAGATATTATCCCTTCCCCATTGTCAACGAGTTTAAATGAAGCACACATTCAATTAGATCAGAAATCTGTAGTACTGGTATTAGGAGGAGCACAAGGAATCACTGCAGAATTGGTGAAACACATGTCCCAGGCTTATCCATGTACTTACATTTTAGTAGGAAGATCTGCAGATCCAAGAAATGAAGCTTCTGCTAAAGAATTCGAAGGAATGAAAACGAAAGAGGAAATCAGAGCATTCCTGATCAAATCCGGAAAATTCACTTCTCCTGCTGAGATTGAAAAAGAAACCACAAAAGTTTTCAAAAACAATCAAATATTACGCACGATCCGTGATATGGAAGCGCTTGGAAATACGATTATTTATCAATCATTAGACCTTTGTGACGAAGAAGGATTAAGCAATCTGATCAGCGGTATTTATGAAAAATACAACCGTTTAGACGGAGTAATTCATGGAGCAGGTCTTTTAGAAGATAAATTATTCAAACAAAAAACAACTTCATCTTTCGGACGCGTATTTGACACCAAAGTAAAACCACTTCGTGTATTGGCTGAACAACTTCGTACAGACTGCCAGTTCGTGGTATTATTCTCAAGTATCGCATCGGTATATGGTAACAAAGGCCAGACAGATTATGCGGCTGCCAACAGTGTACTGGATGATTACGCTAACGCTCTGAATAAAAGATTAAAAGGAAAAGTAATCTCCATCAACTGGGGGCCTTGGAAAGGTGCCGGAATGGTTTCTTCCACCCTTGAATCTGAATACGAACGTAGAGGAATTTCTATGATCCCATTGGATGAAGGAAAAGAAATCTTCCTTAACGAGATAAAATACGGAACTGAAAGCCAAGTGCTTATCATGTCAGGAAATAATTGGTAATCCTCTGTAAACACTATACATGAAAAAAACAGATGTTGCTGTAGTTGGACTATCCTGCGTCTTTCCCGGGGCGCAGGATGCCCATACTTTTTGGCAGAATATTGTCAATAAAGTAGACTCTACCCAATCCGCTCCGGCAGATCGGATAGATCCGGTACACTTTAGTGATGCCACCAATCCTGTCGATCGTTTCTATTGCCAACGAGGCGGGTTTATTCCTGATTATGAGTTTGATCCTACCAGCTTTGGAATTTTACCCCTTGCCGTGGAAGGAACAGAACCCGATCATTTACTAACCCTTGATTTAGTTCAAAAAGCTTTGGAAGATGCCGGAGTATTTCAAAAGAATACTTCCCTTGAAAAAGCAGGAATCATCATTGGGAAAGGAAATTATACCGGGCCGGGAGCTACCCGTGCCATTGAAATTGTAAGAACCGGAGAACAGATTTCCTCTTTATTGCAGGAATTGCTACCTCAGGTATCTTCTGCTGATATTGAAAAAGTAAAACATGCTTTCCAGGAAAGGAAAGGACGTTTCGCTGCTGATACTGCCATGGGATTGATTCCCAATCTGGTAGCTTCATTGGTAGCCAACCGTTTTGACCTTGGAGGTGTTGCTTTTACTGTGGATGCTGCTTGTGCCAGTGCTTTAATCGCTGTAGATCACGCAGTTCAGGAACTTCAGAGAGGACGTTCCGATATGATGATCGCCGGAGGGGTTCACACCGGACAAAATGCTGCTTTCTGGAGTATTTTTGCTCAATTGGGAGCGATGTCCCGTCAACAGCAGATCAAACCGTTCAGCATGGATGCCGATGGATTGCTGATTGGTGAAGGCTGTGGTTTCGTCGTTTTAAAACGATTGGAAGACGCTGTTCGTGATCAGGATAAAATCTATGCAGTGATCAAAGGTGTGGGGGTCAGCAGTGATGGTAACGGAACCAGCGTGATGAGTCCATCCGTAAAAGGTCAGCTAAAAGCGTTAGAACAAGCCTGGATTAATGCTGATCTGGATAAAAATAAAGTAGGTTACCTGGAAGCCCATGGTACCGGAACTCCGCTTGGAGATAAAACAGAACTTCAAAGCTTAGCTCAGTTCTTTGGGAAAGAAGAAGCTGCTCCCGTGGCAGGAATCGGTTCTGTAAAATCCAATATCGGACATGCCATGCCGGCTGCCGGAATCGCAGGATTAATTAAAACCTGTCTGGCTTTACACCACGATACATTGCCACCAACATTGTACTGTGAAAATCCAACGGCAGAAATGCAGAATACAAGATTCGAACCGGTACAGGAAGCCAAAAACTGGTCAAAAACCGGACTGCCAAAAGTAGCAGCAGTGAACGCTTTCGGATTTGGAGGAATCAATGCTCACGTTGTTCTTGAAGGCTATGATATGCCGAAAAAAGACACCGTATTGCTATTGGCAAGACCTACCCACGCAGAATTAGTTTCTGCCTTAAAAAATAATGAAACAACAACAGGTGAAGGGGATTTCAGAGTAGCGATATTCGATCCTACTCCTGCGAGAATAGAAAAAGCCCTTAAAATTGTTTCTAAAAACCTGATCTGGAAAAACAAACAGGACATCTGGTATACTTCTACCCCATTATTAAAAGATGGCGGAAAAGTAGCCTTTGTATTCCCTGGATTGGATGGCCTGGCAAAAGGTGAAGTGGAAAGTGTAAGCCGTTATTTTGGATTAACTGCTCCTATAGAAACCGAAGGTGAAGGTCTTTTAACCGATGCTTTAAATATCTTCAATACTTGTAGTATCCTTGACAACTCCTTAAAAAAACTGGGAATCATCCCAGACATGAATGCAGGACACAGTTTAGGAGAATGGCTGGCAGGATATTCATCTGAGTTAGCAGAAGCTAATTCTGTAAAAGCCTTAATCGATGTACTGAATCCGGAAACTTTTGAATTAAAAGATTCCAAGTTCATTGCCATTGGAGCAGGAATTGATGTCGTACAGCCTTTTATTGCTGAAATTTCAGACCTGTATGTCTCGAATGACAATTGTCCTAATCAGGTCATCCTTTGTGGAAGCAATGCTGCATTGGATCAATTGGTTCCGCAATTAAAATCAAAACAGATCTTCCATCAGGTATTGCCATTCCAATCCGGATTCCACTCTCCTTTTATCGCTGATAAACTGGATGTGATCCTTGCCGGAATGGAAAAAGCACAGTTCCAGAAAACGAAGATCCCGTTATGGTCAGCTACTACATTAGAACCTTATCCTGCAGATCAGGCAGCGATCAGAAAACTAAGTGCTGAGCACTTGGTAGAACCTGTTCGCTTCCGTGAACTGACAGATAAATTATACGTAGAAGGCGTAAGAGTATTCATTCAGGTGGGTACCGGTGGACTGATCGGATTTATTGATGATACTTTGAAAGGAAAAGCATTCAGCACGATTGCTTCCAGCGTTCCTGCCCGTTCTGCATTAGCCCAGTTACAGCGTGTGGTTGCTTCCTTATTTGTAGAAGGCAAAACGGTTGCGCTTGACTTTTTAGAGCTTCAGCAGCATTCAAAAAAATCATCAGGTAAAGGGATAAAGCTAGAATTAGGCTCACCTATTATCCGAAATTTTAAAGAAGTAAAAGCATTAGCTCAAGCCTTTGAAACACCAAAACAATATACTGCTTCCGCTTCAGCTATAACGGCAAAAAGCGGTCATCCTTTGGTACAGGCATTCCAGGACAATGTTACGGATATGATCCGTATGCAGGAAGAAGTCTTGACTTTATTCCAGAACCGTCCGGAAATTACCATTCCACGTCCTGCTCAGGTCGCTCCTGTAGCACAATATGCTACTCCACAAGCACCGAGAAGTACAACTTTCACAAAAGATCTGTACGTAACGCTGGAAAGTCATCCATACCTGATCGACCACAGCTTATTGAGACAGCCGAAAGGATGGGCTCATGTAGCGGATATGGAACCGGTTATTCCGATGACCATGATCTTTGAGCAGCTTGCAGAAATTGCAGAAGCGGAAATCCCGGGAACACAGGTTCATAAAATCATGAACGTAAGTGTATTCCAATGGATGAACGTTGCCCAACCTTTTGAGAAAACTGTAAAAGGACAATGGCGTGGCGAAAACCATGCGTATCTGGATATTGAAAACTTTGCCAATGCTGAAGTGATCTTAAAATCTTCACAAGTCCCTACTCCAACATTCAACCTTTCCGTTGGTGATCTTCTACCGATTGAAAGAACACCTGAAGAAATCTATGATGCCCACATGTTCCATGGTGACAAATACCAGGGAATTACCGAAGTATCAGCCGTTGGAAACAAAGGAATTATAGGAAAAATCAAAGGAAATGGCGGAAAAGGATCTCTGTTAGACAATGCCGGACAGCTATTTGGACTTTGGTTACAGCTTACCTTGGTAAAAGACCGTATTGCCTTCCCGGTAAAGATCAGAGATATTGAATTCTTTGGCGATATGCACGATCAGGAAGGTATTTTTGAATGCACCTGTATGCTGACTGAGCTTAACGATGAATTTGCCATTGCAGATATTATCCTGAAAAGAGACGGAAAAGTATGGTGCGCGATCACCGGATGGCAGAACAGAAGACTGGAAATTGATGCCGCATTATGGAATGTTTCCATGTCACCATTGCATAATCGTCTTTCTGAAGAGATTGCTCCGGAAGTATTTTTCTTCCATCAGGCGTATACCAGAGTCGCGTCATGGGATTTTATCCTGAAAAGATATTTCAACCAGACGGAAAAACAGCATCATCTGCAATTATTACCGAACAAGAAGAAAAATTGGATGGTAAGCCGTGTTGCCGTAAAAGATGCCGTTAGAAACCTTCTTCGTCAGGAAAAAAATCATGCGTGCTTCCCAATCACCTTTGAAATACGTTCCGATGAAGTGGGGAAACCTTACCTCATCAGTGATTTCACAGAAAACATTCATATTTCATTGGCTCACAAAGGAAAAGAAGCTGTGGGGATTGCGAGATATGGCAAATCTGTAGGAATCGATATGGAACTCATGGAAGAACGCAGCGAAGGATTCTATGATCTGGTATTTACCGACAATGAATTAGCCTTGTTAAAAGGAAAAGATCAGGCAGAATGGACAACCCGCTTCTGGGTAGCGAAAGAAGCCTACGGAAAGTTCTTAGGAACCGGACTGAAAGGGAATCCAAAAGCCTTCGAGGTCGAATTTATAAAAGATGATCACTTGTGGATCAACAACATTGAAATCAAAACTATTAAACATAAAAATTATATTATCGGATGGACACTGTAAACGCAACATTAAAAATGAACCACGAAGAACTTTTTACTTTATTAAAAGGTTTTATTACTGAAGTGATAGGTGCTGAATTTGTAGAGGAGATGGATATTACTCCGGAAAGTTCATTCACCAAAGATCTTGAAATGGACAGCATCGAGATTGTCTCTTTCTCTGAAAAGATCAAGGCGCATTTTGGCGATCAGATCGACTTTACAGGTTGGTTATCTTCTATGGATCTAGACCAGCTTATTAATCTTGACCTTAGTATGATCATCAATTATATCTACGAATGCCAATAATCACTGTCAATAATAAACAAGTTCATATACAGGAACTCAATAAAGGAGCCGAACAAACCGTGGTACTGATCCACGGTATGTTCAGTAACCTGTCCATTTATTATTTTAATATTGCCCCCATTCTGGCAAAACATTTCCATGTGGTGATGTACGATCTGAAAAGTCACGGTATGAGTGAACGCTTTTTGGATGGGTACGACCTTGATAACATGTCATCCGATCTGATTGGTTTAATGGATCACCTTCAACTGGAGAAAGTACATCTTACAGGCTATAGCTTCGGCGGTCTTATTGCTTTGAAAACAGCATTAACCTATCCTGAACGCGTCAATCAACTGGTGGTGATGGAAGCTCCGGATCCTCAGGACGAAAAAGCCCGTAACATTATTGATGAATACAGCAAGGAATTCCTTGAGCATTATGTAGCCAATTTTACAGATACTACCAAAGTCCAGATGGGCAAAAGACAAATGGAAAAGAACCATCGTATGTATGAGTTTCTGTTTAATCAAACCAGCATCAAAGCAGATATGATCAGGGAAAAACATTTCCTTGGTGAAGCTGATTTCAATCAACTGAAAGCTTCTACGTTATTGCTTTACGGTGCTGACTCCAACTGCAGACCTACAGGAGAATGGCTGCAGTCTCAAATCGGTTCAGCCGAACTTGAATTGATTTCCGGCGATCACAATATTCCGATTCAGGAACCTCAGCTTATCGCAGAGACGATCGCTCAGTTTTTATCTAATATCTTAACGAAAAACCATGGCTAAATTTGCATTTATAGTTCCACCCTTGACAGGACACGTCAATCCTACCCTAAGCATCGGTGCTACTCTGCTGGAAAGAGGGCATGAAGTAGTCTGGATCAGCCTTGACCCGACTTTAGAGGCTAAACTTCCGGAGGGAGGAAAATTATTACTGATCCAATACGATCAGACCGACGAAGAAAAAAAAGAAAGCGAACAATATCTGGATATTATTTCCAAAAAAGTAGTGTACGGAATCGACAGTGTAAAGTTCCTTTACGAGGAAGTACTTATTCCACTGAACAGACATTGCTATAATGGAATTGTTGCTTTATTAAAGACCTATCAACCTGATTTGATTATCGGTGACCATCAGTTATTTGCTGCTCCGATAGCAGCAAAAGCATTAGGGATTCCTTGTGCCACTTCCGTTACGGCTCCGGCTGCCATTAAGATCATGAATGAGCTGCCAAAAGTACACGAATGGGAAGTGAATCAAATCATCGATTTACAAAAAGAGCTAGGCTTCAACGAGGAGCGTTCTCTAGCAACTTCAGATCTGTTGACGCTTGTTTTAACTTCAACTTATTTCTTTGGTGAAATGGATGATCTAGCCCCTCAATATCAATTCACAGGGCCAGTTCTTACAGAACGTCGTATCTCATGTGAATTTGATTGGGATAGATTAAAAAGTGCTACTAATAAAAAGATTTTAGTAAGCATTGGAACTACTTTCGATCACGATCATAAAAAGGCATTTTTCCAAAAGGTAGTAGACGCTTTCAAAGACGAAGACTTAACAGTTGTCGTGGTTTCTGATCCGCAGCTTTTCGAGCAGTGGCCAGACAACTTTATGGTGTATCAGCAGGTTCCGCAATTGGATCTGTTACCTCATCTTGATGGCGTAGTTTGCCATGGCGGTCACAATACCGTTTCCGAAACCTTATCCAACGGAATTCCTTTGGTAGTCATTCCGATTGCGTATGACCAGTCGCATGTGGCAGGACGTGTAGTACGTACAGAGGCAGGTGAAAGACTTAATTTCAACAGATTTAAAGCCAATCACCTGAGAGAGGCAGTACAACAAATTTTAAACAACCCGAGCTACCGTGAGGCCGCTCAAAAAGTAGGACAATCTTTTATGGAAGCAGGAGGAGCATCTACAGCAGCCAATTTATTGGAAACGGCGATTACTAAAGCCTCAAAACACGAAAAACCATCTAAATTTTTATTCGTTGTTCCGCCATTTTTCGGACATGTGAGCCCAACATTAAGTGTTGGTGCTAGTCTTATTGCCCGTGGGCACGAAGTAAAATGGTTCGGTATTACGCCTTTAGATAACAAACATATTCCTGAAGGAGGTTCTTACTACTATCCTGAAGAAGACCTTATTCCTTATCAGGATGAAATTACCCGTATTTTAAAAAGACAAGATGACGGTCCGGCTTGTTCCGGTCCTGAAGTCATGAAATTAGCTTTGGAAGAAACCTATGTTCCTTTTGCTAAAATGATGATGCCAGGATTAACCCGATTAACAGAAAGCTGGATGCCTGATGTAATTGTGAACGACTGTATTACATTCGGAGGTGCACTTTTCGCTCATAAACATAATATTCCTTGTGTAACAACAACTCCTGTTCCACCGGATGTCATGGGAGATACTGAAAAGAGTGCCCCAAAAATCTGGGAATGGCAGCAAAATTTAATCAAAGACTTACAAAAAGAAGTAGGCATTCACGAAGAAGGAATTTATATTCATTCCCATAAACTGAATATGGTCTTTACTTCACAGGCTTTTGCAGGTTTTGATACCGTACCATCACATATGAAATTCGTAGGCCCGGTAAAAGGCCGTCCGAATGATGCTCCATTTGACTGGGATAAATTAAATGCTTCTACCACTCCAAAGATCTTCGTATCACTGGGAACTTTGTTGGTAGACATCAGAAAAGCATTCTTTGAAAAGATCATCGCTGCATTCAAAGACCAACCGGTTACTGTGATTGCTGCTACTCCACCGGAAATCTTTGAAGAATGGCCGGAAAACTTTATCGTGAACAGTTTTGTGCCTCAATCTGCAGTGATGCAGCAAATGGATATGGTGATCTGCCACGGCGGTTTCAATACCGTGAATGACACATTCCGTAACGGATTACCGATGTTAATCACGCCTATTGCATACGATCATTTCCATATTGCGAAATTAATTGAGCAGGCAGGCTGCGGAATCAGTATCCGATACAAAAGACTTCGTGTAGATGCTCTTCGTGAAACTGTTTTTGAATTATTAGAAAACCCTAAATACAGAGCAGCAGCCCAAGAGGTTCAGAACACCTTTACTCTTGCCGGAGGTAATGATAAAGCAGTAGAATTACTGGAAAACTTTGTAGAGGAACATTCCACATTAGCTTCAGTATAATAAGCCTATGAAAAGAAGATTGTTATTTGGCGAACGAATGTTACTGGGAGACGGAACAGAACCGTTCAATGCGGTGATCCCTTTCAGACTCAGAGGTACCTTTGCATTAAAGGATATCCAGCAGGCTTTGGCTAAAATCCAGAAAAAGCATCCGTGGTTAAAAGCGTTGATCGCTCACGATGAGAAAAACATTCCCTGGTTTGATGTTCCTGAAAACCCAATTTCCATTCCGGTACGTATTGTTGCCCGAAAAAGCGACGATCACTGGCAGGAAGAATCCAGAAAAGAATGGAATACCTTATTTGACCCTAAAAAATTACCCCTGATCCGGTTTGTCTGGCTTAAGGGGGAAAACGTTTCTGACATGCTTTTTGCGTTCCACCATTGTTTATGCGATGGTGGTTCTGCAATGGCTTTTCTCAACGAATTTTTAAAAGTACTGGATAATCCCAATGCAGATATTGGAATAGAAAACCCTATTTTAGGTATTGAGGATGTAGTTCCGGCGAATATTTTAAACAACCGTAAGCAAAAGCTTAAAGCAAAATTTATTGGAAGACTCGCTGCTACAGCCATTAAGATTATACCTACCGGTAAAAAATCCATTGATCGCAAGGACGACTATCTGCTTCATTGGAAATTGGATGAAACGGTATGCCAGCAACTGGTTTCTTATTGTAAATCCAATGGCGTGACGGTGAATACATTCTTAAGCGCGGCTTTATTGCAGGCCTTTAAAGAAGTAAAAAAAGAGGGCGCTTTTAATAAAGTTTCCTGTCCGGTAGACATCAGACGTTTTGCTTCACAGATCAAGAATGACCATATCTTCGCTTTTGGGCTGATGATTGTGGTTTCGGCTAATGAAAAACTGAGCTTCTTAGAAAATGTACGTTCCATGCAGACTTCTGTAGAACGTAAAACCTCTAAGCTCAACCCTTATATTACTATGATGGTGATGGAGTCCGGACATGATGCACTGAATAATTTCACCAAGCTTTTAAAGAACGGAAAATCATCTAATGACTGTATGTTTTCCAATCTGGGACGCATTCAGATTCCGCATGAGTATAAAGAATTTTCAGTAGATACTATTTTCAGTCCGTCTGTGATTGGCCCATTGGGAAATACAACGACATTGGTAGTGTCTACCTACCGCGGGAAAATGGATTTTTCCTTTGTGGGAAGCGAAGGCTATTTACCTTATATTGATGCCATCGCCATCCGTGATGAATTTATGCAGATTATTAAATTACAACTGGAATACATTGCTGTATCATGATCAAAAGAAAACTAATGATGGTGGAAAGGATCATGTATGTAGATCCGGAAACCCCCGTAAACTGTATATTTGCAGCCAAAATAAAAGGAGAACTTCCGGAGCAGAATTTTAAAACTGCTCTGGAAAAAATCCAGCAAAAACATGCGTTGCTAAGAGTGGTTATCGACTCTAAAAGTGAGAAATATCCCTTTTTTATAGAAGAAAAAGAGATTGCTCCTATCCCACTCCGCATCGTAGAAAGAACAACAGACCAGGATTGGCTCACAGAGTCTCAAAAAGAATGGAAAATCTTATTTGAGGAAGAAAAAACACCACTAGCCCGTGTAGTATGGGTAAGAGGACAGGATTTTTCTGAAGTCTTTTGGGCAATCCCGCATTGTATTTCAGACGGAACTACCGGCGTTACCTTAATGCAGGAACTTCTTCAGCTGTTGGATAATCCAGATCTGGAGTTAGAACCTTATGAAGCGTTCACCTCCGTAGATGAATTTTTACCTTCCAACTTTAATGTAAAAACTAAGAAGTTCAAGGCAAATCTTTATCTGATGTTTGCTAAATTCTTCTTCCTTTTACAACCAAAAAGTAAAAAGAAAAACCTGGGAAACAATTATGTTCTTCATCAAAAACTGGATGCGGAAACCACTTCTCAAATTACGGAGCGATGCAAAGCCAACGGAGTTTCCGTCCATGCTTTATTGTGTGCTGCGTTTATGCAGGCCTTTCAGGAAGTAAAAGGGAAAGAAGCCAAAGGTAAGGTGATCAGTCCCGTAGATGTTCGTCATTTTATTCCGGAGATCAAAGAAGATCATTTATTTGCCTTTGCTCCAACAGTTGATCTTGCTCTAAAAAAAGGAAGTTCAGACCTGTTGAATAATGCCCGACACATCAAAGAAGACCTTATCCAGAAAATTGGTAAAATGGAAGCCCGCGAACTGCTGTGGATGGGTGAACAGATGCACCCTATTGTAGACCGCATGATCTCCATGCTGAAATCCAGCAATGGCGGCCATGATGTGACTTTATCCAATATGGGAAGAATCAACATCCCAAGTGAGTATAAAAACTTCAAAGTAGATACCATCTTCAGTCCTACGGTTGCCTTCCCATGGCTGAACTCAAATACTTTGACAACGAGTACTTACAATCGTCAGATGGATTTTATATTTTTGTCCAACGAAGACTTCCTTCCCAAAGCGGAAGCCGCTAAAATAAAAGAGAAAGCCATAGCGCTTATGACCACCTCATGAAATTGAAATTTAAGCCGAAGCCACCTAAAAAGCTCAAAAAAACAACCCTTAAACGCTTTCTCATTAAGCGGACGATTTACTATGTCCTTCCGAATGTATTTTTCAATTTCATCATCGCCTATGCCAGCTTCAAAGAATTAGGCTACACCCATTTTTTTTCAGGCGAACAAAACCTAGCCCGCCTTACTCTTCCTATGGCCCTATTTCTCCCCGTTGTCCTCACCATAGATATCATCAAAAGAGTAACTGATGCCGCCGGACAAGGCGCCATTGAGTTTACCGTAGATGAACAGTTAAATATTAAAAAACTAATGACCAAGCTGAGTATCCTGCATGGTGTGATTACGTGTTCTTTGGTGCTAACAATGCTTTTCTTAGGGCAGTATAATTTCTCAAAGGATTATAAGCTGGATGCTACGGCGATGGCTGTTGTGGTGGGAACACTGGCTGGGATTTTGTCTGTCGTGTTTGTTTATTTACCGGTGTGGAGATTGAGGAGGTGGATGTGTAGGAAAGTAACAGTAGTATAGTTAAAAAGCATTAAGGTTTCTCAATATATTATTTGTTAAACTTCTTTTGTATTTAAAGTCTGGGACGAATATCTATATGTAAAAAATTACTGAATAAAAGCTACATTTTCAAGATTATTATACTAAAATTTCACTATTTTTAAGGTTGAATTAAATTTCAACTTTATTAAATCGTACTATGATAGACAAAAGTACAATAGAAAAACTTATAAAATTTCGCGATGAACGAGATTGGGAACAGTTTCATAATTCAAAAGATTTGGCATTAGCTTTATCTATTGAAGCATCCGAGCTTTTGGAAGTATTTTTATGGAAAAAAAACGAAGATTTTAATAAGGATAAATTAGAAGAAGAATTAGCTGATGTATTCATGTATGGTTTACTTCTTGCCCACAAAAATAATATAGACATTAATGCTATTATTTTAAAAAAACTACAGAGAAATAATGAAAAATATCCTGTAGAAAAGGCAAAAGGAAAATCAAATAAGTATGATGAATTGTAGTACTAAATGAAGAATTTTATAATTACAGAGGAGTATAGCTTTAACAACCTCATAGAAACTAAAATAATTAACAATCACAAAGACTATCTCTCTTGGCCGATAGTTTATTTTTTGAAAAATAAAAAGACTAAATCTGCCTATGTAGGAGAAACTACAGATGTAGTAACTCGAATTAATACACATTTAAAATCTGAAGAAAAGAAACAACTTTCATCAGTAAATTTCATTTTAAGTGATCTATTCCATAAATCTGCTACGTTAGATTTGGAATCCAATCTTATAAAATACATTTCAGCTGATGGACAATACAATTTACAAAATGGTAATCTTGGTATTTCCAATCATCAATATCACGAAAAGAAAATATACTGGGAACTATTCAAAGATATTTGGGATGAACTTATACAGTTAGGTATTGCGCGACACTCATTAAATCATATTAATAATTCTGATCTTTTCAAATACTCTCCTTATAAATCGCTTTCAAAAGAGCAAATTAAAGGCTTAAAAATGATTTTAAGCTGTTTGTTGGATGAAGGAGCTAAAGTAAGTCTCATTCACGGAGGGGCTGGAACGGGAAAATCTATTTTAGCTATTTTTTTATTCAAATTACTGAAAACAGATTTAGAGGACTTTAATTATGCAGATTTTGATGAGGAAGATAAAGAACTTTTTTATTTATTAGAAAAGGTTAAAGACAAATTTTCTGATTTAAATATGGCATTGGTCATTCCAATGGCTTCATTTAGAAAAACAATTTCTAATGTATTTAAAAACGTGAATGGTTTGTCGACTAAAATGGTCATTGGACCATCAGAATTAGCTAAAAATAAATATGATCTTATCATTGTTGATGAAGGACACCGCTTAAGAAGGAGAGTAAATTTAGGGTCTTATTATGGCACATTTGATGTTAATTGTGAAAAGTTAGGCTTGGATAAATTCGCTTCCTCAGAGTTAGATTGGGTTCTCATGCAAAGTAAAAAATCTATCATCTTTTATGATGAATATCAATCTATAAAACCTTCAGACACTCTTAAAGAAAATTTTAAAAAGCTAGAGTTAGAATCTTATACTCGGGTTGAAAAATTAAAGACCCAACTTCGTGTTCGTGGTGGGAACAATTATATAAAACTGATTCATAAACTCTTTGATGAACCGTCAAAGCTTCCTGTGGGAAAATATAAGACTGATGATTATGAATTTTATCTTTTTGATGATTTGGGAGACATGCTTGACCGCATAAAAAAGAAAAATGAAATTCACCGTTTGTCAAGAATAGTTGCAGGATATGCTTGGGAGTGGGTTTCTAATAAAAATCCTGACTCCTACGATATTATTATTGGAGACAACAAATTAAAATGGAACAGTGTTTCTGTAGATTGGGTCAATTCTTCAAACTCTATCAATGAAGTTGGGTGCATTCACACTACTCAAGGGTATGATCTAAACTATACTGGAATTATTATAGGGCCGGAATTGGATTATGATTTTGAACTCGGAAAACTAACTATAGACAAGCAAAAATATAAAGATAAAAATGGGAAAAACTCCATTAAAGATGATGCTGAGTTATTGGACTTTATTATCAATATCTACAAAACAATATTATTGAGGGGTATAGAAGGAACTTATATTTATGTTTGTAATGATAATCTAAGAACGTTTCTGAAACAATTTATACAGTCTTTTAATACTATATCTAATAAAAATTCAATAAAGTTTCTAGATCATCCAACTGAAACTACTATCCCTTTTTATGATCTCAATATTGCAGCAGGATCTTTTTCTGAATTGCAGGAATTAGAAAACGTAAACTTCATTGAAGTGGATGGAATAGATAATAACAATGATTATTTTGCTTGTACTATAGTAGGTGAATCGATGAATAAAATTATACCTAATGGCAGTATTTGTATCTTTAAAAAGTATAGTGGAGGTTCACGTAATGGTTTGATTACTTTGGTTGAAGGCAGAAATATTACTGATATAGAATTTGGAAGTAATTATACTATTAAAGAATACTCAAGCAAAAAAGTAACAGATGAAGAAGGTTGGCATCATGAAGAAATAATCCTGTTACCCAGATCAAATGATTCTAGGTTTGAATCTATTGTTCTCAGGGACGAGGAAACGGTTGATTTTAATGTCTTGGGGATTTTTGTGAGGGTGTTAAAATAGTACTTATTTTTAATAATTTATAAAACCTTTATTTAAAAGGTTTTTATTTTTGAAAAAGATTATACACCACTCTTATAATTTACTAATTCATAATTAGACACTGTAATTATGGAATCCCGTAAGGCATAGTAAATAGCCTGAGATATATTTGAAACAAAATAATATTATGAAAATAATTTCTTTTTAGAGTAAATAATTTTAGGTGTATTTCAGGTGGAATTGAGAAAAACACAATTGAATTTAATAAACTTTGTATATACAAACGTTTTTGACTGCATGCATTAGTTAATGTGGTTCACTAATAATTAAAATATAAGTTTCCTAATTTAAACATTGTTCATAAATTACAAATTAAAACGTGCTATTAACACTTTAATAAATTATTATATAATATATACAAAATGATTTTTAATATCTACTATATAAACTTTCCTAAAGTTTATGAAATAAAAATGATGCTTAATAATATACTTCTTGCTGGACAGACAGTTGAAAAAGATAAAAGTATTGAAGGAGAGGCTTATCTAAAAACAAAATTAGGGTTTAATATTCTTGATATTTTTAAACTTGGCGAAGCTGAAGCTGGTGGAAATATAAAAGGTTCTGGTTCTAAAAAAGTTTTAGAAACTTTCGAAATAAAAACAACAAAATCTGTAATTCTAGATGAAGTTGTTAAAAACTGTAACAAATTTAATGGTTTTGGTAATGTTTCTGAAGGACAATTAATAAAAATTGATGATGTAAAACTAACGTTGGAAAATGAAGCTGAACTAAGGATGGTAAAATTTATGAATAGTGGAGCGATGAAAGATTTAGTCGTTCCAGGGACAAATGGATTGGACATGAATAATCTTTTTAATTCAATGTTTAAGGACTATGCATATAAAATTAAAGGTGCAATAAAAAACGATGAAAATATATTAATAAAAATTCCATTAACATTTGAGAGTGAATTTGAAAGTTCTTACAGTGTTGACGATTTATTTGTAGGAAAAGTTTCTATAATTGGATTATATAAGGGAAAAATAAAAATTGATGATTTAAAAAATTCTTTCCAATATTTTCAAGAATTAGGACAACTTCAAAATACTTTTCAGACAACAACGGTTGCTACTAATACTGATGATTATGAGATCGAAGAAAGTCATTATACAACGAATGAAGAAAATCAAACTTTCAGTTTTACAAGTTCAGGAGATGGGAAAGAATATTATTATATTGATTTATTGGCAATTATTCAAAATGTAAATATTAAATAATAATATATTAGCAATGACTTTATTATTTTACGAAAAAGATGATTATTATGATTTTAAAGAATCAAAGGAATTAGAAGGCTTTACAATAATTAGTATTACAAAATTTTTGCATAATTTTTCTTTAATAGATGAAATTGATACACAAACAGAAATAATCGATATTTCTGCAATGACTGAATATAGCAAAACACAGACAATATTTGAAGAGGTAATTGGTCGTTTTCACGAAATGCCAATTTTTATATGTGACATTTCTAAACGAGAAGCTCTTGAATATGAACTACGTTTTGTATTTGACAGCTTTGAAAATGTTGATAAAGATTCATTTATTAGAAAAGAAAGAAATTTAACGCCTGTCGAGGAGAATTCTATAATTTCAAAAAGACATAGAAAAATAACTAACTTAACTGATTCAGAATTATTTGATTTTTTTGAAAATTTTAGATCAAAATTATATGGTCATGCAAAATTTAAAGATGATTTCGAGGAACAAATAAGAACATTTAGAATTTTTAATAAACTAGGTGAACATAAGATTTTATCATTCTTTTTAATGGGTGAATCTGGTGTGGGTAAAACAGAAGTTGCCAGAAATATTTTCAATTGCTTAAATGGAGAAAAGAAATTTGCAAAAATTAATTTCGGGAATTACAGTAATGAGTTTTCATTAAGTTCACTAATTGGTTCTGCAAGAGGATATATTGGCAGTGAAGATGGAGAAATATTTATGAAAGTTAGAGAAACTGATATTGGACTTCTATTAATCGATGAATTTGAAAAATCAAATTCTGCTCTTTTTAATTATTTTTTAGAAGTTTTGGAAAGCGGTAAGATGACAAGTTCTATGGGTGAAGAAATAGATTTAAATGGTTTTATTATTGTTTTTACTTCAAATATTTCAAAAGAAGATTTCAAAAATAGAATTTCACCTGAGTTACGATCTCGCTTTGACTATAAATGTATTTTTACATTATTGAGTAACGAAAGTAAGAAAAAATATGTAGAATTTAGAGCTGAAAATATAAGTAAAAAAGTACATTCAGAATTTCAAATTGAAATAGGAGAGCAATTAAAAAACTATCTATTAGAGGTAGTAAATGTATCTTCATATAAAAATATGAGAGATATTAACAAACAAATTAAAAAGGAATTTCTAAATTATCTTAAAATTTATCATATGAAACAAGAAGATGAAAGTAATAATGAGATCGAAACTTCTAATAACAGGTTTGGACTTGGTAGAAGGTTTTTAAATTTATTTAATAGTTAAATTTATAAATATGGCTTATTTCAGATGAACCCCAGACCAGAGACAACAGTACAGGAGAATTGCAGAGCAGAATAGGCTTTTTGTAAATAAAGCCAAAAGCTATATGGAACAGTACGCACAAAATGTTCCGGGATTTTTGGACAAAGCAGAATTCGACAGGGATTATATCGCCAGAGAACAGATAGAACAACGGTTACAGCTATTAGATTCCCTCACAGAGCAGTTATCTGATACCAAAGTATTATTAGATCATGACAACTACCACAATGCAATCAGTTTTTACAGAAATCTTAGATTTTTTATCTGAAGAAAATGTTCCGGGAACCAATGTTGTCTATGGGGATATGAAACAGTTTTTTATAACACCACAACAATCCCAAACTCCTCCTCCACCAGCCACTAATAACGATAATCTGCAAGGATAATATTAAAATAACAGTTACATTACAAAGCACGTTTTCACGTGCTTTTTTCATTCCCCCTCTTTAACCCATCCATAAGTCCCTCTAAGGATTTGTACAAGTAACTCCAGACTCTTAAACAGCAGCCTATAGTCCTTTCACAAGCTCCGATAGCCAGTTATGCAACCCGCGATACCCCCTTAGGTCAGGGGGGTTGCCACTTCATGAAAGACGTGGAGACAGTTTGGAAGTCACTACAGGGACCTAGCGGAGTAACTGGTGGGGCTTTGGAAGGATCTGGAGCTACTTTTATTCAATGTTTATGACAGATTTCCCTGAAATTTATGGATTCCCGTAAGAATAGAACTGGAAATTTTCACTATCATTGATGAAAAACTTAGTCATGATACAAATTCAAATAGGTTGGACGATGATTTGGCATATACCTACTGCTAAACCAGTAAACCGTATAATCACTGATACATACAAAATACAGGAGCACAATGACAAAAAATCACACTCCTCTAACCAATAAACAACATTCAATTTTTTTAAAATGAATACAGGTGTAAAGCTGGAACCCATTGCCAGCCTTCTGCAGAAACAGTTTTTTATCAGATCTTACCAAAGAGGTTATCGGTGGGATCAAGATCAGGTAAATGACCTGCTTAATGATTTCAAAGCCTTTATAGAACAAGAAAATAAGCACGAGGATGAATTCTATTGCCTTCAGCCTGTTGTAGTACGAAAGATGCCATCATCTGAAAAAATGAAAGTAGATTTTTCCCAAGAACCTGTTTATGAAGTCATAGACGGGCAGCAGAGGATCACCACTATTGTTATTGTGCTGCATTATCTACTCCACGCATTATCCGGTGAGGTTAGGCTTAAGCTTCCCACCATTGCTTATGAGGTAAGGCCCGAAAGCAAAAAAATACTGGCCTCTTTCAACAACTATATGCTGGATGATGAAAAACAAAAGGAGCTTGAAGATGATATAGACTTCTATCATATGAAGATAGTGTATGATACTATTGTAAAATGGTTTGAAGAGAAAACTCATCTGCATATTCCTTTTTTAAAGTTACTGACCTCCTATAAGATCAATAATGTACGGGTTATCTGGTATGAAGTGGGAGAAAAAGAAAACAGTATAGAAGTATTCAGAAGATTTAATGTAGGTAAAATTCCTTTATCAAATGCAGAACTCATCAAAGCGCTTCTGCTTAAAAATAATACTGATGTAAGCCCATCGCTAATATTTTCTATAGCCAAAGAATGGCAGATGATAGAAAATCAACTGCAGGATCCTTATCTGTGGGGATTCCTGAACCCAAAGAAGAATTATACTTCCAGAATAGAATATTTGTTTGATCTTCTGTTCAGAAAAGAGAAACTGGAAAACAAAAATCACCATATTGAATTTGATAAAAAATTCGGTACTGACAAGAGTGCTGTATTCAGATTTTTCCATGAAAAGATCAGCAAAGCTGAAAATAATCTGCAGCCAATATGGGATGAAATAGTAATGATCTTTGAACAGATAGAGCAATGGTATAACCATCCTGAACACTATCACTACATAGGTTACCTACAGAACTATGAAGGACCAAAAGAAACAAATGATGTAGTATTTGACATCATAACTTTTTTAGGGGAAGATGACGAAAATAGCTTCGCAGCCAAGAGTGACCTGACAGATTATCTAATTAAAAAAATTAAAAATGCTTCGTCTACCTGGTTTAAAAGTAAGAAAATTGCATTAACCTATGAACAGAAGAATCTTCAAAAACTAAGAAATCTTTTTTTCCTTTTCAATGTAGAGACCTGTATAAAAATTTCTCTTTCAGGAAATGGAGAAGAAACTTATCGGTTACCTTTCAAGCTAAACAAAGATAACGACTATGATATAGAGCATATAGACTCTAAGACAGAAAAAGAAATTTCAGAAATGAATGATAAAGAAAGAGTAGAATACCTGAAAGATCTTTATCTCGATTATGAAACTGAACTACATACCAAAATACAGGAACTACATCCTGAATCTTTTGTGGAAGCCAAATTTTCACAAGAATGGGTTGAAAAAAATATCACGTCTACTATGCCAGAACTAGACATAATTTTGAAAAATGTGTTGGAAGAGCTAGACAAAAAAATGGAAGGAGAAGCAGATCAGTTGATTGATAAAAATTGTATTGGTAATCTTACTGCTTTAAACAGCACCATCAACAGAAGCTATGGTAATTCTTTTTACAAAACAAAAAGAAGACGAATCATTGAGGAAGATCAGGCAGGAACCTATATTCCCGTTACTTCTAAAAATATATTCCTGAAATACTATTCCAAATACCCACAGAAATATTCCAGATGGACTGCCTCAGATGTAAATGAATACACAAAAGAACTGGAAAACTGTTTAAATAAATTTATGCAAGATGAGAACGTATAATTTAAAAGACTTCTTAACAGCTCCTATTACTTCCGTAATAGAAAACGAGGAGGATTACTGCTATGAAACGATCAGTTATGATTCTCAAAAGAACCATAGTGACGAAAGCGGAAATATTCTTTCATCATTAAAGATCCCTTTGATACAGAGAGACTATGCCCAGGGCAGAGAGTCCAATACGGATCTGAGAGAAGGTTTTATTGCCAAACTGTTTCAGCATCTTGAGTCTGGAGAAGAACTGAAATTAGATTTTATATACGGGTCTGTAGACCGGAATAGCGGAACAGTGTTTCTTCCCCTGGATGGCCAGCAAAGGCTTACCACTCTGTTTCTTCTACATTGGTATATTATTAAAAAAGAATGTGACCCGAGCTTAGATTATGAAGAAATTTTTACAAAGTTTTCCTATGAAACCAGAGATACATCAAGAAGATTCTTTGAAAAGCTCTCAGGATTTTGTATGAAGGGCAATCCAAAAGAAGACATAAAAAATGCCTATTGGTTCAGTGACCAATACCGTCTGGATCCTACCATTGATGCGGTACTCAACACCCTTGAAACGATTCATACTTTCTATAACAAACTTCAGGAAAAAGGTGCTCTTTATCTCAACCTCGATAAAATTGTATTCTACGTTCTTCCTATGGATCAGTTTAAACTTACGGATGATTTATATATAAAGCTGAATGCAAGAGGAAAATTACTATCTTCCTTTGAGAATCTGAAAGCTGATCTCATAGGTTGGATCAAGAACTGTAGCCATTTTGACAAAGAGGTAGAAAACGGCAGTCTCATACTTCCCCACTTTCACAGCATTGCCCTAAAATTTGATAACCAATGGTCCCGCTTTTTCTGGAAACAGGCAAAAACCAACCGAATCTCTAAAAAAACTGTAGACCCATATTTTTTCAGATTCATCCATCGTATTCTGATTAATGAATATATTGTAAATTATAAAGGTACAGCAGGAGATCTTCTGACTGATGAAACATATACATCACTTCTCTCAAGAGAAAAAGAACTGTACTTTGCCAGTTTTGATTTTTACAAACCATTGATTTCAAAAGAATTTGTATTAAAGCTGGAAAAACTTCTGGATTTTTATTCACATTATGGTTTCGAAATATTTGATCATGTACGGCCTCTATGGGATCCTAATTATAAATGGGATATTTTCAAGGGAGATGAGGATAACAGGTTTACGATGGAAGACAGGATGCTGTTTGATGCCGTAAACGCTTATGCAGAAAACAATAATACCTTCGACCTTTCACGGTTTAAAGATTGGATCAGAATAGTATGGAATCTCATCGCAGATCCTGATATAAGAAGTATAGGTGCCAATAAAACAGCAATGCAGTTTATCCGAACAATTGCTGGATCATCTTCTGATATACTTATAAACCTCACCAGCGGTACATTGGATGTACGGTTAGATGATCATAAAAATATTCACAGCATTCAGCTTAAAGAAGAAAAACAGAAAGCATTGCTTCTGTCAGAAGATAAAGAAAGCTGGAAAGAAGCTATATTTAATACTGAAAGCTTTGGAATGCTCCAGGGCAATATTTCTGTACTTTTGAGCGAAACAAATTCTCCTGAAATACTTCATGATAAATTTGAGAAATTTAAATATTTATTTTCAGAAACAAGACCCAATGAAGTCATTGGAAATGAAAGTTATAGTATTATGCGCTACATTCTAGCATCCTTTACAGATTGGGAAAAGCTACAAGCATTCAATTTTTCCAGCACAGTACTGAACTGGAAAACTTATCTCCGCAGAAATAATGAGGTTATAGGTGCCATAAGACAATTACTCCTGCTTGACGAAGATTCTATACAGTATCATATTCTTAAAGCTATCAAAGGGCAGTCCCGTATTGATACTGCAGATGAAAGGCTTAGAATCGCCCACTCTCATCTTTATCAGGATAATGCATTTCACATATGGATGCAGAAAGATGGAGTAAATAAAATCAAATGGTTATGGGCCCACTTCTTCGCTATCAGACCAAGTGCTTGGTACAGTAAAGTAATGATCGATAATTACCGTAATGAACTTATTGAAGAATTGATCCAGACTTTTGGAATTAATACCCTCAATAATCACCGATGCGGCGATTCTGCCTATTTTTGGGGTGAAAACCTTGAAATCAATAAGCACACTAAAAACTATAACATAAGTTTTTATTTTGATAGTGAGAAAATGCTTTATATAGGCCTTAAAAAGGACCTTAATTCCCATTTGCCCTATGAAGATACTGACATTCATGAAGATGCTGGCAAAATATGGATAAAGAAATTTGAGTTTGATTATTCATCCATAATAAGTCCTCAAGAAATAGGTTTGTTTATAGAAGAAATTAGAAACCACTTAGCCGATGACAGCTCATTTTCAAAGGAACTGGAAGCAGAATATGTGACAACCGATCAGACCACAGAATAATCAAATGTTCTGATTTGTATTTTAACATAAAAACCAGCTGAAAGAGATTTTTTCAGCTGGTTTTATTTGAATCTAGATGGAGACTACTTTCTGTTTTATATTTGGTCATTCTGACTTTCCCTATTCGCTTCAATTTTTTTTACTTGTTTTTTTACTTGCATAGCCAGGTAATCATTGCTTATAAGATAAATAAGAAATAAGAAAAATAGAGAAACCACGATATATAGGAAAATAATAATATGATAGATATTCTTTGGAATAAATGATTCTATCAATAGAATGGTTATAAACCCACCGCCAAAAATAAAAAGAGTAAAATACATTAGTGCATTTGCAGTATATTCCTGATATTTCGTAATGTTTACGATAATTTTCCCCTGTTCATTTTCCTGTAAATACAAAAAGATTTTCCGATAGACACTCCAGTCATATTTTCCCCCTACGTATTCTTTAAAAGCCTTCAGTTTTTGAGCAAAGGCGAGGTTAGTTTTTATACCAGTCTGTAATTCAAAAAGTTTCTCTTCAGCAATTTCTTTTTGATTTTCCAGATGGTTTTCTCTGATAATGGTAAATAATTTTTCCAATTCTTCCGTTTTTTTTAAACTGGATTTAGGTTCAAAAAATTTGTCAACAATTTTGAATAATAAATTAAAAGCCTCGTTAATCATATATTTGATATTTTAAATTTAGTGGTTATTATATAAGAAAAAATGATCTAAAAATATAAAAGCACCTAAAATATCAATAAAAATTACGATTATATTATGGTTTCCAGTAAATAGTGGTGATTTCCCCAATTCCTACGCCATTCATAATACTTTAACAACCTTTATACCCTATCCCCAGATAAATTTTCGTTCTTTTGCAAAAAGTTTTAATTTTTACCATAACATGTCGAAGTTTGATGAAATCCGGTATTTTCATGATCAGGAAGTGAATGAAAGATTACAAAGCATAGCCCGTGATCCGATGATGAAAGCCCTGATGAACTTTACTTTTCCCGGTGAGGATGAGCAGGTTTGGCTGGAACAGTTTAAAGATGTTCATTCTATAAGTGATTTTCAGCATCAGTTTGTAGCGTATGCTGTTCGTCAGATTCTTGCCAAAAGCTCTGAAGGATTAACTACTTCAGGTTTCGATAAACTTGATAAAAATACCTCTTATCTTTACATTTCGAATCACAGGGATATTGTATTGGATACTTCCCTGCTTAACCTTGTTTTGTTGGAAAGCGGCCACATTATGACGGCTTCAGCCATTGGGGATAATCTGGTGAAAAGAAACTTTTTGAATGTATTGGCTAAACTGAACCGCAACTTTTTAGTTCAAAGAGGGTTGTCACTTCGTGACCAGCTTACCAGTTCACAGGTGATGTCTGAATATATTAAAGAACAACTGCTTCAGGAAAACCGTTCTGTTTGGATTGCGCAGCGTGAAGGTCGTGCAAAAGATGGGAATGATGCTACTCAGCAAGGGGTTTTAAAAATGCTGGCCATGGCAGCCGGGGATCAATCATTGATAGAATATTTTAAAACATTAAAAATTGTTCCTATCTCTATTTCCTATGAATACGATCCTACAGATTCCTTAAAAATGCCTCAACTGTTGGCACAACACAGAGAGGAAGAATACATTAAAGGGAAAAATGAAGACTTCAACACCATACTCAGCGGAATTTTAGGTCAAAAAAAACGAATTCATCTGCATGCCGGTGATGTTATTGATACAGAACTGGATGGCATTGCAGCTACCATTGAGAATAAAAACAAACAATTGCAGGCCATTGCGCAATTGATTGATGATTCCATCATTCAAAATTATAAACTTTGGCCCACTAAATATATCGCCTACGATCTGAAAAACAATACGGATACCTATGCTTCACAGTATACAGAACAGGAAAAACAATTGTTTATCCGAAGACTGGAAATGCGAATTGACCCATCTGATCCTGTTTCTAAAGAATATTTCCTGGCCATGTATGCCAATCCATTGATTAATAAGTTAAAGACTGAACATAAATAAATTATTGATCTACAAATGCAGATAGATATTCTCCTGTATTTTAGAAATATCACGGAATATTAAAAGATTTTTTTGGCCACGGATGCACGAATGAATAAAAAATTGGTGCATTCGTGGCTAAATTATACATCCGCTTGCAAAGAATCAATGAAATGGATTCCAGTCTTTGCTACTTTAAAAATAGAGCAACCAAAACTTAAAATTCTTTACGCCTAAAAACAGAAGGATTATAACCTATTAAGAAAAATAAAGGTTTAATAGGAGTTAAGCTTTATTAAAAAATATGAATAATTTCTAACAACAGATTTTCTCATATCTACAAAGAGAGCCTCTATCATTTTTAATAGATTCACCACACGATATTTTAAGCTTTGATCAATAGATCTTCTTTTTATCCCTAAAATTGATTTACAAACTATCTAAAAACCACAGGTTCTTTTTCATCAATTTTTCATACAATAACCTCAATTAAGAAATAATTTACAAAATTAGAACCCATTCATTTAACATAATATCCCAAAATAGAGAAATAATTACGTTTTTTTTAATACAAATTCAATAAAAAGCAAATTTTTTAAAAAAATTATGCCAGCCATAATATATTGAAAATCAAAAATTTACAATAAAATATTTTCCAGAAAAATTAAAAATATTTTTTTTATTTACTTTAAGATTTGGTCAGTTAATAAAATTTTATTTCCTTTGGAAGGGAATAATAACCATATAAAACTGACCTAATAACATGATACTAAGTAAATTTACTACTCCTTTAACTGTATTTACACTTTTAAGTAGTGGAGTTGTATTTGCTCAGGAATTCTCTGTTACAGGTAAAATTACAGACTCTCATAAGCAGTCGCTTCAATTTGTTCAAATCAAGTTGCAAAACACTGATAAAACATTAGTGATAAATGGAGTAACTGATGCTTCTGGAAACTTTTCTCTTAAAAGCGAAAAAGGTGATTATATTCTTATTACTGAATATCAAGGTAAAAAATATTTTGAAAAGAAAATTAGTCTCCAATCCAATATAGATTTAGGTCAGATGCAAATTGCAGAAGATCAATCTATAAAAATTGAGGCGGTCAATATCAAATCGTCAAAAAAACTTATTGAACGAAAAGTGGATCGTTTAGTGTATAACGTAGAAAATTCTATTGCTTCTCAAGGGATGACAGGACTAGATGCTTTACGAAATACACCGCTCATCAGACTTCAGAATGAAAGTATTTCTATCGTAGGAAAAGGAAATGTAGTAGTGATGATCAATGACCGGTTGATTAATCTTTCACAGAATGAGTTAGCAGGGTATCTACAATCTCTGAGATCAGATGATATCTCTAAAATTGAAGTCATTACCACTCCGCCTTCAAAATATGAAGCTCAGGGCAATAGCGGAATGATCAATATCATCTTGAAAAAAAATCCGAATCTGGGCTGGAGCGGAAATGCCAGTGCTTCTTATCAGAAAACCAGTTATTATGGGTTTGGGTCAGGGTTGACATTAAATTATCAGTCAAAAAAAATCAGTACATCTCTGAAGCTTCGCCAGTATAATAACTCAACAAGACCTAAAGGTACAAGAAGTCTTATAGGTTCAGACAATGGGATCTATACTAATGAAGTAAGAAAAGATGAAGTAAAAATATTGGGCTTTAATTATAGCTTAGATTATAAGATTAATGCGAAACAAAATGTAGGAATCATTTACGATTTTAACAGGCAGCGCAGCACCATGAATGCCGATGGAGCCAGTAGGTATGAACAACTAGGGATTATTGACTCTACTTTAAGCACAGTACAAAAGCAAGTTTGGAAAACACCTACCCATACTTTAAATGCGTACTATGATCTTAAATTAGATACGCTAGGAAAAAAATTGAGCATAACAGCCAATTACCTCAGCAATGCACCTGATAAAGTAAATGATTTTAATACATTAAATAATTTTTCAGCACAGGAAACTACCATTCGGAATAGCAGCGCTATGGATTATAGCATTTATTCGGGACAGGCAGATCTTACCCTTCCTTACCAATGGGGAAATATTGAAACAGGGGTAAAATATACATCATTTGATAATAAATCCAATGTTGAATATTACAATCTTATAGGTCCGGATTATATTATAAATCCAGCGAATAGTAATCGTTTTCATTATAAAGAACATAATTATGCAGCTTATGTAAGCTATCAGAAAGATTTCAGTGAAAAATGGTCTGCAAAAGCAGGTTTAAGGTATGAGTATACTCAATTTAACGGGACCAACCCGGGAGTACAAGGGTATGTAACAGAAGGTAAATATGGAAGATTATTCCCTACCGCTTATGTACGATATAAACCAAGTGATGATCATGTATTTTCCCTGAGCTATTCCAAAAGAATAGAAAGGCCAAGTTTTCAAACGCTTAACCCTTTCAGATGGTATACCAATCCTTATATGTATTTTACCGGGACCCCTACCCTGTCTCCTTCATATAATGATAATGTTGAGCTAACCTATACGCTTAAAAGTAAGTTCAGTGCAACGCTATATACTCAGTATAATAAAAACGGATTATCCAATATAGCCCGCCTTGTAGATGGTATTTATACCAACGTTTTTGAAAATGCATATAATGAAAATAAAGTAGGATTACAATTAACGTATAATGATACTTTCTTTAATATATGGGAAACATCACTAAGCGCAACCGGGACTTATGCGTCCACAAGACCGATCATCCCTGAAGCTGAAAAAATTAAATTGTCTTCATTTTCATATACCATATATAATACAATAAGCCTTAATAAAGCAAAGACCTGGTCCTTATTAGTGAATTTCTGGCATGATCTGCCTTATGTATATTCTAATATAAAGATCAAAACTCAGATGAACTTCTCTCCGGGAATTAAAGCATCATTTCTGGATAAAAGACTTAATGTCAGTGCCGTAGTAAGTGATGTGTTCAGAACATTAACAAGTGAGGGATATTCTTACAATGCCGGTTATCGCAATGAGTTTTACAACTATTTTGACCAAAGAAGACTTAACCTGAGTGTCAATTATTCTTTTGGAAATAGAAAAGTAAAAGGGGCCGGAAAAAATATAAGATTCGAAGAAAAATCAAGAGCTAACTAAAGCAAAAATACACACGCGCGTGCAGGAGAAACTCGAAAATCCTTTAAAAGAGTAGAGACTAAAAATTATAAAATTTTAATATCATGAACAACAAATTCAGCCAACTGCAATTAAACAAAAAAACAATTGCTAAACTAAACGAAAGACAACTAAGCACTGTAAAAGGAGGTAACAAAGTAATTGCACCAGTAAGAGAGGGTGATTGTACTACTACTTCAGTGACTAACAATTGCACCACTACATCAACAACTGGAGCAACAACTAACTTATAAATTCCTGAAACCTTCCCAATTGAAGAAATTGGGAGGGTTTCTTCTATTTTCTAAGCTAAAAATCCAACATATTTATTGGCAATTTATAGCATCTTGATCTTATCTTTTATCGTAAGAAGTCTCATTTATAATATAAAAATTTGAAACCAAACTTCCTTATTCCTACAAATTTTTTTGTGGTCAGAATTTCGACCCTTTCATTTGCCAACATGCAGCACCTGAATGATGCCATGATGGCAAAAGATATTCATGCGGTTAAAAGATATTTTGGGGAAACAATCTTCCTTAATGCCGTATATCTTGCTAGTAGAACTTTTTATTATACCGCTCTGGACTGGCTGAATGACAAGGAAACAGCATTTGATCCTTCAGACCGTATTCTTCAAAGTTTATACAAATATTATTCCAGAATGTGTACCCGATGTACACCTTATGGGCTATTTGCAGGTTTTAATTCAGGAAAAACACACCAAGGAGAAACAAATATTCTATTAAAAAGTAATGATTATACTTTAAAAGTACGAACCGATGTCCTTTTTCTCAGAAAATTAAAAGATCTTATCATTGCAGAGGATAACGAAAAAATCCCTTACTTTTTAAATAACACCCTTTATACCAGTGGGGATAACTGGAGATACATCAGCTGGAGTAAACGGTATGATTATGAAATAGCTGAAGTTCCCATCAATCCTATATTGAGTTCTATTATTGATCAGGCTCAAAACGGAACTACGATTTTAGAAATAAAAAATCTTATTTCACAACAGATATCAGGTATTGATGACCAAGAAATTATAGAGTACATCAACTCCCTGATAGAAAGTAAAATATTAGTGGATAAACTTCCACCTTATATGACAAGTCTGGAAGATCCATTATCAGAACTCCAAAAATATCTTTCACAGTATGGGTATAAAACGGATTCATTGCAATCCATTGCAAAAATACAGAACAAAACATACGATATCTTTACATCAGACCGTATCGTAGAAGAAATTGAAAACAAGGCTGAGGAATTTGCTGATATTATTGAAGAAAACAGGCAAATTGTTCAAATTGATTCTATTATCCCTCTAACAGAACAGTCCATAAACCAAAAGGTAATTTCTTTATTATCCAAAAGAACTGAAGAACTAATTCCGTTGGTTAAAAGTAAACCTCATCACAGGTTAACAAACTTCACCAAAAGGTTTATCAGGAAGTTCGAATCAATGGAGGTTCCATTGGTTAAAGCTCTTGATCCGGACTTTGGTGTAGGATATGATTATCACATCAGTGGCAATCTTGAAGAGACCCCATTACTGGATGAGCTTTATTTTACTTTTGAAAGTCCTGAGAACCATGAAAGCGTACCCCCTATTGTCAGATTGGTTCTTGATAAATATATTCACTGTTTTTCCCCTGAAAACTTCACTCCTATCACCTTAACAGAACAGGATGTAAAAGAAGTAGGCAAAAAACAGGATCCCCCTCTGAATTTTGGCTATAACAACCATATTTTTGGTTCATTTATATGCAAATCTCAGCAGGATGTTGATAGTGGAAATTTTAAATTCCTTACCGTCTCTCCTATTCCTACTCCATTGGCTAATATTATATTATCAAGATTTGCCTATCATGATCCGGAATTGGCAGAGAACTTAAAAACAATTTCGGAAAAAGATTCCGAAGACCGCATTTATGTAGAACTCCTTCACCATAGAGAAGATAGGCTGGGTAATGTTTTACAACGTCCCAACTTTCATACCTATGAACTTCCTTATGCTTCGGAGAGTAAAAATAATGATGACTCCGTTATATTGATCAATGATATTTATATCCGTTTTGAAAACGGAAGATTAAAACTAAGATCAAAAAGACTAAACAAGGAAATAAAACCTAAATATACTAATGCCTATAACTATGGCGAAAACCAGCTGCCGGTTATCAAATTTTTAGGCGATTATCAATTCAGTGGGATTGATTTAGGATTTCTTTGGAATTGGGGATTCCTTGAAAAAAACAGTTTCCTTCCACGAGTAGAATACAAAGAATTTATCCTGTCTGAAGCCTGCTGGCGAATTGATATGGACAAAGAGATGACCGCTGAGAAATTGAAAAAGCTTGTCATCAACAAATGTATTCCTCAGTTCTGTACCATCAAAGAGAGAGATAATGTCCTGGTTTTGGACACTACTAACGAAACCTGTCTCCACATTTTAGCCAGAAATATTACAAAGGAGGACATCTTCTTGTATGAGTATTTTGAACCTTTACAATTACCTGACGAAAATGGAAAGGCATTTGCTTCTGAATTTATCTTCCCTTTTACAGTAAAAGAAGAAAAAACTTCACCTGCCAATCATTTTTCCCATCACACTGAAACGAAGAAAAGAAAATATATACCGGGTGATGAGTGGAGTTTCTATAAGATCTACACCAGTCATAAATATGCAGATACCATCATCACAGAAGTTCTTGCAGACTATGTAGAACATTTTGAGCAGGATGACTCTGAACACCCTTGGTTTTTTCTAAGATTTCAAGATCCTGAATATCATGTGCGTTTCCGTATCAAGAGAAAGATCAACGAAGAAAGCCTTCAGTATCTGAATAATAGACTTTCTGTGCTTTTGGAAAATGACATGATCAGCTCTTTTGAAATTGACACCTACAAACAAGAAATCGAAAGATATGGTGCTGAAAATATAGAGCTTTCAGAGAAATTCTTTTATTATGACAGCTTAGCGGTAATGAACTTTCTTAAAATTGAAGATCTTAACGAAGAGATCAGATGGAAAACAGGTGTTTTTTCACTCAATCAGCTGATGAATGATTTCCAGGTTTCATTGGATGATAGGATTCACCTATTTGAACAGCTCTACCAAACCTTTCTTCCTGAGCATGTGGATCATTCCAATCCGGAATATGTACAAAAATTTAAAAAATCAATCGATAAAAAATACAGAGATAACAGAGATTACCTGGAGGCTGTTCTCCGTCAGCATGATTACAGTGAAATAGAAGATTTCATTCAACCATTTATAACAAGGTCAGAGAATATTAGAGAACTAACCTCTCTGATAAAAAATACAAAATCAGGATCTTCCTACATTACCTTATTGCAGGACTATGTTCATATGAATATGAACCGTATTTTTTTAACAAAAGCAAGAATGCATGAATTCGTTATTTACTTTTTCATGTTTAAAACCTACAATTCGATAAAACACAGAAAGCAAAATGCAGAAGCTTGAAATTCAAAATATTATCAATAACATTATAACGCAGATTGATCAAAACATCTCCATTTTTTCAGATGCTTCGATAGAATATGGAAAAATGGGAGCTGCATTATTGTATTATTACGGTTACAAACATTTTGATAATAAAGAATTTCTGGATAAA
The DNA here is from genome assembly GCF_900637665.1 of Chryseobacterium nakagawai. NCBI lineage: Bacteria > Pseudomonadati > Bacteroidota > Flavobacteriia > Flavobacteriales > Weeksellaceae > Chryseobacterium > Chryseobacterium nakagawai. The sequence goes on from NZ_LR134386.1 coordinate 4,142,114, forward strand.
GGAGAACTGATGATTGAGGAATCTATTCAACTTATTTCTAAAATATCTAATGATGATGAATATATTCCAAAATACAAAGGAGACTCCGTTGCTCAAACGCTGGCAAGTTTTGGCAAAGGGCTGATGTTTATTCAAAATCATTTTGATCTTGACTATGATTTTTCCGAATATTATGAATACCTCAATGATACGCTGCACGAAACGGTAAAGCAGGATCTGGCCAGGAAAGATTATGATTATTTCAGTGGAAGCCTTGCCAGTGGTTATTATTTTCTTAACCGGTATATTCATGATAAAGATCCTTATGCCCAACAGGTTTTAAATGAAATTGCAGCTTCTATCATTAAGAATGCGGTTATTCTTAATCAGAAAGAAGTGTATTGGACTTCGCCAAGCTATAATAATCAAGTTTATCTGGGACTTTCCCATGGGTCAGCGATGATTCTCAATTTCCTGACTAAGATTTACGAACATGGAATTCTGGAAGCAGAGGAACAGAGATTCAAAGAAATCGTCTATAAGGCTGTTTATTTTTTAATGAAACAAAAAAGAAATCAAATCAATGGTTTTTTCCCCTATAGATACCCTAACGCTGAAGTAAATGAAACTCAGCTATCGATGTGTTATGGAGATCTTGGGATACTCTATGCATTATATAATGCTGTAAAAAGATTCCAACTGCAGGAATTTGAAGATGAGGTTGTACAAATGTTGCATGAAAGCTCACAACGAAAACTAAAACACAGTCATACCCAGGATTCAAGTATTCTTTATGGCTGTTCCGGTCTTTATTATATGTTTGCTGATCTTTATAACAGAACTTCCGAAAAAATCTATGGCGAATCATCCCAGTATTGGTATGACCAGATCATTTCTTACTGGAATTCTGATAAAGAAACACTGGCAGGTTTTCAATTTGATTATGAAGACGATCAGCAAATTCACCCCTCAGCAAAGTATTCTTTCTTTTGGGGAATCGCCGGAATTGGAATTACCTTGATGCAAGGCAGCCAGAAAAAGCTCCCTTTTCCTCACGAATTATTATTAACTGGAATCTAAGATTATGAAATTCATTCCTCAACATGATCAGATGGATTGCGGACCGGCTTGTCTTTCCATGATTGCCTCTCATTACGGGCGAGATATAAGCCTGCAATATATACGGGACAGATCTTATCTTACCCGTGAAGGAGTTTCGTTGCTTGGTTTGCAGGAAGCGGCTACAGAAATAGGATTTGAAACCATGGGCGTTCAGTTACAGGTTGAAGATTTGGAAGCCCTTCCACTCCCTTGTATCATCCATTGGAATCAAAATCATTTTGTTGTTTTACAAGGGATAAAAAAAAGGATATTCAGTAAGAAAAAAAGGTACAAAATTGTTGATCCCGGTCATGGGTTCATCTCTTTTAATGAAGATAAATTTAAAAAAAGTTGGGTAGATGATGCAGAATCCGGCATCGCATTACTTCTGGAACCGGAGGAGAAGTTTTATAAAAACACCAATCAGAATACCCAGGACCCTATTTCCTATAAAGAATTGGTTTCTTACCTCATGCCTTATAAAAAGCAACTGGTTTTACTATTCTTTTTACTGATACTGGGAGCTTCAACAACACTTATTTTCCCTATTCTTACTCAAAAGCTTATAGATAATGGAGTCAATAAAAAGAATATCAATCTGATTGGAATCATCCTGTTGGCCCAATTAGCTTTTTTTTCAGGAAACATCATATTCGAAATTATCAGAAACTGGATTACGCTGAAGATTGGAACCAAAATCAGCATCCAAATTATATCAGATTTTCTCAAAAGGCTTTTACGTCTTCCAATAAAATTTTTTGACACCCGTCTCTTAGGGGACTTTAGTCAGCGTATTCAGGATCATGAGAGAATAGAACAGTTCTTAACATCCCAAAGTATTCTGACCTTATTTTCTTTAATCACATTTTCTGTCTTCTTCGGAGTCTTATGTTACTACGATTACAGAATTATGCTCGTATATATTGTTTTAACCTCTATCTCTGTAGTGTGGTCACTTTTCTGGCTGAAAAAGAGAGAGATTATAGATTATTTTAAATTTCATCAGCGTGGAGAAAATCAAGAAACCATTTATGAAATCATCAATGGTGTTTCTGAAATGAAATTAAATAATTATGAAGAACTGAAAAGAAAAGAATGGGAAAATATACAACAGAAACTCTTTAAAACGAATTTGAGAATTCTGAAAATCAATCAAATTCAACTGTCTGGTTTTGAAATCCTTAACCAGTCTAAAAATATTCTTGTTACGTTTCTTGCAGCCTATTTTGTGGTGATTGATTCGATGTCTTTGGGAACCTTATTAAGTATCTCTTACATTATAGGACAGATGAATAGTCCTGTTAATCAGTTAGTCAATTTTTTCCGCTCTTTACAGGAAGCTAAACTGAGTCTTACCAGGCTTAATGAAGTTCAGAACCATCCTCAGGAAGAGCAGATTGGACTACAGGACTTGCGTATTCATCATTCTGTTTTTACAGAAAACGGAACTCCATACGGAATTCGTTTTGATAAGGCATCCTTTCAGTATGAAGGCCCCAAATCACCATTTGTACTAAAAGATATTGATCTCTTTATTCCTCAGGGTAAAATAACGGCTATCGTAGGTGCAAGTGGCAGTGGCAAAACAACACTGATGAAACTTCTTTTAAAATTCTATGATCCTACAGCTGGAAAAATATATTACAATGATCAAAACGTACACGACCTATCCCCTAAAAGCATAAGGGAAAACAGCGGAACCGTAATGCAGGACGGATTCATTTTTTCTGACACCATCGAACGTAATATTGCTACCGGAGATGAAGTCATTGATGATAACCGAATGCAGCATGCTATTAATGTAGCGAATATCAAAAGCTTTATAGATGAACTTCCCTTAGGTCTGCGTACAAAGATTGGTGCTGCCGGTAATGGAATATCCGGGGGACAGAAACAACGTATTTTAATTGCAAGAGCTGTATACAAAAATCCGCATTATATCTTTTTTGATGAAGCTACATCAGCTCTGGATGCTGATAATGAAAGAATTATTCACAACAACCTTCAATCATTCTTTATGGGAAAAACGGTAGTTATTATTGCTCACCGCCTGTCTACCGTTAAAAATGCAGACCAGATCATTGTTCTTAAAAACGGTCATATTGTGGAGCATGGAAATCACAGACAATTGGTAGATACAAAAAAGGAATACTACAATCTGGTTAAGAATCAATTGGAATTGGGAAATTAAGACCTACTTTCCTTTATTTTCGGTTTCGAATAATTCCAATTTCATTTTTCATCTACTTGACCATTACATTTAGAAAATTACATTATTTACTCTTAACGATCTTCTTTATCTCCAACATCTGCACGAGATAATTCCTCAAATCAACATTCAGATCAAATCATAAGCGTTGTCGTTTACGGGTTCCCGTAATATTCCTCAGCCTGTTGTTCGTAGTTTCGGGCATTATAAAACAAAGTGTTTTTTATAACCTCATTCAAAACAACAGATACATTATGAATAAAAAAACAACTCCTGCAGATCTCTTTTTGGGAATTCTTGCCTTATTACTCATCAGCGTAAGTTTTTACCAAACCTGGCTTGGATTACAACAGATCTTTGGCCCCGCATCATTTGTCATTGCTTTGGTATTATCACTGCTGCTCCTCTTCCTATGCTGGATGCTGAGAAATGCCAAAATGGAAGGTAAACCTACCGGAAGCCTGGTGGGGATTTACATTTTCATTGCTTCTTTCTGTTTCATAGCCAATTTTAATGCCCTTTATACCAGGTTTATGAAAACAGATATTTATACGGATGAACTTCGTGACATCAATAAAAATTTCACGACTCTTGAAAATGATGTAGAATCGAAATTAAGCTATAAGTATAATAAAGCGACTACCCAGAATATTGAGATCAAGAAAAAACAGATGATGGAACAGATCAAAGATCCCGGTAATAAAGGAATTGGAACCCGTGCTCAATTATTGATTAAAGATATTGAAAGGTTAACGGGGCAAAAGGTAGATTTACTGACTCCTGTTGGGGAAGACTATGAAGATCTTGCAGAAAGAATGGGAAAACAGATCGACAATATTGTATCTGATCTTTCGCCTGAAGAAAAAGCACTAAAAACTGACATCAATAATACAGCTTTTAAGTGGAATAAAAATATTCAGGAACTGCTTCTTTTGTCTAAAAAGGATAAAGACGGATTGTCTCAGGGGCTCATTGATGAATCTCTTTCTGATTATAATAAACTGGGAAGCAGAGCACAAACTGTTCTTGGAAATGATAAAATACATTTTGAACCGGTTGTTTCAAAAACCCAACAAGTAGGAAAAATCGGTTTTGCGTTTGAGCATACCATTAAAAATTTTGGAATGTACCAGTTTGTAGTATTGGCAGGCTGTATTTTACTTGATTTTGTGATTGTGATTATCATTTTACTGGTTACAGATTCAGGAAACTACAATGGAAATAATAATAGAAGTGTCTTCACCAATAAAAGAAGCGGTAAAACCATCATCCCTAACAACTAAGCCATGGAAACTCAAGATCATTTAAAACCTCTTTCTTTTGAGACAGAGGAAGCATTGAAACCGTTATCATTTGATTTTCAAAATGATACTAAAACAGACTTTGTTCCGATTGCCAAAACCATTTCTAATGACATCAGGAATAAAGACAGTAATTTTGTCTTTTTCTTCGGAACAGCAGAGTCCGGAAAATCTGTGATTCTCTCCTCAATGCTTTACTATCTAAGATCGTATGCTGGCGTTCTGAGACCCAAACTGGGAACTCCCAACTCTAAAGAAGCTAATGTTTTGCTTTCAGATTTTTTTGAAAATATCAGGCAAGGTGTGCTTCCCAACAGAACAACGAGAGATCAGGTGACCCGTCTGGATCTTGTTTTTGAACCAAATAACCGATCTAAAAGAGTGGTTCCTATGGATCTTACGTTTCTGGAAACTTCCGGGGAAAATCACAACGATATCCGAAGAGGCGGAAGCTATCACAGCAGTATAGAAACCTTTCTGAATGCCAATATCCCGCTTACTTTTATCATTGTAACCAGTTATGAAACTGCGTATAAAGATGATTCTTTAATCAATGAATTTCTGGATGAGCTGGAAAGAAAAGGTAAGAATTTAAAATCGGTGAATGCTATTCTGGTTATTTCCAAGTGGGACAAATCGGGAAGAATGGATGTGGAAAGTGCCGAAGCTCTTGATGCTTTTATTTCTGAACATCTTCCCATGACCTCACAGCGTATTGATACGTATGGATTAAGCAAAAGCTACTACACCATCGGAAGTATTCAGAATACCACCGGAAGTGAAAAAATTGACCTGTTGAATCTTTCTACGGCTGAAGTACTTGCAAAATGGCTCTACAGAAGTATTGTAGGTTATGATCTTGATTATGAAGGAACATTCTGGGAACGTATCAAATTTAGCTTTACAAATTAATGGATAGTACTTATTTTTTTTCGGCATTCGGGACTTTTGGTAACCCGAATGGCTTCAGGCAATCCTTTTTTTTGGGTGGAAATCAGAATATTGCTAAGGAAATCAGAACATTTGATCTTAAAACCGATGCCATCAAATTATTTCCTCAAAGCAATATCTACTCAATACGAAAAGATTATTCTGCAGGATGCAACCTCATCTCCTACTCTGTTTACACGTTCGCAAAAGAACAAAATTCAGACAGAGGCGGAACATTTATAGGTTCAAGCTTACTTTTTGTAAATAAAATTGCTTCGGAAGGACTTATCATCAGTACATTAAATGACTTCCAGCATATTCTTGAAAAAAATAATTTGTCAGAAGGCATTATTATAGTTAATCATTCCGATCAGTTTTCCATCCAAAAACCAAAAGATTTTGATAAAATAGGATTTAATGTCCGGGAAGTGGATGAGCTGGACTTTACCCAATCCGGTGGTAACTATCTCGTCGTTTACTGCGAGACGAATGCCGCTCAATTGCAGACCTTTTTTAAAAAATCTATTGAGCTTTTGAATGTTTTTGACACTATTTACTTTACTCAAAGTCATGAAATTGGAGAATTTGTAAAACAAAAAGGAATCTTTAAAATTGTAGATGCTGATGGTTTTAAAAAGGAACTGGATAACCTTGAAGAAGAAAGACGCAGAATTCTTCAAAACGCGATCATTGATCTTAAAAAGGAAAAAGAAGATTTAAAAGAGGTGAAAACAAAACTGCTTCAAGACCTCAACATACAGATCTCACAAAATGAAAAACGACATCAGGATAATGAAACCAAAATAAAGGAATCTAAAAAGGGAATTGAAATCATCAGTAAAGAATACGACCAATATTCAGAAAAAATTGAAGAAGTGATCCGTCATCTTACTGCCGATGGAAAGATAGAATCTGCTAAAAAAAGACATCAGGAAAATAAACGTGCATTTACCAATACTGTAGATCAGAACAGAAATGTAGAGTCACTTTCTCCTCTATCCTCTTCCTCGAATGGAAGAATACAGCCACAAAAAGACAATCAACCTTATCCTCAAGGACTGTCCGGATTTCACAGTTCCGGCAGAAATCAGGAAAAAGTATTCAGGTTAGATGGTTTCAAAGTGGCTACTTTGGTTTTATCTCTCGTGTTGACCGGAGCTTTAATCTTATGCTTCCTATGGATGCCGAAAGAGTATTTAAAGATATTCTCTCAATAAGCAAATATTTCAGGAGGCTTTAAAGTTTAAAAAAACCGCGCGCCATTTTCTTTCGAAAATGGCGCGCGGTTGGATTATGCAATTATAAATCAACAGTCAAGAAATATATTCCTATTACCTTCTTTTCTGAACACTTACAGATACTACTTTCCCACTGCTATCGTATGTAATGACTTTTCCTTCACAATTGCTATTGAGCGTTGAAATGGATTTGTTTTGAATTTTTCCATCAGCAATAAGGGTAAAAATTTGTTTCCCATCAATAATCTCAGCTTTATTTTCAGAAAGTATTTTCCCTTCTTTCCTTTGAATAGTCAATTTTGAATACATTTTTCTTGTATCAGAATCATATTGATAAGTATTGGTAATAGGTGATTCTCCATTGTAAATACTTTTTTCTTTTAAAACTCTTCCAAGACCATCATAGGTATAATGAATTTCTTTTGTGATTTTGTTCTTTTTATCGAAATCATATTTTACATCCACCTGCCCTTTTGCATTGAGGTGGAACTCTTCTCTGGAACCATAGCTGGAATGAATAACAAACTGATCCGGCAGATATTTGAAATTAAGTTTCATCTCTCTTTTCCCGTTTTCAGAAGTTACAATAGAATCTAATAATCCTACTGTATTAAGGTAATATTTCTGTACACTTTTCATTCCTTCCCGTGAATACATATACTCAAGCATTTTCCCGTTTCTATAGGTAAGATCAGCAGTATAGCTTATCTTTTCCTGCTTTTCATCCCAATAGATGATATTTCTAAACTTCCCGTTACAATTTCCTCCATCTTCAAAGTTTAATAAAGGATAATAAACGGTATTGTTGTGACTAATAATCCGATCTGCATATTTTTGATCAGGTGTAAAAGGAACAGCTTCCATAGAATTCCAGTTGTCTGATGCTTCTTTTCTGGCTGTTTGATCTTCCCTTTCAGATTTCTGCTTCATTTTCAAATCTTCAGACAGATATGTTGTAACCAAGCGCTCATAGTTTTTGGGATTATACTCGATCAAGGGTTCGTTTTTTCCATCAAATAAAATCATAGCTGTTCGTTTCGGAAAGTTTTGAGTATCAACAAACCAAGTTGTCGTTCCATTGGAGAACTTAAAAGTTTTTGCATTGGTTCTGGCTACCATAAGTCTGTCTGTAGCACCTCCTAATTGCCTGTAAAGCCTGTCCGCAATTTCCTTATGATCAATGATACGATCTTCCGGCGCTGTAATTTTTTCATTTTCCACAAAGAATACAGCTTTAGAAGGTTTTGAAATCCCAAAATTGGCTTTATCATCCGGAGTAGCAAGCCTGAACATCTTAGGAGAACAGGAATATACTAGTAAAAACAGCATGATAAAAGGAAATATTTTCATCATTATTAATCTTATTTTTAAAAATACAAAAAATAGAGTGAATGGAATCCATCCAATAATGTGTAGTTTTAAGAAGTGAGAAAAGTGCAACCCAGGACGAAAAAACAAATGAGACACAAAATAGTATTCTTTATCACCTTAATTTCAGGAATGTTTCTGCCTTCGGCACAGACTTTAACTCCTTCTGAGATCTGGCATCAGCTTATACCCAAGAAGTTTAATACAGACAGTCTTCTAACCCAAAAAGGATTTAAGATAAAATATTCCGGACCAAAGAAACTCGGTGGTAATCTTTCCTGTTATTTTAATAAAAAATATAATGAATGGATATTTATTCATGATAACGAACAGGAACAAACAACCAGCTTTTCTTATCTTCTGCCTACGTTAAAAAAGTACAAGAACAATCAGGTTGAAAAAAAACTCTTGGTACAAGGTGAAAAGGTGGCTCCAATGGGAAAAACCTATCACGAAAACAAATTATATTATCATCTTATTTATACTTTTGAGAACTATAAAGCTTCTTCTTTAAAGGAGTAAATAAACAGAATATTATGCGGATGAAAGTAGCAACTGTCATTATCTTCTTACCAATAATCCGGCTTATATAACCTCTGGCTCCCCACATCCATCTTCTTTCTCATTAAACTGAAAGGCTTATCTTCGTAAAAAATTTGACAATATGAAAAAAATGATATTTCTGGCTTCAGCTGTTCTGGTATTAAATTCATGCGTGGTAAGAACTGCGACTAAAGTAGTATCTGGAGCGGTAAATATTGGTTATAAGGCGGTAAAAGGGACTGTGAATGGCATTAGCTGGGCAGTAAGCAAGGCAAAGGGTAAAATAGATGAAGACCGTTTAGATGGAACCTGGAAAGTAGTAGGCGTATACAAAGGCTCTTTCGAAGATTTCACCAAAGATCAGAATCCGGAAAGTACATTTTCTTCTGAATGTGCAGGGGGCTTTGACCAAATGATTTTCAAAGCTAAAAAATCTAAGTTCAAACCAGTGCATTGCAGTACGGATAAAGAAGATTGGGTAAAATACTCATTGGAGTTCGGAAAAAACCCTATCACCAAGGAAAAGGAAAACTATATTGAATACAATTCCAATAATTATATTTCAGTCATTGACGTTAACAGTAAAACAATGGTTTTGGAAGGTAACCTGATGCCTAAGCTGGCATTTTCCGGTGCCAAATTATATCTTTTAGAAAAGGTAAAATAAAAATCACAGAGCCTGTCTTCATAGTGAATGACAGGCTTTTTTATATTTCATTTTTATTTCCCACAGATTTCACGGATTACACAGATGATTGAAAACAGCAGAATGTATTAAGATGCAAAGAGCTATATCTGAAGCCTTATGATTTTAAGAATAGGTTTAAGAAACTACTTATTTTCTATGTCAACAATCTTCTTTCCTTCATTTCCCAGATAATGAAGAACCAGCTTTTCATAGACTTTATAACCATCATCAATATTGGTAAAAATAATAATGCCTCTACCGGAATCCGGAAGTATGATCGCAATACATCTTGTCCCCTGATCGGCTCCGCCATGAGATAATCCATATTCACCATTACCTAGGTCATAGATTTCAAAACCTAACCCGAAGTACTTGTTTTCCTTAGTTTTTACCTGTTTTTTTATCATTTCCTTAAATACTTCCGGCTTCAGATTTTTCCCTTTCATTACACTGACCATAAAATTTCCATAATCCCCGATTGTAGTATGCAAATCATCCGCTGCATTGGCAGTTTTATTTTTTTCTGTTGGATATGGTTTTCCGTCTGTATTATATCCGATTGCAAACCTTGATTCATCGGTATTCTGATCCCAGATATAGTTGGTATCATTCATTTGCAGCGGTTGGAAAATCAATTCCATGGCAAGCTGATCCAACGTTTTTTTGAATTTCTTTTCCAGAGCTTTTCTCAAATATTCAAATCCTTCTCCTGAATAGTGGTATTGTGTTCCCGGTTCAAATTGAAAGTTGAGTTTTTTGTCAGGATTCATCCATCTCCAATTGGGAAACCCGGTCTGATGGGAAAGAATGAGCCTTGTTGTAATTTTCTTATGTCTTGGATCGCCAGCAATATCCGGATCTGTCCAGTAAGTATCTAAAGGTTCATCCAGCTTCCATTTTCCTAAACTGATCAAACGCAGTGTTACCATTGCTGTAACAGGTTTGGTAAGAGAGGCTACGTTAAAAAGGGCATTATCGGGAGCTGAAAGTCCTTTTGAAATATCTCCGAAAACTTTTACCTCTTGTAGTTTTCCGCCATTGATGATACCTAATCCAAGCACAGGAATATGGTTTTCTTTAAGCCAGTTTTCCATTGACCGATCATTATCAAACATCGCCTCATTATCTGTAGTTTGCTTTGGATGATGATTAAAACTTAAGGAATTTTTCAGCTTCCACTCATTATTTTCCAGTATCCACAAATGGGTAAAACTGGCCTCTCCTACTAGTTTTTCGGCATGATTTTCTACTTTTTCATAAAACAGGTGGTCTCCATTCTGAATGGCTGCATATATCTTTCCGTCTTTATACATAGGATAGACCTGAGTGCTTTTCTCAATGAGGACTCTCTTTAATTGATATGTTTCCGGAGATTTGCATAAGCCATTTTTAAAATCGGTTATAAATTTATTTTTTTCTGCAAAGCCTCCTTTATCGTGATAAAATTCAAATTTCTCGCTCAGAAAACTTTCCATCTTCGGAATATCGCAGGTATTATAGGCGACTGAAAAAAACAGACTGTCTTTAGACATAATGGTTCGGTAGAGCGAATCTGTTTTGGGTAATTGCGCCTGAATAGAATTAAAAAGAAAGGTAAAAAAAAGAAGTGCCAGTGAAGCTGTCTTTGTCATGATTAAATTTTTGACAAAGATTATATTTTCATCTGTTTGACAACGAAAAATGAACCCGACAAAAACCCGACAAAGCCCTGACAACTTTTATATCATACTGAAATTCAATCTAAAATACAGTTTTCTATTCCGATCAATCTCAGCAGCATTACGAAGGATAATAAAGATATTGGAGAGTACAATGGCAATCATAAGAACCAAGGTAAACTGTCTTCCGAGCTTTAAAAAGATCCCCACCATAAAAGCAATAGGCGCCATCACCGTCCATATCATCTGAACAGAAATAATCTGACGGGCCAGGTTGTTTCTCTGCTTCATCGTAAACATCAGAAGAATAGGGACAAGAATATTGAAAGGGGGCAATACTGTAAAAAGCAATGAGGAAAGATTGATGATTTTAATGAGAGAATAATTGACATCAGATTGATCTTTTTCATTCACCTCCGGAATACTTTCTTCGGTTACCTCATCATTGATCTCAGGAATTACAATAGTATCTTGTAATAAATTTTCCTCTATTTCCAGTGCCTGAGCCAGTGCTCTTAGCGTATGTCCTTTCGGTTCTGTACCTGCTTCAATCCGTTGAATTGTTCTGACAGAAATTTTTGACTTTTCTGAAAGTTCTTCCTGAGTCAGATTTTTCTGTTCTCTTACAGTTTTTAGTTTAGACATAGATAGATTACAAAGGATGTGTTTTCAATTAATTTTCAATGGCTAATTTACAGTTTTTTCAGCGTTCTTCGCATTTAGATTTCTCAGCGATATAAAATCAAACAGCACTCTGAAAATTTCAGAATGCTGTTTCTCCGGAATATCTTGTATTTGAAATCTATTATTTTTTATATACCTGCACACCGTCTTTATAAGTTTCCATAACACGGATGTCTTTAATAGCAAAAGGATCTACTTTAACAGGATTTTTATCCAGGATAACAAGATCTGCTCTTTTATCCTTCTCCAGCGTTCCTTTTTCTTTTTCTTCTCCCCACTGCCATGCAGCATTGATTGTGATTGCTTTAAGGGCTTCATAAGGACTGATCCGAAACTCTGGCCCCAGTATATATCCGGAACGTGTTTTTCTGTTTACTGCAGCATATACCGCAGTAATCAAATCGGGAGGAGTGACCGGCGAATCATGATGAATGGTAAATGGGATTTCCTGATCTAACCCTTCTTTCAAAGGGCTTATTCTCCTTGCTCTTTCTTCTCCAAGCACATTGGAGCGGTGCCAGTCTCCCCACAGGTAAACATGTGTAGGAAACCAGCTTGGCATTATTCCGATCTGTTTATAACGGGGAACTTGGTCTTTACGGCATACCTGACTATGGATAAGAACACAGCGCATATCTTTTGTAAGCAGTTTTTCTTTTTTAAGACGTTCTAATAAGTTAAGACCTTCATCTATCGCTGCGTCTCCATTACAGTGAATATGGACCTGCATTCCCTGCTGAAAGATCGCTTTTAGTCCTTTATAAGCTGCTTCTGTTGAATAGATTGGCTGTCCCCGGAATCCTTGCTTTTCTCCTTCCGGCGGCACCAGATAAGGCTTTGTAAGCCAAGCTGATTTACCTTGTGGAGAGCCATCAAAAGTCATTTTTATACCTCCTATCTTAATATGCCCATTGTACTTTTTATAGAATTGTTTCCAATGTGTCAGTTTATCGGCATTCAAGTCATAATCCGGCATAATGATATAATCACCTTTCAACAATCCTTTCTTGTCTGCATCCATAATATTATCAATATTATCCGGCGCAGCACGTCCTTCACATATGGTAGTCTGTCCACCGGCAAACCAGGCTTTTTCTGCGGCAAGTAAAGATTTATACTTATCGCTTTCTGCAGGTTTTGGAAGCTGTGTTATTACATATTGTAAGCTATTGATATTGGCATTCTCCTGCATTTTTCCTGTAAGCTGCTTGGTGGCCGGATCTTTGCCAATGATTCCTCCGACAGGATTCGGAGTATCATATGTAATATTCATATTTTTCAGCAGTAAAGAATTAGCAACTCCCATATGCCCTGAAGTATGTTCTATATATATTGGATTAACAGACGAGACTTCATCCAACTCCTGAGCTGTCGGGTGACGATGTTCTTCCATTATGGCATCATCGTAACCATTTCCAACAATCATAGTTCCGGCAGGAATTTTATTTTCGGCTATATAATCTTTGAGAACCTTCTGTAGCTGTGGAATTGACATTACCTTTCCGTAAGGCTCAGGCTGCAGATCAATCATTTGTAAAGCAAATCCATATTGCGAAATATGACCGTGGGCATCTATAAAACCTGGCATCAGCGTACGGCCTGCAAGATCGGTTACCTGTGTTTTATTTCCTTTAAGGGCCATAGCCTTATCTTTTTCTCCTGCAAAGACAATTTTTCCGTCTTTTACGACGAGAGCTTCTACATAGGCAGCTTCTTTACCTGCCATTGTGAGGATATCACCGTTGTAAAAGATCTGATCTGCATCATTCTTTGTATTGCATCCAGTGAGCATAAATGAGGATACTGATGCTAAGACAAAAAAGAGCCATAATTTCATGATTGAATGAGGGGTTTTCAACATAATGTATTGGTTTTAAAGTTTAATTAGATCATTTATTATAATTCTAAATATAGTGATTTTTAATCGTTATTCCCTTAAAATCCGGAACAGATTATATCTGCCCGGATTTCGGTGTATAGTCATATAAAGTTAGGTACCTGATTATCGTGCTGCAAAACAGAGAATAAAATCCCCATAGGAAAACTGTGGAAATACGAATTTTAATCTGTTAGTATTGTCTTTGATTTTAAAAATATCAGGAAGGCTGAGTTGCTAATTTTCATTTAAGGTCTTTCTTTTATTCTACCTTCTCTCGGCTCAGAATATTTTTTTATTTCCCATTTTATTTTATTTTCTTTCCTTGATGGTCCCTCCCAACCTACATGTATATATCGATTAAAAAGATTATCCAAGTCTGCATCATCAAATCCTTGGTATTTATCACGTATTTCATCAGGTTTTTTACCCCTACCTTCTTTACCAGGAGTAAAATCTGGACGGTCTATTTTTTCTTTTTTTATTCCTTTATATACTTCTCTGTCTATCTCTTCTTTTATTATTCTTTTTAGTGTTTCTTCTTCTGTTTCTTCTTTTCTTATTTTGTTTCTTTTATTTTTTATTTTGTCTTTTCTAACTAATTCATTTTTCTCTTCTTCATCCATTTCTTCTATTCTCTCAGTAACTTCTTTTACTATCTTAGCCTTTTTATCCTGAAGATATTTACCTGTTCTTGTTGGGAGTACATTCAATAGGATTCGTTGATATCCAATATCTTTTGTAACTTTAATAATTCCTTTCTCCTTGAGGATTTTCCCACGATTGTCGTTCCATTTAGCCATTCTTTCACCGCCTATACTGCCATATTCTTCCATATATAAGACTGTATAGCCCAGCATTGCCATCACTTCGAGGTTTCCACTTCTGAACCCGAGATGTTTTACCTCGTCAAAATTTTTTTCAAAATACTCATACAGTTTAAATTGTCCCATCCGAGTATTCCCATCCCATTTGGGCAGTTCATTTGAAGCTTCATCATTCCAGAATTCGGTGATATTAAAAATTTTGGCAGTTCCAACCTCAGCATTGATCTCCTCCGCAATTTCGTCAAACTGATGACCTCTTTTCTTCGAATCGTCTTTTTTTCTCCAACCTTTATCTCTTCTTTCCTTCTGATACCCCTTATCTCCTGTGATCATGATAGCATCATACATATCCACTGCTCTATTGACAATCTGCTTGATTCCAAAATAACTGGTATCATGCTCTATATGAATATCTCCATTCTTACCACTGAACCGTGACCATAATATCAATAAACGATCTCCCCTGCTAGGTATGCCCTTTTCTATCAACCATTTTTTTATAGCATCATTTTCTCTTTCATTACTATTAACCTTCCATGCATCTCTTAGCTTTTCCTGCATTTCAGCTGTGAAATTTTCGGCAACATAATCCGTCCCATAGCCAAGAGGCACTTCTTTTTTTGGAATTTCTTCTTGTTCTCGAAGCTTACAAATTGCTTCTTTTAATTCTTGATTATTGCTTCTTAATTTACTTACTTCCACCACATGTATTCTCTTCTTAGCAATTCCCGATTCTTCATAAAACTTTTTGATAGAATCTGCTTTGTCTGTGGGGTCTTTGCAGTTCTCATTACCTTTTGTAATGATTACATGAAGCTCATCATCATCCACTAAAGCAGCGGCAATCGCAAACATATCTCCTGTTGCATATCCGGGTTGTATGAGTGCTTTAGATTTAAGCTTAGGATTAAGGATTGGTTGGGCTTTATTAGGGTTATTTTTTTTGTTTTTCCCTTGTTTTTTTGTTGGATCCATACTGTTGATTATTAAATAGGTTATCGCACAAATTTCAAGGTAAAGCTCATGACAGAATAGAGGGGATCTCCCCATTTTTAGAAATTCAGGGTTTACTCTTAGTAACTGATCGAATTAGTATATATAGCTATTAACTAATGGATTACCCATCCTATTAAGATCACTATATATTATTAAAACATTTCATTTTTAATCATAAAATTCACCCATAGGAGAATTCCCTTATTTTTAAAAAATCCGTTTTTTCCCTTAATGAAGATTTATTTTTATTCATGAAATTTGTATCAGACAAAAGAGATCAACAATCTCATTCTGAATACTCAGCCGAAAAAACACAATGGTTGAATTGAAAGAAAAACCTTTGTAAAAGGATTGTGAAAATTAAAATAATAATAACCATTTAAACCCAAAATATGGCAGACACCGTAAACAACCAGACTACAGACGCTGTAACGCAGACCAATGTTACCGTGCTTGGTGAATCTCCCGCACAGGCCATGAGTATGCTTTATCAGATGGCTACCCATGCCAGTGGAATTTCCATTCAGAATTCGGTAACCAATCAGCAAAACTTGAATCAGCTCAACCCAGCCATTGTTGCTGATGCCATTAAAATTTTAAAAGGATAACCTAAAACCTTACTATCATGAATGAACTTAACAGTGAAAGCCCACAATCTCAGGTAGTGGAAGCCACTACTCCGGCGGAAAAAGCTGTAGTATTTGTGAACAGTGAGGTGCTGGCACCTCCTAAGGCTTCCCCAATGACCGGAGTAACAAAAGTAATGATTGAACAGTCTACAGGAATGATGGTTCAGGATTTACAGTCTTTTTTAAAAGGCTTTGAACAGGTAGGTCTTATTGCATTGAGCAGACTTGCTAATAATTTATTGACCTACGGAACTACTTTCGGGCCAGCTCCGGGCAGTAAAGAGGCATCTACTCCACCAACAGAAATGTTGCAGAGCCAAGATGCAGGAAAAGGAAACGAAATGATGAGAGACTTATTTAAAATGGTAAGTGATTATGCAGAAGTAAAAGCTAAAGTTTCCAATACTATTTATAATGTCAACACGCTTCCTGTCTCTAATGAACCCCATTCCTCTCCTACTTCGTTTACAGAAGTCCCTAACGAAGCTGAAGAGAACGAAAAAAAAAACGGGTAGCCCATCCGATTCAGGAAGAAACCTCATCAGAGAAAGAAAATATGAGAAAAAGCTTTATCACGGCTGCACATGAGGGAAAATTAGTATTGAAGTCAGTAAAACTGACACAGCCACTCGTAAAACCAGTAATTACTTCAGGAGAACCTGAGGCGCAAACAGAGAAAAAAACAATAATAACCCAACTCATTAACAAATTCAAAAATAATAAGCCATGAATTATTCCTCAGTAACCAAACCCGCTAAAATTTTAAACCTAGAGAGTTTAAGTGATTTAAATGAACGCCTTTATTTGATCAGAGCGCATGATAGCTCTTATCTGGATACCAAAAGTACGGATCACAAAAAAGCTGAAAATAATGCAGACCGTTTTGTATTTAATCTCCAGACATCAGACATCAACATTCAGCCAACCATCAGATTGGTGAACTGTAAAAGTATTAGAAAGTATACCAACTATCAGTGTTTTGTAGTAGAACCCAAAGAAAAAGCTACAGGAATAGCGGTTGTGATGATCAAACTGGATGATCCCAAATCTTTTTACTGTAATGTAAGAATTCTTCCCCTCACAGCATTGAGCGATATTGCGGCTCCGGAATCCGATTCCAAGCTGCTTACCATCAATCTTGAAAAAGCAAAATGGATCCTCAAAACAGATATTACCATCACTCCTTCTGATACAGGAGAAGCTTTATATTCCGTACATGATGTGGATGTATCAGCGGTTTCAGATTTAATAACCAATGAACAGACTGTAGAATTGAAAAGGGAACTGGAATTTCAGGTTTCCAGGCTGATTGCTCACTATTTCCAACAAATTCTAAGAATCATAGCCAACGAAGGCACTGAAAGTCATTCTAAAAACACCTTCTTTCAAAGTGACTATATTCTGAAACTGCCCCAAGATCAATTAAAAGAAATGCTTTCAGCGAATGCTATTTCGGCGTGTATTGCCCTGGAAGCAGTTGGATATATTGTTGTTCAGGATCTCAATCGGGACTGGAGAGCGGCGGCAGCATTCATTAATTATTTACTGTAATTCTATTATAACGGTAAAAAACGATACCCATGAACAGAAAAACACCCAAGAAAGTTCCTGTAGCCCAACGGCCTGCAGCAGTGACTGAGCCTGAAATGGTTCAGGAAGAGATTATGCCTTTTGTTTTGAGGCATGAAGATGAAATCGTAAACTACATCAAGGAAAAAGCAATCAAAGAAACAATGAAGTCACTGGCTCCTTTATTGGAAAAGCTGGAAGAAGCTGTTAAACAGCAAGAAGCAGCTCCGGTTCCGGTAACAGCTACTCCTTCTGAACTTCCTTCTATGAATTATGAAGAACAGTTGAAAAAACTTCAGGAAGCCTCAACAGCAAAGCTAAGGCAGAAAGAGATCAAAATTGTTGACAGGATGAATAAACTGAATGCAAGATTTGGTAATATCCGCCCATAAATCATCAAACACCTATATTTATTATGAACGAAATCAATACCATAATCACTGGAATGTCCACTGCTGTACCTCAGGCTATTTCTGCTCAGGTAAGTGCACATTCTACAGGATTAATGCAGACCAATTCTGTATTAAATCAGCAAAGGGACTCTATGATGGGAATAGCCAATAATGTCATGGGAATGAAAAAAATGAGTTCAGGAAAGCTGAAATACAGAGAATTGGGAATTTTAAAAAAGGGAAGATTATAATCCCGATTTTTTAATATTACGGATGCGGTTTACTTTCCTGTCAAAAGAAGTTCCGGTGCTATCCATCATACAATCAGGTCAACGTCAATTTTTGCACCGTCTTCCAATGCTGTCAATATTCAAAAGCAATCATTCAGAATCCATTTTCAAGCCCAAAGGAATCCGATGTTGTCAGCAGATATACCACAGGAATTCATTTTTAAGACAGATATTAAAAATGGTAACCGCATCCTTTTTTCAACAGCTTTTTTTGCTTGTTGAGCTTTAAAGATATGCTTTAAACTCACACAGATCTTACAAATAATGGTTTCAACCATTGTAATAAGAATCACCCTTCGGATCTAATCATCAATTATCAGTCTATATCAATGCCTTTGAAATCTATTTCATCTGCAGGATCTGTCGTGAGCTTAAAAATATAATAGAAAATTAGTTTATCTCAATAATTATTAACCGAGATCCAATCTCAAAAAAAACAATTACAACTATGGCAACAGTCAATGAACAAATCACAGATGCAGTAACGCAATCTAACGTAAAGGTAATAGGAGAATCTCCTGCAATGGCTTTAAGCAATGTCTATCTATCCGCAGCACATTCTACAGGTATTATGTTTGAAAATGCGGTAACGAATCAGAATCAACAGAATATTTTAGGTCAGGCAGCAACCACTCAGGGAATTCTGCAGATCTATAGCCTGGATACAGTATCTGATGCAGTTTCTATTGCTAAGATTCTAAGACCTTAATTTTTTTAGATTAAAAACTCACCCTCTCAGCCGGAAAGTCCGGTTGTTTCTAACCCATAAACAATAATTATTATGCCAGTAAACGGACAAATCACAGACGCAGTAACACAGTCGAATGTAAAAGTAGTAGCAGAATCTCCTGCCATAGCTTTAAGTAATGTGTATCAAACCGCTGCACATTCTACAGGTATTATGTTTGAAAATGCAATTAATACCCAAAATCAACATAATATCTTGACCCAGGCAGCAACAACGCAAGGTGTCACTCAAATTTACAGCAAAGATACCATTGCCGATGCCATCTCTATTGCTAGAATCCTCAATCCTTAATTTATTTTTTGCTAAAGGCAGAATATCATTATCCGAACAACCGGAAAATCCGGCTGTTTTTAAACTCAAATAAACAATAATCATTATGGCTAACGAAAAAGCTGGAACAACAGTAAACGAACAAATCACAGATGCAGTAACGCAGTCTAACGTAAAAGTAGTGGCAGAATCTCCTGCAATGGCTTTAAGTAACGTGTATCAATCTGCTGCACATTCTACAGGAATCATGTTTGAAAATGCAGTGAATTCTCAAAATCAACAAAACATTTTGACACAGGCTGCAACTACTCAGGGAATTTCTCAGATTTATAGTCTGGACACTATTGCCGATGCAGTTTCTATTGCTAGAGTCCTTAATCCTTAATTTATTTTTTTGCTAATAGTAGAATATCATTATCCGAACGGCCGGAAAATCCGGCTGTTTTTAAACTCAAATAAACAATAATCATTATGGCTAACGAAAAAGCTGGAACAACAGTAAACGAACAAATCACAGATGCAGTAACGCAGTCTAACGTAAAAGTAGTGGCAGAATCCCCTGCAATGGCTTTAAGTAACGTGTATCAATCTGCTGCACATTCTACAGGAATCATGTTTGAAAATGCAGTGAATTCTCAAAATCAACAAAACATTTTGACACAGGCTGCAACTACTCAGGGAATTTCTCAGATTTATAGTCTGGACACTATTGCCGATGCAGTTTCTATTGCTAGAGTCCTTAATCCTTAATTCATTTTTTGCTAAAAGCAGAATTTCATTATCCGAACAGCCGGAAAATCCGGCTGTTTTTAAACTCAAATAAACAATAATCATTATGGCTAACGAAAAAGCTGGAACAACAGTAAACGAACAAATCACAGATGCAGTAACTCAGTCTAACGTAAAAGTAGTGGCAGAATCTCCTGCAATGGCTTTAAGTAACGTGTATCAATCTGCTGCACATTCTACAGGAATCATGTTTGAAAATGCAGTGAATTCTCAAAATCAACAAAATATTTTGACACAGGCTGCAACTACTCAGGGAATTTCTCAGATCTATACTCTGGATACTATCGCTGATGCAGTTTCTATTGCTAGAGTCCTTAATCCGTAATTCATTTTTTGCTAAAAGCAAAATTTCATTCTCCAAACAGCCGGAAAATCCGGCTGTTTTTAAAACCTAATAAAAAATAATCATCATGGCTAACGAAAAAACTGGAACAACAGTAAACGAACAGATCACAGACGCAGTAACGCAGACTAACGTAAAAGTGGTAGCAGAATCTCCTGCAATGGCATTAAGTAATGTCTATCAAACAGCAGCGCATTCTACAGGAATCATGTTTGAAAATGCAGTGAATTCTCAAAATCAACAAAATATTTTAACGCAGGCTGCAACCACCCAGGGAATCTCTCAGATCTACGCTCTGGATACCATCGCTGACGCGGTTTCTATGGCTAAAGTATTAAATCCTTAATTATAGTGTGTTTTTAGATTTCTTATGATCAGGGAGTGCAGTTATGTACTCCCTGATTCTTTATACTTATTTATCAAAAAGCACTATTTCGTTGGCATCAATAATACTATTTTGCACAGCGTAGATCACTAATCCGGCCATATTTTTCACTCCTGTTTTAATCATAAGATTGGTCTTATGGGTTTCTACCGTTTTTGGAGAAATAAATAATGATTCTGCTATTTCTTTTGTGCTAAGCTGCTGACAAACCAACCGTAAAACATCTACTTCCCTATCAGTGAGCTCATTTTTTGAAAAAGTATGAAACTCCGGCAGCTTATTGGAAAACTGGCTCCGCATTACATCAATCTGTTCATTGGAGAAATAATGTCCGGTGTTGTAAACGGTATTGATTACCACTAACAGCTCCTCAAGTTCGATTTCTTTGGATAAAAACGCATGAGCTCCCATTTTAAGCATCTGCCCCATAAAAGAACGTCTGTAGAAGCTGGAAAGAACTATAATCTTGGTTTCAATATCTTTTTTTGACAAGGCAGTCATCACTTCAAGACCATCCCCATTCGCCATCCTTAGATCCAGAATCAGAATATCCAACGCTGGGATACCTTCACTAAGAAATTGATTTCCGCCTGTTGATGTAAGAACAATTTGATAATTTCCATTATTTTCTATATAATTTTTTAAAAGCTGTACAAACAGCAGATCATCATCTACAATGCCTATTTTAATTTTTGAATGCTCCATATTTATTTTTATTGTATTGCCATACAGGCTATAAATTTTGTTCCTTTTTCAGGCTGTGTTTTAAGTTTATAAATAGCTTTGATTTTCTGTGCCCGTGATTTAATATTCCTCATACCAATACCTCCAGAATGCTTTCCCAAGATAAAACCTCTTCCGTTATCTTCAATGGTGAGTATTACATAATTTAGCGATACCCTCAGGGAGACATCAATTCTTGTAGCTTCAGCATGTTTCAGAATATTGGTAACGAGTTCCTGAACAATTCTGAAAAGGTTCAATTTGACAGGATTACTTATGGGTATTCCTATCGTAATAGAGCGAAAAATCACTTCTATATTTTTATTAACCTGTTCAAGATAATCTTCAATCAAATCCGTCAGATCAATCTCATTGAGATCCGGAGGTGTGAGATTGTGTGACAGCTCACGAATCAGTTGCATGGATCTTTTTAAATCTTTACTGAGTTCCTCTGGTTGTTTGTCATTAAGGTTTAGACGGATAAGATTCAATTGTGAAATAATATTATCATGAAGCTCTTCCGCCAGACGTTCCCTATCCTGTTCCTGTAGAAGCAACATATTCTCCAAGTATTCTTTTTGGGTATTACGGACCAGCTGAGAAACTTTCTTCTTATTTCTTTTTATACTTTTTAAATAGTTAATAACCAATAGCGTAATTAACAACGTTGTTAAAAAAAATAGTCCAATACCGATCCATATCCATATAACTATCTGATCCTGATTTTCCCAACGCCACATCCCAGATTAATAAAAGCAATATAAAAAGACAATAACAAAACGCCTCTAAAAAGCCATATGGGCGCTACCCAGCTTAGATGATTGCTGATTAAAAAATTAAAAGCAGTGGATATGAGACATTCTACAGAGAAAAATAAAAAAACAATAATATTAACGATGAACATCTTCTTTTCTACCCGTCCCTCTTTTATAATCTTCATAAAATAGCAGGCTGCATAGCTACAAATAATAACACTGGTTATAATATTGGAATAAAAAGTAACCAATGCATCATTTTGTACATATAACATATTCCCAATCAAGACTAATCCTGCATAACAATAGATAAGCCACCTTACTTCACGGGAAAGCTGAATATAATAATTGTTATAGATCACTGTAAGGATCATCAAACCAAAAAACTGGCTCAATGCATAATTATAGGTATTGAGGGTATTGATCTTCATCATCCGGTCAATCAAGTCCGTTAATTCCAGGATCAACTCTCCTGAAAGAAGTATGATCACAGGAAGTTTTGTTTTTACCCATTTTTTTATCAACATGATTAATCCTGCCAGTAGGACCAGATTAATAATAATTTGAAGATACAGGGACAGACTATTATACGAGAACACTACTGCTTTGCTTCAAAAGTTGATAATCATTGAGAGTATCAACGGAAAACGGCGGTCTTGGAGTAGAATAATTTTCTGCCGTTTCGCTCATATGATCAACAGCAAGGCTTTTCACGGTAATGATCTCTATGTGGTAAGGAAAATCAGGGTCTTTCTTTTCCATATCATCAGTAAGCCCAAAGAAACTTGTACAGGTTTTCTCCCCTTCAATTCCCATTTTTTCATAATCTGAAAAAGGGATTGATATCACCTGAAAAAGATCTTTATTTTTCTGGGAATGCAGCCAGGCCATTCCAAACATATTCCATCTGAAATTACGGTTAATAGCGGATTCAGCGGTAATCGTAGTAGGAAGCACTACCATATCATTACTGCTTTCAATCTTTGATTCCGGAAAATTGAGTAAAAAATCTTTAACAATAACAGTGCTAAAATCAGCATCTTTATCACTTTTAGAATTAATGAGAAAAAACTTTAGTTGCTTTTCATGAATACCTATATACGCATGAATTCTTTTGATTTCTTCTTTTTCCAGATTCCTTGCCCATAGTTCAATTTCTTTTCCTGAAATACTGAAATGAGTTCCCTGATTTAAGTAATTCCAAATTTCTACTCCATTCGTATCATTTTCACTAGTATAAGAATCGATAAGATTTTTCCAGTTTCTAAGGGCTTCAAAGATGTTTTCCGTGGTCATGGTAATAAATATTTTTTAATGATAATTATTTTATGAGTTGAAATTTACAAAAAAAATGCGCTGGTATCTGTTTTAAATCACATTTAAGTGGAAAATAAAATGTAATTGAATAAAATTTAATATTGTTTTATTTTTAATAAAATCAGATCAGAAACAGCGCGTATCTTTGCTTTGAAAAATTTCATGTAAAACCTATTTGACTTATGATTCCATTTCAAGACCTCCCATTTTTTATGGCAGCGGCACTTATACTGGCTATCAGCCCCGGGCCTAATATGATTTATTTAATCTCAAAATCCATCACTCAGGGCAAAAAATCCGGTTTTATCTCATTAACTGGGGTGATCTGCGGTTTTATTTTTCACATCATTATGGTTTCTTTTGGTCTAACGGCTGTACTGCTAGCCGTTCCTTTTGCTTATACAATCCTTAAAGCGGCAGGTACCGTTTATCTTTTATATTTAGCTTATCAGGCTATCAAACCTAAGAGTAAAAATATTTTTGAAGTGGATCATAGTATTTCTCATGACAGTCCTAAAAAGCTATTCACTGTTGGTTTCTTAACCAATGTACTCAATCCCAAAGTAGCTATTTTCTATTTATCATTTTTCCCACAATTCATCAAACCTGAATATGGTTCTGTTTTAACCCAAAGTCTGGAACTAGGAGCTGTTCAGGTACTGATAAGCTTTAGTGTCAATTTTTTAATCGTATTAACAGCCGCGAAGGCCGCCCGCTTCTTTGCTGCTCATCTTTTCTGGATTAAGATACAAAAATGGTTTATGGCGAGTGTATTGACTTATCTGGCAGTGAAAATGGCATTTTCGAAAGCGAAATGATTGAAACTCTCAGGTTCTTTTGCTTAAGCAAGCAATTTTTTAAACTGAAAAATATTAGCTTCATGAGTATTATTTATTGAAGAACATTATTTTAAAGCTAATATTTCATTATTTTTACACCCGAAAATTTTGTCTGGAAGATCTGTTTAATGCAATAAGAATTCCTTGTAATTTCCTGTATAATTCTAACTAGGTATATGTTTTATATTCTCACAGACATTCAATAAAAAATATACAATAACCATTTTAATGAAAAATTTTATTTCTTTTTTTGCCTTTTTGATATTCATTCAAGGCTATTCTCAAACAAAACAATGGACCAACGGTACTTTCACTAATCAGGGATATTATGCTTCCTGTTTTGGAAACAAAATCGACAGCAATGGAAATGTTTACATGCTGTATGATACAACTCCTGACCGTTATACCATGGAAACCATGTATCTTGAAAAGTATCTGCCCAATGGATATAGAGATCTAAACTTCGGAACAAACGGTGTATTGAACATAGCTGAAGCTATAGGACATCCTGCTACTTCTTCAGTACCTTTACAGACATTTGAAGTGACAAACAGTGGTAAAGTACTTCTGTGTGTTGGTTCCCGTGAAGGTCTTAGTCCAAGTCTTATTTCTATTTTACCCAATGGAACATTGGATCAGAGTTTTGGAGTAGGTGGTTTTAAAAAAATCTTTACTGATCCTTCAAAATATTTAAGTCATAGTGGTTTTGCCTACATGGTTAAGAATAATGAAAAATACTTTATCGCCCATTCCTATACCACTCCTCAGAATACGGCCAAATCTGTGATCGGATGCTTTGATGAATTTGGAAATCCTATAACAAGTATATTTAATCAGGGAGAATTTGATGTTGATTATGGCAGTAATTATAATACTTCAATCGCTTCAGAACTTATATTAACCGGACCTTACTTATATTACCTTGGTACAGGATATCAAGGAAATACACCCACATCTTTTCTAAAGAGAATGGATCTTATTTCAGGAACTATAGATAATACCTACCCAAACAATGCTCATATTGGCTTTGTAGGGACTAATACTCACATTCAACCCGATGGCAAGATCATCACGGCTTATTCGCGATCTGTAAGCGGATCAAGAACTGAATTAAATATTACAAGATACCTTCAAAATGGAACCATTGATAGCTCTTTTGGAACAAATGGAGTAAAAAACATCAATTACCCTTGGATTAGCGTTAATTTCAGTAGTATAACAACCCGTCCAAACGGAGACATTCTTATAGGTATTTATTATGTAAGTACTGCAAGTTCAGGAGGAAAACAGGATGCTTTTATTAATTTAAAAAATAATGGTCAGATTGACAACAATTTTGGTGGTAATATTCCAAACAATGGAGTGCCTTTGGCTGGCTTCTTTGGAATAAGTAGTGTTAATGGAGGTCCTGCAAAAGTCACTTTAAAAGATAATTATTGTATTGTCTCCTCTAAAGCTGAATATAGTGCCTTCATTACAACCTCTCGTATTAATTTTAATTCCGGAACATTGGCAACACAAGAAGAGAATCATCAACCAAACCACATTAGGTTTTATCCAAATCCGGTACATTCTAATGGGACTATTATGATGAATAATAACCTTGAAGCAAGTTTCAACCTGACAGATGCAAATGGCAAGCTTCTTTTTAAAGATCAGATCTTCCGAAATACAACCAATGTTAATTTTTCAGATTTGACTAAAGGATTGTACTTCTTAAATATCAAACAAGCAGGAAAGCAGACCTCTCATAAGGTTATCAAAAAATAATTCAGAATCTCCGGTCATCATCGGAGATTTTTTTGTATTCTGAATTAAAACCATTAAAGCAGATTTTACATATTATTGTAGCTTTGTAAAACCAGTTCCAAAAAAATGAAGCATTCTATTCCTACTTATGATTTAAGTGATATTTCCAAGCACCGTTTCCATATCAAAAGAATGGATCGGAATACCTATCATGCAGAGGATATTCTTATAGATAAAGGAATACATCGCGACAGCCATTACATTTTTACTTTCATGGAGAGTGGACACGTAAAGATGATGGTTGATTTCAAGATCATTGAAGCTAAAAACGCTACTATTTTCTGTGTACTACCCGGACAAGTACATCAGGGCCTTTTAATGGATAAAGTAAACGGCTGGTTTGTAGCCATACAATCTGATTTGGTTCCGGATCCTGTACGCTCTGTCTTTGAGGAGTCTCTGGAAGGAATACAGCCTCTGATAGTGGATACAATATGGATAGAAAAGTTTAATAATATGGCAGCTATACTTCATACCTTTTACACAGATGAGATGCAGGCCTCCAAAGAAGGTTCTTTGGTCATTCAATCCTTATTGTATTCTTTTATAGGGATGTTCGCCTTAATTTATTCAAAAGAAAACTCTTCTCATATTGGTAATGAAAATCGTTCTTTACAACTGACAAGAGCGTTCAAAATCATGGTACGGCGAAGCTACAAAACCATGAAAAGTCCATCCGAATATGCAGAGAAACTCAATATATCAAGGGGATATCTCACCGAAGCAATTCGTGAGGTAACCGGTAAACCTGCGCAGCACTGGATCCATCAGGAAATTTTAATTGAAGCGAAGCGATTATTGGCATTCACTCACCTTACTGTAAAGGAAATCGCCTATGAATTGGGATATAATGATCACGCCTATTTTAGCCGATTGTTTTCAAAATTGGAAGATCAATCCCCTTCAGAGTTTAGAACTGCCAACAGATAGCTAAACTTCGTTTTCTTCGTTATACATAAGACCTTCTCTTCTCTCATTTTATCTACGCCCTTTTTTCTACATCACCAACCACGAATTATCCAATCATTCCCATGAAATGGCTATTGGTATATTTTAATTTTGAAACTTTCTTTGCAGTAAAAATTATTTATGCCAAGTTTACCAAAATGGATCAACGATACGGTAGAAAACGTATGGTCTTCAAAATTTAAAGATTGTAAAGTCATTCATATAGAAGTTATTTCACAAAACCTTCACCTTGTACGTTTTGAAACCGATTTACAGGATATTCAGGTTGAACCTGCTTATGCTATCGGAATTAGAATCAATGACAGGGATTTTAGGAATTATTCACCCTTCAATTTTAATAGAGAAGCGGGAACGTTTGAAGTTTTATTTCATATCCATGATACTTCAGCGGTGGGCAGCCGCTTTGTAGCTAGTTTATCTATTGGAGATTCGATAAAAATATTAATGCCCAGAGGAAAACGTTTTTTTGAACCGGATGCAAAAATCCATTTCTCAATAGGAGATGAAACTTCATTAGGAAGTTCCATTTCTATCAAAGAAGCTGTAGAAGAGTGCGGTTCTTCGTTCATCTGTCTTCATGAGCTGGAAGAATCTCAGGCTTTGGAAAGCCTCAATTTATATGGCTATCACAGTCCTAAAAACAGCACTATGAGAATTATAGAAGCCTTAACCGATTTTTTGAGAGAAGAAAGGGAAACAATCTATAATGATGATGCTATTTTTTATCTTACAGGAAATGGTGAGCGCATGTCATTGATTAAAAAATTTCTTAAAGCCAAAGGAGTTTCTGCGAGATGCATCAGATCACAAGCGTATTGGATTGAAGGAAAAAAAGGATTATAAAAGAAAGGAAACTGGAAATTATACAGTATTTATACCAATTTCCAGCTTCCATTTTTATTTGATTCTATTTCATTTTCTGTCCCAATGATTTTACGCTCTTCAGCCATGTTTTCCGCTGTTCTTCATTAGAAGTCCTGATGATTCCCAGATAGGTTACTTTAACCGGTTTTATTCCGCAGAATTCCAGCGTTGACTTTTTAAGTTGATTCACACTTGGTCTTCCATACATCAAACGGTAATACCAACCAGGCTGATCGATTGTGGTGATAATATGTGCGGTTTTTCCTTTTAAAAGCTTATCCCACCATAAAGAGTTTTCCCTGTATTTATAAGCCAATCCAGGAAGGAAGAGCCTATCGATGAAACCTTTCATCTGAGCAGGTAAGCCTCCCCACCAAATCGGATGTATCCAAACCAGATGATCTGCCCATTGAATAATTTCCCAGGCATTCAACAAATCCGGCTCCAGCTCCATTCTTTTTTGATACCCAAACTGCAAATTAGAATTAAAATCTAATTCTGCAATGGTAATTTCTTTTACTTCTGCTCCTGCTTCCAAGGCTCCGCTTTTATAAGCTTCTGCCACTCCGAAATTGAAAGATTCTTTATTGGGGTGACCGTTGATTATGGCTATTTTTTTCATTGTGCTATATTGATATTAATTGTTTCATAGGCATTAAGCTGAGCCAATAATGATAAAGGCTCATGCAGTTGATGACTGAAATACACATTGTTTTCATGGGGGTTTCTCAATAATTCTTCTGTATGCAGAACCGCTGATAAAGCTGTTAATTCCGCTTGTCCTTTTATACTTTGCAGACTTAGTTTTTTATTGCCTGTTTTATCTTGTACTACTAGTTCAAAGACAGCCTGATCTCCATTTCCACTCGATCCGAAAACCATCTTTCTTTCTTTTAAAGATAAAATATCAAAGATTCTTAGATATTGAAAACTCCCCAACAGCCAAGTAATAAACTTAGAATTATAAGTCATTTTTACACTCACATTAGGAACTCTCTCAACCTTGTTCAGGATATACAGATCAGGAACATCAAAATTATAGGCACTCCTTTTCCCGATTCCGAAAGAAAAATCAAAAGTTTCCGTATCTAA
Organism: Chryseobacterium nakagawai; assembly: GCF_900637665.1. Classification (NCBI taxonomy): domain Bacteria; kingdom Pseudomonadati; phylum Bacteroidota; class Flavobacteriia; order Flavobacteriales; family Weeksellaceae; genus Chryseobacterium; species Chryseobacterium nakagawai. The sequence continues at coordinate 4,171,295 of NZ_LR134386.1, forward strand.
AAAGTGTCTGATAGAATTGGGTTTATCATTTTTATAATCATGAAAAGGAACGGCAACATTCTCCGCCATAAAATGGGCAGAACTTTCACCAGCTAAATCTTTAACAGAATAATATACAAATAGCTTGACTCCCTGAATATGATCAGGATCTTTTGTTAGTGCATTAGTTAATCCGGGTACTATTCCACCCATCCAGCCCGAGCTGAAAACAATTCTACTGTTAATCTCTGATTTTCCTGCAATATCATAAGCTTTTACCAAAGCGGGAGTAGGTTTGGTGATATCCAGGTAATCAATATGATGAGCAATAGCATATTTCAGAATATGGTCAGATTTATCATTCACAGAAAGAATGATAAGATTTATTTTTTGATCATTAATAACCTGAAAAGTACTGGGATCAGTAACATCAATCTTTAAATTTTTATTTAAATTTTCACCTTTACGTCCGCCAATAAAAATATTGAGATGAGGATTTCTCTTCTGTAAAATACGGGCAATCGTTTTGCCCACCAATCCGTTTCCTCCAATAATCAGAATATTGTGCTCCATTTATTTTTTTTGACAAAATTATAGAGCTGGCAAGTCAATAAACAGGACAAATGTCTAAAAAGAAATCTCCTTTCTGATACGGCTTAAATGCCGTTGTGTAATTCCAAGGTAGGAAGAAAGGTACTGTAACGGAATTCTCTGAATATAATCAGGATAATTTTTAAGAAGTGCCGCGTACCGTTGACTGGCACTGTCTCTCTGAAGCTGAAAAAATCTATTTTCAAGCTCAAGATACTCCTGTTCAGCAATCATCTTTAAAAATTTGGTCCAGTTGAGATTGTCCTGGATAAGAGCATCCATTTTTTCTTTCTTCAGGATAAGCAGTTCTGCATCTGTAATCGCCTGCATACTTTCTTTGCTTAAACTTCCGGAAATAAATGATGAATAAGCAGCCATCATTGTATTGGGAAACCTGAAACAATAGGTCATATCTTTTCCGTCATCAGAAAGATAGAAAGAACGGAAGACTCCTGACTGTATAAATGCCACTTCTCTGCATTTTTCACCTTCCTGAATGAAATACTCGTTCTTGTTAACTTTTCTGATTTCAAATAGCTTTAAAAACTCTTCAATTTCATTTTCTGAGAACAGCTCAAAACTCCGAAAAAAATCACGTACCATTTTATTTTGGTTTCTTTGTGTCGCGAAAATAAATAAAACTTATTAGAATACTAAGCTTAGATGAAGGAAGTTAGAGGGAAATAGCTGGAAATTGGAAATTATTGCTAATGATATAATTACTCTTAGCCCCTATAAATAAGTTGAAAAGAAAAAATATCTCTTTTTTTGATCTTCATAACTTTCATATTCCAGTTCTCTTCTTCAAACCTACTAAAATCTACATTCTCTATTCCAAACTCAAGAAAAAAATCATCCCAGGATGGGATGATCTACCGTTTTGAATAACTAAGTTATTATATGAAGATATGAATGATGTTTTGTTGGTACAAAGATAAATAGAGCTGCAATTCCCATCATCAGGAGAATCCCTACAATTTTATCCGTAAAAATACGGTTGTATAAACAAAAAAGCCCTGCAAGAAACTTACAGGACTTTTACTGATCTAACAATTAATTTGTTTAGTATTATAAAGTTCAATGTTTAAAATTATTCAACATCTACTTTAATTTTTATTAAAGTGGGCTTACCAGCTGTAAGAACCATTCTTTAACTTCTCCTTCCAAATGAGGAGCCAGTTTCTCTTCACATGTTTTATGATAATCATTCAGCCATGCAATTTCACTTTCTGAAAGGATTTCTTTTACCACTGTGTCTTTAAAAAACGGGCAGAACGTTAATGTTTCAAATTCATAAAATGTTCCATGAATAGTTTTCTCTGCTTCTTTCACTGCGATAAGATTTTCATGACGGATTCCGTAATGTCCTTCAAGATAGTATCCAGGTTCGTTAGAACAAACCATTCCCGGAAGAAGATCCTGAGGGTTTAAATCTTTTCTGATGTTTTGTGGCCCTTCGTGAACGTTCATAAAGCTTCCCACTCCGTGGCCTGTTCCATGGTTGAAATCTTTACCTTCCATCCATAACGGAAGCCTTGCAATGGCATCAAGATGTACTCCTTTTGTTCCTTTAGGGAATTTTACCATTGATAAACGAATCAATCCCTGTAATACCAGAGTAGAGTTTCTTTTGAACTCTTCTGAAGGTGTTCCCAGCGAAAAAGTTCTTGTAATATCTGTAGTTCCTTCAAGATACTGACCTCCTGAATCTACAAGGATCGTATCTTCATTGGTGACTTCCTTGCTTCCTTCTTCTTTAGCAGAATAGTGCATGATAGCCCCATTATCTTTATATCCAACGATGGAACCAAAACTTTCCCCTACAAAGTTTTCACCAGCTGCACGGAAACCTCTCAGTTTCTCACCGATAGAATATTCGTTCATCGCTTCTTTTCCTGCATTGTGAGTAAGCCAGTAAAGGAATTTTACCATGGCTACTCCATCTCTTATCATTACTTTTCTGAAACCTTCCAACTCAGTTTCATTTTTCTGAGCTTTCATCAGGTTTCCTGGTACGGGAGCTTTGATAAATTGGTTGTCTGCCTTTAATATTTCAAAAATCTGCTGGTTGCTGTTTGGAGAAACCAATATTTTTTCATTTTTGAAAGCTTTCAGATAGTTATAAAATTCTTCGTAAGGCATCATTTTCACAAAAGAATCATCCATTTGCTTTCTGGCTTCTACGTCAAGCTTTTCCAAACCAGTGAATAGCACTGCATCATTTTTAGTGATAACAATATATCCTAAAAATACAGGATTGCTCTGTACATCGCTTCCTCTCAGGTTGGATGTCCATGCCACATCATCTAAGCTTGAAATAATGTGAACGGTTGCCTCCTGCTCTTCCATTTTTTGACGGATGGCAGACAGTTTATCCGTTACAGATTTACCAGCTCTTTCTACAGGATGTACAAAGATGGGGTTAGTGGATGGGGTCCCTCTTTCTTTCCAAACCTCCTTTAGAAGGGGCATATCAGCAAGGGTAATATTTTTTGAATTAAATTTTTGAGAAAGTAGTTCCCAGTTGGCATTAGAAGCAGCTAAAGCATTGACAGCCACTTTACCTCCGGCTGGAATTTCAGAAATAATCCAATCTATATAATTAGGAGTTCCTTCTATTCCGTCTTTGAAAAGTTCGATTCCTGAACCGTCCAGTTCAATAGCAGCTTGTGTAAAATATCTTCCGTCTGTCCAAAGCCCAGCTTTGTCTTTAGTGACTACCACAAAACCGGCAGAACCTAAGAACCCTGAAAGCCAAGCTCTTTCCTGCCATTCTTCAGGAAGGTATTCACTCATGTGCGGGTCTGCAGAATATACGATAAATGCATCAACATTATTTTTCTGCATTTCTTCGCGAAGCGCAGCAACTTTTTCCTTTGAAGTCATTCTTTTCATTTTTAAACACCGAAAGTTACGAAAAATTTGAAGTTAAAGGATCAAATGAAGTCCCTATTTTCCTTATGATCTGTTATTTTTTTATGAATTTTAATTAGAAACACCGATAATCTTGTTTTCTTAATAGCTACTAATACACAAATAAAAAACATTAGTGCATTGGTGGTTAATAAATAGATCGTTTTTAAAGGCTAATAATCCTCATAGATTCAACATAAACATCTGTGCAAATCCTTTTTGTAACCACATTAGCCTATATAACTATATGGCTCAAATAAAACGGTTCTATTTTTAATCATATAAATTGATAGACAATAAAGTTAGATTCAACGTATGTATATATTTCAAAAAAATAAAATTCATACCATAAAATGTTATTTTTTATTAAAATAATATTATTTTGGAAAGATTATTGCTTCATTACATCCTATGAAACAGCAGAACTATAATAACCACAGAAAATTTTATCCACCTCATCATTTTATTTATCTTCCATTATTAATTATCCTGGAGATTTTAGGAATCTATAAAATCTGGAACGATCCCGATAATCAACTGATATGGATTTTATTTTCAATTGTAATTTTTCTGCTTTTTTATCTGGCATTTATGACCAGACAACATTATGCATTAGGACTTCAGAACCGTATAGTGATCCTTGAATTTAGGCAGCGATATTTTGAGATCTTTAGTAAAAGGTCTGATGAAACAGTTGAAAAATTAAGGTTTGATCAGATTGCAGCCCTAAGGTTTACCTATGATGATGAGTTTAAAGAGCTTTTGTATAGAGCTCTGCATGAAAATATTTCCGGAGATGAGATTAAAAGATCAATCAAAAATTGGAAAGCTGACAAACTCAGAATTTAATAAACACCAAAAATATTACTTATGAAAAAATGGAGCTTTTACAGTATTACGATATTAAGTTTGTTAACACTAACAAGTTGTGAAGCAGTAGGAACAATTTTTAAGGCCGGAATGTGGTGGGGAATTTTCTTAGTCTGTGTAATTGTAGTGATTCTTTTACTGATTTTTTCGAAGGGTAAAAACTCTTAACCATTTTCTATGGAGAAGAATGCAGATTTAGAGATCATTTCTCGCCTTAAGCCATCAAAGATTGTTAAAATCATGAAGGATCCGGAAGCTTCTGCAAAGGCGGTACATCTCATTTATACCACCGATGCAGAAACTGACGGAATCACGCGTAAAAAAACAGGGAATAGGTATTCCTATTATAAGGACGGAGAAAAAATCCGTGATGGGGAAGAAATAACTAGAATCAATAAACTGGTTATTCCTCCGGCATGGGAAAATGTATGGATCTGTACTTTGGAAAATGGCCATCTTCAGGCAACAGGTTTTGATGTTAAAAAAAGAAAGCAATACCGCTATCACCCTTTATGGAGTGCTCTAAGAAATCATACAAAATTTTACAGAATGCTTCAGTTTGGATATGCTTTACCAAACATCAGGCTTCATATTGAACAGGATCTCGCTTTAAGGAATTTTGAAAAACGGAAAATACTCGCCTTGATCGTTAGTCTCATGCAGAGAACGAATATCCGTATCGGAAATACTATTTATGAAAAACTATATGGCTCATTTGGACTAACCACTTTAAAGGGTAAACATGTTGAAATCAAAGGACAAAAAATAACTTTTTCATTCAAAGGAAAGAAAGGCATTTTACATCATGTTGATCTCAGAAGTAAAAGATTGGCAAGACTGGTACAAAAATGTAAGGATATTCCCGGCAGGGAACTTTTCCAGTATCTGGATGATGAAGGAAACCGGCATTCTATAGACTCCGGAATGGTCAATGACTATATTAAGGAAATAAGCGGTGATGATTTTACAGCCAAAGATTTCAGAACCTGGTCTGGAACGGTGAATGCTTTGATTGCTTTCAAAGAAATAGGATATGCTGAAAATGATACACAATATAAAAAAAATGTAAAGGAAGCCCTAGATATTGTTGCTGAACATCTGGGAAATACCAATACTGTCTGCAGAAAATATTATGTTCATCCTTTAGTGATCAATCTTTACGAAAACAACACCATCAAAAAATATCTTGACGAACTGGAAATCATTGAAGAAAATGATGGAAAGGCAGACTTAACGAAGGAAGAAAAGCTAGTGATTAAGATTCTGGAAAATGAAAAGTTATAGCGGTTTTTAGGCTGGAAGACGCAGGCTAGGAGACGGAAGTATTGAATGTTGAAAAATCAATTGTTGACTTTTTATCTAAAATAATCTCAATTAAAAACTACATTCATAACAATACTGTCCGATAGCACCTTCAGCATCCCTCTTCCAGCTTCCAAACTATCCCGAAACTCTATTGTTCAAAAACTGAGCTCTGTATTCCTTCGGTGTAATTCCTGCAATTTTTTTGAAAAGCTGGGTAAAATGAGAAGCTGTATGGAAATTCAACTCGTAGGCAATTTCCGCAATGTCTTTACTGGAATGCAGTAGTGCCTTGCTGTAATTGATATCAATCTCGTTGATCCATTGTTTGGGGGATTTTTGAGTCACACTTTTCACACATTTATTCAAGTAACTTTCTGTTACGGATAGTTTGTATGCATAAAAGGCCACCCGCTTTTCTCCCACATGATATTTGAATAAAAGATCCCGAAACTGAAGAGACAGCTCCATCGGACGTGTAGCTGATTTATGATGAGTATCTGAATCTGTGCTCAGCATTTTGATCAGAATAAGATGAAGCATCGTGACTACAACATCATTAATATTCAGATTATTCAGCCATAATTCCTGTTCCATAATGGGAAGAAGTTGTGTAATCGTTCCATAGGTCAGACTATCCAGATTCAGGAAAGGGGTCATAAAGAAAATACTGCTCTTATGTTTGGGTAATTCCTGCTCAGAGAGGATATTATTTTCGTAGGCAAGAAAGAATCCTTCAATATCATCGGAAAGTTCTACCGTAGCAGTAATCGTTCCTTGTTTAATAAAAATTACGCCGCCTTTTTCAGCATGATATTCTTTATTTTCAAGATATTGCTTGATATGTCCGTTGGTAACGAAAATAATAAAGTTAAATGTAGTACGGTATGGGATCACTGGCATCAAAATTCCTTTAAGGTAATTTTCTATCCGGTAAAGCTGTATATCTGCATTATTAGCTAGTATTTTCTCCGTGATATTGGGCAGAAAAAGTTTTTTATACTGAAAATTGGATAATACTTCCATATCCGATATTATGATAAATTAAAGTTAAACAAAATTTATAAAGTAGCACTTAAGAGGATTTGAAAATTTGAGAATGAGTTTATTTGAAAATCATTGGTTCTGTCGCAAAAATCTTTCAGCTTTAAGATTATCATCCTCACTCTCAAACACTCCCACTCTAGAACTTGTAATATACACCCACTCTAACCCCAAACGGGCTTCCCGGTGTATAGGTAAGGTCTGTGATAGGTTCGGCTTCGCCTTTCAATTGGGTTTCTGTAGCAAACTGGGCTTCATTCCATTTTACATTAAACAGGTTGTTAACCTGAATGTTTGCTCCCCACTTCTGACGGTTGTAAGACAGCATCAGATCATTAACGAAATAAGCTTTTGTTTTAATACTGTTGTCTTCTACGGCTGGTCTTTCACCAAGATAACGGTACTGAAGGCCTAAAGAAAATCCTTTTAGGAAATCCCAGTTTACAGATCCTGTACTGGTCACTACGGGTGCCAATGGAATATAATCCTGTCCTTTTTCTTCTTCAATAAATCTTGCATGAGAATAATTGATGTCTGCATTCAGATAAAAGTTTTCCAACGGCTGAAAACGGATTCCCAGATCAGCTCCGAAACGTCTTGACCTTCCGGATGGCTCTACTACGGCATCGTCTCCTACATATACAAACTCTTGCTGAAGATCCATATACCACACGGCAGGAGTAATAATCAATGATTTTAACGGGTGTAATCTTACTCCGAAATCAGCTCCAATGGAATAAGGAAGAGTATTCTCATTTTTATTGGTCACTACTACTCTCATATCATTAGAATGGAATCCCATCCCTGTTTTCAGGAACCACATGACGTTATCATTCTGGGCATACGAAAAGTTCAGCTTAGGACTTACTCTTGTTGCTTCTTTTGATTGCCCTGAAGGCAGCTGTTCGGGATCCAGCAGATTATGCATATTGAAGATAAAATGGTCAACCCTTACTGCTGGATTAATCGTCCATTTTCCCGTTTTCCAAATCAAACCTGAATAGGCATGAAGATTGGTTTCTGTTCCGTTTACATCAGACAGTCTGTCAAGCAGCATATCTCTGTGGTAAACGTGGTTCAGTTGTAAGGTATTGATATCATCATTTCTTAGACCAATTCCGGAAATCCAGTTTAATGAACTATTCGGAAGAGAGAAGCTTTTGGTATATTTTACTTCTGCACCATAGATATTTCTTCCGTCGGTCTGCTGAATTTCATCTCCGTGATCTTTATCTTTTAAAAAGAATGTAAAATCAGAATATAAGTTGAAGTTATATTTTGAATAGAAAGCCATCGCATCAATCTGTTCAGAAGAAGAAATAATATGTTTAAAGTTCATCTGAAGATTTGTTCTGGAAGTTTTCCCTCCTTCGGTAGGATCAATACTTCCCCATCTGCCTATGATTCCTTCGTCTACCGCACGTTCCGGAATCTGCCCGGAAGCATTCCATGAGGAATTGAATGTTGAAAACTGAATATTGAAGTAATCGTTATCGGTAAGCCATTGGTTATACTTCCCGAAAATATTAACCCTGTTGAAATTTTGTTTTACATCGAAAGGTCCGTCTGTATAATTATATTCTGCTGCGATATAAGCATTCTTTCTTCCCAGATCATCATGCAGAATATTGAACATCCCCAAAACTCTTTTTGAATTGAATGAACCACCTTCAAGCTTAATCATACTATTTTTTAAGCCATTATACGTTTGAAAGTCTACATACCCAGCCGTATTGAAATCTCCCCGGTCCATATAATAAGCTCCTTTTCCAAAATCAATATTATTTACCGTTTCAGGAATTACAAAGTGAAGATCAGAATATCCTTGTCCATGAGCATGAGAGACAATATTCACGGGCATTCCATCTACATTCACGCTTACATCAGTTCCATGATCGGCATCAAATCCTCTTAAAAAAAGCTGCTCAGCCTTTCCTCCTCCAGCATGTTGTGCAATAAACAATCCTGGTACTTTTCTTAATAAATCCTGTGCTGAATTAACAGGAAATTTATTCAAATCGACCTTCGTAATTGCAGATAAAAAAGAACTATGATTAATAGCAACTTCGGAGATCTGAAATGGTTTATGCTGTAAAAAGATAACTTTGTTTTTATCATCATCATGGGTAACCACCCATTTTACCTCATCATATCCCTGACGGCTGATGATTAAAGTATCAGGAAGTGATTTGACAGGAACCGTAAAAGTACCGTCTGTTCCCGTATGAGTGTGAGAGTTCCCGTGGTCATATTTCACCAATACGTCTGCTATTGGAAATTTGTCTTCTGCATCTTTGATCTGCAACTGCTTTTCTGCCTCTTGTGCCATCATTTTTCCACTGAATGTCATGACAAGAAAAGCGGCTGCTATTTTAGTTATTTTCATTTTTTGTTTTGTTAAATTAGAGATTAGTGGTTGGATATTAGATAATATACGAAGAGATGATAGATGTTTTAGTCTTAAAATTCAATAGGAAATTTTGAAATTCCAATTACCAGTGAAAGGATCACAACCTTGAATATTCCTACTCTCAAACTCTAAAACCTTCAAACTCTAGAATCCCCAACCCAAGTCTATGCCTTTGCTTTAAGAATTACTTTTTGAATTAAAAGGGTTATCCATGTTCCGGCTACGAATGGGAAAGTAAATACTCCACCTACTGCATCCAGACAGTGATTATCGATGAGAAGATCATCAATGATAATCGTTAAAAGAACGGCGATCAGTACCCATAAACCATCTGTTTTTTTAACGCCAGAAAATACAATAGCTGAAAGTACCGCATTAAATCCGAATAATCCCATGTGGATTTCTTGAATAGGCTCCCCATTTAATTGTGATAATCCGGCTCCTAAAATAGAAGCTGCTAATCCATACAATGCAGCAATGGGTGAACTGATAAAAACCGCCAGAAAGAAAATCATTCCTGAAAGTATACCACCCTGAAAGATCACTTCCCCAAAACCATTGGTACAGGTAAGAAAGTCATCGTATTTTGAAGGAATCACCTCAGCGCTCAACATGGCAGATGGTGGAATATGTGTAAAATGATGTAAGGAAAATACCAAGATCCATGTAATCACAATGAAAGGAAAAGTAAATACCGGAATTTTCTTTTGGATAAAAAAATGCTGAATAACAGCTGCCAATGCTCCGCCTAATATAATAAGTACCCAAATTAAGATTGTTGTTTCAAATAAAAAGGCCAATGCTACTCCTACAAGCGCTGCACTGAAACCGTACAGTCCAGCATTAATTTCAGATTGATTATATTTAAGCTTCATCGCTGTAAATGTTCCGGCCGCTGTTGAAAGCAATACCGCAACTCCACATTCCCAGCTCCCCATAAAGATTCCTATCAGAAACAGAAGGCCAGTCCATCTGTTTTCCTGAAGCATAATCTGCCCGATTCCTTTTAAAACATTGTCTAAAAAAGGTAGTTTTTTGAAAAATTCGTTCATAGTTTTTTTAATTGTATTATTGATTAGAGATATTGGATAGGGATGAGAGATAATAGACTAAGAGATGAGAGACATTGCAAGTTTAAAAGTCAATAGTCAATTTTGCTTCGCAAGTGAATAGTGAATGAGAAGTCATTAGTGAAAAGGTGATAACCTTAAACATCAAACCTCCCACTCTCAAATCCTCTCGCTTTCCGACCCTCAAACTCCATCTCTCATTTACCATCCCAGAAAGACCATCCCCACTCCGCATACGGTAACAACCGCCCCGCTAACAACTCCCATATATCTTTCAAGCTTATCTGTATTGAATAATGTTGAATAGCCATAACGTCCCAGAAGAACCATTCCAAGCATTGTCAAAACTGTAGTAACGGTAAATGAAGTCACCAGTACTGCAATTTCCGACATGGAATGTTTAACCCCGGAATAGAATAATAAAGGAATTAATGGCTCACTTGGTCCCATTACGAAGATCATGAAAAGAACAAGTGGTGTTACTTTTATTCTTGTTTGAGGCATTACCACTTCACTGTGATTGTGTTCATACACATAAACATCATCCCCCATCACATCGAAATGTTTATGGGGTTTATTTCTGATCGCCTGGATAACACCGTAAATTAAATAAACTCCTCCAAAGATCAGCAAGGCCCATCCTGAGAAATTCCCCCTGATATCCTGAAACCAGGAGATCTTATTCAGCTGCCAGCCCAGAAACACTCCGATAAAACCAAGGATCAGGGAACTCAAGACATGCCCAAGCCCACAAACTACGGTTAATATTGCGGTTTTCATTCCGCTCCATTTCTTGGATTTTGAAATCACAATAAAAGGCAGATAGTGATCTGGCCCTGAAGCGGTATGTATAAAACTTATTGAAACTGCACTTAAAAGAAGCGCCCAAACTGTACTGTCCATTTTTCTATTAATTCTGTTATTTCAGATTCTTTATTAAGTTTTGGCTAAAGCCAATGGAAGGTTTCCTTTTATTGACGCGGGCTAAAGCCCGCTTCTATTGAATGTATTCTCTAGTAGATTTTGAGATTATGCAGATCTTAGCCTTACCATTCTTACTCCAGTGACCAAAGAATTTCCTGCACATAAACAAAAAAGTTGTACATCAATTCTCCTCCATGCCCTAAGGCTCTTACTACAAAACCATTATCTTCCATAGCAGAAACCCCTACTTCCATATGTTCAATATGTTGAGTTGCGGCTTCAACGATCTCTTCGATCAATCCATTTTTATCTACATTTTCTTTTGTGCTGTAGAAGATTAATGTTCCCTGATGAGTATATTGTTCCAGATTACCAATACTGCTGATCGGAATCAGGTCTGGCTGAATCACCACGTTATCTTTTACTACCAACTTATTGTTATGATAGATTTCCATAAGGTTCTGGAAACGTCTCAGTTTGAAAACCTCTCCATAATGCTTTCTTCCGCAGGTAATAATTTCACTGATGATGATCTGGCTGTTTTTCCCGATATGAACATTAGCCTTACTCTTAAAGTTAGAATCTTCATGCGGAACAATAGGATGTGGAACGTAAGCGAAAGAGGTTTCATCCTCCATCATTACATTCAGTTCCTGAACCGCTTTATCTTCCATATTGAAAAGTCTCTGGTAGGACTGCGACTGCAACTGAAGAGAAGATCCTTTTTCAAGGGCTACATCCAAATGATAATGGTCACCATCCAGAATTCCCGGGGAGGAGCTCATCACCATCTGATAGAGCTTTTTGTCACTTTTTCTCTGCCCTACAGAAACAACTCTGAACGGAAGTGAGACATAAAGATCTTTCACATAAGACTCTCCTCCCTTGAATCCTGCGATAATATTTAAACGACTATCCATTTATCTTACTAAGTTCGGTTCTTCAATTTCTTCTAAAAGAGCGTATTTTTTGATCCATCCGATCACTTTATCCAACCCTTCATCTGTTTTAAGGTTGGTAAAAACAAAAGGATTTCCTTTTCTCATTCTTCTGGCATCGTTCTCCATCACTTCTAGACTCGCTCCTACATACGGCGCAAGGTCAATTTTGTTGATGATTAATAAGTCTGATCTTGTAATACCAGGCCCTCCTTTTCTAGGAATTTTTTCTCCTTCTGCCACATCAATAATGAAAATCGTCACGTCTGCAAGATCAGGACTGAATGTTGCGGAAAGGTTATCACCTCCACTCTCAATAAGTACCAGTTCAATTTCGGGGAAACGTGCTGCCAGTTCATCTACTGCTTCAAGGTTCATACTTGCATCTTCACGGATCGCTGTGTGAGGACAACCTCCGGTTTCTACCCCAATAATTCTGTCGTGAGGAAGAAGGCTGTTTTTAGCCATAAATTCAGCATCTTCCTTGGTATAAATATCATTGGTAATAACTCCAAGATCATATTTTCCGAATAATTTTCTGCTTAAACGTTCCAATAATGCTGTTTTTCCCGATCCTACAGGTCCTGCAACTCCTACTTTTATATATTTTCTATTTTCCATTTTTTCTAAATTTTACGTTGTTCGTTTATTTTTTTAGCGACAAGAACGCTAAGGTTTTTTATTGATTGAGAATATTTTTTTGATTGCAAGGGCGTTACATTCAGCAAAGGATATTTACATTCTATTCATTTGCCCTTTTATATCTTTATCTTTTTATGACATATAAAGCCTTGAATAAAGCCTTTCGTGTTGCATACATCTGATATCAAAAGCTGTATTACAAAGCCCTACCATATCTCTATCCAGTTCCATGGTTTCCCAAACTGTTTTTTCCATAACAGGATATAAAGCAAATAGAATATCCTGTCCGTCGAGTTGTCCCAGAGGTACCAACTTTACAGCATTGGTAATCATCCCGGCAACAGAAGTATAATAGAATCCTAACAATGCTTCGTATAAAGGAATTTTCATTAAATAAGCATAGACTCCAAAGACGATACAGTAATGAGAATTGGCTTCTTTATTTTGAATCGCTTTTTCAAACGCTTCCATCAGAGGAAAACTTTCTCTTCTTTTGAAGATTTTTATCAGCCTTAAGCCTAATTTCTGACTGGCCTGACGAATTTCTCTCGGACATTTTATCGCATTACATTCATTGTCAAGGTCCAGGAGCGCCTGCAAATCTCCCTTTTCCGCTGCTTTATAAGCCAGTTTCGCAAAAGCACCGTCATTGAATTTAAGATTATACTGAAGCATATTCTGTACAAACTCTTTTGCTGTTTCTGCATTATGAACGATCCTTTCTTGTACATAGGTTTCAAGCCCGTTGGAATGGGTATAACCACCAATCGGAAGTGTAGGATCAGCCAGATGAAGGAGTCCTGATAAAAAGTTGATGTTCATATTATTCATCTTTTGGAGCAGCCATTTTTAAGATTTTGGTAAAAATTGTGGAACCAAGACTTCCGTGTCCATGAGGTTCTACATTCGATTTAAGAAGGTTAAGCAGTTTTACAGATTGTCTTTCCGGTTTAAAACCGCTTGCTTCAAGCCACCTGAACATTGGCATTTCAAAAGGGAGCAATACTTTATCTTCCTGGATGAAAAGCGGAATATGTTTATTTCCGATTTCATAACATACTGTTCCCATTTCCAATAAAGAGCCAGGAACCATTACAATTGCCTCTGTTTCCAGCACATTGATCGCAATTACTTTTTCTGCATCCTCAAAAAGAATATCTGCTTCACGCAAACGCTGACCTTCTTTTAGAAACTTGATGGCAACATCTACTCCATTTCTGGTTCTTTTACGTTGGATTCTTTTCGTGGTTTCAAACCATTCCAGATCCAGATAATCTATATTCTTTTCTGTAGGATTTTCGGTGAGATTGCCTATGGTTTGATTAATTATCATCTTTAGCCGATTTTTTTCTGAAGTCAAAGTTTTTGGAAATACCAACCCCGAATGTTGAACCACTAAGTCCTGCTACGTAACTTTTCGTCCAGCCTTCTTCTTTAGTTTTAGTCTGAAGCATTGAAAGTTCTGCAAATTTGAATTTCAAGGCCCAGCCTCCCCCTAATAAAATTCCGATCAGAGGATAGGCACGAAGGCGGAACCCATTAAAGTTCTGCATAGCGTCTGCTGTTGTTGCCTGTTGCTGTCCCCAAACATAATGAGCATCTATCTGCCCGATCAATACGAAGTATTTTCCAAGCATTAAAGACGGACTGTACCAAACTCCGGCTTCATTTTGTTTATACACAACATTATGATTCACAGAATTTTGCGAGTAAGCATAATTAACCCCAACGAGGTCATTATTATTGATAAAATATCCTACTCCAAGCGGTGCACTTGAGACTGTACTGCTGCTGCTGGTAGGAGTAGTAACTTTTGAATAATCCAATGAACCATACATCATAAATTGTCCTTTGGGTCCATCTTCATCACTCTTCAACCTGTGTCCTCCTAAAAACTGAGCGCTTACTTTACCAGAAAGTAAAGACATCCCGGCTATAGCAAGAGAAAAAACTGTTTTATTTAAATATTTCATTCTAAACGTAGTTCTATGATTGTTAATTGTTTTTAAAATATTCACTGATAAATCTTTTGGGTTGTTGAATAAACCTAACAGGTTTTTGAAACCTGTTAGGTTTTAGGTTTATGAATAAGATCTATCTTAGAACAGATAATACAATTGAGTTAAAGGAAGTTTCTCTGCAGGCTCACAAGTGATGTATTCACCGTCTACTGTTACTTTATAATTTTCAGGGTTCACTTCAATTAAAGGCGTCTTATCGTTATGAATAAGATCTTTTTTACCAATATTCCTACAGTTTTTCACCGGAAGAATCATTTTCTCTAATTTATAAGAAGCAATCGTTCCGTTATCAATAGAAACCTGAGAAACAAAATTGGCACAAATACCATATTTTGCCTTTCCGTGGGCACCAAACATATTTCTGTAGATCACTGGCTGCGGTGTTGGAATAGAAGCATTCGGATCTCCCATTTTAGCGGCGATTACAAACCCTCCTTTGACAATCATTTCAGGCTTCACTCCGAATAATGCAGGTTTCCAGATTACTAAATCTGCTAATTTCCCTTCTTCAATAGATCCTACATATTCTGAAATACCATGTGCAATTGCTGGATTGATGGTATATTTAGCTACATATCTTTTGGCACGGTAGTTATCGTTCCCGCTATCCTGATCTTCAGCTAGATCACCTCTTTGCTCCTTCATTTTGCTTGCAGTCTGCCAAGTTCTTGTGATCACTTCCCCTGGTCTACCCATTGCCTGAGAGTCAGAACTCATGATACTGAAAACCCCCATATCGTGAAGAATATCTTCTGCTGCAATCGTTTCAGGACGGATACGTGAATCTGCGAATGCCACATCTTCAGGGATGTTTTTGCTTAAGTGGTGACATACCATCAGCATATCTAAGTGCTCATCGATTGTATTTACCGTATAAGGACGTGTAGGGTTTGTAGAAGCTGGTAATACGTTGGGATACATTGCTGCTTTGATGATATCCGGTGCGTGACCTCCACCTGCACCTTCCGTGTGGAATGTGTGGATTACTCTACCATTGATCGCTCTCATGGTATCTTCAAGGAACCCTCCTTCATTTAAAGTATCGGTGTGGATGGCTACCTGAACATCATATTTATCTGCTACTTTTAATGCTGCATCAATCGTTGCAGGGGTTGCTCCCCAGTCTTCATGGATTTTTACTCCTAAAGCTCCCGCTTCCACCTGCTCTTCGATAGGCTCTTCTGCTGAACAGTTTCCTTTTCCGAAGAACCCTAAGTTCATTGGATATTCTTCTGCTGCTTCAAGCATCTTCTGCATATTGAATTTTCCTGGAGTCACTGTTGTCGCGTTTGTTCCGTCATTTGGACCTGTTCCTCCACCAATCATAGTGGTGATTCCACTGTATAGAGATGTTTCGATCTGTTGAGGACAGATGTAGTGAATGTGTGTATCAATACCTCCAGCAGTTACGATATAACCTTTTCCACCGTGAACTTCAGTAGAAGCACCTATAATCATATTAGGAGATACACCATCCATCGTATCAGGGTTACCTGCTTTTCCGATCCCTACGATTTTACCGTCTTTGATTCCGATATCACCTTTTACAATTCCCCAGTGGTCGATGATTACTGCTCCTGTGATACAAAGGTCCAAAACCCCTTCGTCTCTTTTTGCAGTCACATTCTGCCCCATCCCGTCACGTACGGTTTTTCCACCTCCGAAAACGGCTTCATCTCCATAATGGGTAAAATCTTTTTCGATTTCAATAATGATTTCAGTGTCTCCCAGTCTGATTTTGTCTCCTGCTGTAGGACCTAATATATTGGCGTATTGCTTTCTGTCTACGTGTAAGCTCATCTTAGTGATTTTTAAAGTTTAACTCTTCAATTTTTGCAAGGCTTGCTTTTTTCTGATCTTCAGAATCTACTTGTCCGTCAACAAGGTTATTGAAGCCCATTGCTTTTTTGGTTCCTCCTATTTCTACCAATACCACTTCTTTTTCTTCTCCCGGTTCGAAACGCACTGCAGTACTTGCCACAATATTCAATCTCTTTCCGAAAGCCTTTTCGCGGTCAAAGCTCATCGCCTTGTTTACTTCAAAAAAGTGGAAGTGTGAGCCTACCTGAATAGGACGATCTCCTGTATTGGTTACTTTGATTTTGACAGTTTCTCTGCCTTCATTGCAGATAATTGTACCTTCTTTTACAAAAATTTCTCCTGGTATCATAATAAATAGGATTAACGGATTGGGTTGTGTACGGTTACCAGCTTTGTTCCATCAGGGAATGTAGCTTCAATCTGAACATCGTGGATCATATCTGCCACGCCAGGCATCACATCATCTTTAGTTAAAAGATTAGCGCCTTCCTGCATCAGTTCAGCTACTTTTTTTCCGTCTCTTGCTCCTTCAAGCAAAAAGTGACTGATTAATGCGATTGATTCTGGATAGTTTAATTTAAGGCCTCTAGCCTTTCTTTTTAGAGCCAGCTCTCCTGCCAGAAATAGCATAAGCTTCTCCGTTTCTCTCGGTGTTAAGTGCATAGTATTTTTATTTAAAATTGGACAAACAGTATCCTGTTCGCCTTTCTGAAAAGGCAAATAGATAAGTTCAAAAATTTAAAAATGAGGAATAATGCTTATGGATCTATACCTGTAACAGGATAAACCACAATAGATCATTAAAGTTTAAAATAAGATTAGCAGCCTGCTATTTGCAGGGAATGATACAGAATGTATCTTGGTGCTGTAATATAAACGCGGTTTTGAATGGCCGCAACGGGAGTCTCAAAAGTATACTTTGCAAAGAAATAGTTGATCCACTGCTGTGCAAGTATTGAATAATCAAATTTCACTTTCTCCCAATCATTGGAATCCTGGACATCTTGTGCATCTGAAAAACTGTAAATTTCAGGCTGGGTCTGCTGATCCGATTTTTGCTGAAGAAGGTTGATTTTTGATAAGACATCAGCGTATGATTTAGTTTTCCCTGTATGTGTAAAGATACCTACACATAAAGCTGAGAAAAATAATACAAAAGAGAAAAATATGACTCTTTTTTTCATACCTGATTAATAATGGTGTAAAAGTAGAGAAATCTTAAAACCCAGGCTATCAAAAAAATTATTTAAAATGTTCAAAATCGCAACAAACGCAATTTTATATAAATTTAACGTTTCTTTATAAATCCTTTATTTACAATACTTAAGGACTATTTATCAACTATGACAAATATTTGGTTGTCCCAATTCCAATAATTATGACAAATCTGTATATCTTTTTCTTCTATATAAAGGATTTAATAAAAATATCAGATATTTTCAACATACAACATTAAAAAAACGTTATATATTAACGATTATCTTTCAATAAAGTTTATTTCACAAAAAGAGGTGTGATTTTTTTCTTTCCTTATAATTGTCGTAAATTTGTATACAACATACTTATTTTAATTTAATAAAAAATAATAAAACGTAATATGTCAAAAGCAATTTCGCAAGTACCATTAGCGGTAAATGAGCCGGTAAATTCTTATGAACCGGGATCTCCAGAAGTAAAAAGCCTTATCAACACTTACAAGAAAATGTGGGCTGAGAAGGTTGAAATTCCAATGATTATCAACGGAAAAGAAGTAAAAACTGATAATAAAGTACAACTTCAATCTCCTCAGGATCATGCTCACGACTTCGGATTTTATTACCAAGGTGGTATGCAGCATGTGGATGACGCTATCAACGCGGCATTGGCAGCTAAAGAAGCATGGAATGAGCTAGGTTGGGAACAACGTGCAGCAATTTTCTTAAAGGCAGCTGATCTTTTAGCAGGTCCTTATAGAGATGTAATTAATGCAGCTACGATGATCGGACAATCTAAAAATGTACACCAGGCTGAAATTGATTCTGCTTGTGAGTTCATCGATTTCTTAAGATTCAATGTTGAATTCATGACAGAAATGTATGCTGAACAGCCAGTTTCTGACAATGGAATTTGGAACCGTGTAGAATATAGACCATTAGAAGGATTCTGTTTTGCAGTCACTCCATTTAACTTTACAGCGATTTCCGGAAACCTTCCTACTTGTATGGCAATGTTAGGAAACGTTGTGGTTTGGAAACCTTCTGATAAGCAGGTTTATTCTGCTAAAGTAATCATGGATGTGTTAATTGAAGCGGGTCTTCCTGCCGGGGTAATCAACATGATCTTTACAGATGGTAAAGAAACTGCTGAGAAAGTATTGGCTCACAGAGATTTTGCAGGTCTTCATTTCACAGGTTCTACAAAGGTATTCCAGGGAATGTGGAAAATGATCGGTGACAATATCCACAACTACAGAACATATCCAAGAATCGTTGGAGAAACAGGTGGGAAAGACTTTGTAATTGCTCACCCTTCTGCTAACGTAGAAGCTGTAGCTACTGCTTTAGTAAGAGGTTCTTTCGAATACCAAGGACAGAAATGTTCTGCGGCTTCAAGAGCTTATGTACCTAAGTCACTTTGGGCTGATGTGAAAAAAGTAATGGAAGCTCAGATGGCTACTATTAAAGTTGGTTCTCCTGAAGACACTTCTAACTTCGTAAATGCTGTAATCGACAAAAATTCTTTCGAAAAATGTAAAGGATACATCACCAGAGCAAACGAATCTTCTGAAGCTACTGTAGCAATCGGTGGAACTTGTGATGATTCTAAAGGATGGTTCGTACACCCAACAGTAATTGAAACTACAAACCCTCAATACGAAAGTATGGTAGAAGAGATTTTCGGCCCAATCCTTTCTGTATTTGTATATGAAGATCAGGACTGGAAAGAAACTCTTAAATTAGTTGATTCTTCTTCTCCTTATTCATTAACAGGTTCTGTGTTTTCTCAAGACCGTTATGCAATTGCTGAGGCATATAAAGCTTTAGAAAATGCATCTGGTAACTTCTACATCAACGATAAGCCAACGGGTGCTGTAGTAGGTCAGCAACCTTTCGGTGGTGGTAGAGCTTCAGGAACTAATGATAAAGCAGGTTCTAAAATGAATCTTCTTAGATGGACATCTGTAAGAAGCATAAAAGAAACTTTTGTTTCTCCAAAAGACTACAAATATCCATACCTAGGATAATCATGAACAATAAATAATGGACAATGAGTAGTTTCTTGTCTGTTTTTCAATATAGCCTCGGAATTTTAATTCCGGGGCTTTTTTATAGAATAATGAGAGGCACAAGATCCCCTTAATTAGTTGTCATCATAAAAACACTTTATTGCTACTCTCTAATAATTTAATACTCCCAACCTCCTCCACTCCTTCTTACCTAACATCTTTTAACAAACTTTACCTATATTTTACGATTTGTCTCACCCCGTTAGGAATAATAGTTGTTTTTTCATTATAACACCCCAAATAAAATTGTATGAAAAAGTTATTGTTAACAGCTATCGGCATAGGATTATTTGCAGTGAGCTGTGGAACCAAGGAGTCATCTATGTCTACAAGTAACAAAGATTCAGCTAATACACGGGCTGCATCACCCATTGCTACAGACACAATGACTACAAAAATGACGAATCCGGACAGCATGAAGATGAAAAAGGATTCGATGGCAACACCTCCTGCCAAATAGCATTATATACGTTTAATTTAAAAATGGAAAATCTGCAGTTGAAAGCGCTGCAGATTTTTTTTATGAATATTTTCCAGCTGCTACTTTATTTTTTTAAATGTTGTACCTCCTTGTATATCCATGATAACCCCGTTTACATTTCCTTTATCATCCAGCTTGAAATTAAAATCAAAATCAGGATTCATTTGTTGTGGTACTTCTTCTGTTAGTTTTGATGAAAATAAATCATATTGCTGATGAACTAAAATAAATTTAAATGTCGGAAAAGTGATATACAGATTGTCTTTCTCTTTTGAAATAATAAAAGTTCCATATTCTTTATTTGAATATTCCCCGCAATATGCCTCTAGATCATGAGTGGGCTTTTTATTTTCATTCACAGAAGAACTTATATTCTTTTCAGGTTTTAGAATGTCATTCACTTCCATTTCATATGAATAAGGTTTATTATTATCCAACCCCAGCATCCGAATCGCGACCATATTACCAATCGTACTTGCAATATCTGAATTATGTTGATTACTTAATACAACCAGCCCAAATTTTTCTGCCGGGAATAATAAGACCGCCGAACTAAAGCCAGATACCCCTCCAGAATGCCATACTTTATAATGTCCTTTTAAAATTTGGGTAAACCAACCGTATCCATACCCCAGCAAAAAGTTTTTCTGATCTGAAGTTACAGGCGGAGCTCCATCAATCACAGTTTTAGTACTCATAGCACCCTTAGTATATTTCTTTGAAAGCACAACCTGATTTTCAAAAGTTCCGTAATTGAGCCAAAGCCTTATCCAATTTGCCATCTCTGTTGCAGAGCTATTGATTGCTGCTCCGGGTTTATCATTATCAGGTTTTTGAAATAATACTTTTTCAATGTTTTTTTGATACATTCCGTAGGGATAGGAGAAATCTTTTTGTTTAATCATTTCATCGATCGATGTATTGCTGTTATACATATTTAGAGGAATGAATATTTTTTCTTTCATCAGCTCATCCCAACTTTTATTATTAAGTTGTTCTGCAATAGTCCCTAAAATAATATATCCGAAATTACTGTATCTCCAGCTATCTTTAGGCTCCCCATTTTCTTTTAAAAAAGAAAGCTTATGCATTAAATCTATACGTTTTACTGAAGGAAAAAATATATAAGTCCCATCTACACTTCCCAATCCGCTTGTATGTTCCAGCAAATCTTCAATTGTAATCAAATTATTCATTCTATCCGTAGAAAATGTGAGATATGGAATATATTGAGAAGGTTTGTCCTGAACAGATATTTTTTTCCCATCTTCCAGCATCCCAATCAGGGCAGATGTAAATGATTTGGTATTGCTTCCGATACCGAAAAGAGTATTAGGAGTTACCGGGAGTTTATTTTCATAGTCTCTGTAGCCAAACCCTTTAGAGTAAATCATTTTATCATTTTTCACAATAGCAACAGATAATCCTGCCGCTTTATAATTATATAGAATTTTATTAATTTCTTCATCAAGACCTTTTAAATTTTCTTTCGGCTCCTGACTTAGCATTAAGTTGAAAGACAACAAACTTACGATGTACAATACTTTTTCCATACTTTTTATTTTTAATACAAAATAGAGATAGGTTGAATGACAAATTTCCAGTCATTTTCATTTCTCAGTGATATTGGCGATTCTATAATAAGTAACAATATTTTCTTTTTTATTACATTAAAAATAATTTTATTTGAATATGTAACCTATTATTAATAGAAATATCAATATTTTACTATATTTGACATTAATAAACATCAAAAAAATATTATGAAAAAATTATGGCTAGGAGCAGTTCTTGGGCTTCTTTTCCTTGGAAGCTGTGCTCAAAACAAAGAAAAAAGAGAGGAGTTTAAAGCAGCTCATGACAAAGACTCCTTAAGAAACAGAATGGGCGATTCTGCAGTAGCTAATTCTGAACCGGCACCGGCTGCTCCAGATACTTCAAAAATCAAAACCGACACTTCAAAAGTGAAATAAAATCGCAAATCCACAGAATATCTGTGGACTTGCACTTAAAAAAACTTGACTGAAAAAAAACCGGGCAATCAACCCCGATTATCCTGTATAATCATATTCTAATCAGAATATTTTTTGCAAATGAAAAGAGGAACCGTAGTTATTTCATGAAAAACGAAATATATACGCGTTCCATATCTAAAGTTTCATGGTTTGTTTTTTGTGGAAGAGTATTATTTTATTTCAAGAAAAAACATTTCCTTCGAAAATAAAATAGATAAGATATAATATGATTGTGGTCATTCCCTTAACACTGTTGCAAAGATAGGATTGCAGCACTCTTACAAAAAACAATAGGTTATCCATTTTCATGAAAATGGCAAGACAGAATATTGAAAGCTATTTATTTTTAATCGTTTTCGCGAAAATGGACATCTTTATCTAACTGGTTTTCAATATCAAGATGTTTAATATAAGCTGAAGGTGAGAAATCTGTAACAGCTTTGAATACAGCAGCAAATTTACTGTGTGAAGAAAAGCCACACTCATCTGCAAGAATGCTTATTTTATATTGCCTGTACTTTTCATCATTGATAAGTTTATCTACAATGTAATTGATTCTTAGCCTGTTGATATAGGTTTTAAAGTCTGCAGTCTTGTGCTGATTAATTACATAAGATAGATATTTGGTATTCGTATTCAATTCTCCTGCTAAAAATGAAAGTGACATTCCTTTATTGTTATAAAGGTCACCTTTCTCAAATTCATCAAGAAGCTCAAGCAGTTTCGTTTCAGTTTCGGAAGTCATTAAAGAATCATTTCTCTTTCGAGCTGCTTCAGAGTCCTTCTCTTCTATTTCTTCTACAGATATATTTGAAAATTCAGAATTTAAAGGTTGTCTTAATAAAGGTCCCTTGTAACTGTTGCCTACATTCATTTGAGTCCTTATAATATTTCTCAACTTTGTAAACTGTCTTTTCTGTCTTGTTCTAAAAAAGATAATTAAACCTACCAAAGAAACAAATAATATAATAATGGCGACATTTTTAGCGACATTCATCTGTCCGTTTCCTTTATTAATTTTGGGTATTACATCTTTAGTTTTTGCAGTAACCCCTTGAGTACGGGCTGCAATACTGTCATAGGCTCTCACATACTTAACCGCATATAGAGAGGCTTTAAAATTATCTCCTATTCCTTCATAATAATCATTGATATTGGAATAAACAACTTTTTTAAGCTTTAGACTTCGGGACGTATCAGCAATTTTCTCGGCCTTTTTCAGATATAATTCTGCATCTTTCCAGTTCTTTTGTTTTATCCGAATTCCTCCCAATCCGTTATAAACCAGTCCCAGGGTGCAGCTTCCTGCTTTAAGTAAGTCTTCAGCTTTCCTATAATAACCTTCGGAAACAGCATAATCATTAAGCCTAAAGTAAACATCTCCCAACAGTTGATAAGAAGCAGCCTGAGTTCTGTCTTCATTTTGGCTGTTTATTTTTTCAAAGTTTTTCAGAGAAAATTCGATGTATTGTATTGCATTTGCATAGTTACCCGCTTCCATTTCATAGAAGGCCATCTCCTGGTTCAACAGTCCCTCGGCTTCGTTACTATTTTGAAAACCTGAAATTTGCCTGGATGCCCCAAGTCCTTTAATAATATATTTTTTAGATCTTTCGTATAACCCTACCTGTCTATATTGTCTCGCTAGTAATCTGCATACCCGGGCCATCCATTCTGTATCGTTAGTCTGCTCAATTAAAGAATGGGCATTTTCACTATAACATATTGCTTTTTTAATATCTCCCCCATGGTGGTAAAGATCTGAAGACAGCATGAGACTTTTTACTTTTTCTAACGGGTGATGAGCCACCAAATAAAGGGAATCAGCCGTTTTGATTGCCTTGGGTAGATCTTTATAGGCTGTGATAGAGGAAGTCCTTTCGCACACCTGATCGAAGTCGTTTTTTTTCTGGGCAGATATAGAGATTGCTGTAAACAGCAAGAACAAAAGTTTCAATAGATTATTAGACATAAAAAAACAAATTATTATTCTTATAATAATTCATCATTTTCTCACGGGTGTCTTTTTGTTTTTTACAAAATTAGTAATATTTTACTCTTTATTAAAACATTCTGCTGAAATTTAATTGTTTAACTAAAAAAACCATTTACATTAATTTTAATAATAAGCACGAAACAATATATGTTTATCTTTCATATAAGCCTATATCTGTATTAAAAATAAAGTTCTTCAATAATTATTTTCAATGTGACTAACTTAAATGTCATCATATTTATTACATTTGCAGGAAACAAAACGTTTTTTATGAAAAAAATAGCAATACTTTCTACTCTATTTATAGCTGCATTTGCATGGGCACAAGGAATCAAATTTGAAGATAGCAACTTTACCTCTATCCTAGCCAAAGCTAAAAAAGAAAACAAATTAATCTTTGTAGATGCTTACGCATCATGGTGCGGGCCATGTAAACTGATGGTAAAAAACATTTTCCCTTTGAAAAATGTGGGGGATTATTACAATTCTCATTTTATCAATGCTAAAATTGATATGGAAAAAGGGGAAGGAATAGAACTGGCAAAGAAATACAACGTAAAGGCATTCCCAACCTATTTATTTATTGACGGAAATGGTGAAGCTGTACACAGAACATTAGGATATGTAGAAGAAAAAGACTTCATCCAATTTGCTATGGATGCTGGTGACCCCAATAAAAGACTTACTGCTTTAAAACAACAATTTGAAAAAGGAGAAAAAGAGCCAGGATTTTTAAAAAACCTTGCAGAGCTTACCGTTTATAATGACGGAGAGTTTGCTGAAAAGGTATTGAACCGTTATTTTCAGGTGAAACCTATAATGGATGAAGAAGATGCCCAGCTACTTATTTCGGGAATACAAACAACGGAAAGCCCTTTATACAAAATTTTTCAGGATAAAAAAGAAGAAATGGTGAAACTTTTCCCTGATGACAGGTATGAAAGATTTAACCAAAACTTTCAAATGAGTACCATCACTAAAAAGGCTTATAATCCTGATACTAAAACTTGGGATGACCAATACTTTATCACAGAAGTTCAGAAATTCGTAAGCAAAGAAAATGCAGAGAAGTTATTAAAAAAACTAAAAGCCAGCAGAGCTTTAAAAAACAAAGATATTGCCCTTTTTGAGAAGTTGACTTTAGAGGTATATCAGGATTATTCTAAAGCAAACGGTACAGAATTAAATTCTGCAGCCTGGAATTTCTTTGAAAATGTAAGTAATAAAACATCTTTGGAAAAAGCTATTGCATGGGGCCAGGAATCTATAAAAAAAGGACAGAGTTATGCCAACACAGACACATTGGCTAATCTTTATAATAAGATTGGTGATAAAAAAAATGCAAAGATGTGGGCTGAAAAATCCATTGAATTAGCAAAAAGTGAAGGACAGGATTCTTCTGATACTGAGAAATTATTGAAAAGCCTTTAATTTACAGGCAAAAACATAAAAAACCGCAGAATATTCTGCGGTTTTTATTTTCTATAGGCTTTAATTCCAACAAATTTTCGATTTGTTACAGCCTTTCATTTGACTAATATTCAAAAAGAACACTTCCCCAGGTAAACCCGCTACCGAAAGCTGAAAGAAGTACCAAATCTCCTCTTTTGATTTTTCCCTGTTCAATGGCTTCACTCAATGCGATTGGAATAGAAGCCGCAGTTGTATTTCCGTATTTCTGAATGTTGTTGAATACTTTATCATCGGGTAATCCAAACTTTTGCTGAACAAACTGAGCAATTCTAAGATTAGCCTGGTGAGGAATAAACATATCAAGATCTTCAATTGTTTTTCCCGCTTTGTTCAAAGCCTCCATCATGGTTTCTGGGAATCTTGTTACCGCATGTTTGAAGACAAAGTTTCCATTCATGATAGGATATACTTCCTTATCTGTTACATTTTCCGGTTCTTTTCTCATCCTGTCACTCCATCCGAACTTAGAACCTGGAAACTGCGTACATAATTCATCTGCATATTTACCTTCAGAATGCATATTTACCGCTAAAATATCTCCTGCATTTTCATCTTCAGTTGCCGAAAGCACAACAGCTCCTGCCCCGTCTCCAAAAATAACAGAAACGCCTCTTCCTTCATCAGAAAAATCTAATCCGAAGGAATGAACTTCTGCCCCTACAACAAGAATATTTTTATAGGTACCTGACTTAATAAAAGCATTGGCAACGCTCATAGAATATACAAACCCTGAGCACTGGTTTCTTACATCTAATGCTCCGATGGTATCACATCCCAGCATATCCTGAAGTAAAACTCCACATCCTGGAAAATAATAATCCGGTGAAAGGGTTGCAAAAACAATATAGTCAATATCTTTAGCTGTTAAACCTGCTTTTTCAATGGCTTTTTCTGATGCTTTGAAGCCCAGATAAGCAGCGGTTTCCTGAGAATCATTTCTGTTTTTTCTGTGTCTTCGTTCCTTGATGCCTGTTCTCTCCGTAATCCATTCATCATTGGTAGTCATTAATTTGGCTAGATCATCATTTGTAACAACGTTATCTGGAACATAAAATCCCACACCTTTTATTGTACTTTTAATCATATAGTTTTATAATTTTGGCAAAGATAAACTTATTTAAAACATAGTATTTCAAAATATTAGTATTTTTACTTTATGCCAATTGATACAATATACAGAAGCACCCACTGCGAATGGGTAGATGTAGAGGCTCCTACTGCGGAAGACCTGAAATTCCTTCATGAACGATACGAAATCAACAATCTTCTCCTTGAAGATACTATAGACCCTAATCACCTTCCCAAATATGAAGAAGATGGAAATGTAAAGTTTTTTCTCCTCCGAGAAAGTACAGAACTAGAAAGAAAAAACCTGAACACCATTAGCGATATCAGTACAAAAATCGCAATTTTTATTCTGGATAAAACCATTATCACTATCCACAGAATGAAAACCAGAAGTATTTCTGAAACGAAAAAAAAGCTAACACTTACACAAGAGGAAGTAAGCCCGCAGAAAGTAGCTTTAATGATCGCTATATTAATTATGAAAAGCTTCGATGATGAATCCATAAGCTTACTGGAAACAATGGATAATATTGAGAATGAAATTTTCCTTAAAAATACCAACCATACCAGCCAGATCCGAAGACTGTACAAACTGAAAAGAAAATCCGGGCTCAATTCGCGGGTTTTAGTGATTTCTACAGATGCCATCGACAAGTTTAAATTATTGAATCTTCAGGATTCTGAAATTGTGGATTTAAAGGATAAACATAAGGATGTCGTTGCCGATTTTGATCATCTGAACATCCAGATTACCAACCTTATTTCGATGTTTTTGGCCCTTTCGGACCAGAAAGCCAACCAGGTGATGAAGGTTTTGGCTATTTATTCGGTATATTTCTTACCTATCACCTTTATTGCCGGAGTGTATGGGATGAATTTTGATAATATGCCTGAGCTTCACCATAAATATGGGTATTATTTTACCTTGGGAGGCATGGCATTGGTTGTCATCAGTACGTTTATCTATGTGAGACGTAGACAGTGGTAATGCTAACGGTGTATCTATGTTTCTTGCAGATTACGTGGATGATTATGGAAATCAACTTGAACCGTGAGGTTCTTATTTGGTGGAATATCGGATTTTTGTTCTTGCAATAAATCTATTATATACATAAAACAGTCTTATGGTTTGTAAATAAACAGTAATTTAGAGACTGTTTCATCTACGGTTCGCTATGACCTCAACAAAATATTGCGACCAGAAAACCAGAGACCATGAAAAATGAAGATCTTAATAAAATTCTGCAAGATGATTCTCTTTCACAGGCATCCAAAGATAAGCTAACTTCTTTGTATGGAAATATTGCTGTCAAGGAATTTTCTGATCTTTTAGATGCGGAAGGTAATCAGTATATAGAATTTGTACAGGAAGGTGGCGGTGTCTGGGGAAGTGCCCTGGTAGGTTACCTGTATGGATTGGAGATCTTCGGAATCCGTTTTCTGAAAGTCGCAGGAACCAGTGCCGGGGCGATCAATACGATGCTTATTGCAGCCTGCAAAACGAAAGAAGAGCCTAAAAGTGAACTTATCAAAAATATTCTTTTCAATTGGAATTTTGCTGATTTTATGGATGGGAAAACGTATGTTAAAACGACTCTCCATGCAATGCTAAACAATAAAAATTTCTTTAAAATCAATGCTATTATTGCGGCTATTTTATTCATTATTCTTGTCAGCATCCCTTTTGCAGTATCTCCGGGAAGTATCCTGAGCGCCAAACTGATGTTTTTAATTCCTTTGATTCCGGCTCTTATTCTTTTTCTATGTATCAAAAAATTATACAACAATTTCAGAAAGGAAAATAGCGGCCTTAATCCTGGAAATATTTTTTTGAATACCATGAAAACAGCTCTGGACAATTTTGGAATTAAAACGGTAGCCGATCTCAATGAGAAATTTATACAAAAAGAGCATGATCTCAACCTTAACTACCGCTATGGGAATGGGCAGGAATATTACAATATCACTTTAGCCAGTATTGAAAAAATCAAGGCTAAAAATCTGGAACATATCGATCAAACCAGATATAAAATTTTCTATGACAGTACGGTTAATAATGATTACTACAAAAACAATCCTTTTTACCTTCTCCGGTCAGAATATGTTGTGATTACCACAGACATCAATGCCAAAATAAAGGTAGAATTGCCCACCATGGCCAATTTATACTGGTCTGAGGAGGAGTTAAAGCACATCAGTCCGGCTGAGTTTGTGAGAGCGTCAATGTCTGTCCCTTTTTTCTTTGAACCTTTTCAGAAGAGAATCAATAAAGATGACAGTTCTGTAAAATATGCCTGGAGATTCTGGATGAATACCAAAAAAGAAGATATTAATCCAGTTGGTGTTTTCATTGATGGTGGCAGTATTTCGAATTTCCCTATTGATTTGTTTCATGCAGATGAAGTCTTTTATCCAAGGATGCCTCTTTTCGGGGTACAACTAACAAGTGATTCTGATCTTCTGTCTGAAAAAGGGAAAACCAGTGAGGAAATTATGAACACTCCTTTCAGCTACGCAGGGAATATCATCAATACTTTAAAGGGCTTTAATGATAAAACCTTTCTTACTAAACATAGTTTCTACAAGCTTTACAGCATACAGACTGTCAATTGCGGAACCAGCAGCTGGCTCAATTTCTTTATGAAAAAGGAAGAGAAAGAAGATCTTTTCAACAGAGGCTTTCAGGCAGCTCTCGACTTTCTGAATCATTTTGATTGGGAGAAATACAAATACGAACGCATGATGCTTTCAATGAAGGAGAAAAAAATACTGAAGGAAGAGGATACGCCAACGGTGGGATAAGGATTTTTAAGTACTTTAGCTGAAAATCAAACTCATTATGAAATACATCTGTGAATGCTGTGGCGAAGAAAAAGAAGACTGGCCAGCACTGGCTTATAATGCTCCTGACTTTTATTCTTATCTTTCTGACGAAGAATTGAAAAATGCAACGCTCACTCCAGACCTTTGTCTTGTTGAGAGTCCTGAAGAGACCAATAGATTCATTCGGGCTGTTTTGATACAGGAAGTTACCGATGACTGCAGGGATCTTGATTATGGAGTATGGGTTTCATTAAGTGAGAAAAGCTATACTGAATATGTTGAAAATTATGATCATAAAGAATTCAAAGCTGAATATTTCGGATGGCTTAATACTTATCTCCCCGACTATGATTTTTCTGAAAGTATTCCTACAACAGTCGTAGTGGATAATACCATCGGACGTCCGTTTGTTTTCCCACATCAAAGCTATGAACATCCTTTTGTACAGGATTTTTATAATGGAATTACGAAAGAAGAGGCTGAGAAAAGGATTAACAGGGTTTTAAATAGTTAAATATGAACAGGTTTAATAAATACATTTTCCTGATAGGACTTTCAATGATTTTCCTTTCCATTGTCATGTTTTTACTATTTGTAGGAATGTTTACTGCAAGAGGAAGCTATCCGGTATTTATAATCAAACTCAGTGAGATCTCTTTTGTGCTATGGCTTCCCTTTTTAATTATAGGAGTATTTTTAACTGTATTAGGAATAGGAATCTATTTAAAGAAAAGCGCCAAATAGATTCCCATTATGTTTTTATAAATTATCCAAAAAATTAAGATACATAGGCACGCTTCTCTCAATCCATTCATCCGAAGAGTCGCGCTCTATGCCATAATAAACAAAAGGTTCTTCATATTGTCCTTTAACATAATCAAAAGTCAGTTCATAAGGACGAAACAGTTCCTTCATAGTATATTTGTACTCTCCGGTTATACTATAGCCTTCTTCATCAATCCCAGCAGTAACGGCCAATGACATCTTCTTTCCTGCTAACTTGTAGCCACTGTTACTTCCGTAAGCCCAACCGTACAAAACAACTTCATCTAACCATTGTTTTAAAAGTGGTGGGCTGCTAAACCAATAAAAAGGAAACTGAAACACAATCGTATCATGGGATTCCATAAGCTTCTGTTCTTTGGCTACATTAATTTTCCCATCAGGATAAGCTTCATATAATTGATGAACGGTATATTTTTCAGGATATTTTTTTAATTCTTCAATCCATCTTTTATTGATGACAGATTTTTCAATTTCAGGATGAGTAACGATTACTAAAGTCTTCATTATGTTTAAATTTCTATTGTAAAATTACAACACATTACTTACATTTCGTACATTAGCAACCTATTGTAGGGTACTATAAAAAATGTAAGTAATGACTAAAATAAAAGAAACCTCAACCAATTTTGCTAATAAAAAGGCCCTCTCAGATGAATGTCCTGAAGTGTATGCTTCCAATATCATTGGTGGACAGTGGGCCCTCGCCATTTGCTGCTATCTCGTCAATGGTAAAATGAGATTTGGAGAATTGAAGAAACGTCTACAGAATATTACAGAACGTATGCTTACCCTTCAGCTTCGCAGATTAGAGGAAGATAAGATCATCACAAGAACCGTATATGCTGAAGTTCCGCCACGGGTTGAATATGAATTGACGGAAATTGGTTATAAGCTGAAAACTATTATTCTTGAGTTTGAGAAATGGGGAATAGAGCATAAACACCTGATTGAAGAAGATTATAAAAACGTTAATAATTAAAACATCATTTCATCAAAACACGCATAAGATTCAACCATAATTGGAGATTTCCCACCAAAAAAGAATATAAATTTTATTTTCAGTATTATTGTACTTTATTATGCACAATATGATGATCAGAAAAATTATTTCACTTTTCTTAGCTTTTGCTTTTGTAGTCTCTTGTAATAGAGATAACAATGAATTCAATAATGGTACATCAGATTATAACCACACCCGCTCTGTGGGAGCTTCCGCCAATGATCTGTTAAGTAATAACAAATACAATTCATTATCAATAGAAATTCAGTACATGCCCGGATATCCACCGGATTCACAAGCTGTAGAACATCTAAAGAGTTTTCTGTCTTCTTATCTTCGTAAAGACAATGGAATTACTATTTCTCTGCGTGAAATTCCCGGAACCCCATCTTCTAGTTTATCGGCTGATGATATCAGAAAGATAGAAAACAGCAATCGTACTGTATTTACCGGTGGATCTACCATGGCTGTAAATATTCTATATACCAACGGACAATATACAGGTAATGCGAACACATTGGGCATTGCTTATCGTAATACATCTGTTGCGCTATTTGGAAAAACAATTCATGATAACTCCGGAGGAGCCGGCCAGACAAGCAGAACGAAACTGGAAGCTACAGTACTTGAACATGAGATTGGCCATTTACTGGGATTAGTAGATTTAGGCACCCCCATGCAAGTCAATCATAAAGACTCATCGAATGGCAATCACTGCAATAATCAAAATTGTCTGATGTATTATGCTTCTGAAACTACAGATATTCTAGGCTTTCTTACTACAGGTACCATTCCTCAACTGGATAATAACTGCAAGGTTGATCTGAAAGCCAATGGTGGAAAATAATGTATCATCTGAAAAATCGTTACACACTCACTTATAAAAACAGAGCATTGAAATTCAATGCTCCATTTTTTATCCTTAAATATTATTTTCCCTTTTCCATAAGGGATTTTGACTTAAAACTTTCGAATGAATCGGACAGGTTTCATGATGGGCTCCTTTCAGATATCCGGTGCTCATCAGAAATTCATTTACAATTTCTCCGCCTGTAAATTTGAAGGTTTTCTTGAAAAGTTTCATCCATTCCGGCAATGTTTTAGGGTGATGATGCTCTATCCATTTTTCAAAGGAACCAAAACCTTTTTGCAATTCTATAATAGTCTTTGCATTTTCAATGGCTGCATTTACCTTCAGCTTATTTCTGATAATCCCACTATCATTCAAAAGCCTTTCACGGTCTTCTTCTGTATAGGCCGCTATTTTCTGG
The DNA here is from genome assembly GCF_900637665.1 of Chryseobacterium nakagawai. Lineage (NCBI taxonomy): Bacteria > Pseudomonadati > Bacteroidota > Flavobacteriia > Flavobacteriales > Weeksellaceae > Chryseobacterium > Chryseobacterium nakagawai. Next base: position 4,203,998 of record NZ_LR134386.1, read on the forward strand.
ATGTCGAAATTATCATATGCCTTTCTGAAACTGTCTTCTTTCTTTAAAACTGTTTCCCAACTTAAGCCTGCCTGATTGATCTCCAAAATCAATCGTCCAAACAATTCATTATCATCATGAATGGGAAATCCATAATAGTTGTCGTGGTAGTTTTTATGCAGTTCTTTTCTGCTCTCAGGCTGCATTCCCTCTATGGCTAAGCAATAACTCATGAAGTATATGTTTTAGTTAACGGGATAAAGATAAGACAGGATTGTGACAACTGTTAGTCAGTAGAGAAGATTTTTTTGTGGAAATGAATTGAGTCTGGAAAATAGAAGTTCCTTGATTCCAAAAGAACAGGGCTGGCGAAAATTCAGAAAATTTTTGAAGGAGTCGTTTTACAACAAACCTAAAAAACTACCTCAATCAATAACTTTCCACTCTACACCTCAAAAATATTAGCTAGATTCGTAATCTCAAAGTATCAGCCATGAAATTATTATTTTCACTTCTTTTTTGCTTATTCTTAATTTCCACAAATGCTCAGACTATCTATTCAAAAGCTTATGGAAGTGCGCGGAATCCTGCTGTTATTTTCATTCACGGCGGTCCTAGTGGTAATGCTACTTTATTTGAAGGAACTACAGCTCAGAAACTGGCTGATAAAGGATTTTATGTTATTGTTTATGACAGACGTGGTGAAGGGCGTTCTAAAGATGAAAGTGCAACCATGACCTTCAAAGAAAGTTTTGAAGATCTGAATCAGCTTTACCAAACTTATCATATCAAAAAAGCACATATTCTTGCCCACAGCTTTGGAGGAATCATTGGTACACTATTCACCAATCAGTTTCCTGAAAAAGTAAGAACATTAACCCTCGCAGGAGCACTATTCACCCAACAGAAAACCTACGATCATATTTTAAAACAGGCCAAAGAACGCTTTAAAAATGATTCTGCTCAGTTGCAGGAAATCTCTGAAATAGAAAACCTGGACAAAAGCTCCGCTGCTTACAGAAAAAGATGTTATGAAATTGCCAGTAAACTTGATTTCTTCAATATGCCCAACCCTACTCCGGAAAGTAAAAATCTGAGAAAGGAATATGAAGCTGGTGAATTCTATAAAAATAATATCAGAAATCACAATTCGCCCATTAAATTCTATCAGAATGAACCATTAAATAACCTGGATAATACAGCAATTTTAAAAGAGATCACAAGAAAAAACATTCCTCTTTTTGCAGTCTATGGGAAAAATGATGGAATATTTTCTGAGAAACAGCTGAACAACCTTAAAAATATTGTTGGAAAGAAGAATTTTAAGCTTATCGATAACTGTTCACACTATTTATTTGTAGATCAACAGGATGAATTTTTAAAATTTATAGAGCTAAAATTAAAATAAAGTGTAGTTTTGTAGGAATGTCAGACATCAGAATCCATATGAAGACTTATAAGGCCATCATTATGATGCTTATTCTGGTATTTTCATTATCACCATGTTCTGTCAAAAGAAATGTTCTTGATATTTTTGATATTCAATACATCAGCGGTTTAAACAAAGTAAAGATAACATCCGGGCTCTCTTTACACTGTGATACTTCTACTACTTCCTCAAAGATTTCCATTTCAAAAGCTGAAGCAAAACTCAAATACAAAGAATCTTCTTTGGATTTTAATGCCAACATCAAAATTACTGAGGAAGATTATAACTTTTTTAATGAATATTCTGGGCATACTACAGGAAACAGCCCACCGAAGTATATTTTATTTAAAAGACTGAAATTGAATCTGGCTTAAAAATTTATTTAAGCCTGAAAACCAGTTTTTTACAATACAATATCAATTTTAATGAAACATACTACTAACAGCCAGTCTTATGACCTGGCCGGATTATACACTTTATCTCTCCGAATGGTCATCGGATGGACTTATTTTTCAGCCTTCTGGCGCAGACTTATCCTCGAAAACAAGCTTATTCCTGATGAAAAGGGATATATAGGGGAAAAATTCAATCATTTTTTACCGAATGCTTTAGGAATTAAACCCATTATAGAGTATCTGGTTACCCATCCGGATGCCTTACAAAGATCTATGATGACTTTTACTATTATTGAAGCCATCGTAGGGTTATTTATCATTCTAGGCCTTTTTACCCGATTAATGAGTATAGGAATATTCAGCCTTGCTCTGGGAATTCTATTGGGTTCGGGATGGCTGGGCACTACTTGTGTGGATGAATGGCAGATTGGAGTCTTAGGAGTTGCAGGAGGTTTTGTTCTGTTTCTGACAGGAAGCGGTGCCTATTCTCTTGATGATTATTTTATAAAGAAAAACAAAACCTTTACTCAATCCAAATGGTTCCAATGGTTAGGTTCAGGAATTCTCCCTATAGCTCAACCCAAAGTTTTTGTACTGACGGGCTCTCTATTGATTTTTGGACTCACGCTTTATACCAACCAATATTTTCATGGTGGTGTTTGGGGAACTTTGCATAATAAGTCGGTAAAACCCAAGCTTGAAATCTCCAATATCTCCTATAATAATTCAGATTTAACATTCGAGGTTTACAGGACTGAAGGGGCCGATGTATATGGTTCTTTTCTTATAGGGATTCATATTCTGGATAAAAACGGAAAGATTTTAAAGGAAATCGATCATAAAGAGCTTTCAAAATTCTCTAAAAACAATATCAAAAATCATTATGTAGCCAAAGTAAAACCTGGAAAATACAGTCTTGTTATTCCATTAGGTGCTAAGGCGGATGTCAATATCGGAATTAATGATATTCTTCACAAAGATGATATTCATACCTTGAAACTGATTGATATTAGTGGGATTGAATGGATAGAAAATGTACATTAAATGGAGTGTTTTATTGTTTTTCTATATGCCTTCTTTGGCTTAATTTTCACCACTTAAGCACATAGAATATAGTAATAAATATAATATTCTTCCTATTGAAAATTCTATGAAATATAGCTGAATGAATACATTCAAAAATGCTTAGGTTTTGACTAAGCCAAATGAATTAGAACTTTATAATAAGAGCGGGCTAAAGCCCGCTCTTATTAATGTTGATATCCGAATGGATAAGATATATAGACAATAGTGTTTAAAGAAAATATCTTTTATTTATCAAAAGTTATCTCTTCTCCACAATTACCTCATATATACATAAACTGTCGGGATTAAGCTTCAACACTTTTATTTCAAATAAAACATCCAGTCCCATGGTATCGCATACTCCTTGTATAAAAGGTTCTATAACCGGCCACTTCAGCAGTCCTGCGATCTGGAGACTTTGTGTGATTTTGTGGTAACGGTCTACTCCTTTAATCAGAAGTTCAACTCTGTGGTCATTTAATTCTTTGAAATCAAAATTATATTCGGGACTGGATGTAAAAATTGCTCCTATTACTATTTTGGCTACTGCCGGAATTCCTGGCTGCAGATCAGGTTTGGTTTCCAGATTTTTCAAGGTCATTTTAGATCCTAGATCGTACATAAAAGCTGTAGAAAGCTCATTAATGGTCTCCGCTCCATAAAGCTTCGCTGCCTGTTTCAGCAATCCACCATAAAATGCTCCTGTAATATCTGAGAGACGCTGGGTAAGTTCTGTAAACGTTCCGGGAAAAAAGTCTGAAATGATCTGGTCCTGATCCATATCCGGTAAATAAGCATCATGTTTCCTGAAATCTGATAATGCTATAAAAGCTTCCGGTAGCTGTGTAGGATTCATAGTTAAGTTTTATCAAGTGGGGTTATTAGCAAATACAAATGCTTTTAAATCATAGCATATGATATATGAATAAAATCTCTGTTCCTCTATTTCTTTATTCAATTTCAGAAATTAGGAATATCAATCTTTACTTAAGCATCAACAAATGCATGAAAGTAATGAAAAACAATAATATTAAGTATTGGATTACAGATAAGAATGTAATACAATGCTCCAATCTGGGCCTTTTGAAAAGGTTTTATAAGGATGAGGGAATCTATTCATATTTTTTCATTTGGTAGGGTAAAGTTAAAAAAAACAAATAAACTCTCCAATAAGTGATATTATTTTTAACAAAATAAATGAACACTTTTATAAATTGAGCGACAACAAAAGCCGAAAATAGAAAGAAATCAATTATTGAGATTGTAAATTTTAATCTTCTCTTATACAAAAAAACCTCCGGAACATCCGAAGGTTTTAATTAAAATTTAGTGCATGGCTTCACTCAAATCTATTTTTTCTTTGCTCTTTCTTTCTTTTACGAGTAAGATAAACGGAATACATATTAAAAATATTATCCCAAGGTAAAGGAATACATCCATGTAAGACAATACTGTTGCCTGTTTGGTGACAGATAAGTCAAGCATTTTATAAGCGGCATTCATTGCAGCATCAGGAGTCATTCCTTTTGCTACAAAACTAGCCTTTAATGCTGCCAGTCTTTGCTGAACTTCAAAACTATTTTCATCCAAATGGGAAATTAAATTATTCCTGTACTTCTGACCTGCATTGGCAATGAAAGTAGTAATGGCTGCAATCCCAAAGGATCCTCCCAGTTGTCTCATCATCCCTGTAAAGGCTGCTCCCTGACCAATCTCCTGCCCTTTCAATGTACTTAAGGATAAAGATGTAATTGGAATAAATAATAATCCAAGACCTGCCCCTCTCACAATTAGCATCCAGAAGAAAGCATCTTTACTGGTATCCGGAGTCAAAATTTTATAGCCCCAGAAACTATAGACAAAGAAGATGAATAATCCTAAAGAAACCAGAATCTGCTGTTTTGCTCCTTTTGCCAATAATCTACCAATGATAGGCATCATAAAAGCCGTTGTCAATGCAGCAGGAATCATCAGAGCTCCTGACTGAAGTGCCGTCCACCCTAAAATACTCTGCGTATACAGAGGTACAATGAAAGTAGAACCATACAATCCAAATCCTAGCACAAACGACATCATAGTTCCAATTCTTAGATTACTATTTTTAAGTACTCTAAGCTCCACAATCGGATATTTAAAGGTAAGCTCCCTCCAGAGGAATAATATAAATCCTAAAACTGCAGCTACTGTAAATGCTACAATCATTCCACTTGCAAACCAGTCTTCTTCATGTCCTCTTTCCAGAATGAACTGTAATGAACCCACAGTTACTGCCAGCAATCCAATTCCAATCCAGTCAACATCCGAGACTTTACGTTTTTCTGCATATTTCGGACTTCTTACAAACTGCAGCGTCATCAAGGTTGCTGCAATTCCAATCGGAATATTAATATAGAAAATATAGGGCCAGCTGAAGTTATCAACTATATATCCTCCAAGAGGCGGACCTAATGTAGGACCAATGATTACTCCCAGACCATAAATAGCCTGAGCCATACTTCTTTTTTCAATCGGATAAGATTCCGTAATGATCGTCTGTGAAGTTACCAATAAGGCTCCCCCACCGATACCCTGCATCAATCTGAAGAACACGAGCTCCCAGATATTGGTCGCATTTCCACATAAAAATGAAAATATGGTAAATATAATGATGGATGCCGCAAAGTAATTTCTACGCCCAAACTGCTGGGAAAGCCAGCTTGTCATTGGTACTATAATTACATTACCAATGGCATAAGCCGTGATTACCCAACCCACTTCTGAAAGTGTAGATCCAAGATTTCCCTTCATTTCATTCAAGGCAACATTGACAATCGTGGAGTCTACAATTTCAAGAAGGGCACATAGGATAGCTGTAATCGTAATGATTACTCTCCGCGCTCCATATTCTACTAATGAATCTTGCATAATTTTATTTGAATATTTGTATTAATGTAAAATGTAGGATGTATTAATGATTTTCAATTCATCATGAATACATTTTACGTAAGTACATGAATACTATTTCAAAGCAACCTCAGCCTTCACGTTCATTCCTGTTCTTAATCTTTTTGCAATATTCTTATCAAGATTTACAAAATCGATTTTTATAGGAAGTCTCTGAACTACTTTTACGAAGTTACCACTCGCATTATCCGGAGGAAGAATAGAGAAAGTAGCTCCTGTAGCTGGAGAGAATGAACTTACCACTCCTTCAAATTCCTGATCAGGGAAAGCATCAATCTCGATTTTCACTTTCTGTCCTTCTACCATTTTATCTACCTGTGTTTCTTTAAAGTTGGCTACCACCCATTTCTGATCGTTTTTAACCAAGGCAAACAACTGAGATCCTGCCTGCAGATACTGACCTGCCTGTGTAGATACTTTTCCTACATGTCCGTCTTCAGGGGCAAGGATTACGGTATATGATAAATTCAATTTTGCATTTTCTACATCTACTTCTCTTTGTTTAGCAACAGATCCGGCAACACTGATTTGTTGTGAACTTGCAGCCGTTTGAGAAGAAGCGATATGAGTTTGCTGAGCAATTTGATTTCTCTGATCAACTAAAACCTGTAATTGTCTGTCTGCAGATTGTTTTGCTGCTAAAGCCTGCTCATATTGCTGTTCTGTAATAGAATGGTCTTTTACAAGATTCGCGTATCTTTTTAAATCCTGAGAGGTTTTCCAAACGTTTACTTTTGCTGCTTCAATTTGAGCATTAGCAGTTACTACCGCTGCTTCTGAAGAACCGATATTTTTTGAAGTAGCCGTTGTAGTAGCTTCTGCATTTGAAATATTACTTCTGGCTGTAGATAATGCTGCCTGAGCCTGTTCAAGAGCCATTTTCTGATCTCTGTTATCCAAAATCACCAACGTATCTCCTTTCTTTACAAACTGGTTGTCTTTTACTTTTACCTGAGCTACATATCCTGAGATTTTAGAAATTACCGGTGACATATTGGAAGCAATCTGAGCATCGTCAGTCTCTTCGTGATACTGTCCGTAGCTATATGCTCTGTAACCGTAGATTCCGCCTCCGATTACTACAGCTGCTAAAATGATAGGAAAAACTAAACTTTTTTTCTTTTTAGGTTCAGCTGCCTGTGTATTATTATTTTCCATTTTGGTTTCGATCTGATTATTTAATTGTTAAAGTTCCTGTTGTTTGCAATAGTTTTCTGTATGCTAAGGCTGCATCTGCCTTTGCATTGATTACCCCAACGTTAGCGGCAATCTGAGCAGCGTCCGCATCCAATAATTCTGTCATGGTTGCAAGACCGTTATCATATTTATTTTTTGTAATTCTGTAGTTTTCATTAGCCTGTTCAGCAGATTTTTCGAAAACAACAATTCTCTTTTTAGAAAAATCTGTATTCTGGTATTCTCTGTTTACATCAAGCTTAATGTTATCATTCAGTAATTCATCTGTAGCTGCTAACTGCTTTTCTCTAGCCTGAGATTGTCTTAGTGAAGAATTCTCTTTCCAGATATTGGATAAATTATAAGAAATTCCAACACCTACGTTGATGGCATTATACACCGTAAGAAACTTAGGAATATCTGCCGCTACATATCCTCCTGTAAAAGCTATTGACGGAAGGTTTTCTGCCTTAGCAGCTTTTGTTCCCAATTGCGCTGCTTTTCTCTGTTGAACCAAAGCCTGTAGATCTTTACGATTTTCTCTGGCTTCGCTTACATAAAAGTCAACAGGTTTTACCTCTGAACCTTCTTCAATATAATTCTGATCTACTTCAATTTCTGTAGTTTCAGGAATTCCTAATAACAAATCCATATTGATATTGGCAATATTGTAATTGTTTCTAGCCTCAAGCAACTGAAGTTCGATATTAGAAGTTTGCAGGTTTGCTTTTAATCTGTCATTTCTCGCAATCAATCCGTTATTTTCCATTTTCAGGAAAGTTTCGTCTCTTTTTTGAGAAGCGGCAAGATTTTCTTCAAAAACCTTGATCGACTGGTTGGCTTTAAACAAGTTGTTATAAGCCTGGGCAACATTGTAAGCAATGGCAGTCTTGTCATTTTCGGTGCTTAATTTTGATGCTTCTACCAAATATTTTGCTGACTGAATCCCATATTTGATTCTTCCACCACTGTAAATTGGTACGCTAAGATTAGCTGAGCCATACGCTACCTGATGAACCTCTGGGCCTCCAGCTCCTCCTGAAACTCCAGGAAGTTTGATATCAACATTGGGTTTTATCGGAAGATACATATAGCTTCCTGAAACCTTTAATTCCGGAAGCTGTCTGTTTTTAGCTTCCAAAAGATCAGCGGTAGCCTCCTCGATCTTGGCTGCATCGATCTTGAGATTCTTGCTGTTCTGGATTCCCAGCTGCACAGCTTCGTCAAGAGAAAGGGTCTTTTTCTCCTGAGCATTTGCATTTGCTATTCCTACGAATAGTGATAATGCAATCACTGAGTTATTTATTCTCTTCATAACCTAAAAGGTCTTTTAGTAAATGTTTTATGTGTCTATTAAGTTCTGTATAAAATTTTTCGTCAAAAACATCCTCATCTTCTGTATCATTTAGAAACTCCTTATACATTTCTTTGGCATTAAATGCATAAAATAGGGTTCCGCTTATGGTAGAATGAAGCAGATAAATAGGAGGATTTTTTGTAAAAACACCACTCTTCAAACCACTTTCCAGTATTCTGGAATACATGGAGAGGAATGACATTTTGGTTTCTTTCAAAAACTCTACGATCTGCGGGTTAGAGGTATGAAGCTGTTCCCGCTGCATAATCCTGTAAAAGCATTTTTGCGTTCTTATTCTGTTAGAAAACTGGTCTATTATTTTTTCAATCTTTTGCCATTCATTAAGGTCTGTTCTTTCTACAATATCTCTTGAAAAAAACTGCCCTTCATTCATTCTGTATTCAACCAATTTCTCATAAAGTTTTTCTTTTGATCCAAAATAATATGAAATCATAGAGATGTTTACATTAGCCGCTTTTGCAATTTCCCGGGTTGAAGTTCCTTCAAAACCCTTTTCTGCAAAGAGTTTTTCTGCTGCGAATAATATATTTTCTTCTTTTGAAATCATGTTAGTGTTCATTTTTCAGGGTGCAAATTTACACAAGTTTTGAAACAAATCAAACGATTGATTGATTTTTTAATATAGATTTAATTTATATTTACAAAAAACAAACTCTATGGGCTTATTCGATTTCTTTTTAAAGATATTTAAGAGAGAGAAAAAAAAACAGACACATGAAGTAACTTTTAAGAACGATTCTCAGCAGGAAGTGACAATTACTCCAACCAATGAAGAGATACTAGCTCCATTAGAAGAAAAAATTACTCCGTTAACGCAAGAGACGGATACCACATCCATTGAAGACATCCCTGCTTTATCAGAAGAAACGGTTGATTCATTCAATGAAGATGGAAATCGCTTCGACCTTGAAATCATTGAAGCTTTCAAAAGATATCATTCTAATCCTACTCTTGATGTCAATCTTCCGCTTGAAGATGACAGAGGTAATACCTACCTCGCTCATGAAGCTTATGGAACCCTTTTTAAAGAATGGAAAGATATTCAATCAAAATGGGACCGCATGTCTTTATTTTACCGTTTCTGGGACCCATCTCAATTTGAAAAGCTTGAAGACTGGCAGGTGATCGAAAGATTTGTAAAAGATCGATATTCTAAAAAAGCACTTCAATATTTTGAAGAAAATATGTCGGATAAAAGGCATTTCACTAAGGAAGAGCTTGTTTCACTTTCAAAACTTCATCGGGCGTTATTGAATAACCCTGCAGCCAAGGACTATATTGAAAAAGCCTATGAAGGTCATCCTGATGATGATGCTGTAAAAGTAGAATATGCAACAGTGCTCCATATTATAGGAAATCACTCTGAAAAAGGACTTTCCCACCAGTTATTTCATGAAGTACTGGATAATAAAATACAACAAAATGATACGGAATCAGTTTTTGATTGTTTCAGGTTCTCCGATGGCTATACGGATTCTTCTATTTTTGCCATGCTTTATCTGATGAATACGGAAGCTGATAATGATACATGGGATTATGTTGCTGAAGAATTTTATTATTGCCCTGTATTCAGATATGAACATGCTGTACAATTGGCTCAGACCGATAATTCTTTGAGAGCATTGGCAAAACTTACCTCTTTAAGTCAGGAGTTTCCATGGTTCAGAACAGCTCTTGAGAGTACTATTGGTAATATAAAATCGATGCGAAAACAGCTCGATAATCCTGATTTTATGGAAAAAGAACTTCAAGAATTCCAGGCTTCATTAAAAAATATATAGTGTATGCAAAAAAGCATTACATTTAGCCACTTAAAAATTTTAATCATGAAAAAAATAATCTCAATTCTTGCCATCAGCTTATTTACCTTCAGCTATGCTCAGGAAAAGCCTAAAGAAGGGGGCTGCTGCGCTGGAAAAGACAAAAAAGAATGTTCTGTAAAGGATAAAAAAGCGTGTTCCGATGCTCATCATAAAGGTTGTGAAGCAAAAGCAAAAACGGCAGAGAACACTTCAAAAGATAAAAAGACTGCAAAAGAAAAGAAAACAGCCTAAAAAACAAACTCCGGAAAATTTCCGGAGTTTTATATTATGTACTTTTATGGATATATCTTGATAATTTTATCCCTAAATCTGTCCAGACTATTTTAGGATTTCCGTTTCTGGTAAGATGTAGATCTGCAGTATTGATCTCTTCCAAAATACTTTCAATATTGGCCCCACTGATAAACTTTGAAAAACCTGCCCAGTTGAAATCATTAGCATCAATTTTTTTATACACCAGATTTTCCGATTGATAATTCTGGAGAAGTGCCAATCTGAAAATTTCAGAACAGTAATTTAAAAAATTCTTCTGCTTTTCTCTGTTCCAGCCCGCAATTTCTCTCGCCCAAAAAATAATACTTCGCAGATACTCGGGTTTCTTTTTTACCATAAAGGCATCACGAACCCATTGTACAAAAAGCTTCTCAAATTCATTACTCTTATCTCCGGAATTCAGAAGTTTTATTGCTTCATTAAGATTACCCTGTGCTTCATGAACAATTTCTCTTACTTTCTCTTCAGTAACAGAGAAATTTTTCTTTAGATACGCTTCAATATCCTCATCATGAATCCTTGGAATTTCTACCACCTGAGTACGGGAAAGTATAGTAGGAAGAATATCATTGGTGCTTTCTGCGGTAAGAAGGATAATAGTTTTGGACGGTGGTTCTTCAAGGAACTTCAGAAACTTGTTGGATGCAGCTATATTCATTTTATCAGCTCTCCATACGATCAGTATTTTGGTTCCGCCTTCGAAACTTTTTAATGAAAATTTCTGATTCTGATCATCAACTTCATCTGCAGAAATAAAAAGCTGCTTGTTTTCTGATTCTAAAAAGGCGGTCCAGTCATCGTAGCTTGCATAAGGAGAAGCCAGAATCATTTCCCGAAACTCTTCAAATTTATTTTTGCTCAAAGAGTTTTTATTATCTGTAAATACAGGAAAGCTGAAATGCAGATCCAAGTGATTAAGATGTTCTACTTTTGAGGCAGCATGCTCATTTTCCTGGTATAAAATCTCTTTTGCATAGGCCAACACCATAGGTAAAGTCCCATAACCTTCCTTTCCTACGAAAAGCTGGGCATGGCTCACTCTGTTTTCGGCTATGCTTTCTCTAAGAAGTTTTTTCAGATTTTCCTGTCCTGCGATGTTCTCCCAATTCATGTTTCAAAGATAAAAAAACTGGACAAGAATTCAGAGTTAAATTTGTGAATGGTCAATTTTGCTTTACAAAGTCAATAGTAAATGGATAGTAAGAGAAATTCTAGTATGAAACGAATTGCCTTTTCACCATTCACCTGAATACAAATAGTGAATTATAGTAATAAATTATCCAAATAGATAAATAAAGTAAAGTCATGATTAACAATTGACAGCAATAATCTCTAAAGCTTAAAAATTCCCCATTATACAGCCCTTAACAAACTTTAACCACATATAATTTTTACAATTCATTAATATTTAAGATATTTGCGCATTGTTTTAAAAATAAAGAATGAAAAAAATCTTTGTAGTATCATTCATATCAGTTGGATATTTTCTGAATGCACAGAGTCTAAGTAACTCTCCGTATGCAAAATATGGAATTGGGGATGTAAAATATGATAATACGATCGAAACTGCTTCCATGGGAGGTATCTCTACTGCTTTTATAAGTGATTTCACCAGTAATTTCAACTTTGCTAACCCAGCAAACAACGCTAATTTTGAACTTACAAGTATAAAACTGGAAGCTACCAACGAAAATAACTATTTCAAATCGAATTTAAACGATATGAAATCTACAAAGCATTCTACGTATCTTTCCAATATTTCACTGGCATTTCCTATTTCCTCAAAGGTTAAAATGGGAATTACCTACCAACCATACAGTTCTAAGAGCTATGATATTCTTAGCCAGAATAAGGCAGCAGATGGTACTATTATTGACCAAAACCAATTTAGAGGTAGTGGTACTTTAAACACTGCAGCTGTGGCCTTATCTTACAAGATCAACCAGGAGTTCTCTGTGGGAGCAAGGGCTAATTTATATTTTGGGGATCTGTCTGATCTTACTGAATACAGCGCTGCAGGTTCAGAATATATTGCAGGATATGAAACCAAAAACAGAGTCAGAAACTTCAACTTTACCTTAGGTACAAGCTATCAGAAACTGAATAGCCGTACTGATAAGAAATTAACGATTGGAGCTACGGCAACTTTCGGGAATATTGGTAATATTACTACTGATTATACCAACAGTACTTACAGATATGCTGATGCTGCAGGCACAAAAACAGATATCAATCCGATTGATTATAAAGAAACCAAGTCTAAGAATCTTCTTCCGCTTCAGGCATCCGTAGGAGTTGGATATGGAAGTGAAAATCACTGGTTCCTTTCCGGACAGGTTGATTATAAAAAAGGGGAAGATATTGCTTATTTCGGACAGTCTTTCAGTCTACAGGATACTTACAGAGTTTCTGCCGGTGGATGGTACTTACCTAACTATAACAACTTCAGAAGTTATTTTTCAAGGGTAATCTACAGATATGGAGCTTTCTATGAAAGAGGAAACCTTAAACTGGAGGGTAACAGCATCAATAAATTCGGTATTTCTGCCGGAGTAATGCTTCCTTTCAAAAACAGCAGTATTACAAGAATGAGCGGTTTAGAGATTGGTATAGAACTAGGTAAGAGAGGTACTCTTCAAAATAATCTTATCAACCAGAACTTTATTAACCTGAAACTCGGCTTCAATTTTGCTGACAAGTGGTTCAGAAAGTCTCTTTATAACTAGAATGAATTTTTCAAAAAAAATAGTATATAAAAATATAGCATACCTTTTTAGTTGTGCTATATTTTTTATATTCACATCCTGTGAAGAGGATCTTACCAAAAAGAATGGGAATAACAGCAAAAATTTTCCTTCACAGGTCATTAACAATGCGAATATCATACAACGTGATTCCGGATTTGTAATTCTGAAAGCCAAAGCTCCTATCATTGAAAAATATGAGCTGATCGATAGTCCTTATACAGTAGCCAGAAAAGGCATTGATATTGAATTTTTCGATAAGAAAAAGCCCAAAATGCCGGGAACGATCAAAGCCAAATACGCTAAGTTTTTTGATTACAAAAAGTTTTACGAAGCGAAAGGCAATGTAAGAATTACGACCAACGAAGGTCAAAAATTTGCCATGCAGAGTGTGTATTGGGATCAGATCAAAAAAAGGATCTATACCAAGGATACGGTGTATGTAACAATGGAAGATGGTTCTACATTAGTTGGTGCTAATGGAATGACTGCTAAGGATGATTTTTCAGAATATACTTTCTATAATAATTCAGGAGACTTTAATTCTAAAAGGCTTTCTGAGAATAAAAAATAGCCTCTGTTACCATGAAAACGCTTGCCATAGGATTGATGTCCGGAACAAGTTTGGACGGTTTGGATATCTGTCTTGCTGAATTTGAAAAAAAGGACAAATGGCATTTTCAGATCCTGAAAGCTGAAACTCTACCCTATCCTACAGATTGGGAAAATAAACTCAGAAATTCCATTCATCTTTCGGTAACAGACCTGTTAGAACTGCATTCCGATTACGGATTTTATCTGGGACAAAAAGCTAAAGAATTTATTGAAAAGCATCAGCTTGAGGATATTGATCTGATCGCATCTCATGGCCATACAGTCTTCCATCAGCCTCAAAGAAAATTTACACTTCAGATTGGGGACGGCAGAGCTATTAAACTGGAAACAGGGATACCTGTACTTTATGATTTCAGAAGTCAGGATGTCTTAATGAAAGGAAATGGAGCTCCTTTAGTTCCTATAGGTGACAAACTTCTTTTTTCACAATATGACGCTTGTCTGAATCTGGGCGGATTCTCAAATATTTCTCTGACATCAGAAGGTAAAAGGATCGCCTTTGATATTGCTCCTGTCAACATTGTATTGAATCATCTGGCTCAACAACTGAATGAGAGCTTTGACGAAAATGGCAATCTGGCAAGAAAAGGAGGAGTAAATGAAGCATTACTACATCAACTTAATTCTTTAGGCTTTTATCAACAGGCTCATCCTAAGTCGCTGGGCATAGAATGGTGCCATCAATATATTTTTCCAGTGCTTGAACATATACCCCCTCTGGAAGCCTTGGCTACGTTTACTGAACATATTGCCCAACAAATCTCTAAGGTCATCAATGAAAATAACATAAAGGATATATTGATCACCGGAGGAGGTGCTTATAACACCCTTTTAATAGAGAAAATAAAAGCAAAAACAGAATCCAAGATCATTATTCCGGAAAAGGAAATTATAGAATATAAGGAAGCTTTAATCTTTGCGTTCATGGGAGTTTTAAAAATGAATAATGAAATCAATGTTCTGTCTTCCGCTACAGGAAGTATCGCTGACCATTGTTCAGGGATAATTGCTTAATCCAACCCTGTATTGACATCCTCCTAAACATATCAAACTGTGCCACCAATACTAGAGGTCGACTGAAAATTTGTATTTTTAACTCATCTCTAGAATGAGAAGAAATTGTAAAAAGAAATGGCACCAGTCGCAAAAATTAAAACGTATCATTTTCTCCCCTGTAAGTATGGCCAGGAGATCCTATTGGATATTGGACGTATTGAAACGCTAAATAATTACGTATTAGACAATACATTACATCAGCTTAGTTTTTACGAAATCATTTTTATTGAAGAGGGAGCAGGCAGCTTTACATTAGACGAAAATGAGATGCCAATAGCTCCACAAACTATTATCTTTACAAGCCCAGGCCAAGTACGTCGTTGGGAAATTAAAGAAAAAGTTAAGGGTTATACACTACTTTTTGAAAAAGATTTTCTTCATCTTTTCTTCTCGGATGAATTGTTCCTGTATCGTTTTCAATACTTTCATCAATATTCAAGCCCTACCCAAATGCAAATATCAGAGGGATCATTTGGAAAATGTCTGGATCTTTTATGTGGAATGGAACAGGAATTCGGACAGCTTCAGAATGACAGCAATCATTTGATCAGATCGCTTCTCTATCAGTTACTGGTCATTCTTAATCGATATTATGCAAATGTTTACAACGTTCAGAGAGACACTTCTATTCATTCTGATTTTTATAGATTCCGATCTTTATTGGAAAAGAAATTTGTAAATGACCGAAGTGTGGAAGCTTATTCAAAAATGTTGAATATCAGTTCGGGATTCCTTAATAAAATCTGCAGACAGTTTAGTGGATTATCAGCCCAGCAGATGATCCATTACAAGTTAATTTCAGAAATAAAAAAACAGCTATATCAAAACAAATCTGCTAAAGAGATTTCCTACGATTTTGGCTTTTCGGATCCTTCTAATTTCAATCGTTTCTTTAAAAAACTTACAGGCATCACTCCTCAACAATACAGAAAGAATATATAAATGACCTTTTTAAAGATAAAATGACCTTTTTATAAAGGGAGACTGTTCCTAATTTTACAAAAAAAGGAATATGATAAAATATACATTTACTTTTCTGTTGTTTGTAATGAGTATAACCTTATTAAAAGCAGAACAGTTATACATTAATCCTCAGACTGGCAATGATGCCAATGCAGGAACAAAAGCACAGCCATTAAAAACCATTCTGGAGGCCGCAAAACGGGTCAATGTGAACAAAGACCTGGAAGCAACCACCATTATCCTTTCAGAAGGTGTACACTTGTTGACTCAAACCGTTGTATTTACCAATGACAAGTATACTCTTAAAAACCGTCTTGTTATTCGCGCAGATGTTATGCCTGATGATACAGAATGGACTCCTCAAAAAATGCCGGTTGTAGTAACAGCTACTCCATTGGAACCCGGTATAGGAGGACAAGAAGCAAGAGGCATACAGCCAGAGGTTAGCCATGTAACGATTGAAGGGCTCCGCTTTAGTGGCAGTCCGGATTATTCTTATATAGATGGTACTAATCTACGCCGTTCCTACCCTATATGGCGTGACGGAAAAAACCTGGACGATCTGCTTGTAACACAATGTCTGTTTGCCGGAAATGTAGATGTATTACCATTGCATGTAGGCGTTATAGCAAATGGCTATGGACTGGCTATCGATCACTGTGTCTTCTTCAACTGTAAAATACCTGTTGTTTTTTGGAAAAATAATGGAGGAATCGGAAGCCGCAGTGCCATGCGTTATTCACTGGTATACGGTGGCTATTTCTGTGGTGTTTGGACAACACAAGGAACTAATGGAGACGAATTTGATTTTCACCACAACATAATTGCTAACACCAATACGGTATGGATCAGAGAAAAAGGCAGTAAACGCAAATACAAAGCTTCCAATAGCATCTTTGCCAACTATAGCAAACTGGCAGGTTATGGAAGCGGTCCGTTAAGCGACAGTGATGCAACTTCAACAGATTTTCTGGAAATGGAAAATGTACAGACTACTGGAAGTGTAACCATTGAGAAAGATCAGAGTAAACGCAATTATCTGCAATTAGCAGAAGGTTCGATGGGCTTAAATTTAAAAGCCGGACTTTTTAAAAAAAATCAGTAACAAAAAAACCTTCATTTCTGAAGGTTTTTTATGTATTATTTGTAGGCTTCGATTTTATCTGTCAATGTATTGATAAAGTTCTGCAATGGTTTTTCTACCATCATTTTGATGAACGGATTGAATTTCCCTTCAAACAACATCTGAACTTCTGTCTGATTCTCATTGATCGGGTTTAAAGTAGCAGTTAAAGTAAAATCTAAACTTGAGCTTGCTGATTTCAGTACTGCTTTCTGATCATCTACCTCATCTATTTTCAATGCAATTTCCGGCATCCCCTGTAGTCCGAATTTGAACCCGTTATCTCTCGTTTCAAATTTCTGAAGACCATCTGGCATGAAATCTTTGTAATTTTCAGGGGTTTTCAGTAATTCGGATAACTCCTTAGATGATTTATTGACAATAATTTTTCGTCCTTCTAAATTCATTTTTTATTTTGTATTTAAATTCTTATAAAGATAAGGTTCTTTACATTTATGATAACAACAAAATTATAAAAAAAATCTACAAAGACGTTATCCAAAGCATACTTTTGAAGGCAGAAGATTACTCTAGAAAAAAACTTACGGTACATGAAGCTTATATAAATATAATATTTTGAAATAAGAACAAAAATAATTTCTAAAAGAGCATCACCCTATTGATACTTATTTTTATAAAATCTATAAGCAAAGTCCTGATACACTATTTCATCGGCGCCTTCTTTTATATTATAAGGAGAATTCGTGGGAAAATAATCTTCATATATAATACTGTCTTTTTTAAAAAGAATACCCTGAACACCATTCTTACCTTGCATAATAATAGTTTTATCTACAGCAATATTAGGATAAGAAAAAGATAGAACCTTTCCATCTCTTTTCAAAAAATAACAAGGGGGCTTAATCTTTATTTTCCCTGAAACCTTATATTGATCTGAATAAATTTTTAATACTCCTACATCCGCACTATCCGCTAGTTCTAATAAAATATTGTTGACTAAAGTAGTATCCGTAAGTATGCTCCTGCTATCAGATTTTGTTAATGAATTTTTTTTTGACTCCTTTGAACAAGAAAAGGCAAACAACAATACAATTATTATATATACTATTTTTTTCATAATACAATCATTTAAATAAGAACCCAAAACCATATTTCCTTTCCTTTTTCAAAATAGTCAGGCATTCCTGCTTTCATTTCTATCCCATTCCATAAATCAATATGATCTACCCCACCAAGCCATCCATCCATAATAAATACAAGACCTTTATGTTTAAAACTTTTACTATTCATATTGGGGAATTTTTTTCTTGAAAGTTTTATTGTATTTCCGAAGACTTCAGGATGTTTATCAACCCAATTAGCTAATTCCTGAGCTCTTAAAATATGTTTAAATCCATTCTCATGTTTTTCCCAACATTTAACTCCGGCAAATGATGTTAAATCTACCCCTGATTCCTCAAATGCTACGCTCATTCGAATTGCACATTGATTTTCGTGCTTTGATCTATCACAAGGAAAGCCCCCTTTGCCAGGATGTTTTTTCCATAACTGTTCAAATCGTACCATCTCGAAATAATTTTTCATTTAAATTAATAAATATTTTTTTAATCTCTATCACGGGAATATTTGATTAGTAAAATCTATATTAATGAAGACATCTCCACTCAGGATAACTCTCCCTAAGAAAGAATACCATTTTAACCCAAACAATTGTTCACACAAGAAAATAAAGAATCTCAAATGGTTTATTTTATAGCTATAATTTGATATATTTGCGTATAAGTTGTGGTAAAAAGCGCGGTAAAAACAACTGGATTTCCCATCTTTTTAAGCCACTACCCTCTAAGGATCAATACTAACTATAACTATCTGAGATGTATAAAGTTTTTGTGAACGAAAAAAAATTATTGATATCTAAGCATCCCGAAGAACTTGAAAAAAAGCTTGGGTATGAAAGTTTCACTACTTTAGAGATCGCATTGGATCTTTTAGAGAATACTTCTGTAAATGAACTTAACGTTTATGGTGAGAATATTGATGAAATCTGGCAAGAATTCCAAAAGCTATTCAGAATTATAGAAGCAGCCGGAGGGCTTGTTATTAAACCTGGGGGCGAAATGCTCTTCATTAGAAGGTTAGGTAAATGGGATCTTCCAAAAGGGAAAATGGAAAAAGGAGAATCCAGAGAAGAGTCTGCCGTAAGAGAAATTGAAGAAGAGACTGGTTTAAGGGATGTAGAACTTATACAGTTCATTAATACCACTTATCATATCTATATTGAAAGAAACGGTGAAAAAATCCTAAAATGTACCCATTGGTTCGAAATGAATTTCAATGGCGAAGATACTTCGAAACCACAAATAGAAGAAGGGATTACTGAAGTTGCCTGGAAAAACATCTCTCAGATTGAAGATGAAGTTTTCCCAAGCACATTTCAGAATATTAAGCTTATTGTAAAAGAATTCTGGGCTTTAAAGTCTAAATAAAATCAATTACTTTTTCCAAGGCTATTCCTCTTGATCCTTTCAATAGGATATTCTCTGACTGAATTTTATTTTCATGTAAATATTCTATCAGTTCAGTAGTGTTTTCAAAAGCAAGATCTGATGAGCTCACTGCTTTAAAATGTTTTCCAACGGTAATAATGGCATCAAATCCAAGTATTTTGGCTAATTCCAGGATATTTTGGTGCTCTTTTTCACTTTCAGTACCCAATTCCAGCATGTCACCAATGATAATTGTTTTGCGACCTTCAAAAGTGATAAAGTTACGCAATGAAGCTGTCATTGAGCTTGGATTGGCATTATAAGTATCCAGTACTAATGTTCTGTTTTCTTTTTTCACGACCTGCGAACGCATATTCGTGGGAGTATACTGCTCTACAGCATATTTGATTTTGTCAAAGCTAATTCCAAAGTGAAGACCAAGACTTGCAGCAGCACAAAGATTGGTAAAATTATATGCTCCGGTCAGCTTAGATACAGCCTGTTCTCCCTGATAAGTTAATCCTATAAAATGATCTTCTGAGAAAGCTTCAAAATTATAATCAGACTCTACTTTTCCAAAAGTTATCTTAGGTGAATAGTTTTCTGTTTTTTCAACCTGAATAGGATCATTTTGATTAACAATAATGGTCTGATGATTCTCTTTAAGGTAATCATAAAGCTCAGATTTTCCTTTAATCACCCCTTCAAAACCACCGAATCCTTCCAGATGTGCTTTGCCAAAATTAGTAATATACCCGAAATCTGGTTGTGAAATAGTACAAAGAAGTTCTATTTCTTTCTGATGGTTAGCTCCCATTTCAATCACGGCTATTTCGTGCTCAGGTCTAATGGAAAGAATCGTCAGTGGAACTCCGATGTGATTATTAAGATTTCCATAGGTATACTGAACCTTAAACTTTTCCGAAAGAACGGCATGAATAAGCTCCTTTGTAGTTGTTTTCCCATTACTCCCTGTAAGGCCTATAAAAGGAATGGTAAGTTTGCTTCTATGATAGATAGCCAATTGCTGTAAAAATTCAAGAGTAGACGGAACATAGAAAATATTCTTATCCTTATTTTCAAATTCAGGCCTTTCAACAATTACAGCTAAAGCACCCTCTTCTATGGCTTTTTCGGCCAACGTTGCTGCATTAAAGTTATCACCAGTAAAGGCAAAAAAGATGTCATTTCTGGTTATTTTTCGGCTATCGATCGTTACTTTGTCGGCCTGTAAAAATAAAGGATAAAACTGTTCTATATTCATGTGGAAATATATATTTTTTCAAATAGTAATCGCTACATCTGTATCAGTATTTTTGATTTTTTTTAGTGAAGCGATTTCATCGTTCAAAAATAAAAAACCTTCCGAAAATCCGGAAGGTTTTTTAAAAGTATTTTTTGATAAATATTATCTTCTAGTTCTGCTCTTATCATTAGTTCTGGCATCCTGTGCAACACGGAAACCAATCCAACCATAAGCTTTACCTTGATTTTTATATCTTCTCTGCCCCGGATCAAGCCAGTAAGCAGTGTCTTGCCAAGAACCTCCTTTTACTACTCTAACGTCGTTAGAAATTCCGGATGTTCTGTCTTTAGAATCTTTCTGCATTTTAACTCTACCGTTTGCATCTACAATAAAGCTCTTTCTAGGAGCGTTGTACATATCAAATCCTGCAGCTGAATCAGATTCTCTTCTGTATTCTAAAGAAGATTGTTTATCACCATCTCTATAGTTTCTGTAATCAGCAATCGTTTCTCTTTCGAATTGTCCAGGAAGCCCTTTGTATACTAATCTACCATCAGCTAGGGTATCATACTTAATGTTACCTTCATCAACCATTTTATAAGTTCCGTCACCGTTTCTTACAATAGCTTGAGGCATATTTCCTCTGTAGTAGTTGAAATCGTTGTAATCTTCATCAATGATAGGTCTGTAAACATCAGCAGTCCATTCTGCAACGTTACCATACATACCATAGATTCCAAGATCGTTAGACGGATATTGTCTTACGTCTGAAGTCTGTGCAGATCCATCGTTTTTCCATCCAGCGATACCAGAATAATCTCCTTTACCCATTTTAAAGTTTTCAAGGAACATTCCTCTTTCTTTTCCTTTGGTACCTCTTAATCTTTCGATCTCAGGTTTCTTACCAAGGTATTGGTTATATTCTCTGTTTTTCGCCATTCCTAAAGCTGCATATTCCCATTCAACTTCTGTAGGAAGTCTGAATTTTTGAACCATTGCACCATTAGGAGCTCTGTTTGCTGCCAGCAATCTTTGGTTGGTAGTTTTCATACCAGCTTTCTGCTGCATTCTTTTTTCGTTGATATACCCTTGCATTTCAGGATCATTCGCTTTGAATTTATCCATGTTAAATGCTGTTCCACCTTGGTTATTGGATTCGTTGATATACATATCCTTAGCAATAATACCTGCCTGCATCAAAGCTTTTTCATTAGCTCTGTCTGTCAACCATTCACAGTATCTGTTTGCCTGTGTCCATGAAACACCTACCACCGGATAGTAGTCGAATTCCGGAGAACGCAGATAGGTTTCATTATAATCGTTTCTAGATAATTTGTTGTCCCATAATAAGGTATCCGGTAAAGCTCCGTTATAGATTTCCTTAAAGCTTGGGTCACTTGGTGGGAATACATACTTCAACCATGTAAGGTATTCGCGGTATTCATAGTTAGTAATTTCTGTTTCTCCGATAAAGAATGAACTCACCTGCATTCTGCGTGGTGTGTTATTCCAATCGTGCATAACATCATCTTTCACTAATCCCATTGTAAAAGTTCCACCTTCTACATATACCATTCCCGGCCAACCCTTCTGCTTCTGTTGCTTTCCTGCAAAAAACCAACCCTGTTTTTCGTTTGGCTTCCAACCTGTTTTACTGACAAATTTTTTGGTACCGCCACCTTTGCTGGTCCCTGATCCGCCACAGCTGGTTAATGCAAGTGTAGAACTTAATGCTATTAATGAAAACAACTTTAGTTTTTTCATAGTCGATATAAATATTTTCAAGAGTACAAAGAAAAAATAAATTATTCAATAAATCAAATAAAGATTTGATTTTTTTGAACAACGATAACAAATTAATTTTATTGTATTACAATTTAATTCTAAAATTTTCATTTATTTTGTAATTTAGCAATTTCAATAATAAACATGAAACGAAAAGTCACGCTTTTATCTTTAATCGCTTTTGCATCAACACTTTACGCCCAAAGAAACACTATAGAATGGAATGGTTCCAAAATTCAGGACTTTGGTGACATAAAATTAAATCTTCCAAATTTTAAAAATGAAGGTTTTTCTTTTAACCAAAATAACGTTTTTATAGTAACAAAGCAAAAAATCGGAGAAAAGGAGCTAAAAGTTTCTGACCTTGCCTGGGATGGAGTTTCCAACCAAGATTTATTTGAATTAGACAAAGGAGGACTTCCTGAACGAGATATTGCAGAAGTTACCTATTATACATTAGATGGTGAAAGGTATGCCAGCATCAGTGTAGGTTTGTTCAAAAAAACAAAAGGAGGTATTCAAAGATTGTCTTCGTTTAATGTTTCCGAAGCTTCTACTCCCATTAATACTTTTGGAAGTGTTAATAAAATAGGAACTACCGGTAACCCTCTCGCCAGTGGAAACTTTTACAAAATAAAGGTTGACAAATCAGGAGTTTTTAAAATTACAGCCCAATTTTTAAGAGATAACGGAATTAATCCCGCTTCTGTAAATCCAAAGAACCTGAGAATTTATGGAAATGGAGGAATTATGCTGCCTGAGTTCAATCAGGACCCTAGATATAATTCTTTACAGGAAAACGCCATTCAGGTAGTGGGTGAAGATGATGGAGTGTGGAATGATAATGACTATGCTTTATTCTATGCACAAGGTCCCAATGGATACAACCTTTATGACAACAGTAATGGACAGGGGTTTAAAAGAAAAGAGACAAGATCAGATACCAGCAATAATCTCAAGAATATATATGATGACTTTTCCTATTATTATATCAATTTTGACAAAGGTGCAGGAAAAAGAGTTGCAACCATAGACGGAAATTTACCCGCTCAAATGATTACCAGGTATGATAACTACCAGGTCATCAACAATGATCAGAATAATGTATTGAAAGTAGGAAGAATATGGGTAGAAGACCCTCCCTTTACTACAGAAAAGACCATCACTCTTACCACAAATTCTCCTATACAGCCTACAGATATTATAAAATACAGATCGCAGGTAATAGGATACAGGTCTCAAAAGAATTCTATTGATATTAAAATCAATGGTGTAAACCCTTTCCATGATAGTGTTCCTACTGATGAACCAACCTATTCGTATATTTTCTATCCTATAAGATATAGCGGAAGTATTACCAATCAGACAGGAAACCAAATTACCTTGAAATACAACCCGGATATTTCTACAAACCCTAACGGGACCTTCTACTTTGACTACCTTGAAGTACAATACAAAGAGAATCTTGCATTCAATGGTTCTCAGATGAGCTTCAGAGACTATTCTATTGTAAGTGGAAGTAATACGGATTATGGATTCAGTATTTCTAACGCGTCTGGTTTGGAGCAGGTATGGGACGTGACTGATATCACGAATGCTAACAGAAGAGTGAATAAGGCTGGAGCTGGCTCTTTCAATTTTGCCTATACTGCTGCTGATCAGAATTTCAACAATGAATTTGTAGCTTTCCGTGCTGATGCGGCTTTTAGTCCTCAGTTTGTAGGAAGAATTGCCAATCAGAACCTTTCTGCCATCAGTAATATAGATTACCTGATCCTTACTGTACCTGAATTGATGGGACAGGCACAAAGACTGGCGAACTATCATCAGACAAAAAACAATTACAAGGTAGAAATTGTAGATGTTAATAAGGTTTATGAAGAATTTGGAAACGGAAGTAAAGATCTTACAGCAGTAAGAGATTTTGTCACCAAATTAAATACTCCGGAAGGAAGACTTAAGTATGTATTTATTCTTGGAGATGCTTCTTATGATTATAAGAATAGAATTTCCAATAACAGCAATATTGTCTCAGCTTATCAAAGTGAACATTCTTCAGATTACGTACAGTCCTTCGTTACAGATGACTATATTGTAATGACCCAGCCTCAGACTGCAACTAGTATAATATACAATCTACCGAACCTTCCTGTAGGAAGAATTCCGGCAGCTAATAATACAGAGGCAGCCAATATGATTGATAAAACCCTGGCCTATTACAATGCACTTCCAGGTCAATCCAGCCCTTTTGGTGATTGGAGAATGAGACTTGATTTTGTGGTGGATGATAATGAGGAAGGTGGCGGACCTTTCCATAATGTGATGAATAGTGCATTGGCAAATGTATTTGAACAACCTGGGGTACAGACCCTAAAAGAATATAATGTAAAAAAACTGTATCAGGACGCTTTTACTGTACAAAGTACCGCTGGAGGACCGAGATATCCGCAGGTAAATCAGGCTATCTCTAACAGCATAGGAAATAGTTTATATCTGTTCTATTTTGGACATGGAGGAATTAATGGCTGGGCTCAGGAAAGAGTATTAACAAGTACTGAGATTCAAAATTCTAATAATTTTTCTAATGTATACAGTAGGTTCCCGTTCGTATCTACTATAACCTGTGAATTTACATTATGGGATGAACCTGGCACCAATTCTGCCGGAGAACAGTTTATAAAACTTAAGCAAGGAGGTCCTGCTACCATGATTACTTCCAGCCGTGCTATTGGAATTGATTATGGACGTGACTTTACTGATATTTTTACCCGAAATATTTTTAAATTAACAAATGATGACTTTAATACGTTAGGCTATGCTCATTTAAATGCAAAAAAAGAAAAGGGTGTAAATGCTAATCATTTAAGAGTAAATGTACTGGGTGATCCTGCTATGAAACTGAGCAGACCTCAAAGATTATTAGTCATTGATAATATTGAAACTCCTGTTCCCGGATTAGTCAGAGGACTGGATTTTGTTAAAATAAAAGGTCATATCAATAGTCCTAACGGAACTCTGAACACGACCTTCAACGGAAGAGTTTCTATTAACATCTTCGATAAAAGACTGAATAAGAAGACACTGAATAACAATAACTGGCCATACCCTGTATTAAATTACACAGAAGAAGGAAGTGCTATTGTCAAAGCTTCCGGAATAGCAGTAAACGGTGTGTTCACTGCAGAATTCTATGTTCCTAAAGATATCAACTATACTGTTGGTGAAGGGAGAATATTAGGATATGCTGATAATAAGGTAACCGATGTATTCAATAATCAGGCGATTCAGGTAGGAGATATCAACCCGAACGGAATCAATGATAACCAGCCACCAAAAGTAAAACTGTATATGAATAACACCAACTTTGCAGATGGTGGAATTACCAATCAGAACCCAATGCTTCTGGCTTGTCTTACTGATGATACAGGAATAAACTCTACAGGCTCCGGTGTGGGTCATGATATTACGGTATATCTAGATGGTCAGGTTATCAATACTGTTATCCTGAATGATTTTTACGCTGCAGGAGAAGGAAACGGATGTTTAAATCCAGGCCTTGCTGAATATCAAAAAGGAAATGTAAGCTACCCTTTCAGAAATCTGCCTGTTGGGCAGCATCAATTAACATTTAAAGTTTGGGATATAAACAATAATTCAACAACTACTACGTTAAATTTTGAGGTTAAAGATGAAGCTGACCAGCATCTGACAATCAACCGCCCGCTAAACTGGCCGAATCCGTTCACCAATAAAACATATATTCAGTTTGAACACAATTGTGATGACATCCTGGATGTGAATGTACAGATTTATACCATAACAGGTAGATTGGTAAGAACTTTATCTCAGCCGGTCGTTGCAGAACCTTTCCTACAGGGCTTTAGAACCCCTCGTCAGGCCATAGAATGGGATGGAAGAGATGATTTTGGGTCTACCGTTGCAAAAGGTACATATATTTTTAAGATATTTGCAAAAAGTCAAAACCAAGAAAAATGCAAAGGAAGTGCCACAGCTGTAGAAAAAATGGTACTTTTGAAATAATTAAGTAATACATAGACAATAAAAATTATAAAAAACTGATAATATATAAAAGACAACATATGAATTTAACTACTAAACTGCTTTTAGGACTTGGGTTAAGTGCTGGTTTTCTAGGCTATTCACAAATAAACCCAGTACTAACCGGAGCTCCCTTCCTGAGAATTGCGCCAGACGCAAGAGCGGGAGGTATGGGAGATCAAGGGGTGGTAACCTCTCCTGATGCATTCTCACAATTCTGGAATGCAGCTAAATATCCTTTTAGCAGAACAAGTTCTTCCATAGGTCTTACCTATACACCCTATATGGGAAAACTTACCAATGATGTATTCTTATTATACGGAGCATTTCATAAATTTCTTGGGCAGGATGAAAGATCTACCATTTCCGCGAGTATCTATTACTTCAATATGGGAGAAGTAGACCTTACTCAATTAGTAGGTAATGATGTTACTTCAAATGGGGTATCAAAGCCTAATGAATTTTCCATTGATGTAGCTTATGGTTTGAAACTTTCTGACTCCTACTCCATGGCTGTAACGGGTAGATTTATCCGCTCAGACTTAGCCGGAGGATTCAATACAGATAATACACTAAAAGCAGCAAACTCTTTTGCTGTAGATATTTCAGCATACTATACTTCTGAAAGATTTTCAAGTTTTGGAGGATATGATGGTAAATTAAATGCCGGTTTGGCAATACAAAACCTGGGTCCAAAGTTAGACTATACAGGAAATGAAGAATCAAGATCTTATCTTCCAACAATGGCAAGATTAGGGATTGGGTATGATATGTATATGGATGACCTGAACAGAATCGGGATTTCATTCGAAGGTTCAAAACTTTTGGTACCGGGATCCGAATATGTAGGAGTAGATGCCTACAGAAGACCTAAATATGAAATTCCAAATGTAGGTCCAATTGCCGGCATCGGAAAATCATTCAAAAACCCAAACAGTATCATGTATAGTGGTGCATTAGAATATTCCTATGACAATGCTTTCTCAGTAAGAGGAGGTTACTTCCATGAAAGTGAAGAACAGGGAGCAAGACAGTTCGCTACTGCAGGTATCGGATTGAAATACCGTTCTTTCGGATTAGATCTTTCTTATCTGATCAATATGTCTAAAGTGAATACAGCATTGGATAACACTCTTCGTTTCGGGCTTACCTGGAACATTGGTGAAGAAACATCCAATAACGATCGTTAATCTATTCAACAAGCATACAAAGCCTCATCCATTTTGAATGAGGCTTTTTTTATTTAATTAACTCCTATTATCAATCTGCCGCATTTGGTAATTTCTATCACTCATCAACTGGCCATTCAATTTGTGAAGCAAAAATTGATCATTCGTAATACCTTCATTTTCTTTATTAAAAAAATATAACATTTAAGTTTACAAAAGTCTATCCTTTATGACCATTCTTTTAAATTCAATAGCTATTTTTGTAGTATGAACTATTCGGCGGAGCTAAAAAAATTTGTAACCAGTCAATATCTGTATTCTGCTATCAGAATTACATTAGCCACTGTTCTCCCATGTTTAGTTCTTGCTCACTTTGGAATTTTAAAAGAATACTTCCTCTTCCCTCTCGGAACCAGCTTTGTAGCCCTTACCGATCAACCCGGACCTTTTATCAGAAGAAGAAATGCACTGGCATTTGCCATTTGCTGTTTTGTTTTTGTGGCATTGATTGCCAGTCTGGTGATGAATTTTAAAATTTTGGTATTATTGGAGATTATAGTCTTCGGGATGTTCTTCTCTTTAATTGGGGTATATGGCCAGCGACTTGCGGCAGTGGGCTCATTATCACTGGTAGTACTTGCCATCTTTATTGACGGACACCTTACAGGAGCAAATATTTTTAAAAGCCTCCTCATTTTTGCCTGTGGATGTATTTGGTTTTTGTTGATATTCCTTATCGTAACTACCATTCGTCCCTATAAATTGGCAAGCCAGATGATTGGCGAAAATTACCTTCAATTGGCTGAATTTTTAAAGATCAAAGCCAATTATTATCAGAAAAATCCTGATTTTGATAAACTTACCATTCAGGTTATAGCTAAACAGATTGAAATAAAAAACCTTCAGGAAGACACCAGAGAAACTGTTTTTAAAACAAGAACTATCGTTAATGAATCTACAACGACGAGTCGTCTATTGATGCTGATGTTTCTTAATTCGATGGACCTTCATGAAAAGCTGATGACTTCCGAAAGTGATTATCAAAAGCTGCAGCAAAGCTTTGAAGATAGCATGATCCTTGTTAATATTCATGATTATCTTAATCTGTTAGCTGAAGAGATCACCAATATCGGAATTGCTCTCCAAAGCGGGACACGGGCAAAACCAATGTTTAACCTTGAACTTGAATTAAAAAATCTTAACTATAATTATTTCGAACTTAGAAATAAGCAGCTCTCTCCTGACAGTCTGGAAAACTTCATGGTTCTGCGTCAGATCCTGATGCGTATCAACGAAATCACCAAGGAGATTAATGAGATTTACAAAGTATTTTCACAGGACGTAAAACTGGCAAAAAGTCTATCCACAGGGTTAGACTTAAAGAAGTTCATGCCTAATGAACCCAAACTAAACTCTAAGGTTTTAAGGAACAATATTTCATTATCATCATCCCAATTCCGCCATGCAATAAGAATTACAACAGCCCTGCTGGTTGGATATCTTTTTTCTATGTTTGATTTTCTTGGCTTGGGGCATACCTATTGGATATTAATTACCATTACAGCTATTCTAAAACCAGCTTACTCCATCACCAAACAAAGAAACCTCCTCCGTCTCTACGGAACTGTTACGGGAGCAACAATTGCCTATATCATATTACATTTTATACATATCAACAGTGTCTTGCTCGCCATTCTGCTAATCAGTATGATTATGTGTTTCAGTTTTCTGAAAGGAAGGTATTTTTGGGCAGTACTATTTATGACCATCTATGTTTTCCTAAGTTTTAATTTTTTAAACCCCGGAAAAGTAAATATCATTTTCAAAGACAGAGTTGTAGATACTGCCATTGCCGGGATTATAGCATTTGCAGTTTCATATATTGTATTGCCTGTCTGGGAACACACGCAAAATCTGGATCTTATGAAAAAATCCGCAGCAGATAACCTTATCTATTTCCAGAGTGTAATGTCTAAATTTCTGAAGGGAGATTTTGACCTTGAAGATTATAAAGTAAAGCGAAAAAATGCTATCATTTCATTAGCCAATCTTTCTGATAATTTCCAGAGAATGATTTCTGATCCTAAAAATCAGCAGAAAAAACTGGAAGTGGTTCATCAGTTTGTAGCCACCTCACATCTTGTTACAGCGTATACCGCTTCTTTGTCCCAATACTCTAAAAGCAACGAGCAATATCCTGAAATAGATGCAGAAAGCTGGAGCAGAAAAATTGAAGCAGAAATGCAGCAAACCTCAACGTTACTTAATGGAGATGATATTACTGAAGCTCTTAGAATGGAAAGCCGTCTGGAACCGGAAGATTCTTCCATTGAAGACATGCTGTTGAAGAGAAAGACAGAAATTGAGGAAAATGAAATTATTGACCGAAGAGATCCTGATAAAATTTCGCATCTAACAGAGCTTAAAAATATTCATGATATTCTGGAACTGATCTATGATGTTGCAAAAGAGCAGAGAAAAGTTATTGAGAAATACAAAGCTGAAAAAGTAGAGGAATCCTAACATTGTATGTTTTAGGTTTCTTGTCTTAGGGCAACCTGATTTTTAACGAATTGTAATATCTTAGTTAAAAATCAACCATGGAAAGTCTGCCCCTTACTATTTCATTATTTTTCGGAATCATCACCCTGGCCACATTGCTCCTATTTTGCTGGGCGGTCAAAAATTCTGATTCGGAGAGGATAAGATCCAGAACAGGAATGATCTTCCTTATCTTAATCTGCTGGCTGATGATTCAAGCAGCTTTATCTTTGAATGGTATCTATAATAACGATTTAAATTCACTCCCACCAAAAATTCTACTATTGGGAATACTTCCTCCGATTTTGGGTATTATACTTATTTTTAATCTTGAAAAAGGGAAACTCTTTATCGATAGTCTGTCACTGTTACATATTACTTACCTTAATATAATAAGGATCTTTGTTGAAATAATTCTGCATAAGTTATTCCTCTATAAAATGGTGCCAGAACTCATTACATTTAAAGGGATTAACTTTGATATTCTGGTAGGTATTTCGGCTCCATTTATTGCTTACTATGGAATCAGGATGTCAAAGATAGGCAGAAACATGGTATTATGCTGGAATATTGCAGGTCTTGCATTGCTGTTCAATATAGTAACAATTGCTTTTCTCTCAGCGCCCTCACCATTACAGAAAATCGCATTTAACCAGCCTAACGTTGCCATACTGTACTTTCCATTCAGCTGGCTTCCTACATTTATTGTTCCTATTGTTCTTTTTGGGCATTTGGTTTCGATACGGCAACTCTTAAAGCAGAAACCTGTTACTCCTCCACAATCGTAAAACAATAGTCATCAAAAAATTCCACTCTGGCTTTAAATTCATCTGAAAACTTTTCGTCATATACACGGCAGCTGATTTTATGAAGGTGTTTCAACTCAAAAGGTTTTACTTCATAATTTTTTTTCAATGACCAATATTTAGAATGATGGATCTTATACATACTTTCCTTTACGCTCCAGATAATAGTGTAAAAAGTATCGGCTTTATCTTCAGGAATAAACCCTCTTTCATTTTCATAGGTGAATTTATCAATCACTCTTAAAATTTTGGGATTGAATTTTTCAACATCTATTCCTATTTTATTGTTAGAAATAGCAATAGCTGCAAACGGGAAAGAATGGGTGATGGAGATTTCTGCATCCTTGGGAGAAAGAAAAGGTTCTCTTTCATTGTATAGAATTTTGGAGCCAGGTTTTAATCCTTTCAGAAGCTTACGGACCATCAATACTTCTAAGAGTTTTTTAGGATGGTAATCCTTTACTTTTTCAGCATTTTCCGGTTCCAGAAGTTCGTTGATATCAAGTTCTTCACTTTCATCGTACTTCCAAACTAAAATCGTGGCATTATCATCTGAAAAATCTCGGTAAAGGGGCATTCTTTTTTTATTCGGTAAAAATAGTGAAAAGAAGCGGAAAGAGAAAATAGGGTAAAGATGGAAGATGGGAGCCGGAAGATGGAAGTAAGCAGGGTTGATAAAACGAACGTCAACTTATTTAGAAAATCCCTAAAAAGCAGAATTTTAATTAGTTTAACAACTATAACCTCCCTCTTCCAGCTTCCCTTCTTATTTATTTAGACTGATGATTCACATCATTTCTGTGTTCTAGAATTTCCAGATTGGCATCCACAAAGTAAGCACTTCCGAATCCGTTCACATAAGAACCTTTTGTTGGATGTAAAGCAATTAGAATAAAATCACCCATTCCAGAAATGACATCCACTACTTTCCCATGAGTTTCTTTTAATTTTGCCACTACACTATTCCATGTTTCTGAATCTCTTTCAATCTGGGAAGTGCTAGCTTCTATTGTTAAACGCTCTCTTGCATATATCTGTTTGGTAGCAGATTCATCTTCGATAAACATGATTGAGGTTTTTCTTCCTTCAGAAAGATTTTTAGTATGTTTTGCCATAAAGGAAACCAGAATATAAAACGTATTATCAACCTGAACAAACGGTGAATAACTTGAATTAGGAGTTCCTTCTGCGTCAACAGTAGCAAGAATTACACTTTTCGATCTTTCAATGAGCTCCTTTACTTTAGGAGCTACAGGCTTTGCCTTTTTCTCTGTATGGGTAGTATTCATAATATAGTATTTGTCAGATAAAAGTAGTTATTTATATTAAGACTAAATAATTTTAAATCATGTTTAATCTCATGAAACTGAAATTGAACTGCCGTTTTTTTATCTTAATTATAAATTGTAATTTTGCCTTTCGTTATCAATTGAATTTAAATTTATTCATTACATATGAGTACAACAACACAATACGTTCCTTATAAAGTTAAGGATATCTCCCTTGCAGAATGGGGAAGAAAAGAAATCACCCTTGCAGAAGCAGAAATGCCAGGTTTGATGGCTATCCGTGAAGAGTACGGACCGTCTCAACCGCTTAAAGGAGCAAGAATCGCTGGATGTCTTCACATGACGATCCAAACGGCTGTGCTTATCGAGACATTGGTAGCTTTAGGAGCTGAAGTTACTTGGTCATCTTGTAATATTTTCTCTACACAGGACCACGCTGCTGCTGCTATTGCTGCTGCAGGAATTCCGGTTTATGCTTGGAAAGGTTTAAATGAAGAAGACTTTGACTGGTGTATTGAGCAGACCTTATTCTTTGGTGAAGACAGAAAGCCATTGAACATGATCCTTGATGATGGTGGAGATTTAACCAACATGGTTTTTGATAAATACCCAGAGTTTACAAAGGATATCAAAGGTCTTTCTGAAGAAACAACTACCGGAGTACACAGATTGTACGAAAGAATGAAGAACGGAACTTTGGTAATGCCGGCTATCAACGTAAACGACTCTGTAACTAAATCTAAATTCGACAACAAATACGGATGTAAAGAATCTGCAGTAGATGCTGTAAGAAGAGCTACTGACGTCATGCTAGCTGGAAAAAGAGTGGTAGTTTGCGGATACGGAGACGTAGGTAAAGGGACTGCTGCTTCTTTCAGAGGAGCTGGTTCTATCGTTACGGTTACTGAAATTGATCCAATCTGTGCGCTTCAGGCTGCAATGGATGGATATGAAGTAAAAAGATTAGATACTGTGGTAGATAACGCAGATATTGTCATCACTACAACAGGTAACTTCAACATCGTAAGAGGAGAACACTTCCTTAAGATGAAAGATAAGGCTATTGTTTGTAACATTGGTCATTTCGATAACGAAATCGATATGGCTTGGTTAAATGAAAACTACGGTTCTACTAAATCTGAAGTGAAGCCTCAGGTAGATATCTATACCATCGAAGGAAAAGAAGTAATCATCCTAGCAGAAGGAAGATTGGTAAACCTTGGATGTGCTACAGGTCACCCAAGTTTTGTAATGTCTAACTCTTTCTCAAACCAAACTTTGGCTCAGATCGAGTTATGGAACAATTCTGCAGCATACGGAAACGAAGTATACATGCTGCCTAAGCACTTAGACGAAAAAGTAGCTGCTTTACACCTTAAGAAATTAAGCGTAGAGCTTGAAACACTTTCTCCTGAGCAGGCTGAATATATCGGAGTAGATGTAAAAGGCCCATTCAAGCCTGAATACTACAGATACTAAGATTCATAAATATGATATTATCCCACTATTTTGAAATAGTGGGATTTTTTTATGTGGATTATTAAACATTTTCTATTTTTGAGTGCAAAAATTATATTATGAAAACTTATTTATTTCTGGGGGCTCTAAGCTCAGTCTTATTCTTTAGCAGTTGTAGCGGTGATGATGATCATGATACACCCAATAATCCTGAAGCTAAAATATTCTTAAGTAAAGTCACCACTATTAATTATACTAATCCTTCTAACAGTAATACAAGTGTAGTAACATTTGATTATAACAGCAAAAAACAATTAATCAAAGTTTCATCACAAGGCAGAGCAACAAGCTTTGAATATGATACTACCGGAAAACTTTCAAAAACAAATTATTATAATACGGATGGAACAATTGCATATTATACCACCTGGACTTATAATGAAAATCAACTAACTACAATTAAATCAATCTATCCAGATTCTAATGGTAACACAACAAAGGTTTATACCTATAACAACGATAAAATCACTGGTACTTCCCTTTGTTCTTCATTAAATTGTACTCTTCCATCTACTTCATCATATACTTACAGCGGTGATAATGTTTCAACGGAAATCTCATTCAGTGATAATATAGGTGGTCCATTTACTTTTAAAAGAGAGTTTTCCTACGATAACAAGATCAATCCTTATTCTCTTACCAATATATACTTTAGAACTTATTTAGCGGGCACACAATTTTTAAGTCAAAATAATTATACGTCAGAAAAAATAAGCCGTAAGGATAGTGAAGGAAATTGGATTCAGATTCAAAATATGACCTATGAAATTCAATACAATAGCTCTCAATTACCTTCTAAGGTCATAGGAAAAGAGGATGGCAAGACCTTGATAGAGTATAATTACGAATATATTACTTTACAAAAACAATATACAACCTTTCCAGGTTAGGAACGTTTTGCCTTTTCAAAATCAGATTATCAGCTTACATATAATAAGACGAAAGATGAAGATCATAGGTTCATCACTCCGTATTTTTCCCATATTTTCCAATGATAGCAACAATGTTAACAAAAAATGAATATATTTAGCTCTTTAAACAAAACATTAAATTCATGAAAAAACAAAGAGTATCAAATGCATTTGTCGCAGCCTCTTGGGTCGCATTGGGAGCAGGAATGATCGGTTATATCGTAGGTCTTGCAAGAGCAGAAATGCTGCTGAATGAGAAAGGTTACTATTTTACGATCTTATTATATGGTTTATTTGCCGTTGTATCTTTACAGAAAGCGGTTCGTGATAAATTAGAAAACATTCAGGTAACAGATATTTATTATGGCATCTGTTGGTTTGCTACCTTGTCCTCCATCGTATTACTGGCGATCGGGCTTTGGAATGCCACCATACTTCCAAGTGAAAAAGGATTTTATGCCTTCGCTTTCCTTCTGGCACTATTTGGTGCTATTGCCGTTCAGAAGAACACCCGAGACAATATGCTTCAGGAATAATATAGAAACTCTCCCACACAGGGAGAGTTTTTTATTTTATACACCCCAATCTCTTTTTAACAAATGAAAACACATTAAAAGCTTAAAATAATTAACAAAATAAACGTTTATTTTATTTTAATTATATTTATTTCACAAAATACTGATATGCATAAAAAATTTTTACCTTTTCTCTTTTTTATTGTATTCTTTCAGATCACAAAAGCTCAAAGTGAGTTTATTACTGTCTGGAAACCAAGCCTCCCTTCATCTTCTTCTGTAGGAATTCCGTATAATTCTAATGAAAATCAGATTTGGCTGCCCGGAAAAGGAACCAATTACCATATCTATTGGGAAGAAATCGGCTATCCGTCTCATAATGCCACAATATCAAATGTATTTTCAGATTATCAGATTTTTATTGATTTCGGACACCCATTAAATCCTGTTCCTTCTGATGCCACTTATCGGGTGAAGATAAGTAATGGAGATGGTAATTTTAACCAAATACAATTTATGAATTCCCAGGTTATGAACGGAAACCAACCTCTTGATATCGTAGGAGATTCATTTAAAATAATAAACGTTGAACAATGGGGAAATATAAAGTGGGCTTCCATGCAACAGGCGTTTTACCGTTGTCAGAATCTCGATATTACGGCAACCGATACTCCTGATCTTTCTGCGGTAACCAATATGTCTCTCATGTTTTATTCCTGTCATAATCTGGTGGGAAACCCTACCATCAATAACTGGGATATTTCCAATGTTACCTCCTTAGTAGGAACTTTTAATACATGCTATCTATTTAACCAACCTATAGGAAACTGGAATACCTCAAATGTTACCTCAATGGGAACCACATTTCTAATGGCACAAAAATTCAATCAGCCCATAGGAAATTGGGATACTTCTAAAGTAGTAACTACAACTTCTATGTTTTTATATGCTTCCGAATTTAATCAGCCTATTGGGAGTTGGAATATGTCCAATAACCTCCAAATGGAACTGATGTTTGTCAATGCTGCAAAATTTAATCAACCCATAGGAAACTGGAATACCTCAAATGTTGTTGACATGCACGCTATGTTTCAGTTTGCTACAGATTTTAACCAGGACATCAATACCTGGAATACGGGTAATGTAAAATTGATGAGAGATATGTTTTTTATGGCTGAAAAGTTCAACAGTAACCTTTCAAACTGGAATGTAAGCAATGTAAAAGACATGTCCAATATGTTTAACGGAGCAAAAAAATTCAATCAAAATATTGATGGATGGGATGTAAGCTCCGTGAGAAACATGGTTGGTATGTTTAGTGATGCAGAAACTTTTAATCAAAATTTAGGGAACTGGAAACTCAACTCTTTACAAATAGCAAACAGTCTTATAGCAAATACTGCTATTAGCTGCCAGAACTATAACAATACTCTTTATGGATGGAGTCAAAATCAATCAATATCTAATACTATCAATATATCACCAGTTTCCTCTCTTGTTTATTCAACTCCACAAGCCGCTACGGCAAGAAATTATCTAATAAACAACAAAGGCTGGACGATCACAGGAGATACCTATAATCCGGAATGTGCATCTCAACTTGGAACTTCTGATATAAAAACAAATAATAAAATAGGTATCTACCCTAATCCTGCAACAAATTTCATTTATACAAAAAATACCCATGCAGATCGTTATACCATTTTGGATCCGACTGGCAGAATTATTATTAAAGGAAGTCTGGCGAATGAACAAATCAATATTCAAGCCTTGCCTCCTGGGAATTATATCTTACAACTTCACTTGAAGGACAATACTCAATCTTTAAAATTCATTAAAAAATAGAAATAAGAAAGCCTCGCTGGAAAGTGAGGCTTTTTATATATTGAGTTCAGAGGTAAACTATTGATCAAAATGATTAGGATGCTGGGCTTTGATGTCTTCCACAGTCCCCAATACTTTATCTTTCAAAGAATCCTGATATTTTCGAAGTTTAGCTGCTACTTCTTCATTACCGCTTCCAATGATTTTAGCTGCTAAAATTCCGGCATTCAATGCTCCGTTCAACGCTACGGTTGCCACCGGAATTCCACCCGGCATCTGAAGAATTGAAAGTACAGAATCCCATCCGTCAATAGAATTACTTGACAAAATTGGCACTCCAATTACAGGAAGTGTTGTACAGCTTGCCACCATTCCCGGAAGATGAGCTGCTCCTCCAGCTCC
Source organism: Chryseobacterium nakagawai (assembly GCF_900637665.1). Classification (NCBI taxonomy): domain Bacteria; kingdom Pseudomonadati; phylum Bacteroidota; class Flavobacteriia; order Flavobacteriales; family Weeksellaceae; genus Chryseobacterium; species Chryseobacterium nakagawai. The sequence continues at coordinate 4,241,472 of NZ_LR134386.1, forward strand.
GGCAACAATCACTTTCAGTCCTCTTTCCTGAGCTGTTTTTGCATAATCAAACATCCTTTCCGGTGTTCTGTGCGCTGAAACTACAGTCAATTCATAAGGAATATCCAAACTTTTAAGGAAATTTGCAGCCTGTTCCATAATCGGCAGATCACTCTGACTGCCCATAATAATACCTACCATCTTCAATTTTTATTAGATGCTCAAAGATAAAAAATTAAATTTTAAAGCTGGAAGTTAGCAGACGGGAAAGCTTGAAATTTATTTCCGAACAACATAATACCAATTCATTTCATACTGCAATTTCTAAAAAAACTGCTATAACTTCCATTTTCCGGACCTCCTTCCCTTTCATCTGTATCACAGAAAATCTTCTCAACTGTACCCATCAGTATCATAAAAAAACAGTTACATTTGTTTGTTACACTTCATTTACTTTGAAAGATTATAAACTTATTTTCGCTGTTCTCACCGTTGCTTTTGTCTGGGGAACTACATTTTTAGCCATTCGGGTGGCTGTAGAAACCATCCCGGCATGGTTTGTAGCAGGAATCCGTCAGTTTTTAGCCTCCATCATTATGCTTATTGTTCTTATTTCAAGAAATGAATTCAAATGGATTGGCTGGAAAAGTTTGGGTTACCAGATTGTATTTGCTACCTTGATGTTAGTTATCGCTAACGGAATGACTACTGTTGCGGAAGAAACCGTATCAAGCAGTCTGGCATCTCTTATTAGTGCCTGCTCTCCCATTCTCGTATTTTTGGGAAGTGTGGCCGTTGGGTTACAAAAGTTTAGCATCCGGGCCTTTCTCGGTGTTCTCTTATGCTTCAGTGGAATTCTTTTTATTTTCTGGGACGGCCTGCAGGACCTCGCCAACCCCGATTACAGAATGGGAATGATCTTCCTTTTTTGTGCCATTTCAGGATGGGCATCTGGAACAATTTTCACCAAGAAACTGAATATCCAAAGCGGAAATATCACCCTTAATCTGTTTTACCAGTTCCTGTTTGCAGGAATTGTTCAGATCATCCTGGCTTTTCTATTTTCAGAGAACTATAACTTTGGAAACTGGTCTTTAAAAAGTGTTTCAGCAATGTTATATCTGTCTATTTTTGGTTCTGTAGCTGCCTTTTTTGCATTTCATTATGCATTAACCAAAATCTCTCCGGTGCAGGTTTCCATATTGGCTTATATCAATACCATTATTGCCATATTCCTGGGCTGGCTGATTATGGATGAACAGATTTCAATGAAATTCATTCTTGCTGCTGCCTTAATTATTTGCGGAGTATTTATCATTAATTACAAACCGGAAATGTTTAAAAGACAAAAGATGACTGCATAAAATAAATGAGTATGAGAGCATGAATACTCCTTTTTTCAATGGTTTTCAGGAAGAATTCTATAATTGTTCAAACTATACATTATTTGTAGATTCCGTTTATTTTTAACCAGTTTAAAAACAAATTTGTCCATTCACCCGTATTGGTATCTTTTTTACCCAATCCCCAGCCATGCCCTCCGGATTGAAACAAGTGTAATTCCGCAGAAACTTTGTGGTCCTTCAAGGCCTGATACATAAGGATACTGTTTTCAACTGATGAAATAGGATCATCTTCAGACTGAGCCAGAAAGGTGATTGGAGTTTGTACTGTTACCTGCTTCTCAACAGAATATTTTATCTGATCTTTTGTGTCTGATGATTTTCCCAATAATGATTTAAACGAATGTGTATTGTTATTAGGTGGAAGCATAGATACAACAGGATAAATCATTGCTGTAAAATCTGGTCTGGCTGAAACTTGATCAATGGCATCCTGTAAGGGATAGTACACTTTGTCAAAAGTAGAAGAAATATAGCCCGCGAGGTGCCCCCCTGCAGAAAAGCCCAAAACGCCTATCTTATCAGGATTAATTTTATATTTCTCCGCATTACTTCTGATAATTCGTAAGGCACGTTGAGCATCCTGAAAAGGGACTGATTCAGTTTCCCAACCTTCACCAGGCAGTCTGTATATCAATTCAAAAGCTGTTATCCCTTGTGATTTTAGCCACTCTCCTGTAGGATTGCCCTCGGAACCGGATTCAATATGGGCATATCCACCTCCACTTATTACCAAAACTGCAATTCCATTAGGCTCATCAGGCTGATGAATAATCAATTTAGAGGTACTAATATTGGTAAAAGAACCTTTTGATGAAATAATTTCCCTTCCTTTTGGGCCGGGGCTATCCGGCATTTTGGTCCAAAGAGTAATGGTCGGTAAAACACCCGGAACCTCAGCTTTGTTTTGTCCGAAAGATAAATTTGAAAAAAGAAAGATAATCCAAAATGTATTTTTCATTTCCTTGAGTTTTACTTAACGATACTATAAGATTGGTAAAATTCATTTCATTACACCATCAAATTGTAACATTAAAAATAATATATATTGAGAAAAAAATCAAGAGATAAAGAGAAGATTATTACCAATTTATAAAAAATATAGTATCCAAATCCCAACCTAAAAAATGAAAAAACACAGAAAAATCGATTTTCATATTCTTTTCATTTTTCTTATATTGTATACTCAACCTATACAACATGCTAAAAAACACATTTTTCATCCTTCTTGCTGCTTCTTTTATTCTGGTAAGCTGTGATTACAAGGAAAAGGAGAAGAACCTTACGGACAGAGAAAAACAATTATTAGAAAAAGAAAAAACATTCGCCAAGAAAGAATCAGAATACCAGTCCCTTTTAAAAATGCGAGACAGTATTTTTGCAAAAAAAGACTCTGTGATCATTGCTACATGGCCTGCAGAGATTTCCGGCCCATGGAACGGAAAAGTAATCTGTACAGAATCCAATTGCAGTGATTATGCTATAGGTGATCAGCGTACAGATATTTGGGAATTTGATAATGATTCTACCCAACCTGTCACAAAGATCATTAATAATAACAATCTGGTAAGATTGTATTCTGGTAAATTTGAAAATAACGAAATCAAGCTTTCTTTCAAGACAGATTCCACCGCTAAAAAAAATGTAGAAATGAGCGTTCTGCTTAATGATATTTCTGACAACAAGATCAAGGGAACAAGAACCATTACATCTGATGGCTGTACCGCTAAGTTCTCTGTTGAATTAGTACGTTCCACCAAATAAACACCTATGACTTTACTGAGTATACACACCCTGAGCCTTCCTATAGAGGATCCGGTACTGAAGTTCCTATTGGTACTGATCATCATCCTTGCGGCTCCATTATTATTGAATAAAATAAAAGTCCCACACCTTCTGGGCCTTATCATTGCGGGAGCTATTATTGGCCCTAATGGATTTAATGTATTATCCAGAGACAGCAGTATTGTAGTAACCGGAACTACCGGACTTCTTTACATCATGTTCCTCGCAGGGCTTGAGATCGATATGGGAGATTTTAAGAAAAACAAATGGAAAAGCTTAGGTTATGGAGTTTATGCTTTTATTTTTCCATTTATCTTAGGATTCCTGGGCGCTTATTACCTGCTGGAATTTTCAACCTTAACGTCTGTTTTGTTTGCCAGCTTGTTTTCCTCGCAAACGCTTATTACTTATCCTCTTGTCAGTAAACTGGGAATTGCAAAAAATCAGGCCGTCAATATTACAGTGGGAGGAACAATGATCACAGATATTGCTACACTATTGGTATTAGCGGTAGTAGTTGGAATGGTTCAAGGAGATGTTGGCACCTCATTTTGGGTCAAATTATCTGTTTCTTTTATCCTTTTTGCCTTGATTGTTTTGATTGTATTTCCTATTATAGGACGTTGGTTTTTCAAAAAGGTAGAGGATAAAATTTCACAATATATTTTTGTATTGGTGATGATTTACCTGGCTGCCATGCTGGCTGAACTTGCCGGTGTAGAAGCTATTATCGGGGCTTTCTTTGCCGGATTGGCATTAAACAGGTTAATTCCTCATACTTCCTCTCTGATGAACAGGGTTGAATTCGTAGGAAATGCTATCTTTATTCCTTTCTTTTTGATCAGTGTCGGAATGCTGATTGACTTTACCGTATTTTTCAAAAGTTTTGATACCTTAATAGTAGCAGCCATCATGCTTGTTGCATCCATTGGTGGTAAGTATATCTCTGCAGTCATTACTCAAAAAACCTTCAAGTTTACCAAAGAAGAGGGAAGACTTATTTTCGGATTAAGTTCTGCTTCTGCTGCTGCAACATTAGCCACAGTGATGGTAGGTTATAATATTATTCTTTCCGAAACTGAAACTGGAGAACCCATAAGATTATTGAATGAACATGTACTGAACGGAAGTATTTTATTGATCCTGATTTCGTGTACAATCTCCTCATTTATTTCCATGTCCAGTGCTCAAAAAATTGCAGAAACAGACAATGAAGATACCGTTTCCGGAGACAGCCATGAGGAAGAAAATATCCTGTTGGCTATTAATCACGAAGAAACTGTAGAGAGAATGGTGAACCTTGGGATTCTGATTAAAGCACATTCTAACACCGAGGATCTTTTTGCTTTAAATGTCATTAATGAAGATAAAAATGAATCCTCTGTAAAGAATGCAGAAAAGCTTCTTCACCAGGCGGCTGATACTGCAGCTGCAGCTGATGTCAAAATACAGGCTCTTAAAAGATATGACAATGATGTTATCAACGGGGTAAACAATGTTATCAAAGAACAGAAAATTACGGATTTAATTATCGGATTGGAAGACGAAAAAGGTTTTTCACCATCTTTTGTCTACAATCTTTATAACGGTTACCTTCAGAATGATGATGTGAACGTATTGGTGTACCATGCTGCCCAGCCACTTTCTACGATTAAGAAGTATGCTGTAATGATTCCTGAAAATGCCCATAAAGAGGCCGGGTTCTTCCATGCACTTTTAAGGGTTTGGAACATCGCCAGAAATTCCGGAGCTACAGTTATCTTTTATGCCCCTGAAAACATTCTGGATATTCTTCAAAAGATCATTAAAAAAGCCAATATAGAAGCTGAATTCATCATTATGAATACATGGCAGGATGGTGAAAAAACAGCAGCTCAGCTGAAAGCCGATGAAGCCCTGATCATTTTGATGGCCAAACGCGGAATGCAATCTTATATTCCACGTATGAGACTTATTCCAGAATTATTGAACAAGTACTTGAATGATAATAATTATCTCTTGATTTTCCCATTCTCAGAATATGATAAAAATAGCCTTGAAATACGTTCTGTAGGTAATCATGGAGATTTTGTGGAAATCGGAAATGTGATACAGAAGATATTTAAGTAAGGAAATTTTGAAGCTGGAGGCTGGAAGTTATTGAGCATGATACATGATAAATAATCAAGATATCATTGTGCAATTCTCTCAAGAAATTGAGAAGTAAATATCCGTCTATAAGTAACTTCCAGCTCCCTTATTGCAGCTTTTTCAAATAATAAAAACTATTTTTGTTCAAAATTAAAATTCATTGAAAACAAAGAAGATATTCCTTTTAACAGCCACTTTAAGTGTACAATTATCATTTGCTCAGTTTGCAAAAGTTGTGGATAAAGAAGGCTATGTTAATGTAAGGGAAAATGCAGATGCAAAAAGTAATATCGTAGGAAAGGTGAATTCGGATGAGATCGTCTATATCTTTGAGTCTGACCCGACGAATAAGAATTGGGCTAATGTAAGTAATGGTTATATCCATAGTTCAAGACTGAAATATATACAAACTTATCAGGCTGTTCCCCCCACTCTACGTGATGGAAATAAAGCAATTTTTAAATCAGGAAATATTAAAGTAAATATTGTTTCCGGAAAATTTAATTTTAAGGAAAATGAAAAAGACTTCACCTCAACATTATATGGTGATTTCTATAAAGAACAGCAAGTTTGGGGGTTAGACGGGATAATCCCTAAGACTCATTACCTTTCCATTACTGCACAGATTGGAGACAAAACCGTTCAAATTCCTACCAAGGATATTGAAAACCTGTTTCAAGTCAATAATAAATCTACAAAATGTTATTATGATCATGAGAATGATACTTTATACATTTCAATGCTCAATTCTGATGGTGCCGGTACTTATGTTGCCCTTTTTACCATAGAAAAAGGCGAATATAAAGGAAGAACATTGGAAATTCCTTTTTAAGCTATCGCAGAGATGCTTATGGAAAAAGTAAAAGGCAACTGTTTTTATATACAGTTGCCTTTTTTATATCTGTTCAATTCAGTTATTCTGAAATCACTCTTACCATTCCCTTCACCATTACCAGCTTTTCCATAAGCTCTTCTCTGGAGTCTGCCAACACATTGATGTGTCCCATTTTTCTTCCCGGTTTGGTTTCTGTTTTTCCGTATAAATGAATGTAAGTCTCAGGTAATTTAAGAACATCTTCCATTCCTTCGTATACTACCTTTCCAGCGTAGCCCTCTGCTCCTACCAGATTCAACATTCCGCTGTAGGTAATAGCATCCGTATCTGCTAAAGGAAGATTTCTTACCACACGATACATCTGTTCAAACTGAGAATTCGTATTTCCTTCCTGGCTTTGATGTCCTGAATTATGCAATCTTGGAGCTGTTTCATTAACCCATACTCTACCTTCCTTATCAAGGAATAATTCAATGGCAAAAAGTCCTGGAGAATTTACTGCGTTTAAAAACTTCTCAGTGATAACATCAATCTGGTGCTGAACATCTTCAGTAAGTAAAACCGGACATACATTAAAATCTAAAAGATTAAGTTTTGGATCAGCCACCATTTCTGTTACCGGGAAAGTATTGGTTTCTCCTTTTTCATTTCTGGCAACAATTACAGAAAGTTCTTTATCAATATCTACCAGGCTTTCAATGACTGAAGCCTCTTTCCACAGATGCTGATAATCATCTTCTGTTTTAATAACCTGTACTCCCTTTCCGTCATATCCGCCTGTATTCATTTTCTGAACAAACGGTAATGGCATCATGATCTTCTCATCACTGTTCCACACTACCTGAAATTCCGGGCTTGGGATATCGTGAGCTTTATAAAATTCCTTTTGGAGGATCTTTTGCTGTATGGTTTTGATGATACTGGCATTAGGAACCACTCTGATTCCCTGCTTTTCAAGTTCAGCCAATGCATCTGCATTTACGTGTTCTATTTCAATGGTTACCACATCCTTATCTTTCCCAAAGTTCAGAACAGTATCGTAATCATTGAAATTTCCTTGCGTAAAATATGAGATATTGTGGCATGGTGCATCAGAAGCCGGATCCAGAGTATAAAACTCATCATCATACTTCAAGGCACTTTGTATCAACATTCTTCCCAGCTGTCCGCCTCCCAGAATTCCTATTTTCATTTTTTATTTTTATTAGATTTACGCTTATTGAATTTTATCAATTTTTAAATATCCTAGCCCCATTGGATTCTCTTGATTTTCAACATCAGATTTTGTAAGAACAATAGAATATTTTTCTTTCATAGCTTCCGGAAGAATATCATTGACATTAAAAATATCATCAATATCTACTCCATGCTTATCATCAATATGGCTTACTGCTCCTTCAAATCCCATAGTCTTATAGAATTCTGTTGCTTTTGCTCTTTTCACGATCTCTCCCATCGATTGTCCTACCATTAGATGTTGTTCATGAAATTCTTCAAAAAAACCGGGCTTATATCCTCCCAAATTAAGAAAGAACAGTTGGTCTTCTGATGAAGTTTCTCCTTTTTCAACGATTTTCACTTCATAGCCATCAGCAAATCTTACCTCCTGATAACAGTCAAGGTGAATCTTTCCTTCCGCCTCCTTCCAAAAGGCTTTCATATCTGGAATCAAGTCCTTCAGACTTTCAGCAATTCCAAAAAACACGTCATGCTGCTCTATGTTTCTTCCTTTAGGAGTTGCCCCAAGGATCACATAAAATAATTTCATTTCATTTTTCATGCATACAAAAATACGTTAAATTTATCTTTTTCAAATGTTTGGCAGACTACTACAATAATTTTATATTTGTAACATTAATTGTAGTATGTCAGAAATCATCATACTCTTCTTTGGCGCCATTTCTGCGGGCCTATTAGGCTCACTTACAGGGCTTGGAGGAGGGGTTATCATTATTCCTTTATTAACGCTGGGATTCGGTGTTCCAATGCATTATGCTATCGGTGCATCACTCATTTCTGTGATCGGAACTTCTTCCGGTGCAGCAGTTGCTTTTGTAAAAGAAGGTTTTACGAATATGAGAATCGGTATGTTTCTCGAAATTGCCACTACGGCTGGAGCTATTGTAGGGGCTTTAGTTTCGGGGATGCTTAATCCGAATACCATTGGAATTATTTTCGCAAGTATTCTTCTTTTAACAGTTATTTTGAATCTTAAAGGAAAACCAGACCATCAGGAACCTTTGATTCATGGAAGTCTTGAAGAGAAACTAAAACTTTACGGTACTTTTCCGGATAAAGGGATATTAAAAAATTATTCTGCAAGAAATACAGTTCCTGGATTTTTAATGATGATGTTTGCCGGAGCAATGTCCGGGCTTTTAGGAATTGGTTCAGGAGCTTTAAAGGTTTTGGCTATGGACAATATGATGAAACTTCCATTCAAAGTTTCTACAACCACCAGTAATTTTATGATTGGGGTAACGGCTGTTGCCAGTGCACTGATTTATTTCCAGCGAGGCGAAATTATTCCTGTAATTGCAGCACCTGTACTGATAGGAGTGGTTATTGGAAGCTTTATCGGTTCTAAAACACTCATGGTATCCAAAACTAAAAAACTAAAGGTATTTTTTGCTATTGTGATTACAATCCTTTCGGTCTATATGATGTATAACGGTATCAATAAAAGCTTCAGATAATGAAAAAGAATTTTACAGATGTCGATCTGAACCGCTCCGTAGGAAATCTCCTAAGACTGGGTGTAATTCTATCTGTGGCTACCTCACTCATCGGTTTTATCAAACTTTTTACCGAAGGTTTTGAAATGCCTAAAAAATACACCAGCCTTGTAGTGGGAACTTCTTCTGAGAAGGTCTGGAGCCACTTTTGGGACTCTTTATGCAAAGGGGAAGGAATGGCTATTATTCAATTGGGAATTCTTTTATTGATCGTCACTCCGCTGATGAGAATTGTCTTCGCTTTAATAGGTTATTTAAAGGAAAAAGATTACATATATGTATTCATTTCCTCAGTTGTTTTAGCGATCATGGCGGTTAGCTTCTTTGCAGGTTACGCCCACTAATTACATTTCATAGAACTCTAATGGCAATTGGTCAGGATCCTGGGTAAAGAAAAACTCTTTTCCTGTGAATTCATCTATGCGGATCTCTTCACAAGTAAGTCCTTTTCTTATCAATTCGTTTCGTTTTTCCGTTACATTTTCAACCGAAAAAGCAAGATGTCTTAATCCACAAGCTTCAGGCCGGGAGGGCCTTGCAGGAGGATCAGGAAATGAGAACAGTTCGATTACATAATGATCTCCAATAGCCAGATCTAATTTATAAGACTTTCTTTCTTCACGATAGACCTCACGAACAATCTGTAATCCTAAAACCTCTGTATAAAATTGCTTTGATACTTCGTAGTCTGAGCCAATAATGGCAATATGATGGATTTTCATTTTTTATTTCCTGAATAATTAAAATTCTATTATTTTATTTCCTTACAATGATCCTTTCGTCTGGTATCAATAACATATTGAATTTTCCATTCACCATTTTGTTTCACCAATTGAAAACTATTGACTCCGCAATGGGATAATTTCCCTTTCAGGTAAAAACTATAAGGTGTAAACACACTTGCCAGATTTCCATCTGTATGCACAGCTTCTATCCTAATTCTTTCATCCAGATCATCCTTTGTAAACTTAGAAACACTTGCTATGAAATCCTGTACCTGATCACTTTTTACAATTCCCTCTTTTGTAATGGTCTGCATACTGGCATTTTCAGCAAAGGCTGTTTTTACAAGCTCAGGATCAGCATTTTTCATGCCAAGAAACAGGTTACGGATAGGTTTCTCAATTTCCTGATTATGTTGTCCGAAACAGAAGTTACTGAATACGAAAAGAATTGCTGCTATTTTATTCATAAGAAACAGGTTTAGATAACTAAAATAGGTAAAATAAAATTTAGTGGCTATATACAATTTTACATTCGCATTAGTGTAAAATTGTATATAATTACCTAAAATTTAAATTGGTTAGAGGATTTTAAAATTCATTTTTCTTAAATTGTGACAAAATTATTTCAGCCAAAGAATTTTCATATGTGGATTATTTATCTGATTCTGACCATACTTTTACTGGTCTTCACTGTACTGCCCAAAATTCAGCATTCTCACTGGATATTCCGGGTTCCCGAATTTGCTAAAATACAGGTCACTTATCTTATATTTTTTACGTTTCTATTAGGATTCATAATTGATTCTAAAGCATATTTATGGTATTATCAGGGATTTCTGCTTGTTTTGTTTGTTTATCACAGCCAAACCCTTATTAAATATACTCGCTTCTATCCTGTAAAAAAACATAAACACCGTAACAAATCCTCGGAAAAACTCCATTTTGTCTCAGCCAATGTGTATCAATTCAATAATGAATATGAAAGGTTTTTTAAACTTATTGAAAAATATGAGCCTGATTTTTTCATGACTATGGAAAGCAATAGTGATTGGGAAAAAGCAATGAGAAATCTGGAAAAAAAATATCCATACCAGCACAAAGTGACCCTTGAAAATACTTATGGAATGCACTTTTATTCAAGAGTTGAAATTAAGGAAGCCAGAACTCATTATTTTGTAGCAGATGATATTCCGAGCATTGAGGTACATATGGAAACCAATGATGGGTTCTCTTTTGTTTTCTTTGGGGTCCATCCACCACCACCAAGCCCTACAGAAGAGGAAACTTCCAAGGAAAGAGACGGCGATCTTTTAAGTACAGCCAAACGGGTAAAAGATATCAAAAAACCAGTTATTGTTGTGGGAGATTTCAATAATGTTGCTTGGTCAAGATCATCTGTACTTTTCAGAAAAACAAGCCATCTTATAGATCCGAGAATAGGACATTCTTTTGTTTCTACTTTCCATGCAAAATATCGTTTTTTAAGATTTCCCATTGATCTGATGTTTCACAGCGAAGATATTTTTATCAGACAACTGAAGACATTGGAAAATTTTGGATCAGATCACTTGCCGGTATATTGTGAGTTTTTCATAGATCACCACAATGATGAACAAGAGGAACTGGTAGAAACAGCCAGCCCTGAAGAAAAAGCAGAAGCGGAACAAATGATAAAGGAAGGAAAGCAGGAAGATGGCGAACGCGATGCTGTAGTCACTGAAGATTAACAAAATAGGTGAGCAAAAGCCCACCTATTGAATATTATGTTTGTTTTTAAAACTTCATTACATCCTTCACTACCCCATTCTTTTGAGTGTGTTGTAGTAATTCAGTTTCTATAAATGTTTTAATCTGCTCTTCTGAAGTATCCCCTGGGAATAAAAGATGGACGTTAGCACCTGCGTCCAGGGTAAAGAATAATGGTAAACCAGTATCTTTTCTAAAATCCCATATTTTATTGATGACCTCCAATGTTCCTGTTTTCATCAATATAAAAGCAGGATCACTCATCATCATCATGGCATGAAGGGTAAGAGCTTCATGTTCTACCAATTTGATAAAACGTTCCATATCTCCACTTTTCAGAATTTCCTTCATTGGAACAAAGTTTTCCCTTGCCTCCTGGAATCTTCTTTCTGCATAAGGATTGGTATTCATCAAACCATGTCCTACAGTTGAAGAAACGCTTTTCTGCCCCTCATGGATCAATAACACCCAATCATTGAAATTTTTGAATACCTCATGAATTTCAGTCTCAGGATATTCTACTGCAAATAGATCTGAGCTTCCCTGAACTTCTTCTGTTTCACCCCAAACGATCAATCCATTGTATAAACTTCTGCATGCACTTCCACTTCCTAATCTGGCTAAAAATGAAGCTTTTCTCAGAGACTCTTCTTCAGAAGTTTTTCCAGTAAATGTTTCATCTAATGCCATCAGACATTTAGCAATAGCCCCGAATCCGGAAGCAGAACTTGCAATTCCTGAACTGTGTGGAAATGTATTTTCTGTTCTGATGATGTATTTTCCTTTTAAAATCCATGGAAGATACTGTTCAATATTTTTGAAGTATTTTTCAATCTTTTCAGCAAATTTCACTTCTTCATTCCCTGATAAAAAGGTTTGTACAGAAAAAGGTTCATCAGCCAAAAATTCCATCGTAGTATTGGTTTTACAATGATTTAATGTATAACTGATACTTGGATTGGCTGGAATCTGATTGTCATATTTTCCCCAATATTTAATCAAGGCAATATTAGAAGGGCAGCTCTCTGAAACCGTTTGTGTATGAATGGTGAAATTTTCTTTTCCTATAAATGGTGTTGTCATAGTTTAATTTAAGTGATACAACTTAAGTATTTAAAGCTTGTTTTCGCATTTTTTGTAGTTGACAAGTCGATTAATACATCTTCTCTATAATATCTGCATATTTTTTAAGAACTACATTTCTCTTCACTTTCAATGTTGGAGTGATTTCTCCGGTATTGATATCAAATTCTGCTGGCATCAGAGTGAATTTTTTCACTTTCTCATAATCGGCAAGTTGATGTTGCAGTTCCTTAATCTTTTCTTTATAAAGACTGATTATTTTTTCATTTTTCACCACATCTTCCCAGTTTGTAAAAGGAATATTATTCTTTTTAATATAATCCTGTAAGAATTCAAAATTCGGAACGATTAAAGCAGAAACAAACTGTCTTCCTTCTGCAACCAGCATGATTTGCTGAATGAAATTATTATTGGTCAGAAGGTTTTCAATCTGTTGTGGAGCAATATATTTTCCGTTAGAAGTCTTCATCAGATCCTTAAGTCGGTCTGTAATAATCAGGTTACCTTTATCATCAATTTTACCTGCATCACCGGTTTTAAACCAGCCGTCTTCTGTAAATACTTTTTGAGTTTCTTCAGGTCTGTTATAATACCCTTTCATGATTCCGTTTCCTCTGGCCTGGATCTCATCACTTTCTCCGATACGGATTTCTACCCCCGGTAATGGTTTTCCGCTCGTAGCATGTTCAAAATGCGTTAAAGGGAAAAGGGTCAAAGTAGCTGTAGTTTCTGTTAATCCATATCCAACAGTAACGTGAATTCCCACCGACTCAAAGAATCGGGTTACTTCAGGTGATAGCGAAGCTCCTCCACAAGGCAAAAACCATAGTCTTCCCCCCATTTTATTCTTGATCTTACTGAAGACCAACATATCGGCAATGGATTCTTTTATTTTTAATCCAAAAGGAATCGGTTTCTCATTTCTTCTTAATTCTGCAGTTTCCCATCCTGTTTTCAAAGCCCAGTCAAAAATCTTTTTCTTGAAAGATGATCCTTCTTCTGCCTTTTCTAACACTCCGGCATATACTTTCTGGAAGAACCTTGGTACTGCACACATCGCAGTAGGCTTTACTTCTTCCAAGGCTTTGGCTACATTTTTCGGATCTTCAAGGAAGTACACTCTTGCTCCTCCATAAAGACATAATAGGCTCCAGCTTCTTTCAAAAACGTGACTTAAAGGTAGAAACGCCAATGAAAGTTCTTCTTCAAAGTTTTTAAACTTAAAAAATTCAAAGTGAGAATCAAATGCTTTGATGAAATTACCGTGGGTAAGCATAACACCTTTGGGCGTTCCGGTAGTTCCGGAAGTATAGATAAGTGTTGCTGTATCTTCATCTTCTTTCTTACAGATTTCTAGTTCTGAAGAAGATTTTGCGATAAAGTCTTCAAGATAAAAACTATTGAATTCTTTCTTGATCCAAACTGCTTTTTTAGCAATAATAATGGTTTCAAGATAGTTATCCTCTTTGTGTAAAAGTTCCAGACAGGCATCATACTGCATTTGATTTCCTACCAAAACTACCTTAGCTCCGGAATCTTTTATGATATATTCTGCCTGCTCAGCATTATTCGTAGAATAAATAGGAACGGTAATCGCTCCTATAGCCATTGCAGCCAGATCCATAATCATCCATTCAGATGAATTGTCTGAATAAATAGCAACTTTATCGTTTTCCTGAACTCCTGCTTCCTTTAAGGCATTGGCTGTTTTAAAAATAATCTCACTGAATTTCTTCCAGCTCAGCTCTTTCCAGGCTTCTTCTTTCTTTTTAAAACCGATTGCCCCTTTTATAGGATGTTTTTCTACATTTTTAAGGATTATTGCCTCTGCAAGATTCATTTCTTCAGCTTTTTGTCGTTAATATAATTGTTCAGGTGAAAGTCGATGCTCTCTTGTATCGGAATAAACTGGTAATTCAGTTTCTCCCTGACTTTGTGATTGGAAATGGTGTTGAATGAGGATATGGCTTCAATATTTGATTCTGTAGCCATTCTCAATTTGGGAATCAGCCATCCGAAGAGGGTACTGGCTAATTTTCCTATATTTAATTGAGATCTTGTAAGAATTCTTGCCTCTTTAAGACCTAATCGGGTTCTGATCTGTTTTGCCAGATCAGCATATCTGTTGTTTTCAGAAACAATAATAAAACGTTCTCCAAAAACATTGTTTTCCATGAGTTCAATGGCTGTTTTAGCAACATCTCTCACATCTACATAAGCAGACCCGCCTGCAAAAGTAAAGCTATTGTCTTCAAAAGTTGAAAACAGTTCACCGCTGCTTTGGGTCCAGTTTCCGCTTCCTACGATCATTCCCGGATTGATAATAACTACATTCAAGCCTTCAGCAGACGCTCTCCAGGCTTCCATTTCGGATAAATGCTTGGAAATAGCATAGGCAGAATGTTCCAGTTTCGGATTGAAGTCAGAATCTTCATCCAACTCTCCCTTTTCATTATAGTTATCCAAAACAGCTACAGAGCTTACGTGCAGAAATTTTTTAACACCAGATCCTTCACAGGCAAACAATAAGTTTTCGGTACCTTTAATATTGGTACGGTACATTTCTTTTTCATCTTTGGGATGAAAGCTTACTTTTGCAGCACAGTGATAGACTTCATCTACCTCTTTCAATGCATCTTTTAAGGAATCAATATCATCAAAATCTACATTAACCCATTCGATCTTATTAAAAAAATCATCAGGATTCTCCGTATAAAAGCTGTATGAATGCCTTACTTCGTTTAAATTGCTGCCCGATCTTTTGGAAGCACGTACGTTTTTACCTCTTTTAAGAAGTTCCAACACGATTATTCTTCCCAGAATTCCGGTTGCACCCGTTACAAAAACCATTAATTATGTTGCTTGATTGCTGACTAAAATATGATAATATTTTCTATCTTACAATTCTTAAGGTTCCTGTAAAAGTTACCCCAAAAACTGCTTTTGCAAATTTGCGATTTTTAAAGCAAAATTCAACTTTATTTAACCAATATTATCATTCTGGAAATCACAAAATTTGAAACTTAAATGAAGTATTTTATTATTTAAACCACAAATTATGGATTCCAAGAAGCCAAAAGGTATCAACCCTTTTGAACACTTAAGATTTTTACGTTGATAAATTGTATGTATTAGAAGTATCCTTAAGCCTTACGAAAACCTTATATTTTTATTGAGGTGAAGTGAATACCGCAACAATATTTAATTTATTTGAAAACGTAAAAACACGCTTCCTTTGAAGGAATGGCAAAAATTATTTGAATATTGCCAGGATAGTCACCATTACATAAAAAGCCCCGAAAGCATTCAAAAACTTCCGGGACTACTATATAAAAAGTTAATCATTTATACCATCACCACATTATCTCTTCTTGGAGCTTTGTCACAAAGAACATCTGCGATACTTTTAGAGATAAGGTTCGCTTCTGTGAGATTATCCAGCCAGAAGAATTCTCCTGCAGCATTGATTTCGATGAAATAATATTCATCTTCAGGAGAAACAATAATATCTATTGCTCCATAGTCTACATTGTAAATATCAAGAAGCTCCAGAAGCTTTTCTTTAACATCAGTGGGAAGCTCTGTCTGTGTCCATTTATCCAGCAGATTAACTCCGTCTTTTCTCCAGTCCACTTTAGCATCTTCAAACTGTTGAGAATCCACTTCAAAAGCATAGACATCTCTTCCTACAATGGTAACCCGAAGTTCTTTTTTCTTCTGAATCATTTTCTGGAACTGCATTGGGCAATACAAAAGTGAATCAAGTTCTTCAAGTTTATCTTCACTAACTACATTGGTAAAGACTACATTTTCCACACCGTTTTCATAGATAGCAAAACCTGTTTGCATTTTGGCCACTACATTCTGATGTTTCAGAATAAACTGTTTGGCCTCTTCAGGATTATTTGTCAGACAAGTTTCCGGAATGGTGAGTCCTATTTTCTGAGCAATTTTCAACTGTTCTTCTTTACTATCCAGCCTTCTATAGACACTTGGTTTTCCTAATGCATACACATCGATAGATTCAAAGAATCCGAACAATGTATTACGGATTTCTCCCATGGCTGCACTATAGAATTTAGGATCCATTTCCTCCTTTAGTCCTTTCCCTATATTGTAAGCCCGGCGGTACCAGACTGCTGAAATATCATTCAAACGATATTTTTTTTCAGATGTTTCAAGAAATGTCACCCATGATCCGTCCTGAAAAACAGTGGACAGTTTGTTATGTAAAGGATATAGGTCAACATCAAAGCGAATAACTTCGCAATCATTTTCTTTGATATATTCCGTTACCTTTTCAATGGAAAAATTATCTGCAGTATGTGTTATAATTAAGATTTTATTCATGGATATTAATTCTTTTAATAAGATTATCGGCAATTCTTTCTGCTATAGGAAACCCTAGTTCTTTTTCAAGCATTCCCCATTCTCCCTGTGGATTAACTTCTAGAAAATAATATTTACCATCTTTTCCCCGGATCATGTCAATAGCGCCTGTATACAATCCCATTTCCTTCATCATCGAAACCAGATTTGTTTTGACCTCATCAGGCAATTCATAAGCGATCCAAAAATAGCCTTCGTGACCTACTCTCCAATCTGCATTTTCACTGTTATTGATCTTTCCTGTAAAAAATTCTCCATCTACATACATAATCCTCAATTCATATTCTTTATCAATATAAGGCTGAAAAATCATAGGACAATAGATAATATCTGAAAGGTTTTCCAATGTATCCTGTTCGATAATCATCGTGGAGATCAGATCTTCACCATTCATTGTTTTCCGGGTTACCCCATGAAGTTTGGCAATGGCTTTTCCTGAGCAATGCTGCTCAAAAAAAGCTTTTACTTTCTCTTCATCATTAGAAAAAATAGTAGCTGGAATAATCAGATTATTTTGGTGAGCTATTTTTAGCTGAAGCATTTTATTTCCATCTATTTTCCTTTCATTTTCGTAAGGATTGATCCATGGAAGATGCTCCAGTTGGGTAAACAGATTGTAGCGGAGACTTGCATATTCATTTCGAAAGATTTTTTCATATTCCTGATCCAGTTCTTCAGGAACGCTAATACGCCATGCTTTTCTATGCCACACTCCTGTGATATGATCAGAATGAATAAAATTTCCTTTCTCATCAGTTATCTCAAATGAGTTCTCATTAATACTGATTTTCTGAAGATGGTTCAGTTGGTCAGAATTCAGTCTGAAATAAGGGATATTTTTAGAAGAAAGGTGTTGAAAGAAACGATCAATAGTATAAAAATCCTTTGAATGGGTAATACAGAAAATCATTTTGCCCCTTTTATTAAAAAGGGAAACTTAACCTGTTAAGTTTCCCCCTTTGTTACAATTTTGTTAATATGTTACTGTAAAATAATCATTTTATAGTTGAGCGGCATCATCATCACCGTCAGAAGGATATTTCATAGTATGCTCCATATCGTTCAACTTAGAAGTTACATCATCGATAATGGGCTTTGTAATAACATCCCTTTCTGGAATTGTAATATTCGTTCCTCCTTTTACTGTTTCAGGATCTTTAAGTTGTTTTTCAAGAAATGATGCGAAAAACGGTTTCTTTTTTGAGTTTTTGTTTTCCATAAGTTAATATGTTTGTTTATTTGATAATCGAATGTACAAAAATTTCAACTCATGGAGAAATAAATAAACACTTTAAGATAATTTTAACATATTATCAAAACATAAAGTATATTTTTAATTCAAACCAAGAAACTGCTTGACAACTATAGCAAAATCAACAGGATTTTCAGCCTGAACCCAATGCCCTGCATTCTTAACAGTCACTATCTTCGCTTTTGGGAATTGCTGTTTGATTCCATATTCATCTTGTGGAAGAATATAATTAGACTTCTCTCCTGCTATAAATAAAGCTTCTCCCTCAAAAACACCAAATTTAATAGCATTGGATACGAATTCATTATACTTCTCAGACAGGGTTTTAAGATTGAATCTCCAGTTCAGCTTTTTATTATCATCCCAGTATAGGTTCTTTGTTAAAAACTGTATTGTTGATTTTTCAGGAATGTACTGATTCAATACAGCCTCCACATCATTTCTTGAACCTACTGTATTAAAATCTACCGTTTCAAGAGCTTTGATAATCCCCTGATGATGGGGCGGATAAGCTTTTGGTGAAATATCTACAACAATCAGCTTCTCTACTTTTTCGGGATATTTTATAGCAAACTGCATCACTGCTTTGCCACCTAAAGAATGTCCTAAAACATGCGCTTTCTGAATGCCATAATGATCCATATAACGAACAATGTCATCCGCCAAATCATCATGGGACATATCATCGGAATGAAAACTTCTTCCGTGGTTTCTAAGATCAATAAGATGTACAGGAAGGTATTCTCCAAGGTCTTTCCCGAAGCTTCCCCAGTTATCAAGCATTCCAAATAGCCCGTGGAATACTAAAAGCGGCGTAGCGCTAGAACCTTCGCCAAATATTTTTGAGTTTAAGATTTCCATATTTTCTTTAAATAATAGATTTCAAATACAGATTCCGGATAATTTTGGTTGCCTTATACTGTTTACACTCCGGGACCTTGTATTTATTATTACCATGTTGCCAATCTCTTCAAGTAAGACTGAACTGTATTTTCCAAGCCCATATATAAAGCCTCAGAAACCAAAGCATGCCCAATGGATACTTCTAATAAGTTAGGAATAGTATCTGCAAAATATTTCAGATTCTCTAAACTAAGATCGTGACCGGCATTGATCCCTAAACCGAATTCATTGGCCACAACGGCAGTGTCATAATAAGGTTTGATCGCCTGTTCTTTATTGGATAGATAATTTTTGGCATATGCTTCTGTATACAGTTCAATCCTGTCTGCTCCAGTCTTTGCTGCATATTCTACCAACTCAGGTAAAGGATCAAGAAAGATGGAGGTACGAATACCTGCATTTTTAAACGCTGCAATAATCTCGGTAAGATAGTCCAGATGCTTTTTCGTATCCCATCCTGCATTAGAAGTAATGGCATCATCTGCATCCGGAACCAGAGTTACCTGTTCAGGTTTCACATCCAATACCATATCAATAAAAGACTGATGTGGATTTCCTTCAATATTAAACTCAGTCGTCACCAATGGCTTCAGATCATAGACATCTTTTCTTGTAATGTGCCTCTCATCCGGTCTTGGGTGAATCGTAATTCCCTGTCCACCGAATTCCTGAATCTTTATAGCAGCTTCTGTCACACTCGGTGTTTCACCTCCTCTTGCATTTCTTAATGTCGCAATCTTATTGATGTTTACGCTTAGTTTTGTCATTTTTATATTTAGATATTAGATAGCAGAAGTTAGAAAGTGAAGCCAAAAGTTGGAAATTCATCCAGACTTATTGCTTCTTTTTGGTGTTCTAATTTCTTTATCATTTAAAATTTTATTTATTTTTTGGAAAGAGTTCAACTGCTTGCTTTACGCTTTCTATTTATAATTTAACACTTACCTGCATCACCTGAAGTTCAAATTCTTTGGATGCTACCAATAAATGATCAAAAATATCAGCCTGGATCTGCTCGAAATGTTCCCATTTGGAATCATTCGCAAAACAATACACTTCAAGCGGAAGACCTTGCGGAGTAATTTCCAGCTGGCGAACCATTCTTGTTGCATTCTTTTCTATATCAGGATCATTTTCTATATATCTCTGTGCATAATATCTGAAAACACCAATATTGGTAAGCTGCCTTCCGTTAATAATTTTATCGTTATTACTCAGGCTTTCTTTTTCTCTCCTGATCTCCACTCTTTTCTGTTCCAGATAATCTGCAATAAGGTTAATTTCTTTTAACCGTTCAATATCCTCATCCGTAAGAAACTTAAAGGAGTTGATATTGAAATAAATAGATTTTTTAATTCTCCTGTTATTGGATTCAGACATGATCTGCATGTTTTTGATCTCCGTAGTCAGGAAATCATAGGTAGGAATAGTGGAAACCGTTTTGTCAAAATTGGTAATTTTTGTAGTCAGAAGGCTGATCTCTGTAATATTGCCTTCTATACTGTATTTGGGAATACTAATCCAGTCTCCCACTTTCATATTCTTGGAAGTCGCTACATGAATTCCTGTTACAAACCCTAAGATAGTATCTCTGAAAACAAGCACCAAAACTGCTGTAATAGCTCCCAAACTTCCTACAATGGTTGTTCCTTTGATCCCGAAGACCACACAAATACCTACAACCGTAAACACAAAGAGTCCAAGGATTTTCATTGTTTCTGAAATGGCATTTAATGCCATAATTTTATAGAAATCCTGCTTGATAGAAAAGTAATTTCTCAATGCGGTTAATGATCTGTACAACATGCCTGCAAGAATCATTACCAATCCCAGATTAACACAGCGTATGATAAAAATTGTTGTCTTAGGTAATGCTCCTTCTGGAAAAATAGAGCCCTGTATCCCTCCTACTATAGTCAGAGCCGCAAAATGAGCTACTGAATTGGTAATTTTGGATTGATAGATGGATTTAAGAACCGGAAATTTTTCTTCGTTGTGAAAAAGGCGGAAAATAAAATTGATAACAAATTTAAAAACAAAGTCTACAATTAAAAATACTGCACAAAGCAATGCCAACTTTACAATAATATGAATAACCCAATCCAGCCCGGAGGGTGAAATCTGGGTGATATAAATGTACAACTGCTCGCTTATTTCCTGCAAATAGTTCTTGGTATCCTGTAGGTCATCTTTCATTACAGCAAATTTATAAAATTAAGGATGATGATGTTACTATTCACAATCAATTTTCATCCCAAATTTTAAAAGGGGCACAAAATTTCTTTATCCTATTCAGGAAACTCCTGTATTTTCACAATCAGGCCTATTTGTTGAATCACTAAGGTTTCATATCTTCGTTTATATTTTAAAGAAAAGAATGGATACAACTGTCATTAATATTCTCTGTCTTATTTTATTGTTTGTAGGAATATTGGGAACATTCCTCCCTGTTTTACCAGGACTTTTATTAAGTATTTGTGGCTTGCTGATCTACAAATTCGGAACTGACGCTGATCTTCCCATGCTCTATGTATGGGCTTTCGGAATCCTCACAGCTGCCTCTGTGGTTTTAAGCTATGTGATCCCCGCAAGAACCAACAGAAAATATGGCGGAACACGTTGGGGAAGCATTGGTTCTGTAATAGGAACTATTGTGGGAATATTCATTCCAATTCCGTTAGGCTTTCTGGTTGGAATGTTTGCAGGTGTATTTATTGGTGAAATGCTTCACGACAGTAAAGACATGAACAAAGCTTTACAATCTACTAAAGGGGCTTTAATCGGATTTATTTATGGTACCGGGTTCAGTTTTGTAGTAGGTGTGGCAATGTTTTTGGTAGTACTTCTTAATATGTTTGATATTATTTAACTCAAAAAAAGAAAAATCATGTTCCATAAAGCCATTATATTCAGCCTGGGAATTTTCGCATTAACGGGATGCGATGCCCAAAAGAAAGCTAAGGCGGACACAAAAGCCCCTGAAATGACAACCAATACAAAGTCTAATGATCAGAAGAATGATCTCATTTACCTGAATGAAGGAGAAAATAAATTCCTGAAAGAATATCAGATGAATATTACTTTCAAAGGGATTTCTGAAGACAGCCGTTGTCCTGAAGGCGTAAATTGTATCTGGGCCGGAGTGGCTCTTGCACAAGTTGAAGTCATGGGAACCTCTACCCGACCTGTACTTCTGAACCTTGCAAGCATGGACTTCCCCAATCGAAACTATCGCCAATCGACAGATTTCAACGGTTATACTATTACGTTACAAGAGGTAACTCCATATCCTAAATCAGAAGGAGCCACAGCATTAAATGGAAAATATAAGATAGGAGTCAGTATTAAAAAAGCCGGGGCTTCATCTGACACTACCACGAAATAGGCTTCTTTCCTTTGGATACAAGATATTCATTAATTTTTGAGAAAGGTTTGCTTCCGAAGAATCCTCTATAAACAGAAAACGGTGACGGGTGTGCGGACTTCAATATAAAATGCTTAGCCGGATCAATCAGTTCGGCTTTTTTCTGTGCAAAAGCTCCCCACAATACGAAGACTACATTTTCTTTTTTATCTGAAATCTCCTTGATGATAAAGTTGGTAAATTGTTCCCAACCAAGATCTTTATGAGAGTTTGGAGTATGTGCCCGTACCGTTAACGTTGCATTTAGCAAAAGAACCCCTTGTTTCCCCCAGTCATCTAATTCTTTGGAAGTTCTTACCACTCCAAGATCATCTTTTAGTTCGATAAAAATATTTTTAAGAGATGGCGGCGCTGTAACCTGCTCAGAAACAGAAAAACACAATCCATTCGCCTGATAATCATTATGATAAGGGTCCTGACCGATAATCACTACCTCAACGTCCTCAAACGGTGTAAGTTCAAGCGCTCTGAAAATTTGATTTTTCGGAGGAAAAACTTTGGTGGTTGCGTATTCGTTCTTTACTTTTTCCCAAAGGGTCGTAAAGTATTCAGTGCTTTTTATCGGGGCTAAAATTTCTGTCCAGGTCATACTGCAAAAGTAATTAATATTAAAATAAAAGCATAATTCAGACTTTAAATATCTTCACTTTTATTTTTGATTAAAAATGATATAACACTATAGAAGCAATAGAAATCTATCAGCATTTATCTCCTTTTTAAACCAAAAATAATATTATCCGGATGACCTTCGTCTTTTTTACCTTCTTCAAGGATAAAATGATGCTTTAAAAGAAGTCCTTTAGAATTTTCATTAAACTGACTGGTAATTGCAACAATCTTCTGTAACTGCAAGTTTTTGAATCCATAATCCAAAACAGCACTGAGAGCTTCAGACATAATTCCTTTCCTGTGATAATCCGGCAGCAGTTCATATCCGACTTCTGCGGTCTTCCTATCTTCTGAAAAGTTCCACAGACAAATTGTTCCGATAAGATTCCAACCATTTTTATATGAAATTCCCGCAAAAAAAACTTTCTTATTCTGAGTTTCTCTTTTGATGTGTAAGATAAATTCCAATGCATCATAGTTGCTCTTAGGAGAATTTCTTCGCACATATTGATTGGTTACTTCATTACTTCTAATTCGAAGAATATCTTCTATATGACCTTCATGGATCTCTTTTAAGACCAGTCTTTCTGTTTCAAGTTTCATATTTTCATTAAAAATTATCATCCAATCTCTGAAAAGAAATACAGAGTAAACAATAATTCTTTCATCAATCTATTTTGTAAATCGCTCAAATATACGTAATAATCAAAATTCTCACTAAATTTGCACTGTGTATATAGATAAAGAAGATTTAGACGAATTAGAGTTTCCGCAATTGCTCGCGGAAATTTCCCCATTTGCGTATTCTCCGAAAACAAGAGAAAAAATTCTTCAACTTCGTCCGATGGAAATTGACGAGGCGGAACTTTCATTGAAAAAAACATCAGAATATCTGTCGAGTTTTGAAAGTTCAAATGCAATTCCGTTTGATGAGTATGAAGATATTGAAAGTGAGCTGAAACTGATGCTGATTGAAAATTACCGTCTGGAAAACAGTGCTTTCATCAAAATAAAAGCCATCACAGAACAGATCGGAAGATTGCAAAAGTTCTTGCCTACCATGCCAGAAACGTTTCCTACTTTATTGGAAGAAGTTTCTATACTGGAATTCAGAAAAGAAATCATCGAGAAGGTAGATAAAGTATTCAACCGGTTTGGTGAGGTAAAAAGTGATGCTTCTCCAGCTTTAAAAGGGATAAGAACTGAGATTCAGCATGCTAAAAAAGCGATTCAGGAAAACTTCAATCGTGCTCTGACTACGTATGGACAGAGTGATTTTTTGGATGATATAAGGGAAACAATTATTGATGACCAAAGGGTGTTGGCGGTAAAATCAGGATTTAAGAAAAGAGTTCCGGGAAGAACCCTGGGCATTTCAAAAACCGGATCTATCACCTATATCCAGCCGGACAGTGTTGTAAAACATTATTTCAAGCTTCGTGAGAATGAAGAGGAAGAGAAAAAAGAAATTGATAAAGTTTTAAGAACGCTTACTGCTGAACTGGCAGAATTCCAGCCTCAACTTTGGAGATATCAGGTGTATATTTTTGATCTTGACCTGGTAATGGCTAAAGCTAAGTTTGCAGAGCTTATCAACGGAGTTCTTCCAAAGATCAACCGTCATAGAACATTGAGATTGAAAGATGCTTTCCATCCTTTATTATGGTTGAGAAATAAGGTAGAGAACAAAACAATTCATCCACAAACTCTGGCTTTAACGGATCATAATAGAATTATATGTATTTCCGGACCTAATGCCGGTGGAAAATCAATTACATTAAAGACAGTAGGCTTGCTGCAATTGATGATTCAAAGTGGGATTCTGGTCCCTGTTCATCCAAAGTCCGAAATGTTTTTCTTTGAAAAAATCATGACTGACATTGGTGATAACCAATCCATTGAAAACCATCTATCCACCTATTCATCAAGGTTAAAGAAAATGTCTGGAATCATCCGTGAGGCTGACGCAAATACACTTTTACTGATTGACGAATTTGGAACGGGTTCTGATCCTGAATTGGGAGGTGCTTTGGCTGAAAGTTTTATGGAATTTTTCTACGATAAGAAGAGCTTTGCGATCATTACAACGCATTATACCAACATCAAATTGGTTATAGAGCAGCTTCCAAATGCTCAGAACGCGGCAATGCTTTTCAATGAAGAGACCCTGGAGCCCATGTACAAACTGGAGGTTGGCCAAGCAGGAAGTTCTTTTACTTTTGAAGTTGCTGAAAAGAATAAAATCCCAAGGTTCATCATTCATTCTGCTAAGAAAAAGGTAGAACATGACATTGTAAATCTTGATAAAACGATTGTAAAGCTTCAACAGGAGAAATTTGAGGTTGAAAAACTGAAATCGGATCTTGCGGAAAGAAAAGAATCTGTAGAAGACAAGCGTGATAATCTTCAGAAACTGAATGACCAACTTCAGCAGAAACTATTCAATTTCCAGAAACTTTATGAAGAGGAACACCGTAAACTTCAATTCGGGAATAAGATTGAAACGTTCATTGACAGCTATACAAAAGGAAAATCCAGAAAAGATGTGGTGAAGGACTTTGTGAAACTGCTTGAACAGGAAAAATTTAGAAAGATTGGTGCTGATAAGGATGAATCCAAACGTCTTCAGGTGGTTAAGAGAAAGATCACACAACAGCTTAAAAAGGAAGAAGTGATTGAAAAAATTGCTGAAACCAACGAAAAACTGGAAGAAAAACGCAAGAGTGACCGCGAAATATGGATGAAAATAGGGCAGCGTGTCCGAATTACCGGAAGTACCAGCGTAGGAACGATTGAGAAAATCTCCAGAAATAAAGTGATTGTCAATTACGGAACTTTCAAAACGACGATTGATGCAGATGAACTAGAGAGAATTTAATACATTTGAAAATTAATTGAATACAATAATGGAAGAGAGTGTCTGAGGATGCTCTCTTTTCTTTTGTATATTCTCATGATAATTTCTTATTTTTAACAAAAACAATAATTATGAAGCCATTAAAAGTATTATCAGACCTTATTCCAATACCAAGTTACACTGTCATTATTCTATGTTTTTTCTTTCCCTTTTTCTTGATAAAATGTGGTGATACCACCTTAATGTCTATTAAAGGAACAGATTTGGTAACAGGAGTTTCCAAACAGACAATGAATGAACGCATGAAAGAAAATTTAAAACAGAACTCTCCCTTTGGGTCCGCTTTTGGAAATGATTCTAATGACTCATCGTCAAATGCTGACAGTGAATATTCACCACTTAATGCTTCCAATGATAAAAATAACAAAGAGAATATTCCCCCAAGTCCGTTTATCATTCTTGCTTTTTTAGCTGCCATTGCAGGAATTGTCATTCATCTGATAAAAAGTATTAAGAAAAAATACATCTATCATATTGCTATTTCCCTGTTAGGTCTTATCTCTTTATTAACTTTCTATTTAACATTCCAATCCAAGATGGAAGGTCTCGGAAATAATAAAGTTGGAATGGGATTGGGCGGCGGCGTCACCATCAGCTATGGTTTTGGAACTGCTTTTTATGTGTGTGGGGTCTTATTCCTGCTTGTTTTTTTATTCTTTGGAGTATTTTCTTATTATCTTAAAAATGATCCAAAGGCTATTTATGATTCATCTAATCAAAGATCAGAATCTTAGTACAAGATTTATAGATCAAAAACTATTCTAATATGTACAAGATCTATCGCTCAGTATTTTTAATTGGGATTTTCAGTATTTTGTCTTTTATGAATGCACAGCAGAAAACACCAAATCCTGCACAAAAATTCAGTACGATAAAAATTGATGATATTTCAAAGGAAAACCTAATTATACCTACTTATGAGACTCTGGTTTCCTATGCCAAACAAAAGCAGCCTGTCAATGAGATATTTTACACCGAAACCTATAATCAAGACACCAATACACATACTGTAGAATTGAAAGACAAAGCTGACAGCGTTATTCCATTAACCACTTATGAATTCAAGGACGGAGTAATATATTCTATTATGACAGGCAAAAGAGATATACAGAAATATACAAGAACAACTGAAAATTCAGGTTATACCCAGCAATTCTCTAACGCAATTCAGACCCAAATTGATTTCTATAAAAATGGCTTCATTCATACCATAAGACATTTTGGATATGGAATAAAAGCTTCCGGCTATCCGGCAGGGATATGGTATGCCTATTCTGAAGATGGTACATTACAACAGAAAATAGACCATGACTCTCATTTCAGAATGAATTTTTATGATCTTTTGGCTATAGCGGATTCATTTGGCTCTCCCTATATAGGTATTAATAGAGCTTTTAATGACATCCATTCCTATTGGTATATTTTACTTTTTCCACATCCAGAAGATAGAACGACAAAAGAGAGAACCCTATTGATAGATGATAAAACAGGGCAAATAATATACAGTATCGTGGATGGACAAAAAAAGTATTTGAAAACCAAAACCTATGACAGCCTAAACCTTAGCAAAGAGTCCCTGAAATGGCTACTGGAAAATGACAAGTACTACATTCCTGATGAAGAATTTTATAAATTATTTAGAGGGTATTGGTAATTTCAATAAATACCTTTTTATTTTACCCATCCAAAAAACATTTAATTTATATATTTGGGAATCTAAAATTTGTTAAGATGATTTCAGTAAACAAAGCATTGTACCTGTCTGCTTTCAGTATTTTTTCTTTAGCCTTTGTTAAAGGTCAGAATAAAGTTCCTTTTGGTGTTGTAAAAGCTGAAGAAGGCTACGCCAATGTACGTGTACATAAGGATAACTACAGGAAAATTGTAGATAAGATCCGTATGCGTAAAGGGGATGTTTTTGTTTATGTAAAACCTGCTCCCGGAGAAACGGAATGGATCTGGATCAAATACCCTGAAAAGCAGGACGAGGAAAAACCTTTTGTACGCTATGAAACCCTTGACAAAGAAGGAATGGTAAACAAAGAGCGTATTGCTTTTGTTGATCAGCTTCCCGCCTATACACCTTCTAAATCTAAAAACGGAAAATCACTGATCTTTACAGATAATTCTGACCCTAAAATTCCTACTGCCCAAAGAAGTAAAGTGGTGATTGACGTGTATCCATCTAATGCCAGTTACCGTAAAAAGGAAAAAGATACCGAAGGAAAGCTTCTTACCATTGATAAAGTAAAGCCATGGGGAATTGGAAATGATCTTCCTGAAGGAATGACGGAAATTAAATCAATCAGACTTCAACAACCTGGAAGAGGTTCTGTTTTCGTGAGAGAAGCCATCAAAAATATGTTCCAGCCTACCATGGATTTCAACAATATAGGCGTAACTTCTCTGGACAATGACAACATTTTCCTTTATATGATCAATGGTTCCGGAGAGTACAGATACACTACTCTATGGACGATCAAGAAGGGAAGAGTAATCAGCCAGATTATTTATCATAATCCGGAATAAATTCATTAATTTTGCAGCCGAAAAAGTTTTACACTTATTCATCATAGAAACTGGTTCTGCATAACCGCAGATTAAAAGGGAACCGTGTGAAAATCACGGACTGTCGCGCAACTGTAAGTAACTAAAATCTTTATCAAAAGATCCACTGTGCGAGGCATGGGAAGGAGGTAAAAGATGTTACAAGTCAGGAGACCTGCCGATTTCTTAAACAAGAAACTTTCGCGATTTGAAGTTTTATTGATCTGATGGATTGTTTCAGGGGCTTCCAACGTTCCTGTCATTATTCTGTTGTTTTGATACTATTTCATTTCGCCTTAATTAATAATGAAATATGACTACAGAAGAAAGAATTGAAGCTGCAGAAACCAGAATCTTCAAAGCGGTTTTCCCTAACACAACCAATCATTACGATACTCTTTTCGGAGGTACAGCCATGCAGCTTATGGATGAAGTAGCCTTTATTGCTGCCACCCGTTTCGCAAGAAAAAGAGTGGTAACAGTAAGCAGTGACAAGATCGATTTTAAAAAACCAATTCCTGCCGGAACAATTGTAGAACTGATCGGAAAAGTTTCATACGTTGGAAAAACCAGTATGAAAGTAAGTGTTGAGATCTACACAGAACAAATGTATTCTTACGAAAGAGAAAAAGCAATTGTGGGAGACTTTACCTTTGTAGCAATTGATGAATTCAAGAAACCAATTCAGATCCTATAAATAAAAGTTTCGGGCGGCCTTTGGCCGCCCGAAACTTTTCATACAATTTATCTTAAAACTTTTTCCGTTTCCAAACCTTTCTTCAGTAGCAGTTCAAAGGCCTCTCCCATTTCATCCGAAGCTCTGGTAATGGCATTTTCAAGCATATTTCTGATCTGTTTTTCGGTAACCCCAGCCTCTGTCCAGCTTTTTCCTGAAGTATAGGAGTTCAGAATAAAAGGCATAATCCTGTCAATAGAACAGGCAAAAATGGCATCCGGAGTTACCTCTTCCTCAAACTCAAGCCATAGATTGAAGAATTCCGAACGTAAAGGCTCATCCAGAATTCCGAAAATTTTCTGTGCGGACATCTTTTCTCTTTCAAACTTTCCTACCATAGCAGCTTCGTCGAAAAGAAAAGTATCACCCGCTTCAATTTCGACAAGGTCATGAATGGAAAGCATTCTTATCACTCTCAACAAATCAATATCCATACGGTTTTTAGCATAGGGATAAAGGATTTGGGCCAGAATAATGATCTGCCAGGAGTGTTCGGCTGTATTCTCTCTTCTGGAATCATCTGCATTATAATTTCTTCTCTGTACATTTTTTAAGGCATCTACAGCCAGGATAAAATCGATTTCTTTCTGGATTTTCATTTTACTTTCCTCTATTATATTGATCTGATGGATATACCTTGGTTCTGGTAGTCCACTTATTATTCTTTTTTTCTTTGATGATAACTTTCACATAGCCATCTTCGCTTTCGTCTTCTTCTTTTTCAAGCACTTTATCGAGTCCTTTATTTGGAATGACTTCATATTCTGTAGTAAAGAAATTGCAGCATCCTGATCTTCCATAGGCAATAAGACGTTTACGTACCGGATCTGTTTCGAAAAAATCAAAAGAGTTTGACCCTAAATCTGTAAGTTCTGCACTTTTTACAAAAGACATTCTGGTGCTGTTGAATACATACACATCATAAGATGCCGAACTGTAGTTTCCCATATTCCCATTTCTTATGGCAAGATCTTCGGTTCCGTCAAAATTAAAGTCACCAAAAATTACAGGGCTTTGTTCATTTGTTAGGGCTATTACTTTTCCACGCTCCAGCCTCTGTCCTTTTCCAAGTTGTAAAACCAGCTTATCTGATGTAAAGCTCTGCACTTTACTGTTTTTATTATCAAATAACTCAACAGTTCCTTTATCCATACATTGGTCATCGAAACAATTGTCTATATGAATGATAGCATTATAGTTTTTGGATGCCTCTTTAACTTCAAATTGATATTGTCCAAAACATAAAGGACCTAATAGCATAAAAGCGGATATACTCCTGTAATAATTCAAAATATTCATGTTCATAGTAATATTGGATTCAAATGTTTATACAAACTTTCAAACAAAAATACGAATCATAGTTTCGATTTCAAAACTCATAAAGAACGAATTATGATCAATGAGTTGTTTTGGAAATATTTAATATACAGGTATAGGAAAGTAAATACTTTCAGAATTAATGGTGGTTTTATGTTTTATGTTATTATAAAAGATAGCCCTTGAAATATATCTTACTGGGACTGTAATTGCGGACTATAAATGGTTTTAAATCGTTTCATCTTTT
Source organism: Chryseobacterium nakagawai (assembly GCF_900637665.1). Taxonomy (NCBI): domain Bacteria; kingdom Pseudomonadati; phylum Bacteroidota; class Flavobacteriia; order Flavobacteriales; family Weeksellaceae; genus Chryseobacterium; species Chryseobacterium nakagawai. Next base: position 4,272,234 of record NZ_LR134386.1, read on the forward strand.
TCTCTACAAAATGCCATGAAAAATAAGATAAGATGTAAGTTACAATTGTTGATAAAGTAAACAATAAAATAGGAGACAAATTCAAAAAGTTCATAAAAACTTGTTGGATAAAAAAGGCATAAATATAAACGCCATATGATATATCTCCTAACTTTTTTGGAAGTTGAAATGATTGAAAATAATCTTCACCTAAAAGAATAATTAATAACGGGAATATAAAGGATGAGGTTATATGAAATACACCAAAATAAAAGCTAACGGCTAAGGAAATTAATAGTATGACAAACACAAGCCAATTGAATCTGAATTTTACAAAATTCATTAATGCCCCGCCAAAGAACAACGCAGAAAGCTTGTAAAACAGAATAGATTCCAGATTAATTGTATTGAAAAAGGAGCTTAGGTAATTAGGGTTAAACGCTGTAAGACATACACTTATTAAAAAACCAAGTATTAACAAGTTTCTTTTAGTTATTGACGATTTAATAAAAAACAAAAAACTTATAGCTATGTACATGCTAAACTCGTAAGCCAATGACCAAAGACTGCCATTTGTAGCTTTGGGATAAGGATTGTTTACAAACATACCTGGGACATTGTATTGAACGTTATATAGACTTAAATTATTTGGTAAATAATACCAAAAATCTTTTTGAAAAACCACTTTATAATTTAGTAAAACCATTACCCCCATTGAAAAACAAAGCATAACTAATAATGCAGGGAAAAGTCTTAGTGATCTTTTCCAAAAATAATCGAAAAGGCTCTTAGAGTTTTCAACACTTTGAAAAATTAGGTAACCACTTAAAACAAAGAAAAATGCTACTGCAATTGCTCCCAATGAAGTTGTCTTTGTCAAATCAAAAAGGAAATCTGAATTTCCGGTTAGGTCAAATGAATGGGAAAAAATCACTAATGTTGAGAAAATTAATCGAAGCCAATTAAAATTATTTTTCATGGAACTAATTTAACAAATAAATACCATTTGAAATATATTTTAAACAATTACACGTCTTTAAGTTAATGTTATAAACCTGATTCGCAACCACTTAACATATATTGAAAGTTTATTGTGTTAATCACCTAATACTTTAATATTGATTAGTTTATATTCCCATATTTTTATCTAAAAATTTGATTTTTTTAAAAATATCAATCAAAATCTATTCAAATAAAAATTACTTATAAAATTATTTAACTGATTATCAACCTATTAATTATTTTATTTTCAAAATTACACTACTTTGTATTGCATAATACCATTTTATTTATATATCTTTGTAATGTAAAATTAGAATAGGCTCAACTAGCTAGGAGCATCTTTCTAAAAACATAACCTTAATTAACAAAACTTATCAAAAGATGAATACTGAAAATACCAAAGCGCAAATGCGAAAAGGAATTCTGGAATTCTGTATTCTAAGTCTCATCAATAATCGCGAAATGTATGTTTCTGATCTTATTGACGAACTGAAAAAAGGAAAACTGGATGTTGTGGAAGGTACCCTCTACCCTCTTCTCACAAGACTTAAAAATGGAGAGTTTCTCTCTTACAGATGGGAAGAATCAACTGGAGGACCACCCAGAAAATATTATCAGATCACAGAAAAAGGAAAACTTTTTCTGGATGAACTTCAAAATACGTGGAATGAGCTTACAGCCTCAGTAAACCAAATTACACAAAAACATTAAAAAACAAAGCTATGAACAAGACACTCTCAATAGGACTCGCAGGTTTTTCTTTTACGATAGAAGAACACGCATATATAAAGCTCAGCGATTACCTGAACGCTCTGAGAAGCTCACTGGATGCTTCAGAAGCAGATGAGGTAATGCATGACATAGAAATAAGAATGGTGGAGATCTTCAGAGATTCTCTGGGAAAACGTGAAGTGATCAACGATACGGATGTAGAAAAAGTAATCGCACAGATCGGAACACCTGAAAAGATTGAAGAACAGGAAGAGGCTTATTTTTCTGAAAAAAATACGACTAAAAATACAAACACAGGAAATCCTTATACAGACAAAAAACAATTATTCCGTGATCCTGAAAAGCAGAAAATTGCAGGGGTTTGCGCAGGTTTAGCTCATTATGTAGGAATGGACATTACTGCCATGAGAATTATCTGGGTAGTTGTTTTCTTAGTGATGATTCCTGCTGCAGGAAGCGCCTTAGTGATCTTACTTCTTTATTTGATCCTTTGGTTAGTACTTCCAAAAGCACAAACCGCTTCAGATTTCCTGAAGATGCAGGGAAAGCCTATGAACTTCGACAATCTTAAGAATGAGTCTAATAAATTGGTACAGTTTGCCAATGAATCTACTCAGAGGGTCGGAGAAATCTACAACGAAAACAAACCTTACATTGACAATGCAGGAAGTGGAATATGGAATATATTTAAATATATAATTGGTGCATTCTCTGTATTGGTAGCTGTAGGAAGTATTATTGGAGTATTTGTACTATTTGCCCTTTTCGGGATGGATACAGATTTTCCTGGAGCTAATCAGATCAGATTCTATATGGATGATAATGGTCTGGATAAAGTACTGGCAGCTATCATGATTATAGGAAGCTTGATTCCGGCCATTCTTTTCAGCTTACTAAGTATTAAGATATTCTCTCCAAAGACAAAACTGAGAAACCTTGGATGGGTAGTTGGTGGATTATTCCTTCTTCTGATCGGACTGGGGACTTATTTCGGAATCAGCATGGCTAAGAAAAACCTAATCTACAAAGGAAGTAAAGAAGATGTAGAAAATGTAGCCATCAATACTACTTCCGACACCGTATATGTAGACGTAAAACAGGTAAGCATCCCACAAAATTATAAAGCGTATGACGATGATATCTATTCTGATAAAAGATCAGTGTATGAAGAAGATTATATCTCAGTAGAAGTGACAAGAAAACCGGAAGTAAAGACCCCTTACTTAATCATCAAAAAAGAAGGAAACGGTTATAACTTCCCAATTCAGGTAACAGTACCGGTAGAGGTTGTAAACAATAAAGTAATACTTCCCAACTACATTAAATACCCGTATGAGCACAGATTCAGAGATTACAGAGTAAATTATGAACTTGTAGTTCCTCAAAATGCAGTGGTCATTCCGTTGAAAAAAGACAGAATTGATTTTGACGGTGACCTGAACGGAGACGGTATCGATGATGATGACCAGGACAGAGATGAAAATCACAACGGAATCAGAATCGAAAAAAATAAGATTACAGTCAATGGTTCCAGTATAGAATACAACTCTGATGATAAAGACAGTGTTATCATTAATGGTAAAAAAGTTCCAAACAACCTGGCTAAGAAAGTTATTGATTCCGTAGCATCTGATATCAAAAAGACCAACAAAGATGTGGACATCAAAATAAAAGACGGAAAAAACGAAATATCCATACAAACTAAATAATTAACTACAGAGAGTGGTAGAAGGTGTGAATGGAAGGCAACCGTTTGAAATTCACACCATTCTTCTCTCAGAAAAGTGAAAAAAACTAGTATTTAGTTCTCTATGTGAAAAAATTGTTTTAATTTCGTATAGTTAAAATTTAATAACCAACCAACACTAAAAAACACTCTTATCATGATACAATTTGCAATGGAATTCGTAATGAAAATCGTAGATTTAATCAACGGTTTATTTTAAGAGCAATAATATTTCAATATATTTGTAAAAGTATAACCAATTTGGTTATACTTTTTTGTTTTTAATCCAAAGAATCTATGAAAAAGCTGATAGGCAAACTGATGTTAAAATTATTAGGATGGAAAGTTGTTCTGCAGGGCGACGTTAACAACCTGAACAGATGTATTCTGGTGGTGGCACCACATACGCATAATATGGAATACATTTTAGGAAACTTTGCTTATTGGTCCCTGAATAAACCTTTAAAAATTATCATTAAAGATGCTCACACCAAAGCATGGTATGGAAGTGTTGTAAGGGGACTTGGAGGTATTGGTATTGACAGAAGTCAGAAAAATGACCTTGTCAATTTTGTAGCCAGCAAGTTTGCCAAAGAAGATTTCAGTCTTGTAATTACTCCGGAAGGAACCAGAAGCTGGGTTCCGAAATGGAGAAAAGGATTCTACCATATGGCAATGGCAGCAAAAGTACCTATTGTATTGGCGGCAGGAGATTTCAAAAGAAACATCGTATACCTTGGTTACACGATTCCTTATGAAAGAATTGCGTCCGTTCCGTTTTCTGAGATCATGCAGGAAATTCAGGATTATTATGTGAAAAACGATATTGTTCCTAAGGTTTCTGCCAACTGGAACCCTAATATTATGGGTTCAGGGGAATAAAAGTAAAATAAATTACGATCTTCCCATCATCATTTATCAATCATCTCTTATCTATAAAAAAATGAAAGGTCAAACAAAAGAAGAAATATTAGCATTCATCAATAACTGGGGCGGTGAAACCCTGGCAAAAGCAATGGAAATCAAATTCATTGATATAGATCTTGAAAATGAAACTCTTACCGCTACAATGCCTGTACTCCCAAGGACTCATCAGCCTTTTGGGATTATGCACGGAGGAGCAAGCTGCGTACTGGCTGAAACATTGGGTTCAAGCCTATCTAACATCTTCATTGATGGTGATAAATATTATGGTGTAGGCACCAACATTAATTCCAACCACCTAAGAAGTAAAAAGGACGGAATAGTAACGGCTACTGCCCGTTTCATCAGAAAAGGAAAAACAATGCATGTCTCTGAAATTGAGATCAGGGATGAGAAAGGAACGCTTATTAACCATACGACGATGACAAATAATATCATCAATAAGTAGGTTGAACAGACATACCATTAAAAAGCTCAAAAAAATTGGGCTTTTTTTATTTCCCTACCATAATCTTTTATTTTCTGCCCCTTTAATGATGTTGTTATAAAAAACAGCTCATATAATTTTGACATCTTTAAGACTAATAATACCTTTGTAGAAAGGAAAATCAACTTCGGAATTTCCTATATTATTTCCGGTTAGTGATTTTCAAAATCTGTTCATAACTCATGATTTATTTCAAACTTCCCTTCAACGAAGGCTTGCATACTGTAGAAGAAACAACTGATAAAAACGCAGTCAATTTTTATTCTTATAACAACCTGAATCAGATCAACTTTAATGGAAACATCATCAAGGTTGATGCTTCAAAATTTAATAACATTACGATCACTAATGAATCCCTGGTAAAAGATACAACGGCTTTTACAGCAGAAACTAAAGAAGAATACTGCAATACTCTACAACAGGTAATTGAGGTTATTAAAGAAAATGATCTTCCTAAACTGGTGTATGCAAGGAGAAAGATCTTTACAGACTTTAATACGATTGATTATAAGGCAAGTTTCGATAAATTATGTCAATCCTACCCCAATGCCTTCAGGTATCTTTTTAACGATGGAGAAAATGCATGGATGGGGGCTTTTTCCGAAGTACTAGGTAAGTTTAATAAAATCACCCATGAGTTTGAAACTATGGCACTGGCAGGAACTCTTCCTACATCTGAAGGATGGACAGAAAAAGAGATTGATGAACAGAAACCGGTTACCACTTACATTCAGAATATTCTGAAAAACTATTCAGACAACATTCAGCAGTCTGAAACCTATGACCATATTTCCGGAAATATTAAACATCTTCGTACGGACTTTAAAACGATAATAAAGCCCAATGACCTTGACAGTTTAATAAAGGATTTACACCCTACTCCTGCAGTATGTGGTATTCCTAAAGATTTCTGCAATGAAAATATCCGAAAATATGAGAAATTCCCTCGTGAATTTTATGCTGGTTATATCAAAGTGGAAACAGAAGAGAGTGTTCTTTATTTTGTGAATCTTAGATGCGCAAGACTTTATAAAGGTTCAGTACATATTTTTGTAGGCGGAGGAATTACCGCTCAAAGTAACCCGGAAAAGGAATGGACGGAAACAGAGCTTAAGTCTGAGGCTATTTTGAAGAATTTGGTTGTTTCTTAATATTCTTTCTCTTCATATTATAAATCTATTACAGGAAATCAGCTGATCCTTTTGTTCTAATGGACTATAAAAACTGGTAATTTATAAAAAAATCTTAAGTGATAAACTTTTGATACCTTTACAAAACACCAATTGAAAAAAAACATTATTATGAAATCAAATCTTTTTCTTGCTCAATTATTGCTTTTGGGGCTCTTATCCTGTAAGTCTGAAAAAACAGCCAATTTTGAAAAAACAGTTACAGACCAAGAGCAGATTGCCTCTAATACACTGATTGGTAAAAACGGATATGAAATCCAAAAGAACCAATATTTAATTAAAAAGAATTTCGAGGGTGCTCTTACTTCTTTAGATCAGCAAGAACAGCTTTTTAATTCAATTATTAAAACGTTATCAGGATTATCCACTGATGGCATTAAAGAAAGCTCACCTGTAAAAACAACTGCCATTGGGTATTACAAAGCAATGAAGAACTTATTTCTCATCGAGCGGCTGTCTATTGAACAACAACAGCAACTTACTTTTACTAAGGATACCATTAAAATAGATAAAGCTCAAGACAGCCTGCTTCAAATTGACCGAAAAAAATTAGATCTGTACAAAGTAGTTGCTGAAAAACAATCAGAATTCCAAAAAGCACTCAAAAGTTTTAATCAAGCCAATAATTTGTAACTCTTTTATTCCATATTGATTAGTTATGCTCCTTTAGCCGGAAAAACCCACAGTAAGCAATAAAAAACCTCCTTCAAAACGAAAGAGGCTATATCTATATAAAATTTTTGAGTTATACTTTTAAATTCCATCATTTGAAATAATTATATATTGAATTTCAAATAGTTATAATTTTTAATTATGATTTTTGCCTAATCTTTTAGAAAGTTATCCGATTTTTCACTCAAAACAAACCTATAAACAACTGACAATAAACATATTAAACAACAGAAGCTATTTGGATAACTCAATAAAATTTAATTTACTTTTTTACACCGATTCGGCTCCAGGTATCCATTACAAAAAGCAGGATAAGGCCTATTGCTGCAGCAGATGCAGAAAATACAAACTTAATGTTATCTTCATCAGCGATAAGGTCATTCTGCCAGTTGATAGCATATAAATTAATAGCGATGAAAATGATGAACAGTACTAAAAATACTTTATAAAACTTCTTCATAATTTTTAAAAATTAACATAATTCAGCACCAATTGGGCAAAATTTGCAGTGAATAATTTAATTGAAATCGCTAAAAGAATAATACCGAAAACTTTCTGAAGAATCATCAAAGTAGCATCTCCTATTTTCTGCTCCAACCATTTCGCTGATTTCAGCACCAAATATACGAAAATTGTATTAAGAATAATCCCGCAAATAATATTAATATCATGAAATTCAGCTCTGAGGGACAATGCTGTTGTTAAAGTTCCGGCACCAGCTACCAAAGGAAATGCGATGGGAACGATAGATGCGGCCTTTGCTTCGGTTGTTTTATTGATCTCAATTCCTAGAATCATTTCCAGCGCTATGACAAAAATCACAAAAGCTCCGGCGATGGCAAATGAATTTACATCTACTCCAATCAGTTTTAGAATCTTATTTCCTACAAACAGGAAAACAATCATAATTGCTCCAGCTGTAATCGAAGCCTTTCCAGCCTCAATTTTTCCGAACTTCTGCTGAAGGCTTACTATAATGGGAACTGAGCCGATAATATCGATAACGGCAAAAAGAACCATAAAGCTGGTAACGATCTCTTTAAAAGAGAAACCATCAAAAATTTCCATCTCTTTGTAATTAAAAATTTCGCAAAAATATGAAAATAAACTGACTATTTGCTAATTTGTGAATATAAATTAACAATTGTTTTCAAAAGTTCCTCAATTCCCTCTTGAGATTTCACAGGAGAATATTTCTCCATCTGAATTTTCTGCTGCAGTCTTCCATATTGTTCTGCCAAGGATGAACCTTTGTGTTTTTCAAGAAAAGTCTTAAACTCTGTAACAGAGCCTTGGAAATACTGATTCCTTACTTCCTGATCCAATTCTTCCAATGTAATAAAGAACTTTTCATATTCGGCGTTATCTTTGAGGTTTTCAAGATAACCAAAATAATCATTGATATCCGTTTTCAGCAAGTCTCGGATTTCTTTTTCTGTTTCTGCCACTGAACCCAAAGGTTTTTGAGATACAGTTTCCCTAACTAATGTACGTTTTTTTTGCCAAGTCTTAAATAACAGATATACAACAAATAAGCCTAAAAGAATCCCGATATTGGTTAAAAGAATACTCCAATGGAACTTGCTTTTCTCTTTTACTTTAAATGAAGTGGTTTTCAAAACCGGCGTATCTACGGTCTCCAGAAGATTATTGGTATATTCATTTACCTTTTCTACCGTAGAACGGGATTCCAATACCTGATCGTGCGAAAATGTTTGTACATCCAATATTCTTTGACCTACATCCACATATTCTTTGTTTTCAGGATCAAAGAAAGCAAATGGTTCCATCTTGATAGAAATGGCTCCTGATTTATTAGGAATTACTACATAATTGGCCAGAATCTCCCCCTTCATTCCGGTTTTCCCCGGAGAAACTTTTGATGTAATCTTTGGAGCAAAAACTTCATAATCAGGAGATGTTGCAATTTTCGGAAGTACAAGGTCCGGTAAGTTTCCTTCTCCGGCAACCTTTACTACAACATTCAGAGGCTTTTTAGCTTCAGGTTTTTCTTTAGTCGTATTATAAACACTTACATTAAAATTTCCAACTGCATTTTTAAAACCGTCTGGTGCTCCTTCCGGAAGCTTTCTTACATTAATCTTTACTTTATTGGAAACAATCTTATTTTTATTTGAATAAGTACTCACAGATGCTGAAACTCCAGGAACTTCAACATAACCAGCCTCATTTGGGAATACCATAAAGACCGCTAATATCTGGGATGCCATATTTCCATTATCAGAAGGATCTATTTCCGATTTATTGAAATTGATAGGATGTACATTAATATTATCCTGCTGTGGAAGGCGGATATTCTTTACTTTTCTAAGATTATCCATATTTCTGGAATATACTTTCAGAACAGCAACAGTAGGCTGATCCTGATAGACATCCCTGTCTTCAATCTCCATATTCAGATAGACTTCATTGGAAGTATTACTGGCCAGAGATTTCTTTTCAATAATATCACGGATATTAACGTCGAAAGGTTCGGTTTTATAAATTTTATTATTTACAGTTACCAGCACAGACCCTATTTTGATCTTTCCTTTTTTCTTAGGTTCAAGAGCAATTCTGGATACTTTTTGAGTAATAAGCGTATTGGTAGCCGGATCAATGACTGTATTGGTTACAGATCCACTCCCGATAATGTTGAATTTTGAAAGGTCCGGAAGCTGAAAACCTGTCTGTTGAACAAGGTCGCTTCCATTAAGCTCAAGAACAATGGTAAGGTTTACAATATCCTTTCCACCATACTCGGTTTTATCTGCGTCAAGAGAAAGATTTACCTGTCCGTAAGTAATTACGGATGCCAAAGTAAGCAATATGTAAATCAATTTGTCTTTCATCACCAATCTTTCTCGTTGCTTTCGGGCATCGAATAAGAATTCTTATTTAAAATTCTTCTGGCGGTTTCTTTTTCTTTTTCGTTTATTTTATCTAAGAGCTGATTTTCAAGATTTTTTGGCATTTTGCCCTCATTATTCTGATTCTGTTGAGGGGTACCCTGGTCACTTTTGCCTTCATTTTGTTGGCCATTTCCCTGATCCTGCCTTTGGTCTTTTTTATCACCTTTCTGATCTTCACCTTTGTTTTGATCGCTACCGCCTCCACCTCCTTTTCCGGAGTTATTCTGCTCGTTTTTATTTTGCTGCTTTTCTTTTTCTTTCAGTTTGGCAATTTCATAATTCTTACGGGTAGCCTCACTGTAAGGGTTTTGTTTAAGCGATTTTTTATAATAATCTGCCGCTTTTTCCGGCTGATTCATCTGCATATAGGTATTTCCTAAATTATGAAGGGCTGCAGCCTTATCCGGAAGAGTCTGTGACAGCTGTTGTGCTTTTTCAAACTCGGCTTTTGCTTCTTCATACTTTTTATTTTTATACAGCGCATTTCCCATATTGTAATGAGCTGTAAAATCTTTATCATTGGATTTCACGGCTTCCATATATTTGGAAGAAGCTCCATCATAGTCTTTACCGTCAAATTTCTGATTGCCTTCATGAACCAAAGTTCTATAGTTTTCCTGCCCAAACAAGAAGCTTGAGAAGAAGAAAGCAACTATAAACGATAAAAATATGGTTTTAGTATTCATTACCTGCAAAATTATTCCTTTATATGTTAAGAAACAGGGGTTTATTTGTTAAAATTCGGTTAAAGTACCTGTAGATATTCTTCTATAAATAAAGGGAAACTACAGATTAAAATCATTTTTGGGATTAAAAATATAAATTAAAAAGAAAAACAGGATAGATACTGCTAAAAAATATTGATAATAATGGTTTGCATTCTGAGATTTCACCAGTGTTTCAGATCCTGAAGACTTCTTATTAATGGCATCAATAATCCTGTCCGGAGCTTCATTGATATTATTACCATCAATATATGTTCCTCCCGTAGAACCCGCCATTTTACTTAGGGCTTCAGTCTGTCTTTTGGAAATAACAGTGCTTCCGTTGACATCTGTTTTATAGCCCATCAGCTGTCCGTCATTGTATACGGGAACCGGCGCTCCTTCATCTGTCCCTATTCCTACAGAGGTAATGGTTATTCCTTCTTTATTAGCAAGCCTTATGGCGGCATTATCATTCCCTTCATTATCCTCACCGTCACTCAGTAGTATAATTTTTCGCGATCCTTTGCTTACATTTTTAAATTTCTCCGTGGCAGCCTGCATTCCTTTCAGGAAATCTGTCCCCTGAATCTTCATAGAATTGGTTTCAATGGCACCAATATAGGTTTCAGCAGAATTATAATCTGTTGTTAAAGGCATTATTGATATGGCCTGCCCGGCAAAAATAACAATCCCGATCTTATCGTTCTTCATTTTCGACATCGTCTGTATCATTAGATTTTTGGCTTCTGTAAGCCGACTCGGCTCAATATCTTCAGCATTCATAGAGTTGGAAACATCCAGCATAAAAATTACATTATTTAATCTCTGATTGCTTTTCACCTCTTCTGAACCATTCAGAAGATCAATGATCGAGAATATCAGGAATAATGTACCCAATAGATATAATGCAGGAAAAAACCTTGTAAATCCTGAATTTTTTTCAAATAAATTATCATGAAACTGGCCGGCAGCAAAAACATCTCTCTTTTTCTTTCTCCATTTTAAAAAACGAACCAAAAAGACAGCTAACAGCGGCAGTAGCAACAGTAAAAATAGATACCAGTAATTTCCTAAAGACCAACTCATCAGCTTAAAATTTTATAAAACACCCATCTCAATAATGCATCCAGCATCAACATGGCCAGAGCTGCCCACAAAAAGATCTTGAAATACTCCTCGTAGTTGTACAACTTTGACACTTTCACATCTGATTTTTCCAACTGGTTGATCTCATCATACACTTCTTCCAGACTGCTGTTAGAAGTCGCTCTGAAGTATTTCCCTCCTGTAGTCTGGGCAATTTCTCTCAGTGTATTTTCATCAATAGTCACCTCAGCTTCAGTAAAAATAAGATCTCCGAAAAAATCTACGGCTGTTGGCATCAGGGCATAACCATTTGTACCAATACCAATAGTATATACTTTTATATCATTATTTTTTGCAAGTTCCGCAGCAAGTTGTGGTGGGATTGCATTTTCAATATTACTTACCCCATCCGTCATTAAAATGATAACCTTACTTTTAGCTTTACTCTTAGTTAAATGATTTACAGCCACAGAAAGTCCTTCCCCTATCGCTGTTCCTGGTTCAAGACCTGTAGAATTAAGATTTTTGATCTCATCAATGACTACCTGATGGTCTGAAGTAACAGGTACTTTGGTAAATGCTTCTGCGGCATAAGCAACTACTCCAATCCTATCATTCGGGCGTTTCTGAACAAATTTAACGGCAATATCTTTAAGAGCAGTAATACGGTCGGGATTTAAATCTTTTGCCAGCATACTGAGTGAAACATCAATAGACAGCATAATATCTACTCCCTTGGTATCATCCCTGTCCTGTGAAACCGTAAAAGTCCTTGGTCTTGCCATGGCAATAATAAGCGCCGACAGAATAATGTACTTTGATATTTTTAATAAGAAAAGAACTCCTTGTATTCCCCCGCTCGTTCCCATATTTTTGATGGTAGGAACTTTTATGCCTTTTCTTTTCTTTTTACCCGCATCTTTTATCAAAAGAGGAATAAACAGCAAAAAAAGCAGTAAAAACCACGGACTGTAAAACTCAAAATTAAACATCTTTTCTTAAGTTTTCGAATTCTAAATCTTTGGATGATCTTTTCACAAAGTCTCTTATATCTGCAAAATCTTTCTCCATAGTAGCCTGATCCGGGAAAGTTTTGGCAAATTTCACCAAATCTCCTCTCAGGAATACTTCTTCTACAATTTTCTCATTATCCTGAGAAATGGTATTGTTCTTTTTCATAACATCAATAAGATCATCAGTCAAAAGAACATCTGCCGGAAGATGGTATTGTTTGGTAATAAAATTCCTTGATATTTCGATCAACTCCACATAAAATGAACGGAAGTTTCCTCCTTCAATATATTTTTTCTTTTTAAGAGAGTCTAATTCCTTCAGGGTTTGATTCGTAGCCACTACTGGAGAGCTTTTCGCTTTTCGACCCCATTTTACAATCATAATGATAGCAATAATCAAAGCAATAGCTGCCAATGCCGCTAGAATATAAAACTTGTACAATTCCCAATAATCTTTGGCTTCAAGCTTAACTTCCTTATTTTTCATAATATCATTAATCTGATCGGCTTTCTGAGCTGTATTAATGACCTCTATTTCGTAGGGAATTGTTTTAAGAATTTTATCTCCTACTTTGAACTCCAGTTCAGGAATGGTAAACTTCCCTTCTTCAAAAACCGCAAACTCTATTTTTCTTTCGTATGAATTGGCATTCTGGCCAATACTGTCTTTGGTTTCTTCAAAGTGAAAGGGCAGCAATTCATTTTTTGCTGCAGAATTCACCTGCTCGTCATGAAGGTTATCAATCTTGATAACAAGGTGATTGGTTTCTCCCAGAGCAATGGTTTTCTTCTCTACATTGGAGGATAATATCTGTGAAAAAGCATTTGCACAGATTAGAAAAGATAGTATTAAAAGTATTTTTTTCAATGTTAAATAATAATAAAGGCTAAGCCTGATGTTTTATTGACGGGCAAAACCCGGGGTTATTTTTTCTGAAAATAATTATACAACAATTTTGAATAATCTGAACCGGTATTTACATTCATAAAACTGGCTGAACTGTTGGAAAAATCATCCTCCAAAGCTCTTAATTTTTGTTTCTGAGCTTCTGCAAAGGTATACCTCCATCTTGCACTGGAAGTATTGGCCCATATTTCTTTTCCTGTTTCTGCATCATATAATAATGTGTAGCCTACATCAGGAATTTCATTGTCTTTTTCATCATATATCCTCAGTCCTAACAGCTGATGTTTCTTGGAGGCGACTCTCAACATTTTGGAATCATATTCATCCTGAAAATCTGAAAATAAAAACACAAGAGATTTTCTTTTAAAAATCCCCATCATATATTCCAGTGCTTTGTCTATTTTAGATTCTGCCGGAACATAATCTGCAGTAAGAATATTGCTGATAATAGAAAGGATATGCTTCCTTCCTTTTTGAGGCGGAATGACCTTATATACTTTATCTGCAAACAGGATCAATCCCACTTTATCATTATTCCCTGCTGCTGAAAACCCAAGGCTGGCTGCTATTTCCGCAACATATTCTCTTTTCAGCTGATTCTTTGTTCCGTAATCCATAGAGGCAGAAATATCTACCACAAGCATCATGGTCAGTTCCCTTTCTTCTTCCATTACCTTTACGAAAGGTTCACGGAAACGTGCCGTCTTATTCCAGTCGATCCTTCTGATCTCATCACCAAACTGGTAGGGACGGACTTCTGAAAAAGTCATCCCCTGTCCTTTAAAGGCACTGTGATATTGTCCCATCAAAGCAGCCTCCGTCTTTTTTCTGGTACGGATTTCTATCTGTTTTACTTTTTTTACAATATCTTTTATCTGCATAGAGGGTTTTTATGTTTAAATTTGAAGGTTTTGGGTTTAAGGGTTTCGGAATCCGGGACTCGAGTTTCGGGAATTGAAATATATGACTATATCCTGTTTAAACTCTATCACTTTTCTAGTTCTTAAACTCAATGGATACATTCAACCATTCATCGTCAAACTTTGGACTGTATTTTTTATAAAAATTAATGGCAGGTTCATTCCAGTTTAACACCTGGAAAACCATTCCACTATATTCATTTGATTTTCCATGTTCTAAGGTAGCATCAAACAGAAGTTTTCCAATCTGTTTTCCTCTCATTTTTTCTGTTACTACCAAATCTTCAAGATAGAGCCTTCTTCCTTTCCATGTTGAATATCGGTCATAGTATAATGAGATCCCTACAATTTCACCATTCCATTCTGCAACGAAAGCTCCCCAAACCGGAGATTTCCCAAAGCCATCCTCAGTAAACTCATCCAGCGTTACGGTTACTTCATGTAATGCTTTTTCGTATTCTGCCAGTTCTTTAATCAACTCAAGCATAGAAGCACAATCGTCCTCAACTGCTTTTCTAATAATAACATCACTCATTATGGCGCCTGGATTTTTGCTAAAATTCTGCTAATGATCTCTTCTGTTGTGATTTCTTCTGCCTCCGCTTCAAAGGTTAATCCCATTCTATGTCTCAACACATCTTTAGCCAATGCTTTTACATCTTCAGGAATTACAAAAGCTCTTCCTTTTAAGAATGCATACGCTCTTGAAGCAATCGCAAGGTTAATGGAAGCTCTTGGAGAAGCTCCGAAACTGATATAATTTTTAAGCTCAGAAAGTCCGTAATTTTCAGGATAACGGGTTGCAAAAACCATATCCAGAATATACTTTTCTATTTTTTCGTCCAAATAGATCTGGTTGATAATTTCTTTTGCATCAACAATATCCTGGAGTGAAATTACAGGATTTACAGTGGGTTGATGGGATGTAGAAACCATTCTCATTACCTTTCTTTCATCTTCGAAAGCAGGATAATCAATAGTACATTTTAGCATGAAACGGTCACTTTGTGCTTCTGGCAGCAGATAAGTACCCTCTTGATCGATCGGGTTCTGAGTAGCCAGTACCAAAAATGGTTTTGGAAGCTTCATGGTTTCGTCACCAATGGTCACTTGCTTTTCCTGCATCACCTCTAAGAGTGCCGACTGTACTTTTGCAGGGGCACGGTTGATCTCATCCGCAAGGACAAAATTTGCGAATACCGGACCTTTTTTTATAGAAAAATCATTGTCTTTGATATTGTAAATCATGGTTCCCACAACATCTGCCGGAAGCAAATCCGGTGTAAACTGAATTCTTGAGAACTCACCATGAACCGCATCTGCCAGGGTTTTGATAGCTAAGGTTTTTGCCAGTCCCGGAACTCCTTCCAAAAGAACGTGACCATTCCCTAAAAGCCCGACTAATAGACGGTCTACCATGTATTCCTGCCCAATAATCACCTTGTTGATTTCCTGTCTCAGAAGAGAAAATAAGTAGTTTTTTTCTTTTACTTTTTCCGTCAATTGACGGATATCCTCGGCTTGATATGTATCTGACATAGCTTGATTTAAAATAAGTGGTAAATTTCTGATAAATACTTGCATTAATCAACATAATGAATGCCATATTTGAGTTAAAGTTTGTTAAATATTCCGGGTTTAACAACTTATTGTGAATTCAAAATAAATTTTATTGCGATAATTCCATTGGTATATTTTAATCTTTCACCCTATCATTCAATCTATTATAAAAGTGTTGTGACAAATAATTGCCACAACAATTTTATATCAATTTATACAATAGAGTTTATTTTAGATATTCTATCAGAATAAAAATTCAATAATTTACTATTCGTAAGCAATATCCGAAGATTCTATTTTTTTTATTTCTGGCTTGTTTAAAATAATGTCCTGAATGATTGTATTTATTTTTTTAAATCTTTTACCATTTGAACAAAACCATCCATCATCTCTATTGTGTATATATTTTACGGAAAAATCATCTATAAAAAGTTCATCATATATTTTAGGATTAGTCCCCCATTTAGAACAATCAATTTCATGAGGAAAACGTTGAAATTGATTTTCAGAAAATGCCTTTAATATTTTTTCTCTTTCATTTTCTGTTAATTTCATTTCTATTTTGATGGTATCATCACTATATCTTCTTTCAAAAATATTAGTTTTCGAATGATAGCTGTCGGTCAAACTTTCATAGCCAAATGAAGAACCAGGATTCAGCTCTACTTTTCTATTACAAGAAAATAGAAATAACAAACAACAGATTCCAAGATACAATTTATATTTTACCACAATACTCCTTTTGCATAGAATTATAGTTTGGTAATATTTATTGTAAATGCCCCCTCTGGCATATCTACAGAATCTTCGTAAGATCCTATATTGATGTAATATTCTGTTCCTGCGGTTGTTGTGATAGTCATTGTTTCAGCAGAACCGCCACCGCCATTATCCATTGTCCCTACACAAGCCAAACTATTACAAGTTCCGCTAAATACTCCTATTTTAGGATCAAAAGAAGCTGCGGAAGGAGTAGCCTTAATGGTATATTGACTTCCATCTCCTGTAAATTTAAACCATAAGCCATCATTCATTCCATCATTAGCACAGGCCAATATAAATCCGCTGTTATTAGTAGAAGACATTCCATCAGCCTGTGTATAAGCATAAGGAAACGCAGAAACCTGCAATGCTCCGGAGCATGCATCATTTACAGGCACAGGAGGAATAGTTTTAAAAGTATAATCTGCGCAACCGGTAGACTCTCCGTTGGCAGAAACAGCTGTAACTTTTAAATAATAATTAGTATCATTATTAAGAACAACAGATGGAGAAAGGTTATAACCCACCCCATTCACTGTTTGATGGTTAATAACATCTATCCCTCCAGGAGTAGTTCCTAAAGATACCCTATAAGAAGTAGCTCCCGTTACCGACTGCCAGCTAATATTAGGTGACAAAGAAACAAATTGAGCATTATTCGCCGGAGAAATCACAAAAGGACAACCTGGAGTAAGATTAGCATTCAAACCTGAAATTGTTACAGCAGATTTATAATCTACTCTTATCCCTCCAGGTGGAGATGCCGGATCAACAACAGCACGATCACCTTTGTAAACAAGAGTGGAATTCTGTAAGTATGGATACACACGGAAAGCTTCATCAAAATTATTAATATCAATACTTGGCGAATTTTCTTTTGCAGCCACCACCAGATTATCCATATTATTATAAGCAAACGGCGTTGTAAAAACTATTTCAACTTTATTAGCATTCTTTGTTACCGTACCTGCAAAAACCTGAGTCAATTGAGCAGCAGGCACCCAATCTGTGCCAGAGGCAAAAGAGACTTTTGGAGTATGCCCCAGATAAACAGTCCAATTGGACGAGTCATTAATAGTGGCAGAAGGATCAAGATAAAACGTAAGTCCTGTTATAGTCCCAGCAGCGCTAGCATTCAGTTCCTGCTTGGGATATATCTGCTGAACATATGAATAGGAAAAAAAACTACTTACTGGTGCAGTTCCCACACTTGTACTTCCTATATTGATATTGATCTGAGCATTAACAGTAAACACTGCTAACAACAGAGATAAAAGTAAAATTCTTTTCATTATTAATAATATTACCATTGAATACAATGCTAATTTAACAATAAAATATTGATTCCTCTAATAAAAAAAAATATTCAATCATTTCTATTAATTAACATGAAGACTATCAGCATTAATTCTATTATTTAATTAAAATATTTAAACATTCAACAACAAAAACACTATTAACCTAAAAACAAAATCAAATAATCATTATTTTTAATACCTATTTTAATATATTTACATTAAATATCAACGATATGTATAAAAGACTATTTTTTGCAAGTCTATTCCTTACAGGTCTATTCAAATCACAGACGACAACTATGACGAATCTGATTTCAGATGCGGTATACTATGACGGCTATGCTGCACCGGTTACCAATCCGGTTCCTAACGGCCTTATCAGACTGGGAAATACCAGATATGCAAGAAAACTTACCGATACTGAACTAGATTCTTTTAAAGCAAAAATTGCCATGAGAGTAACCATAGGCGCTCTATGTGATAATTACGATCGCCTGGGAGAAGTATTTCTGGCATTGGTTCCTAAGAATCAGCCTACTTATACTATAGATGATGCGAATGTGAAAAGAATTGAAGCTGCCCGCTACATTACACCTTTCATGAGCAAAAACCGTTCTCCCATAGAAGTTCCCTACACCTATGATATCAGTAATCTGTACAGTGTATTTCACAATACAGAATTGCGGAATACTTATGATATGTATATGGAGCTTGATGTTTTTGGAGTACCTTATGCTGCGCAGACTCAGGTCGCAGGATGCACAGGCAGAATTGATGTTTTTTCAGGAAATCTAACGTTCTTTTCAACAGATGTAGGAGCTACTCCTACAGATTATAATACCCTTGTTCCTATATTGAGCTATAATAGACTTAACAACTATAATAGTACTGATGCTCCGGGTGAAACGGTAAGACTTGTCACCTTCAACCTTCCTACTGCTGTTAACAATGCTAATTTCGTTGTCATTTCTACTCCTCACGGCGCGAATGCAGGAGGAGAAGAATATATCAGAAGACAAAATTATACTTATATAGATGATGTCCAAATGCTGACTTACACTCCAGGAGGAATATCTTGTGAGCCCTACAGAGTATATAACACACAGGGTAACGGGATTTACGGAACCGTCCCAAAATCATTTGAAGACTGGACCTCATGGAACAACTGGTGTCCGGGTAATTCTGTACCTATCAGAGGGTTTACTTTACCTTCTATGACTGCAGGAAATCATACTTTAAAACATACAATTCCTACTGCCGTTTTTAATGGGCAACAGGGAGACGTCTATTTGTCAGTTTATATGCAGGGTAAAAGCAATGCTTCATTAAATGTAAAGGATATAAAGACCATTGATGTAAACATTTACCCTAATCCTACTAGTGATTTTGTCAATATAAAAACAAAAGAAGATGTGACATCCATGACCCTCTTTAGTATGGATGGAAGAAAACTGACTGAAGTTTACAAGGAAAACAGAATCAATCTTTCTTCATACAGCACAGGAGTCTATTTTCTAAACATTGTTCTTAAGGACGGAACGACTTTTAAGCATAAAATCATTAAAAAATAAGCAAAAGAAAGCCTCTTTTCATTAAAAACCTTTTGAAAAAGATAAAATAACTCAAAAAAAATAGTTAATAAAATAATAAAAAACTCTCCTTTGATAAAAATCATCGGAGAGTTTTTAGCTTCATAAAAATTGATAAATATCTAAAAAGGAGAAGTTAAATTTTCTAAAACCTATTATGATTCTGTCAAATTTCTATGCAAAAAGAAAATAATAAACAATGTATTTTTTTGACATTATGGAACTTTTACTTTAATCCTTTACCCAAAAAATTGTCATTTTCAGTTTATTAAACTATTTTTGGTGATTAAAATTTCTGCAAAATGAATTATCATTTTCAAGCACACAGACAGGTAAGAAGAAACCTTTTAGATATCCTGCAGAACACTTCCCATGAGGACCTTCTGCTGATTCCTGATGGTTTCAACAATAATATTTACTGGAATATTGCCCACACGGTTGCTACTCAGCAGCTTTTGCATTATTACCTAAGCGGGAACCCTTTCCGTATTGATAAATATTGGGTTGAAACATACAAAAAAGGGACGTTACCCAACTTAAATGTCCAAAAATCCGAGGTTGAAGATCTGGAGTTTTTATTAACCGAAACCTCTAAGATATTAATGAAGGATTATGACAGCGATTTCTTTTCAGACTATACGCCTTACACCACAAGTTTTGGAATGGATCTGAAAAGCATTCAGGATGCCATTATCTTTAATAATATACATGAAAGCCTGCATTATGGTTATGTTATGGCGCAGAAAAGAGCAATTTTAGGAGAAAAGTACTAAATGTTTAAAGTTTACAGTTCATAGTTTAAGGTTATGGGAACCATTAAAAGATTTGAGGACCTAGAGATCTGGAAGTTGTCGCGAGAACTTTGCAAAGAGGTTTATCATATCGTTGAATCTACTCATCTTAAAAACAATTTTAAACTTTGCAGCCAGATTGATGGCTCTTCAGGTTCCATTATGGATAATATAGCAGAGGGATTTGAGAGAAACGGAAATAGAGAATTTATTCAATTTCTTTCAATTGCAAAGGCTTCCTGCGGAGAAACAAGATCACAGTTATATCGGGTTTATGACAGAAATTTTATTTCACAGGAAAAGTTCGAAACTTTAATTGAAGTAACGGAAACATTAAGTAAAAAGATTAATTCTTTTATAAAATATTTAAATACAACAGATTTAAAGGGAACAAAGTATAAACCTTAAACTCAAAACATTGAACTTTAAACAATAAACTTTGAACCCTAACATAAAATTATAGACAAATCAATGAAAGACGATTTTATTTTCGGGCTGCGTCCCGTGATTGAAGCAATTGAAGCGGGAAAAACGATTGACAAGATCTTTGTGCAAAATGCACTTCAGGGTCCTATTTATGCTGAACTAAAAGCGATTTTAGCGAAAAATAAAATCCGTCCCAATTATGTTCCGGTTGAAAAACTGAACCGTTTTACAAGAAAAAACCACCAGGGTATAGTTGCTTTTATTTCAGATGTTCCATTTCATAAGGTGGAGGATCTTATTCCACAATTATTTGAGGAAGGGAAAACTCCTTTTCTGTTAATTTTGGATAGACTTACAGATGTAAGAAACTTTGGAGCCATCTGCAGAACGGCAGAATGTGTGGGTATAGATGCTGTCATTATTCCTGAAAAAGGAGCAGCTCCTATCAATTCTGATGCGATTAAAACTTCTGCAGGCGCTATTTATAATATTAAAATCTGTAAGGAAAACAATCTTGCTCATGCAGTAGATTTCCTTCAACAGAGTGGAATTACTGTATTTTCTGCTTCTGAAAAAGCTCAGAAATTAATCTATGATGTAGACTTCACAGAACCATGCGCTATTGTTATGGGAAATGAGGAAACAGGAATTTCTAAAGAAGTATTACATCATTCTGATGAAAAAATAAAACTTCCTATTGAAGGAAAAACTCAATCTCTGAATGTTTCCGTAGCATGTGGAGCCATTTTATATGAAGCAGTGAGACAGAAGAGTTTGAAAATAAATTAATTCGATAACACAACACTTAAAAAAATCAGAAAATGAAAAACATAGCAGCAATAGCGCTATTATCATCTATAGCTCTTGTGTCTTGTAAAAAAGAAACGGCAAAAATCACGAAAGTAGATCCTAAAACAGGAAAAACAGTAACGGTAGAAGTTCCTGCGGATTCTGTAGCGAAAGTTGCAGAAAATCCAGCTATCAGAGACTCTGCTGGAATCGTTATTCAGACTTTCAAGCTTGAAAAAGGGAAAACTTATCCTCTTACCACTTATCAGAGAGATGTAAAAACAATGACGGATCCTCAGGGGAAATCTATCACTGCGACTTCAGAATCTACAGATGAAATGAACTTCGTAGTAAACGATATCAAAGGAAATGTATATGATATGACTCTTAACCTGGTTTCCAAAAGAAGTTCTCAGTCTGCACAAGGTAAAACAGTAGTTGTAGACACTAAACAGGCTCTTCCTAAGGAAGATGATCTTAAAATGATCTGGAATATCAACAAAGCGCTTACCAGCAATAAACTTGATATGAAAATGGATACAAAAGGGAATGTTATTTCCATTACAGGTTTTGATGCTGTTTATACCAAAGTTACAGCAGCTATTGGAACTCTTATTAAGGATGCTAATGAAAGAGCAAGTGTTGTCGCAAGTCTTAAAGAGTCTTTTAATGAAAAGGTATTGAAAGATCAATTCAGCAAAAATCTTTCTATTATTCCTAAAAAAGGAGTAAAAATAGGAGAAAAATGGACAACTTCTGAAAATGCAGATCCAAGTGGAGCCATTAAGGTTACTTCAAACTATGTTTTAAAAAGCCTAGGAAACGGAACTGCTGAAATTGCTGTAACCGGAGGTATTCCTAAGAAAACTGAAAAGAAGGCTCAGGGACCTATCACCCACAGCATGAGCAGTGAGCTTGTTCAGAACGGGACCATCAAATTTGATGAAAATACAGGATGGATCACCAACCAGAACATCAATGTAAAAACAACACAGATTGAAAGCATTTCAGACGGAAAACAATCTCAATCTATGAAGAGCGTTTCCAATTCTTCTGTAATGGTAAACCCTTCTGTAAAATAATTAAAGCTTAAAAGAGTAAGGATCAAACATTGACTCTTACTCTTTAAACCTTAAATCAATTTATTATGAAGTACATTCTTGAGTTAGTACTGTCTGCCATTATTATTTTCTTTGTCTGGAATATTCTGAAAAGAATTTTCTTTAAGACATTTTACAGCTACAGGTTCAATAACCAACAGCATAATAATTCAAGAGAGGATATCCACAACTCGAATAAGAATAACAAAAAAGACCTTAAATGGGATGCAGAAACCGTAGACTATGAAGAGGTAAAAGAGAGTAATGACAAAAGGTAAAAAATCCAAGAAATAAAAGATAATAACCAGCATGGCAAAAAACAAAAACTTAATTTATATTGCAGTTTCATTAGTAGTATTTATAGTTTTAGCATTTTTATATTCTACTCCTGTATTTTCAGGAAAACAGCTTTTCCAGCATGATATCGTACAATACAGAGGGGGAGCAAAAGAACTTCTAGACTATAGAGCTAACACAGGAAATGAAACCTATTGGAGTGACTCCATGTTCGGGGGAATGCCGACTTATCAGATGGGTAGCCAGTTTAAGGGCGATATCATCAAGAAAATCGACAGCAACCTGAACTTCCTGCCAAGACCGGTCAATTATCTCTTCCTGCTTTTTGCAGGTTTTTTCCTTTTGGGAATGGTAGTGGTCAGAAACTGGAAATATGCCTTATTGGGCGCAACCTTTTTCGGGCTTTCCACTTATTTCTATATCATTATTGCTGCGGGACACAATGGAAAGGTAAATACCATTGAATATTTCGCACCGCTTTTAGCCGGTATTTTACTGGTTTACATCAGAAAACAATACATCTGGGGATTTATTGTTACGACCCTTTTTATGGGACTTCAGATTGCAGCGAACCACCCGCAGATGACCTATTATCTGTTTCTGGCTTTAGGATTTTTATTCCTTTCTGAACTAATCAGAGCGATCCAGAAAAAGACTCCGATGAAACATTTCCTTATTTCTTCAGGAATCATTGCAGCCTCTTGTATTATTGGTGTTGGAATGAATTCCCAAAGAATCATGGCCAATTCTGAATATGTAAAGGAAACTGTTCGTGGAAAACAGATCTTAACCAATGACAGCCATACTTCAGGAAAATCCGGAATGGATAAAGAAAGTATGCTGATGTGGAGCTACGGGCAACTGGAAACTTTAAACCTTTTCATTCCAAGATTAATGGGTGGCGGAAGCCAGGAACCGGAAGCTAAGGAAATGATGAACAAGGTACAGGAGCTTGTTCAGGAAAATGTAGGTTCGCAGGCTGAAATGGACAGAATTTCGAAAGGTTTCAGCGGAATGACCTATTGGGGAGATCAACCGGGAACTTCAGGACCAGCATACCAGGGAGCTATCGTATGTTTCCTTGCGCTATTAGGCTTCTTCTTTGCATCAAAAAAATACCGTTATTGGATCTTAGGAGCTTCTATTCTGACCATTTTATTGGCCTGGGGAAGCAACTTTATGCCTTTATCCGATTTCTTTATTGATTATGTTCCGTTTTACAATAAATTCAGAGCACCTTCTTCTATCCTTGTGGTAGTAGAGTTGCTATTCCCTTTAATTGCTATTTTAGGATTATACAGATTCTTCACCGATGAAAAGCTGACAGAAGAATACAAACAGAAAATTCTGATGTATGTAAGTGGTGGGACTTTAGGGTTACTGTTAGTTCTTTTACTATTCGGTAAACCATTGCTAGGGTTTTCTACTGCGGGTGAGAAGACTTACTTCCCTCCTTTCTTGTTGGATTATTTAGTGGATGAAAGATATAAGTTATTTAAAGCAGATGCTGTAAAAGCATTCATTTATGTAGCCATTGCTGCTGCTGCTTTATTCTTTAGCCTGAAGAAAAAACTTAGTCCTAATATTGCTTTGGCAGTGATTGGTATAGTAAGTTTATTTGATCTGTGGACAGTTAACAAACGTTATTTAAATGACGAAAACTATGTAGACAAAATCTTTGCAGAAAACCCTTTCCAGACAGAAAGCTCAGATCTATTAGTAGAAAAGACACAAGGAAATCCAAACCTTGAATCTATTTTATCTACTGTAAATATTAATAAGGCTTTAGAGACTATCGCGGATAAAGACAAGGCACATTATAGAATTTACAACCAAACTCTAGGGGTTACCAGTGAGACCAACACCTCTTACTTTAAAGCTTCTATCGGAGGTTATCATGCTGTAAAGCTAAGAAGATATGATGATGTATTGAATGCTTATATCAACAATATCGACAGTGTGAGAACTCCTAAAATCCTTAACTTACTGAATGCAAAATATATGGTTTTCGGAGGTCCGGATCAGCCTCAGGTTGTTCCTAATCCTAAAGCCAACGGAAATGCATGGTTTGTAAGTGATCTTAAGTTTGTAGATACGCCTAACGAAGAAATTAAATCTATCGGGGAAATCGACAACAAAAAAACAGCTGTCATTGCAGCTTCTGACAAGGCTTATTTCAGTAATAAACCTGTTCAGGCTGACTCTACAGCATTTATCAATTTAACGACGTACCAACCTAACGAGTTAGAATTTAAATCGCAGTCTAAAACGCCTCAATTGGCTGTTTTCTCTGAAGTCTATTATCCTCACGGATGGAAGGTTCTTGTAGATGAAAAAGAGGTCCCTTATATCAAAGCTGATTATTTGCTTCGTGCGGTACACGTTCCTGCAGGAAATCACCACATCAGAATGGTATTTGAACCGGAAGTGATTGAAAAAGGAAAATGGATCTCACTTTTAAGCTTCGGATTATTTATTGCATTAGCTGCCTTTGGAATTTTCTGGATGAATAAGAATAAGAAAAAAGAAGCTTTAGCTGAACCGAGTGCCTAATGTAAACATTGTGTACTGTCATTCTGAATGGAGCATAGCGCAATGAAGAATCTCAAGTCAAAATGAAAACATTAGGAATACATAATTACTATGTTTATATACTAACCAATAAAGTAAAAACAGTATTGTATACGGGTGTCCAATGATTTGAAAAACAGATTATATTGGCATCAACATCCAGAAGCTATTGATAAGAGTTTCACATCAAAATATAAATGCTTTTATTTAATCTATTTTGAGCATTTTGATGTTATTGAAACCGCAATAGCAAGAGAAAAACAAATAAAAGGCTGGACTCGAGAAAAGAAAGAAAACTTAATTACAGAATTCAATTCTGATTGGAAATTTCTGAATGAAGAGGTAGAATGAGATTCTTCACTACGCTACGCTTCGTTCAGAATGACAAATGAATGACAAACGTCTGATTTACCCAAGAAATGGAACAAAAGAAAATATTAATTATCACCTATTACTGGCCTCCTGCGGGAGGCCCTGGTGTTCAAAGGTGGCTGAAATTTGCTAAATATCTGCCGGATTTTGGATGGAAACCTGTGATCTATACTCCAGAGAACCCAAGCTATCCATTGATGGATGAAACACTGATGAAGGATGTTCCTGAAAATATTGAAATCGTTAGAACCAAGATCTGGGAGCCTTATCAGCTTGCTGAAAAGCTTAATAAAAGCAATAAAAAATTCAAGGCTGGACAATTTGATGTAGGAAAAAACCAAAGCTGGAAATCCAAGCTTTCTATTTGGGTAAGAGGGAACTTTTTCATTCCTGATGCCAGAGTTTTCTGGGTAAAACCCTCTATTACATTTCTGGAAAAATATTTACAGGAAAATAAGATTGATACCATTGTAACTTCTGGTCCGCCCCACTCCCTTCATCTGATTGGATTAGGCTTAAAAGATCAATTACCCAACCTTAAATGGATTGCTGATTTCCGCGATCCATGGACAGAAATTTCCTATTATAAACACCTGAAGCTTACCAAGAGTTCAGATAAAAAACACCGTCAACTGGAAAGTGCTGTGTTTAAAAATGCAGACATTACCCTGGCAACAAGTTATACGGATGCCGACAACTTCAGAAAAGCCGGTGCCAATACGGTTTGTATTACGAATGGTTTTGACGAAAGTGATTCAAAAGAAAATACAGCACAACAAAAAGAGTCCAATACAGCCTTTGTACTAAGTTATATCGGAGTTCTGGAACAACTTAGAAACCCTGAAAATCTTTGGCAAGCACTGGATGAACTGGTAAAGGAAAATGAAGAATTTGCAAAGTATTTCAGCTTAAAATTTGTAGGCAGAATTGATGATAAGATTCTGAATACCCTAGAAAACTCAAATCTGAAAAATCATATTTTGAACTTGGGTTATCTTTCACATGGCAAAGCGGTTGAAGAAATGCAGACTTCAGAAATATTGCTGATTACCAATTTTCCGAACGAATCTTCAAAAGGAATTATTCCCGGAAAAATATTTGAGTACCTGGCCTCCGGAAAACAAATCCTTTCGTTTGGCCCTAATCAGGCTGATGTTGCCAGAATACTGGAGGAAACCCATGCAGGGAAACATTTCAGCTATAATGATTCCGAAACCGTAAAAAGATTCATCCTTGAAAAGTTTGAACTTTGGAAAAACGGGAATCTTTCTGAAAACACACAACATATTGACCAGTTTTCCAGAAAAAATCTCACCCAACAACTGGTCAAAATTTTATAAAGAAGCATCAGAAATTTTCAAACTACAAAAGCCACAAAAGTGTTTAAGATAAAACTTTTGTGGCTTTTGTGATTAAACTTGAAAGTATCTAATCTTTTTTTACCCTTCTTAAATTGTCCATTGGTCATTCACCACGGCAATCAGATAGTATTTTCCCTGAAACTCTTCAAATACAAAACGAAGGGTCTTCCAGTCCATTTCACCATTCTTTTCAGTTCCTTTGATATAGTTTTCTGTAAAATCTTTCTTAGGATAGATTTTTTCAAGGTTATTCAGAGAGTTTCCACCACCAATAAATTTGTTCAAAGAATACTGAGATGCAGTAAAATTTGCAGCAAAAACCCATTTTCCAAGATAGTCATTAATTGTTGCTTTATAAGGATCTCCGGAACCATCCTTTGCCCCCCAGGTAAATAATGTTTTGGTAGGCTGGTATTTTTCAAACTCTTCTTTAGAGAAATGTTTATCTCCTTTGGGATCTACAAAAGCATACATGGAGAAACTAATTCCCTTTTCGGGATGAATTAATGAAGCAAATGTTTTATAATCCTTAGCTTTCAAGGCTTGTAAGACCTCATCATTGACCTTTTTAATATCACCTTCTTTCTTTACTTTTTCTTTAGCAATTGTTGCACTATCCAATGGTGTTACACGGGTAATGGTATCAATTTCACTGGGAACCGGCTTTCCAGCTTCTTTCTTACAGGCTACCACCAGGCTCAGCATAAGTATTGAAACGAATAGTTTTTTCATATCTTTTAGTTTTGTAATAGATAGAAAAACACCAAAACTGATGCCAATGCGGTGTTTTAAAGTGTAAGGTTCCAAGTTAGTATTCTTTCAATAGTTTTATTTTTCCTATTTTATTCTTCATGGCTGCTTATCAGTAATCTTCTCTGTTTCAATGAAGGCTTTTTCCCAATTACATTGTACCTTTGGGGTATGGAAATTTTGGATATTCTCATTATAGGAGCAGGGCCTATTGGTATCAACTGTGCCATTGAAGCCCAGAAAAACAACTTGAATTATTTAATCATAGAAAAAGGAACCATTGTCAACTCATTATACAATTATCCTTTATATATGCGGTTCTTTTCTACCGCTGAGAAACTGGAAATTGATGGAACTCCCTTTATTTCCACCGCTCCCAAACCGGGAAGGCAGGATGCTTTGGAATATTACCAGGGAATTGCCCGGCAAAAGAATCTGAATATTCACCTTTATGAAAAAGTGTTGAACATATCCAAAACCCTTGATATGTTTGATATCGAAACAACAAAAGGAAATTATAAAGCTAGAAATGTCGTGATTGCCACAGGGTTTTATGATATTCCGAACCTTATGAATATTCCGGGTGAGGAACTTCCGAAGGTAAAGCATTATTATACCGAACCTTATCCGTATGCAAGGCAGAAAGTGGTCGTGATAGGATCAAGCAATTCCGCGGTGGATGCTGCTCTGGAAACGTATAGAAAAGGAGCTGAAGTGACTATGATTATCCGTCATTCCGAGATTTCAAAAAGTGTGAAATATTGGGTAAAACCGGATATTGAAAACAGAATTGCAGAAGGAAATATTAAAGCGTATTTTAATGCTGAAATGATGGAGGTAAAAGAAAATTTTGTGATTTTCAAGGATGAAAAAAACCAAATTCATGAGATTGAAAATGATTTTGTTCTGGCCATGACAGGCTACCTTCCTGATTTTGAATTTCTGAAAAATTCCGGAATTGTCCTGAATGGGGATTGCCTGAATCCGTTTTATAATTCTGAAACCATGGAAACTAATATTCCTGATCTATATCTTGCAGGAGTCGTTTGTGGTGGAAAGGATACACATCTTTGGTTCATCGAAAATTCAAGGATTCATGCCCATTTGATTGTTAATTCTATTTTATCTAAATCTTCTGTAAATCAATCATAGCTTTTCCTGTTAAAAAATTAGAAAGTATAAACCATAGCCCCTGATTAAGTCATATGTAATCAGGGGCTATGGTTATTTCTTAATTCTCTTTAAAAACAAGATCTTCTTCTTTTTGATTCTTTCCTTTAAGCATCCACGGAATAACAAAATAAAAGGCAATGGCAATTCCCGTTGCCAGTACTCCTGTTCCAATCCATAAAGTGTTAAAGCCTAATTTATCCGCAATCAGAGTTCCTATATAAGGTGTAATGATAAATGCTATGGAAAAAGACATCCCGTTCAGTCCCATATATGCTCCTTTATTATTCGCTCCTGAACGTAATGCAGTAATGGTTGACATAAAAGGTAGCGTCCAGATTTCCCCAATACATAATAACGTCATAGAGACCAATAAAGTAATCATGCTATAGTCAAAAGCTAACATTGCATAGGATAATCCACATATAAATGTTCCGACCAACATCGTAAAAGCCAATGTAAAATACTTCTCTGAAAGCTGTACAAATCCCATTTCAAGAAGAACAATCAGGAAACCACTGTATCCTAAAATATAACCTATATTCTGCTGGCTCAAATGAGCTGTATCTTTATAGAAGATTGTCAGCGTGCTGAATAGCTGGAAGAAACAAATCGAGAACAGCATACATAGAAAACAGAAAATTAAAAACTTAGTGTCCTGATAAGGTGAGTTCTCTTTTTTAATAATTATTGCTTCTTTTACTTTTTTCGATTCCTGTTTAGCCAATTTTGCCCGGCCTTTAAAGAACCAAATATACATCAGTCCAGCCAATAAGGCAGCCAGCGCATTACTGTAAAACAGGAATTCATAGGAAATAGCAGACAGAATTCCTCCCAATGCAGGGCCTATGGAAAATCCTAAATTAACGGCCATACGGTTCAGAGAAAAAGCTCTTGTTATATTTTCCGGTTTCGCATATTTGGTAATTGCTACGGAGTTTGCCGGACGAAATGTTTCACTTACAATACTCTGAGCAAGGATAATCCCTGCCAGCCCTGCTTCAGTTTCAAATAAAGGAATCATACAGAACAAAGGTACACTGAGCAGTAAACTCAAACTCTGTACCCTATATTCACCAATTTTATCGGTGACCATTCCACCCAGCCATGAACCAATAACCGAACCGATTCCAAAAAAACTCAGGACAATCCCTGAATTCTCAATGCTAAAATGTAAATGATCTGTCATATAAACTCCCAAAAAAGGAAGTACCATAGAACCTGCCCTGTTGATGAGCATTACCAACGCCAGCATCCAACTCTCCTGCGAGAGTCCTTTGAAAGAACTCGTGTATATGTTTATTAGTTTCACAATAATATGTTGGGGGGAAAATTTGAAAGTGCAAAGTTAGGTAAAAATCACTGTAACACCCTTTATTTTAAGCCTTTTTTACGAATAACATTTATAAGAATAAACAATCAACTGTATCCGGATAAAAACGAATATTTTCGATATATAAGATTTAAAATCATTTATAAAATTCGTAAATTGCAGTAACAACAGGTTTTTTAACCTTAAATTTTATTGAACATCTATAAAAAATCAACCAACAGTAAGAATGGTAACCTACGAAAACTTACACGATACGCTGTCTTTTTATAGTATTGACTGCCGCGAATCCTACTACATATCCTCCGGAAAACCCATTTTTGAATTCCCAAAAACGTCTTTCAGAATGGATTATTATGCGCTTTGTATCTGTACTGCGGGAGAAATAAGTGTTGAAATAGATCATCATCAGTATAAAGCAGATGCACACAGTATTCTGGTGGCTGCTCCGTCTACAATTGTAAAATTTCTGAAAACCAGTCAGGATTTCAGGATGAAACTATTATTCTTCGATAAGAATTTTCTGATCAAAAATATCTCTAACCCTTTTATCATTGAGAAAATGAACCTGTTTTCCAAAGGTTCCTACAGTATTGTAAAAACCACTCCTAAAAATGCTTTAGTATTACAAGATCTTTTGAATTACCTCAAAAAGAAATCCAGAAAACAGGGAAAATTTACTGAAGAAATTGTTCGTACCATTATTTTCAATCTTCTGCTGGAAACCGCAGAAATCCTGGAAACGAAACATATGACAGCTTCTGATAAGGAAGAAGGAAAAAAAGATCTGTTCCTTAAATTCAGTCAACTGATCCGGGAAAATATCAGACAACACAGAACGGTTCAATTCTATGCCGATCAGCTTTGTGTTTCCAATAAATACCTTATCGAGGTCATCAAAAAAGCCAGTGGAAAGACTCCGCATGAAGTTATTGACGAAGCCTTATTGAAAGAAGCTTATGTCATGCTGGGAAATCCGGACCTTACAATTTCAGAAATAGCTTTTGAACTTCAGTTCAATTCCACCTCTGCCTTTGGTCGTTTTTTCAAAAAACATACATCCTTTGCTCCTTCTGAGTACAGAATAACGGAAAATATCCAGTCCTAGGAATTTCGGGATACTAATTCTGACATTAGGGATATACATCGCATTTTGAATAGGGGTACCTTTATCATGTTCATTAAAAACAAAAACAAAATGAGTACGATCAATTCAAAATTCGACAACGTTTTAAATACCTCTGATCAGTTTGGGAAAGTAAATCACGAACCGGATTCAAGCAAAGAAGTTCAGATTAACACTCCTGAAAAGACCATGCCTTTTTCAGACCAGATCGGAAACTATCAAAGAAATAAAGGGATTCCTTTACAATCCTACGAAAACAGCAAAATTTATATTGTCGGAAGCGGAATTGCAGGGATGTCTGCAGCATACTATTTCATCCGTGACGGCCATGTTCCGGGTAAAAACATCATTTTCCTGGACCAGCTTGCTATAGAAGGCGGTTCATTAGATGGAGCCGGGAATCCAAAAGATGGTTATATCATCCGTGGAGGACGTGAAATGGATATGACTTATGAAAATCTATGGGATATATTCCAGGATATTCCTGCTTTGGAATTGCCTGCACCTTACAGTGTCCTGGATGAATACCGTCTCATCAATGATAATGACCCCAACTATTCAAAAGCAAGATTAATTCATAACCAGGGACAAATTCAGGATTTCAGCAAATTCGGATTGGAGAAAAAAGATCAATTGGCTATTGTCAAACTTTTATTAAAGAAAAAAGAGGAGCTTGATGATCTCAGCATTGAAGATTATTTCTCAGAATCATTCCTGAACAGTAATTTCTGGTTCTTCTGGCGTTCAATGTTTGCCTTTGAAAACTGGCACAGCTTACTGGAACTGAAGCTGTATATGCACAGATTCCTCCACGCTATTGATGGAATGAAAGACTTTTCATGCCTTGTATTCCCTAAATACAACCAGTATGATACCTTTGTTACCCCTCTGAAGAACTTCCTGGTAGAGAAAGGAGTACAAATCCAGTTCGATACTTTGGTAAAAGATCTTGATGTTCATATTAATACGGAAGGAAAAACAGTAGAAGGCATTATTACTGAACAAAATGGAGAAGAAGTAAGAATACCCATCGGAAAAGATGATTACGTAATTGTAACTACCGGATCTATGACGGAAAGTACTTTCTACGGAGATAACAATACAGTGCCGGAAGTCACCATAGACAACAGCAGTGCCGGACAAAGTGCCGGATGGAAATTATGGAAAAATCTTGCCGCCAAATCTGAGGTCTTCGGGAAACCTGAAAAATTCTGTAGCCATATTGAAAAGTCTTCATGGGAATCTGCAACATTAACGTGCCGTCCTTCTGCATTTACAGAAAAATTAAAAGAATTATGTGTGAATGATCCTTATTCCGGAAAAACAGCTACTGGAGGTATTATTACAATTACAGATTCTAACTGGGTAATGAGTTTTACCTGCAACAGACAGCCACACTACCCGACCCAGCCGGATGATATCCTAGTAGTATGGGTATATGCCTTATTGATGGATAAAGAAGGAAATTACATCAAAAAAACAATGCCAGAATGTACTGGAAATGAAATTCTTGCTGAATTATGCCATCACCTCGGAATGACAGATCAGCTTGATAATGTGATTGAAAATACAATTGTCCGTACTGCATTTATGCCTTATATTACCTCTATGTTTATGCCTAGAGCTCAGGGAGACCGTCCAAGAGTAGTTCCTGAAGGCTGTACTAACTTAGGTTTGGTTGGGCAATTTGTAGAAACTAACAATGATGTTGTGTTCACTATGGAAAGTTCTGTAAGAACAGCCAGAATAGCGGTATATAATCTTCTTAATCTCAACAAGCAGGTTCCAGATATTAACCCGTTACAGTATGATATCCGACATTTATTAAAAGCGACTCAGGCATTAAATGACTATAAACCGTTCTTAGGAGAAGGAATTTTAAGAAAGATCCTGAAAAATACTTACTTTGAGCATATATTGGTTGACCGTCCTGAAGAAAAAGAGGAACATGAATCTTTCTTTATGGAGCAGGTTGGTAAATTCCAGGATTGGATCAAAGGCGTGAAAGGCTAAAACATTTTGACAATTAATATTGGAAGTCATATTCTATGTATCTATGTGGTAAAATAAAAATTAAATTATTTTGAACCCCATAGTCACATAGAATTTACATAAATAAAAAACAGAACTTATTTCTAAGTCCTGTTTTTTATTTATGGATTATTCCTTATAGCTTATTAAGGCTTAAAAGAATCTTTTAATGTTACTGTACGGTTGAATACCAATGCATCATCCGTAGAATCCTGATCTTTTGTAAAGTATCCGATTCTCTGGAACTGAAGTGGTTCACCCACAGCTACATCTTTCAGGCTTGGTTCAGCAAAACCTTGAATCGTAGCTACAGATTCGGGGTTGATAAAGTTTAAGAAGTCTACATCTTTTTCAGCATCAGGCTGTTCTACGGTAAACAATTGGTTGTAAATTCTTATTTCTACAGGGATTGCATGTTTAGCCGACACCCAGTGAAGTGTTCCTTTTACTTTTCTTAAGCTTTCTTCTGTTCCGCTTCCGGACTTACTCTTCTCATCATAAGTAGCATAGATGGTTGTGATTTCTCCATTTTCATCTTTTTCTACTCTTTCAGCTTTGATAATGTATGCTGATTTTAAACGAACTTCACCCCCTAATTTCAGTCTGAAGAATTTATTATTAGCTTCTTCTTTGAAGTCTTCACGTTCGATATACAGTTCTCTAGAGAAAGGAATTTCTCTGGTTCCTGCATTCTCCTGTTCAGGATTATTTTCAGTTTCCACCCATTCTTCTTTATCTTCAGGATAGTTTTCGATCACTAATTTTACCGGATCTACTACGGTCATTACACGTTTAGCCACCTTATTCAGGTCTTCACGTACACAGAAATCAAGCAATTGGATCTCGATCAGATTTTCTCTTTTTGCCACCCCTACTTTATCAATAAAATTTCTGATAGAAGTGGGTGTGAAACCTTTTCTTCTCATTCCTGAAATGGTAGGCATTCTTGGATCATCCCATCCTGTCACTACTCCTTCAGCTACTAATCTTTGTAGTTTTCTTTTAGAAGTAATCATGTAAGATACATTCATTCTTGCAAATTCTCTTTGCTTGTTCTTAACCTTACCTTCTTCATAAACCTGATCCAAATACCAGTTGTACAACGGTCTGTGATTTTCAAACTCCAAAGAACAAAGCGAATGCGAAATTTGTTCTATATAATCGGATTCACCATGAGCCCAATCGTACATTGGATAGATTTTCCAAGCCGTACCCGTTCTATGGTGAGGCTTATTTAAAATTCTATACATAACAGGGTCACGCATATTCATGTTTGGTGAAACCATGTCGATTTTTGCACGAAGAGACATTGAACCGCTTTCGAATTCTCCGTTTTTCATTCTTTCGAATAAATCTAAAGACTCTTCAACAGGACGGTTTCTATATGGAGATTCAATTCCTGGTTCTGAAGGGTTTTTTCTTTGCTCGGTAATCACTTCAGAGGGTTGCTCATCTACATAAGCTTTTCCATCTTTAATTAATTGTACTGCCCAATCGTAAAGCTGCTGGAAGTAATCGGATGCGTACAAAACTTTATCCCATTTGAAACCTAGCCATTCAACATCTTTCATGATAGAATCTACGAATTCCTGTTCTTCTTTTTCAGGATTCGTATCGTCGAAACGAAGGTTTACGGGAGCATTGTATTTTTCACCCAGCCCAAAGTTGATGCAGATGGCTTTTGTGTGCCCTACATGCAGGTAACCATTAGGTTCAGGTGGAAAACGGAAACGGATCTGATCCTTGTTCAAACCGTTTGCCAGATCATCTTCAATAATTTGCTCAATAAAATTGAGTGATTTTTTTTCTTCTTCCATTAAATTAGCTTTTGTTTATAGCAAAAAAAGTGGTACAAAGTTACGGAAAATTTGGGGTTCAGAAAACCCTAATTTATAACAGCTTTACTATCTTTTTTCATAATTTTTTAAATCATTGATTAAAATGTCCAATCGTCCTTTTGGAGCAACAGTTGATATTTTTTCAGAGCCAGCAGGCTTTACCCCAAAATAAACCCCTTTTTTAGAAAGTTCTTTCTGAAGACTTTCCGCCAAATCCTTATCTCCTATATTGAAATACCGTATCGTATTTTCTCCTGAGAAAGAGACTTTCTGATATCCTGGCACCGTAAACACATAGGTGTTGTTTTTTCTTCCTTCAGAAATTGTCGCACTTACTTTATTGCGGATATAATTACTGATATCATTAACAAGTTTTTCATCAACATTTTTAGTATAATTAAGGTAAACTGTAGACATCTTTTTATCTGTAGGGACAGAAATATTTTTACGCATTGCAGTCGATATACTATCTAAAAACCTTTTATATCTTACAGCATTCCCGCCCAATTCACCTGCCATATTTTTCACATTAGAAGTCAATTCATAACCATGATACATACTTTTTGGGCCCTGAACTATTCTTTCGTTTTCCGAAATCTCTTTATTCTTTGCGAAATAATCATTCCGGCTAGCTTCTATTCTTTTTAAATTACCAATAATAACTCCTGCTCCCTTATCTTTTCTTCCATACTGAAGCATTTCGTTAATTGTTTTTTTACTGATCAATCTTGTGGTCGCAAATTTCTCAGAATTCTCTATTCTTAAAAATTCATCTATGCCGCCTTCTTCTTGCTTATCATATTCACTTCTTCCTCTAAAGCTTTTAATGCGTCCTCAGCATGTCCTTTAAAAGGTGTTTTATATGTTTGGCTTATGGTATAATAGATCATAGATTTCCCAAAAATATTAAAGGTATTTTCTTTAGCAGGTTCTAGATTTTTTTTCTTTTTTAATTCTTCCTCATCTTCTGAAATGAAGCACATGAGTATAAACCGGATTTTCCTATTGGGATACTGATCTGAAAGGCTTCCTTTATAATATTTTTTGAGCTTTTTATAAATTGCCAGTGTAGTAGATGTTCCTGTATTTTCATAAAATCCACCATCCCCAAGATTTCTTGTGCCAGGCACCAAATTATAGGTACTCAATATTGGAAATGCCTGACTTTGTGCAACAGCAGCAGAAATGGGAATATAACTACTTTCACCTTCTTTTGTTTTGGCAAATTCTTCAGC
The DNA here is from genome assembly GCF_900637665.1 of Chryseobacterium nakagawai. Classification (NCBI taxonomy): domain Bacteria; kingdom Pseudomonadati; phylum Bacteroidota; class Flavobacteriia; order Flavobacteriales; family Weeksellaceae; genus Chryseobacterium; species Chryseobacterium nakagawai. The sequence continues at coordinate 4,308,887 of NZ_LR134386.1, forward strand.
AATATCTCGTGCACGAATTCCTCGATTACAAAATTTAACAGGAGAAAAAATGGCTTTCTCGCCTGTATTCATTAACGTTGTATTAAGAAAAAGCAAAGGGTTTAAAGGCTTTTGAGAGTTCATCTTCTCCTCCTTAGGATACCACAAATTGAAATAATTCTGATCAAAATAAGATCTAACAGAATCCAAATTCTTTACATGTATTAATTCAGCTGCTTCTCCCATTGCATTAGCTTCTTCCTTTTGCAGGATATAATTTCTATCAATCTTTTTACTGGAAATGGAAATAAGAGGATTAATCGTGAAATCAGAAAACATCAACCCTAAAAAATTACTGCTAAAATAATTTCTGTTATAAATTTTACGTACTATATTATCCCTTTCTTCTTTAATAAAACTGGCATCGATATCTTCAGACAAAACATTATTAGTTTTAATGGCGAGGTAAAAATTGGCTCCATTAGACGATCCTGAAACTGTGGAAATACTAAAAATATTTTTATAAAACTGTGGATTGGTAGCATCCGCATTAAGTAATCCCGAAAGCAGCCACGTTCCGGCAGTAGACCCACCTCCTTGCCCGGAAATAAGAAACACATCAATAGGTTCATCATTATTTGGATCATCAATATGGTGGTTATGACGAAGCCATTCACAAAATTTATCTTCTAAGGTATCTCTCTTATCTATCAATGTATCTGGTTTTTTTGTAAATTGAAATACATCCTCATTTGAGCCTTTTATCATATAGATTTTTTTATCCCCAAGAATTAAAAAATAGAGAGCTAACAGAATTAAGCTTCCCAAAAAAATATACTCCTGCCAATCATACTTAGCTGTTGGTTTCTTTCTGCTATAGCTGATCGTAATAATAATTCTTGGGGTTGTATATAATAATTCGAAGACCAATACCAAAACAGCAGAAACAATAATTAATATCACTGTAGGAGATATCCATATCAGCTTGGAATATAAACTCAGCACACAGAAAATTAATAAAAAAAGTCCACTCAAAATCAGTACTGCTCGATGAATTTTTCTACTGAATTCATACCTGGATTTTGTATCTGCTCTCTCTTTTTCCTTATAAATCAAAAATAAAAATGTCATCAAAATGCATAAGAAATTGTAAATGATCAGAGCAATCAAAAAGTAGCAATAGGATATTTCTGTACTTAATTCCAATTGTATATCTTTAAAAATGAAAACTATTAACGGAAATACAAGAAAAGTGACAAAAAACATCAAAAATGCATTCAATACCTTTTTGTGATTTCTATTGGCTATAAAAAGACGATATAGCTTACTTGATTTTTGATTTAATACAGCTAAAACAGTAAAGGATAAAATCAATATAAGTACAAATAAGGCAATATATGTTAAGTCTTTATCTATCCACTCTTTACGTTCCTCCTTCTTTATCAACTCAACTAAAGATTTTGCCAAACACACCACTAATGTAGTGTTATAAATAATCCAGGGAGCTATCGCTATATACTTTACCGGAACCTGGTTTCGTTTTTTGTTTCTCCGGCCGTTATAGATCTTTTCAAAACCACGATAATAAAATTCTACGACTTTAGGCTCTGTTTTAGAACCTAAAAATGTTTTTAAAAATGCTCCTGGAATTACCCATAAGGAAATAGTAAGTAATATAAATGCTAACACAATATAAAAGATATTAGGCAGATTGCCTGCATCACCCAAAGCATAAATAAAATCATTACTTACATCCGAAACTACGAATAGTAAAAAGACAAAGAAAACAGACAAAAAGATATAAATCCCATTCGCTTTAATGGTATTATAAATCTTTTCCACATAGTAGATAAAGGTTTCCATGGTATTAGTTTTAGTGGTATTAAAATTACCTAAACCAGGAGTTTTAACAAATCACCCGAAAGGGGTATTTTGATTCATTATTTTTATTAACTTTATAAAAAACTAATCATGGCCGTTTACATCTTAAGCAATCGGAAAATCGTCCGTCATAAAGGCGAAAAAGTAGATTCTTTTTCCAATGACGAATATTCAATTCCTAACTTCAGGATTGCAAAATGTGATTTTGACAGTTATAAGGAACCTACAGCTGCGGCCAAAAAGAAAAAAGACTATACCAACAGAAACATTCTGAATTACAAATTGTTCTCTGAACCTGAAAAGCAAGGCTATGAAGAAGTTTTGGAAGTTTTACTGAATGAAAAAGGGATTCAATCCTCTCCCCTTACAGCCAATAATCTTGGCGGAACCCAACGACTGTTCTACGAATTATACAAAAATATGTCTGCCACCAAGGACAGAAGTGATGTTCTAATATTCATCCATGGTTATCTGTATGACTTTGATGATGAGTTAAAGGCTATTCTTGATCTAAAAAAAATATTCATTGACAATCCAGCTTCTCCTGTTGAACATATTTTATTTGTGAGCTGGCCGGCTTCCGGCAGTATTATTCCATTGAGCTATTTTGATGACAAGGCATCAAGCATCAATTCCGGAACATCATTGCTGAGACTGTTTTATTTTTACACCCAATTTTTAAAGGATATTTTTTCCAACCGGGACCTGATCCCATGCAACCAGAGAATTCATATTATGGCTCACTCTTTGGGAAACAGAGTACTTCAAAGTATGCTGTACAGTTTTAAAAGAGAAAATATTCTAAGGGTTATCGATCAGGTAATTTTATTGAATGCTGATGTTTCTTATAAAGTATTTGAAGACTCTGAAGATTCTTTCAATAAATTACCTCTGCTGGCTAACCGGATTTCTATTTATCTGAACAGGCAGGATCTCATCCTGGGAGTCTCCCAGTTTACCAAGAATATTCTTACTCCAAGACTTGGTAAAAACGGACCGAGTGATATTACGCCTTATAAAGATATCGTTTCTATCATCGATTGTACTTTCGTGAAAGATGATGTATTAAGCAGCTTTAAATTTGAAGTCGGAAACCATTGGGGATACCTTTCCAGTTCACAGGTACAGAATGATATTTTTCAAAATTTATATGGAGTAGATAGGAATCTTATTAGCAATAGAATTAAAAATAACGAAAATATTTTCACAATTATTTCTTAACGATTAATTAAAAAAATCCTATAAAATCAGCCTTATGTTAAAGTTGCCATGGACCTTATAAATGGCATAATGATTGCCAATTCAAATAATAGAGAATTACAATTTTTTTTATCATGAAAAATATAAAAAAAAGGTTTTCATATATTTTAACTTATATAAAGAAAGCCATTTTCGTAAAAGATGTGATTTAAATGAATAATAACCTTTTTTAAAAAAACAATTAATTATCCGACCCTATAATTACTTTACCCTTTAAATATCTCCGAACTCCATTATTATAATTCCTACATTATTTTGCAGGGATTTTTCTTAGTGACTTTTTTCATGAATGATGATTAATATATTTCAACTTTCACTTTTGACATATTGATATAAAAATTCTATTATTCTGTTAAAAATCAATAAATTAATTCACCACATATTGTATAATTTAAAATGATTTTAGATATTTACTTATCAAACAAATTAAAATATATACAATGAAAAATCTAAGAAAATTAAACAAAGGAGAATTAAAGAGAATTAATGGAGGAAGACCTCCACTGGGATGTAATAACTGGAATCCGGCTGCAGCTTGTTGTAGAGCATGGGCAGAAGGCTACTGTGGTGGTACCACTTGTCCGGATTCACCTCCTCCATATTGCTAATTAATTACTTCATTCCTATTTTGAACCCAAATAAGCTCTTTCTGAGATTAAAACGGGATTCGAAATTATTTACAAACAAAGCTCCAATGCCTAAACTTTGTGGCATTGGACTTTTCCGTTAAAATCACCAAAAATAGCAGTTATGAAAAATAGCAAAAAACTAAAAAGAGCAACATTAAAAACTATCAAAGGAGGTTATATCCCTATGGGATGTATAGAATGGGATGGAAGAAACAGATGCTGTAGATCGTGGGAACTTGACTACTGCAACAATCCTAGCTGTCCTGATGCACCACCTCCATTTTGTAATTAATTTTTCGCCATTATATCAAAAAAATAAAACTCCAATGTCTCAATACTATGACATTGGACCTTTATAAATAAGCAAAAACTCATTAATCATTAAAAATAGTAATTATGAAAAATCTAAGAAAACTACAAAAAGGAGAACTAAAAACTATCCAAGGAGGAAATATTCCAGTAGCACCCATAGGCTGCAACCTCTGGGATGAGAGAGCCAGATGTTGCAAAGAATGGGATTGGGGATATTCGGATAAACCAACTTGCCCTTAATATATTTATATTTTGAACCACAACAACTCATTTCTGAGATCTAAGCTTGATTCAAAATTATTTGTAAATAAAGCTCCAATGCCTAAACCTTGTGGCATTGGACTTTTTTATTAATACTCTTCTATTGGCTCTGAAATGAAATTATTTTACAGCATACTGTAAATTTTGGGATTCCCCCTTCCCTTACATCTCCTGAATAATTTCATTCCCAAACTATGCCTAATTATCAATTATTTAAAAATGTCAGTTATGAAAAATCTAAAAAAACTTCAGAGAGCAGAACTAAAAATCGTTAAAGGAGGAGATATTCCTATTGGCTGTGACACATGGGATGCAGGAAAAAGATGTTGTAGGGAGTGGCAAACAGAATACTGTAACAGTCCTACATGCCCAGATGCACCACCACCATTTTGTGGCTAATCTTACTCATCACTCGATAAAACTATCAAACAAAATTAAATAACAATCATGAAAAACCTAGAGAACAACTCAAAAAAACTAAGCAAAGGAGAATTAAAAAACATTAATGGAGGAAATACCCCGGAAATCCCTATAGGCTGTGACAGGTGGGATTTTAGAGCCAGATGTTGCAAAGAATGGGATTTGGAGAATCAAGGCAGGCCAACTTGCTAATTCCATTCTACATATTGAACTATTATGACTCATTTCTGAGATCTAAACTGAATCAGAATTATTGATCCATAAAAACTCCAATACTTAAAAATTTATAACATTGGAGTTTTTTATTAAGTCAAGATCCAATTACCTCATCATAAAAAAATTAATTATGAAAAATCTAAAAAAATTAGAAAAAAGAGAATTGAAAATCATTAACGGAGGAAATATCCCGGTTGTACCCATAGGTTGCAATATATGGGACTCCAGAGCCAGATGTTGCAAAGAATGGGATTGGGAACATTCAGGTAATCCAACTTGCTAATTATTTTTTGAACCACAACAGCTCATTTCTAAGCTCCAGATTGGATTCGAAATTATTTGTAAATAAAGCTCCGGTGCCTAAACCTTGTGGCATTGGGCTTTTTTTTGTGAAGGTATATTGTGCAATGGCATTTAAGCCGATATTACTTTCCAATGCTGAAGTAATCCACCACCCAATATTCTGCTCCTCTGCCAGGGAAATCCATTCATCGGAACCAGCAAAACCTCCTACTAGCGCAGGTTTCAAAATAATATACTGCGGCTTTATGGTTTCTAAAAGCTTTTTCTTCTCTTCCAAGTCTGTAATTCCAATCAATTCCTCATCCAGAGCAATAGGAGTAGGCGTCTGAGCACACAATTCTGCCATACCCTTCCAATTTCCGGCTTTAATAGGCTGTTCAATAGAATGAATATGTAAATCTGCCAATTGTTGCAGAACTATACCAGCTTCATCTATACTGAAGCCACCATTAGCATCTACCCGGAGCTCCAGCTGCTCTTTTGAAAATTTCCTTCTTAATTCCTGAAGAATAATATGTTCAGATTTCCAATCGACACCAATTTTTAATTTAATGCAATGAAATCCTTTTTCGAGTTTATCCTGGATCTGTTCTTCCATATATCCAACATCACCCATCCAGATCAACCCATTGATGGTAATAGCAGATTTTCCTTCTGTAAACTCACTTGGAAAATAAAGATTTTCACCCAACTTTAGATTCTGAACAGCCTGTTCATATCCGAACCAAATAGATGGAAAGTCTTTTAATTCTTCTTTTAAGAAATCCGGATTTAGGTCAATATTTTCACAAAGCCATATTAACTTTTCTTCATAGTCCGGCTTATCATCAAAGCTCAGCCCTCTGAAGACTGCACACTCTCCTATTCCTTTCTTTCCATCTTCTGAAATTTCAAGGATAAAGGTCTCCTTATCAAGCAAAACGCCACGAGATGTTCCACTCGGGCGTTTGAATTCTAATACATATTTAAAATAGGATGCTTTCATTATTTTACGCTGTCAATACGCATAAACTCTTCTGCTTTCTCCACCATGTCGATGCTTCCGCAGAAAAACGGAATTCTCTGGTGAAGTTCTGTAGGTTCTACTTCCAGAATTCTTCTGAAACCATCTGTAGCTTTTCCACCTGCCTGCTCTGCAAGGAAAGCCATTGGATTACACTCGTATAATAATCTTAATTTACCATTGGGAGCCTGAGAATAAGACGGATAAATATAAATTCCCCCTTTCAGCATATTTCTATGAAAATCAGCAACCAGGGAACCAATATATCTGGAAGTATAAGGACGATCACCTTCTTCCATCTGGCAATATTTAAGGTAATTTTTTACTCCCTGAGGGAACTTAATATAATTTCCTTCGTTAATGGAATAAATCTTACCTGTTTTTGGGAAAGTCATGTTCGGGTGGGACAAATAGTAAGTTCCTAAAGAAGGGTCTAATGTAAATCCGTTCACTCCATTTCCTGTTGTATAAACAATCATAGTAGAAGAACCATAGATTACATATCCTGCTGCGATCTGATTAACTCCTTTCTGCAAGAAATCTTCAAGCTGTACTGGGGTTCCTGGTTCGGTAACTCTTCTGTAAATTGAGAAAATGGTTCCTACAGAAACATTCACATCGATGTTTGAAGACCCATCCAAAGGATCAATCAATACCACATATTTACTTAAATGGCCGTTTTCTCCACATTTAATATCAATGAAATCATCATTTTCCTCAGAAGCAATACCACAAACAACCTCTCTTTGAGACAAAGCTGTAATAAAAATTTCGTTTGCAATGACATCTAATTTCTGCTGTTCTTCCCCTTGAATATTCTGGTTTCCTGCAGCTCCTGTAATATCTACAATTCCGGCTTTATTTACTTCTCTGTTAACCACTTTAGAAGCCAATCTTATTGCACTCAGAAGACGAGAAAATTCACCTGTTGAATACTGAAAATCGTCCTGTTTATCGATAAGAAATTCTCCTAAAGTCTGTAATGGTTGATTTGACATATTTTACTTTTTACGTTTTCCCAAATTTCGGAAAATTTATTGCATTAAGAAAATTAAATTACAAAAGAGATTAAACACTGTATATCAACACAATACAGACCAAATAAAACATAATAATAAATACAATCAATGATTCGCCTTCCCATTTCGTTATCCCAAACCAATGAAAAATTCTGATTATCTATTTTTAATATAAAGCTTGAATAGAAAATGAAAAAAATATTATAATTGTAACCTTTTTTAAGCGAATTTTTAGGTTTTGGCTAAGGCAGTTGTTTTTTATTTTTCTATTAAATAAGCTAAAAGTTGTCTCTCCTGAAAATCAAAGGTTATGGATACAGATTTCTCTTTTTGAATTCCAAAAAATAAATATCAAATAAAAGTATGGAATAAATAAGATTCTTAATATAACTTAATCCCCTCTATTCCTGCATTCAACCGTTGCCAAATATTTCATTCATGGGTATTTTAAGGAAATCTTAATTCTCCGTTATCATCAGCCTATTTCATATCTCGCTGTAAATTTATAATTTTGTCGTCCGTAAAAAACTCATGTAATTTTTATCTAACAATTTTATTTTTAACAATTTAATGAAAATTTTCAAGTTTGGTGGCGCGTCTGTGAAAGACGCCGACAGTGTGAAAAATGTGTCCATGGTTCTACAAAGCCAGGGATTTGCTAAATGTTTGCTGGTAATTTCAGCGATGGGCAAAACGACCAATGAGTTGGAAAAAGTTGTAGAACTTTATTTCAAGAAAGATAACTATCAAACTGAGATTGAAAAGATAAAACGAAAACACATCGAGATTGCGGACGGTCTGTTTCCTGAAAATCATGCGGTTTTTGCTGAAATCAATCTCTTTTTTGACGATATTGATTCTTTCTTAAGAAGAAATAAATCACCTAATTATAACTTCGTGTATGATCAGGTAGTAAGCTGCGGAGAAATGATTTCCACCAAAATCGTAAGTGAATATCTGAATGAGATTCAATTTACCAATCAATGGCTGGATGCAAGAGACTATGTTAAAACTGACAATTCCTACAGAGAAGGAACTGTAGACTGGGCAAAAACAGAAGAGTTTATTTCCAATTTAAATCCTGAGATCTGTTATGTAACACAAGGTTTTATTGGCTCTGATGACAATAACTTTACTGTAACATTAGGAAGAGAAGGTTCTGACTACTCTGCTGCTATTTTTGCGTACTGCTTAAATGCTGATGCCATGACGATCTGGAAGGATGTACCGGGAGTGATGACCGGAGATCCAAGAAAATTTGATGATGTTTCTCTGCTTTCCAATATCTCTTATGAAGAAGCTATTGAAATGGCTTATTATGGAGCAAGTGTAATTCACCCGAAGACGTTACAGCCATTACAACAAAAAGATATTCCTTTTTATGTAAAATCTTTCGTAGATCCTACTAAAGAAGGAACTAAAGTAGGTGCTTCGGACAAGAATCAGCAAGAGGAATCTTATATTCTTAAAGAGAATCAGGATCTTTTAAAAATCTCTACCAGAGACTTTTCTTTCATTGCCGAAGACCACATGAGCTTGATATTCGGATACTTATCCAAATATAAAATTAAAGTTTCCCTAATGCAGAATTCTGCCATATCCCTGGCATTATGTCTGGAAGATAAATTTAATCACCTTGAAGAACTTAACGAAGAGCTTCAAAAAATTTTTAAAACCAAAGCAATTAAAAATGTATCTTTATTCACAGTAAGAAATGCGAAGATGGATCACATTGATAGATTTTACCACGAAAAAAATGTATTATTGGAACAAATTTCCAAGAATACACTTCAAATGGTAACACAATAATATTAATTGCGACTAAACACACATGAGTTTAATTTCGAAAAACGATCTGATCAAAGCTTCCGGCTTAAGTAAAATCGGGTTCCTTAAGAACCCGGTAGCATCTGCTGTGATGAGCATTGCTAAAATAAATGAAGTAAATAGACTATACGATAAACTAAAAGATAAGGAAGGCAAAGACTTTTTCGACTCATTTGTAAGAGAAAGAAACCTAAGCTATGTAGCTTTTGAAGAGGATCTGGCAAAAATTCCAAAAACGGGACCATTTGTTTTGGTTTCCAATCACCCGCTGGGTGCTATTGACGGAATTCTAATGTGCAAGATCTTATCGGAGGTTCGTCCCGATTTTAAGGTAATGGGAAATTTCCTTTTGGAAAAGATCAAGCCTATGGAACCGTACGTAATCTCAGTGAACCCTTTTGAAAACAGAAAAGAAGCTTACAGCAGTTCTTCTGGAATGCGTGAAACACTCAAGCACTTACAGAATGGAGGCTGTGTAGGCATTTTTCCGGCAGGAGAAGTTTCTAACAAAAACAATCCTTATGGAGAAATTTTAGATAAAGAATGGGAAAAAACGGCACTAAAGCTTATCAGAATGTCTAAAGTGCCCGTTGTTCCTATGTATTTCCATGCAAAAAACAGCCGCCTTTTTTATCAGGTAGCTAAACTTCACCCAAGTTTACAAACGCTTATGCTTCCTGCAGAAATGATGAATGATAGAGAGAAACCTATCAGAATCAGGATTGGAAAACCAATCTCTGTAAAAGCAATGGATGAGATGGAAACGATTGAGGAACTGGGAGAATTTCTAAAACGTAAGGTTTATATGATGAAATCGTACTACGAAAAAAGAAAATCTCTGGCCCAAAGCATCAATCTTCAAAACCTTTCTGTAAAATTCCCTTTATTGAAAGAGGAAAATATTGTTCAGAACATTATTGATGAAACTCCTATAGAAGATATCGTAAAAGATGTTGATAAACTGAGAGGGACAGAAAAAATGCTGTTCAGCAACGGAAACTACGAAATTTACTTTACCACCTACGAAGAAATTCCTTCAATTATGAGGGAGATTGGACGCCAGAGAGAATTAACTTTCCGTGCGGTAGGAGAAGGAAGTAATCTTCCATTTGACCTTGATGAGTATGACAAACATTACCATCATCTGTTCCTCTGGGATAATGGTGAGAAAAAACTGGCCGGAGCCTACAGAATGGCATTAGGCAGGGAGGTAATGAAAAAATACGGTATCAAAGGTTTTTATACAAGCTCTTTATTTGAATTTGAGCAGGACATTCACCCTTTTTTTAAAAAGGTAATTGAAATGGGCCGTGCTTACATCTGTCAGGAATATCAGCAGAAACCGCTTCCACTTTTCCTTTTATGGAGAGGAATTGTACATGTTTGTCTGAGAAATCCTGATCATAAATTCTTAATGGGAGGAGTCAGTATCTCGAATAAGTTTTCTGAATTCTCCAAATCTCTGATGATTGAGTTTATGCGTTCCAATTATTTTGATTCCGCAGTGGCTCAGTATATCACTCCAAGAAATGAGTATAAGGTAAAGCTTCGAGACAGAGACAAAAGTCTTTTCTTTGACGAAATGGAATCGGATCTTAACAAATTGGATAAGATTATTGACGACCTGGAACCTGAATTAAGATTACCCGTTTTGATTAAAAAATATATCAAACAGAATGCTAAAGTAATTGCATTTAATGTTGATCCGAACTTTAACGATGCTATTGACGGATTGATGTATATTAGAATCAGTGATCTTCCTGAAAGTACGATAAAACCTGTACTGGAAGAAATGAGTGAACAAATCAGAAAGGAGCAGGAAAATAATCCAACTGATAATCAATAAGTTTTTAGTTTTAATTAAAAAAAGCACGATGAATACTTGCTTTGTATACTAAAACTTACTACTTTTGCATCACTTTAAAACAACGAAGTAAGTCAATCAAAAATATAATGGTTTCTTAGCTCAGTTGGTAGAGCAATGGATTGAAAATCCATGTGTCCCTGGTTCGATTCCTGGAGAAACCACTTTAAAACCTCTGATTAGTCAGAGGTTTTTTTGTTTTCTTATTTGTCTACAAATTATATATCTGCTTAAGGTTACTAATTTATATTGTAGCATTTTCTTCTTCTGTTAATCTTTTAACAGCATTTCTATCGACTATAACAGCCTTGCACCTTGGATAATGACTTTATTATTTTTAGGTTCTTTTTGTAGGAATAAATAAACCTTTATCAGGCAAATGAATAAGAGATTTCGGTTGGAATGATTTAGAAAACAATTCTGAAGGTTACAATATTAAATAAAAACAAAAAAAAGTATTAAAACTTGCATAGTATTACAAAATAGTATATTTTTGCACCACTTTAAAAACGACAAAGTAAATCAAAATATAATGGTTTCTTAGCTCAGTTGGTAGAGCAATGGATTGAAAATCCATGTGTCCCTGGTTCGATTCCTGGAGAAACCACTTGAAAAGCCTCTGATTATTCAGAGGCTTTTTATTTTTTTGTATTGTGATTTTCTAAAGTTTTTAAAGAGATAGGCATATGTTGAGCCTAATCAATATTATTTTCTTTTAATTGGTATACTCCGAATACAAAATCACTTAGATTTGATTTCAGGAACTCATCCTCTAATTGGAAAATTTCCTGTAGTATTTTTTGTTTTTCTGAGTCTGGCATCTCATTTCCTACAAAATGATGAGCAATGTCTTTAAATACACTTTGAAGTAGATTATTTCCTACTGCTTTTTCATCAACAATGTCAAAATATTTATGAATAGCAGGAATGATACTTTCAGAATCTACACATTCGGAAGGATCTGCTATGATCATCCTTAAGACTCCACTTCCATAATAATGGTTTTTGTAAAGATTGGTCTTATATATCTTTCTATATTGTTTAGGAATGATCTCTAATGCCTTATTGATATAATGAATTTGTTCTTTTGAATATTGAAGTCTGCTTTTTCCAACAAATTCATTAATAACTAAATGACCTGTAGGTTTTAAACTTTTTATGACTACGTCTTTTAAAAATTGAAAAATATGTTCAAAATGATGCAAAGAAGCGTGAAAAAATACCATATCATACTTTCCAGGTTCGAAATCATAGGTCATGATGTTTTCTGCATAGAAAGAAATATTATGAAGGTTTTTGTCTTTTGCAATATCATTAGCAGTAGACAGAAGTTTATCTGAGAAGTCAAAACAGTCTATTTGCCAGTGAGGATTAAGCTCTGCTAGAAGGAGCTCATGACTACAAACTCCAGAACCCAATGCCAGAACTTTTACTTCTGCAGAATCTCTAAAATAATTTCTGCTGAGATATTCTTCATATGTAGTATTGGGATCACCCGTAACCAACTGATTCCATCTTAACCGAACTTCAGGAATGCACCAAAAATTAGATGTTTCAATTTCTTTTTCATTAAAAGCACTTTTCGTTCTTTGATAAGAATCTATTTTTAGTTTGGAAAAAAGAAAGGGTAATCCTCTTTGATGAAATTTAATAAAAATATCTCTGGTATCTTCTAATGTTACAAGGCGCATTACTAATTTTTATCTTCGCAAGTTAATTAAAAAACAAAGAATGAAAAAATATTCTTTCTCACACATATGATCTGGATTCGTCTATTATTCATTAAAAAAAGTAATACAATTCAACAGGGATGAAAGCTGGGTCTGCATCTGAATGATTCTGATTTTTTTGTTAACTTTCTATTCAAAAACTTTTTACATTTGAAAAACACAATCAATAAATGATCTATTATTTTAAAATTAGATATAGAACATTTATTGCCCGTCGCTTTTTAATCCAAAATAGTTATGAAAAATTTACTCCTCTTTCTTTTATTATCTCCATTCTGGTGTATAGCACAATTGAATTATAAAGACCTTTCTTTTTTGGCCAGTAACAAAATTGATAAAAATATCGAATACATAAAAAATAAAGGCTATATTTTCAGGCAGGAAAGAACAATAGGCGATGGCACAAAACAAGTTTACTATGAAAAAGGAAAGCTGAGCCGCACCATGGTTGTAATGCGGATATTAGATAATCAAAGTGTTGTTATATCTTATGTTCCTGAAGACAAAAATAATTTTGAAAATATACAGAACGAAATCCATACAACAGGGCTTAATCTGGAAGGCTCAACCTCAAGTGACAAAGATGTCTGTTCTTCTTACCAATCAAAAGAATATTTTGCTAAACTTTGTGTAGTAAAATTTCCTGGAGCTTCTGAAACATCTTACAACATTACTTTTTACAGAAAAGATATTCAGTAAAACAATCCATATAATAGATAAGGTATTATTTTTACGATTAAAGTACATTTAACAAGTCACTGATGAGCAAGCTCTTGGAATTAAAAACAGATAAATACAGTATTTTCCAAGAAAAAATACCCAGAAAAACTTGCGTGATATTACAAAATGTTATACTTTTGCAACACTTTAAAACAACGAAGTAAGTCAATACTAAATATATGGTTTCTTAGCTCAGTTGGTAGAGCAATGGATTGAAAATCCATGTGTCCCTGGTTCGATTCCTGGAGAAACCACTTTAAAGCCTCTGATCATTCAGAGGTTTTTTTGTTTTTATATAATCTAGATTTTTGATCAACAATAAACTCCCTCAAATTAAATTTGAGGGAGTCCTTATATTGAAAAGTTATATTGAATCGTATTATTTTTTAATAATAGCTTTCAGGTGTTCTATTTCTTTATTCTGAGAAATGACATAAAGTGTTAATTCTTCAATCTTCTGAAGTAATTTCATTTGAAAATCACCCAGATTAACACCGTCTTTTACAATAGCTTCTCCGGAAGGAATTTCCGGAAGGTGTTTATTTTCTCGTACAAAAGATTCCAATTCCTGAATTGTTGGCATTTGATACTCTGGTCTGATAGAAGATTGTCCGTCAAAATATTTTTGAAAGACATAATCAGCAGGGACATTCATATCCACAACAATATCCTCAGCGTGGATTTTCCCTTTTACCGTAAGCTTCTGATCCGGATTCTTTGTTCCAATTCCTACATTACCGTTTGGAGTAATTCTCATAAATTCATTCATAGCAACTGGTGAATTTATACTTGTTTGTGCATTGGCACTTCCCAAAAATTTCACTCCTTCATTCCCTACAGTAATAGCTGTTTTATAATTGGAAAATGAAGCATTACTTGATACCCATCCATACGCTGTGGAAGGCGATGCCTTGGCTCCATAACTCATATATGTTTCTGCACCACTTCTTAATGATCCCCAGTTATTAAATGAACCATTTTCGTATCGTATAGCTAAAGCATTCACTCCTTCTGTTGCAGATTTGCTTCCTGATAATATTTCTCCTACCACATCTAGTTTTGTTGCAGGAGCCTCGGTTCCTATCCCTACATTTCCCTTAAGAAAAACACGATCATCTCCCACGAAAAATTTAGCAATACTTCCACCATATTTTCCCACAAAATAGTGATCAATTTGGCTATTAGTACCTAATGCACCAAAACCTCCCAAATGTTGTGTATTATCTGGAGATACAAAGTTATATCCTCTGGACCACTGGGTAGTATATCCCACAATTCCCACACCGCTTACAACGCTAGACCCTGCATTAAGTAAAATTCGTCCCTGAATATCTAATGGAGCTAGAGGCTTCTTGGTTCCTATTCCTACATTATCATTGTAGTTAACATAGTGTTTATTTTGTCCGGTAAGAACATTGGTATAAATGTCAGATAATACTGCTTTATCAATTACAGCAGTTGAATTAGAATGCTGCATTAGTCTGATAGCATATGAATTTCCGGATTGGCGTGTATGATAGATTGTTAATTTATACTGCCCTATACTGCTATCCCATAGGATATCTCCCAGATAAATATGATCTGTGATAGGCCCCGATGCTTCTATAATCCTCGATAAAGGCTGATACCATATACCACCATTAGGGTTAGCTCCGATGATAATTTGTTTTTTGATAACACCTACCGTATTTTCATTATTCCATGCTCCTACAACTTGTACTTCTATATTTCCTTGTATTGTATTTCCCAACAAAATATCTACCGCTAAATTGCTTTCCAGATTTGGAAATCTAACTGATAGATCTTTATATTTAAAATTACTGGGAAATGATGTAGGATCATCCAGATGTAAATAACTATCCAAAAGATCTCCAAACTGATTTTCTGTAGGTCTTTTTCCTGCTTTAAAGTAGTTTTTTAATTCTGTAATTTTTTTTTTTGCCATGATTAGTTCGGTTTTAAAACATCGATCTCTTTTTTCATGGAGATCATGTAGAGTGTTAATTCTTCAATTTTTTGAAGGAGTTTGATTTGAAAATCGCCTACGGATAATCCACTATCAGTCATTTCTTTTGCAGAAGGAATTTCCGGAAGATGGTTTTTTTCAGAAATAAATTTTTCAAGTTCATCTATCTTTCGCAATTTATAATCAGCTGCAAAAACATGATCTGCTGTGGGAGTCGTAGACACTACAAAGTCTTTAGCTTCTACTTTTCCCTTAAAGGCTGCATTACCATTTCTATTCACTACAAGCTGCCTTCCTCCATCATATGATCCGGTAGATACTACAAATGTATCTTCATGGGCATTTCCAAAGAACCAATTGTTGGTACCATTAGATAATCTTGTCTGGATTCCTTGGGTATATCCACCATAATCAACACTTCTATCTAAATAAATAGTTGGTGAATAGTCGAAAACTCTTTGGCTTTGAGACTTTACTTCTCCAGCTACTTCGATATTTCCACTGAAAGCACTGTGATTATTTTCCGGATTAAATGAGGCAACCTTACTTTCATACTTTCCGATATAATAGAGATTAACCTTATCCTGTACACCCACCGCTGCAAAACCTCCTGCATTTTGAGTTCCATCGGATGAAAGAAAATGATACCCTCTAGCCCACATCGTATCGTAGCCTCTGATCGCAACACCTCCTATAACAGGAGATTCAGTATCAAATAGTATTTTTCCCTGAACATCCAACGGAGCGACAGGTTTTTTTGTTTTTATCCCTACATTTTCATTATAGTGTACATAATGTTTCTTCTGTCCCGAAAGAGAATTGGTATAAATATCTGAAAGAACCGCTTTATCAACAACCGCATTTGCTGTTGATTGGTGTGCCAACCTTACTACATATTCATTCCCTCTTGAATTGGTGTGGTAAATTGTTATTTTATACTGTTTAATCGTATTATCCCAAACAATATCACTGATATAAATATTATCAACAATTTCTCCCGAAGCTTCTATAATTCTTGATACCGGAGGTCTCCAAATATTATTATCATTAAAAGCTCCAATAACAATTTGTTTTTTAATTGTACCTACACTGTTTTGAAAATTATAAAACCCCGCTACCTCAATTTCAAGGCATCCATGAATTGTCACGTTTCCTAGCAATACATCAATTGCCTGATCTGCCTTTTGTTCGGGAAAGACAAATTTAAAGTTACTTTTCTCTTTATAGTTGGGTGAAAATATATTGGCATCATCCAGATGAGCAAAGCTGTCAATAAAATCCCCAAATTGGCTTTCTGTAGGCCTCTTTCCAGCCTTAAAGTATTCCTTTAATACTGTAATTTCTTTTTTCGCCATGATTAATTAGGTTTTGAGTCAATCTCTTTTTTCATAGAGATCATGTAGAGTGTTAATTCTTCAATTTTTTGAAGGAGTTTGATCTGAAAATCGCCTACGGACAATCCACTATCAGTCATTTCTTTTGCAGAAGGAATTTCCGGAAGATGGCTTTTTTCAGAAATAAATTTTTCAAGTTCAGCTATCTCTCGCAATTTATAATCAGCTGCAAAAACATGATCTGCTGTAGGAGTAGCTGTAATCACTACGTCTTTTGCTTCGAGTTTACCATGTAATGCCATATTTCCGGTATCAGACAATACGAGTCTGGCACCACCTCCACCATCTGAAAAGTAATTCCAGAATTGTAAACTATTGGAATATTGCCCTGTCATATTATAAATGGCCCATCTGTTTGCTGTACCCGGTGCTGTTTTAGTCTTATTATCTAAATAGATAGCTCCCCCTTCATTGCTACTGATCTGGGACATGATTGCTCCTTGTACATCAAGTTTCTGCTGTGGAGTTTCTGTGCCAATTCCTACATTTCCATTTGGACTAATTCTCATCAGTTCATTCATGCTGACTGGAAGATCTAAAGCGGTCTGCTGAAAACCTGAACTTAAAAATTTAATTCCTTCACTTCCTGTAACTACCGCTGTATTAAAGCGAGGAAAGGCACTCGTTGTCGATAACCATTTTAATCCAGCATTAGGATCAGCTTTAACTCCAAAACTCATATAAGTTTCTGCACTGCTTCTTAATGATCCCCAGTTATTTACCGAACCATCTTCATAACGGATCGCCATGGCATTATTCCCTTGTGTACCGTCTCCGTTCCCTGCATAAATAGTTCCCCTGACATCCAACTTAGATAATGGATTAACGGTTCCTATTCCTACATTTCCATTAGGTTTTACAGTCATTTTAATATTTTGACTGGTTACGAAATTGATAGATCCAAAGTTAGGATCATAAGAATTATCATTTTCTATATTGAAGTCAAAGTAATCTCCGTATCGTCTTCCTAAGCCTGAAAACCCGGAATTTAATTCCAAATTGGCTTTATTATGGTAAGAGAGGCTTAATATATTACTTCCCCCTGTAGCTCCGGTAGTGGTAAATTTTGCAACCGTTGCGTTCTGATTAGCAGAGTTTTCATGCACTACATTAAGTTTCGTTTCAGGGGTAGCAGTTCCAATACCTACATTTCCATCTCTATTTACTTTTAATGCTATTTTAGCACTTTCTTTAGAGGCTAGATTTCCGACCAATAGGCTCCATTCATTGGTCATCGGCTGAAGAGGAACAGAAGTGGAGCTATTGCCTCTGTTATCTATTGCTGCCCATCCATCATTTTTATTAATCGATCTTATTTTAATAAAAACTTTTAACACCTGGTCTGTCGATCCATAGGTATGAATTGCCCTGATCCGAAACCTACATTTTCCACCATTTACATCAACTGTAAAACTATAATTGGGTTCACTATCGATATAATTATTCTTATTAACTGCTCCACATTCTTTCCAGATATCCGGATTTGAATGTGAAACGCCTGCCCTATGAGTGGCTCCACAAGCAATATTTCCTCTTGTATAAGCCAGAGATATCTCATAGAATCCTCCTGCACTTGCACTGGAAGGTGCAAAATCTAAAAACTCTATGTAGTCTCCTACCTTATAATTTGCAGGAAATTCTACAAAAGTGGAATACTCTGAGAACTCATCTAGATGAGCATAACTATCTATTAAGTCTCCAAACTGGCTTTCAGTAGGTCTCTTTCCAGCTTTGAAATATGCTTTTAATTCTTGTTTATTTTTCTTTGCCATGATTATTTTGATTTTAAAACATCAATCTCTTTGTCTAAAGAAATGATATACAGTGACATTTCTTCAATTTTCTGTAGGAGTTTTATCTGAAAATCTGCCACGGAAAGCCCTGTATCCGTCATCTCTTTTGCAGAAGGAATTTCCGGGAGGTGCTTGTTTTCATTAATAAATCTTCCAAGATCCTTGATTCCTCTTAAATGATAATCTGAAGCAAAAACATAATCCGCTGTAGGAGTTTGTGTAATGACTACATCTTTTGCTTCTAACTTCCCCTGGATAGCAACATTTCCGCTTTCTTTCCAATTTAAAACATTGAATTCAATATCACCTTTCTTAATTCCTAAGGCACCTCCTGTCCAACCATAAAGAAAAGGGCCATCCAGCAAAGAATTATCACTGTTTTGTCTTTTATATTTTAGGCCATGAGATGAAGTATTTCCACCTAACTGGATAGGAGATCCTGCAGCAATATTAATTCCTCCTTCAACATCCAATTTAGCCTGAGGGCTTGCGTTTCCAATCCCCACATTCCCATTATCAGCAATAATCATTCTGGAACCATAATTATTACCATCTGCGGCGTAGCTCCAGAATTGCAATCCGTTGCCATATCCTCCGGTCATATTATAGATTGCCCATTGGTGAGCGGTTCCGGGTGCTGTTTTATTGGGATTCTGAAAAAAGATAGATCCACCTTCATTACTCCCTACCTGTGATACAATTGATCCTCTTACATCCAGTTTTTGTTGTGGATTTTCTGTACCAATACCTACACTTCCATTGGGTGTTATTCTCATAAGTTCAGAAAGAGCAACCGGTGAATCCTGTGCTGCCTGCTGATAACTAGAAGATAAAAACTTAATTCCTTCTCCACCAACAGTTACCGCCGTTTTATAGCCTGCGTAAGATCCATTACCTGATAACCAGCCATACGCTGTTTTATTATCAGCTTTAACTCCGTAACTCATATAAGTTTCCGCACCACTTCTTAATGAACCCCAGTTATTTACAGATCCATTTTCATAACGGATGGCAAATGCATTAATTCCTTCCGTAGCATCACTTCTGCCGGCAAGAACATTCCCCCAAACATCCAGTTTAGACTTTGGATTATCTGTTCCTAATCCAAGATTTCCATTATAGTATACCGAATGTTTTTTTTGTTCAATAAATGGTTTAACATATATATCCGAAAGTCTAGCCTGATCTACAAATGCTTTCTCATAAGAAAACTGCTTGATTCTTATAGCATATGGATTCTGATTAGTACTTGTATGATAAATGGTCAGTTTATATTCATTTCTTATTGAATCCCATACAATATCTCCAATGTAAATATTATCTAAAATTGTTCCTGCTGCTTCTACAATTCTGGCTGTAGTGGGATACCAAACGCCCCCATCAGGATTAAGGCCAACCTCAAATTGTTTTTTTATAATCCCAACACTTGTCTGATGAGCAAACGTACCCGTAATTTCAATTTCCAAACTTCCGTTCAGATAATTATTTCCCAAGAGAACATCCACCGCCATGTCGCCTTGCTGGTGAGGAAATTCGACATATAGATCTTTATATTTATGGTTATCAGGGAAAATAGTTTTATCGTCTAAATTGGCGTAGCTATCGATAAGATCACCAAACTGACTTTCTGTTGGTCTCTTTCCAACCTTAAAATATTCTTTTAAAGCTGCAATTGTTTTTTTTGCCATAATTTTTGTTTTTTGGTGAATAGTTCCTCCTTTTCCTACTGGGAAGGAGGAACTATTTTATATTTATTAATTTATGAAGGGTTAATTAAGGTCTTACAATGAAAGTCCCCTGTAAGATCATACCGTCTGTTCCATCGTGAGAAATTCCACCGATATCAGTCCAGGTTTCTTTTTTGTAAATCGTAAGAATCTTTTCTTCAGTACTGAACATATTAGATGTATTCTGAGACACCATTTTGAAATGATGATAAAGTACTCTTCCTTCTTCATCTTTAATCTTCATAGGATCCAGACCTAATTTTTCAACTGGAAGGAAAAACTCATTCCCCGTCATATCAAATGCTTCTGCAAAGAACCATTCTTCAGTATTGGTTGCCGGATTATTACCATACAGATACAATTTTGCTTTTGAGGTATCTTTTTCATCTGTATCTATTCTGGCAATTTCTTTCCAGTTCCCCAGAGGACTCATTTTATAAAGGTGATATTTCCCTTTATAGCAAACCTGATCCCAGGATAAGATTACCCAGTTGATCACATCAGAATCTACTGGCTCCGAATGATATCTTAAGACAGGTGCCGGCGGATTATAATTTTCTACCAACATGGTTACCGTAGTCTTTGAAGGTAATGACGGAGCCTGTTTCTGTTCCGTTTTAGCTGCAGGAGGTGAAACAGCATAATCTATTGTGGTATACTCCACTTTTCTGGAAGCCACTACACGATAGAAAAGTGGATCACCATAAGGTTTTTCATCCAGATCTTCAAATTCATCATACACCGTCCATGATCCATTTTCAGGGTTTACTTCTACATCAGTAATCTTCACCGTTTTAATGTGTTTCATACTTAATATGGAATCTGCATCCAGTTTGTTGGTTGCTCTGTAAATAGAGATTTCGTTGATCTTGTGAACATCGGTATAAGAATTGACTTCAATTCTTACTTTGGCAGAAATTCCTAATGTAGCATTATCTACTATTGGTAGTAAGCTTAAGATCTTTGGTGGTTCAGCCGGATTGGTATTAACCAGTTTAATAGGTCCTTGAAATTTACTGAACTCTCCCATTTGCAATTGATTCCCCAATTCTCTTACTCCATAGAAGTAGAAATTATCCGAAGCCCCATCAAGCGTAAAGTCAGTAAACAATGTTGAATGAGCAGCACCTCCCTGACCTTGGCTGTATACAGCTGCCATTGGAGCCATATCAAAATCATCATGTGTAGTAGGCAGTAAATACCCTGAAGCATCCCTGATATTCTGTTTTTTATTTTTAGGTCTATGTCCTTTCAGATCATTGAAATCAAAATTATGAATCTGCTGATAAATAATAGGTACTTCTGTAAGTGGTAGGAAACAATTAATCATTGCTTCTTTAATAAAATGACCTAAACGCAGCTGACCTGCCTCACCCGGTACTGCCTCAATAACAGGATAATTAATCGGATACTTTCCATTTTTCCACTTTATTTCATCCAATACGTTAGCATATCCACTTTGTCCTACTTGTAGCCCAAAATGTTCGTTATGATTCATAATGAAATAATTAATTGCTTCAAATAATATTTTACTGTTCGGAAGTGGCATAGTAAATTTCACAGGGCCATCCGGTGGAAAGGCTTCAAATTCTGTTTTAGTTGTATTAAGAAGCATTTCAAAGTCTACAAAATTCATCCATCTGTCAGTAAAAAACTCTTCATCATTCCCTCCAAGAGCATTAAGGTTGTTTTTAATTTCCTCAATCTTTGTTGGTTCATATAAAGAAGCTAACAATACAGCATTATTCGCTCTGAAAAACTGTACTGAATATGGCTTATGCTCATATTCTGTGATAAAGCTATAGGTTGACTTTCCGAATTTATCCGGTCTGGTCGCATATTGAGACCCCTTTGGCTTTCTCGGTGGTTTAGGTTCTACAATTCTGTTAGCAAACATCACAGCAGGAACACTGAATTTAGACTTATATTGAGCTCCCTGCATATCTACATTGTCATGATCCACACTCTTAAATCCAAAGATAGAGTATCTTACATCTTCATTTTCAGGTGGTAAAACAACGTCCTCAATTAAATTATTAGCAGCATTCTTATATAGGTATACTCTATAGGAAGGATAATAATTCACAAGCATATTTTTGCCCATAACAGGATCAGTAAGATATACTGGTGGGGTTAATGGCTTAGATATCATTATTGCCAGATCATCAGGATGATAATTAAATATAGGTAAGTGAGCTGTATCTTCTTTAATTCTGAAATTTTCATCATAAATATATACTACAAGATCCTTATTTGTTCCAATATTCTCTGTTTTTACTACTTTGAAAACCGATCTGGATTCTTTGGGAACTCCATTATTATAATCTTCTAATGTAAATAACCTTACAATACCATTCAGCCATTCTACAGAATCTGAATTGGATGAAAACTGAGAATGTTGTGCCAGCTTGAATCCAGGGAATGTCACTTTATAAACCCCTCTATGAACCCTATATTCTTTAACAGGTTTATCTATAACTACTCCCTCACTGTTTTGATACTTATCAATTGTCTCATAATGCATCTCTATTTCAGTATTTTTCCAGAATCCTCTGCTTTTTTCAAGGAATCTCTGAACAGATCCGTCCGATTGTTGGGTATGAATAATTTCTCTATGAATTCCCCAATCATTGGTTCCGATTTTTACTTTCAATGAGTTCGGATTTTTTGGTCCCCAGGTTGGCGTATTCTGCATATTTTCAGTGGCATTGAACAATCCTTCAGTGCCAGGACTGAATGTAGGAAGTACGAGGCTGCTCTGATCGATTACCGGTGAAGTCCCTGAAATAATAGCCGCACTTGGTGCTTTTTTGAACACTGTAAATTTCAATCCTGAAGGTTGTACTTCAATTCCGTTAATGATATAACTTTCACCATCTAATAAGAAAATTCCTCCAATAAAATCATTAATAGTTGTTCCTGCCGGAATTTCCGATCTTAAGATATTTGATGGAATTGAAGGCTGGGCAGACGGAGTTCCTCCCCCTGAACTTGGAAGGGTATAATCTACCGTTTTGATCTCTGCCAAAAGCTGATTATTCGGATGATGATTGATACTGGCTACCTTCGCAGAAATCTCTTTCATTGTATAATTTCTGTAGAAGATTTCCACTTCATCAGCCATAACTTCTTTATCATCCGGGAATATTGCATCCGGATTCAGATAGTAACCATCCTGAAGCGTAGAATCAAATGGAATAGAATATACAATTTCATCCTGATAAATATGATGATCAAAACCAAGTCTTACCAATGTTTTATCCGAATCCGCGATTGCATTTCTACGATCCTGTTCTCCCTGAGAAGTAAGGGTTACAGGATATTCTTTCTGGATAAGGAAGGCTGTTGTTGTCGTTGGAGGTAATAACCTGTTGTTAGGTTTAATCTTGGTGTCAATTGACAGTTCCTCTCCTCCAATCTGCGCTCTGGAGAACCAGTTGATTCCATATCCTTTGTAAAAATAAGTTCCACTTTTATCCTGCTTATGCATATACAGTGGAGCATAGGTATCCGGAATCTGAAGCGGTAACGTTTCAAAAGAGTCTGCTGCATTATCAATATTTGCATATTTGGTATCATGGCACAGTTCCGGCTTAATCCACATATAATCATCTGTTTTGCCTGGTTCTACAACACGGTATTCAAGACCTGCATATACCGGGAATGTAAATGAAGAGGCATCCAGTTTATCAGATGATCCAAAGAATGTAGGGTTTACTTCAAGTTCTGGTACCTGCAGATTATAAATACTGATATAACGGTATTTTCCATTATGAGAATATCCTTCGCTATCATACAATCCGGCAGATTGCGGATTATTAGAATCCATTCCTTTATTCAGTTTCATCAGTTTTACAGGCAACGAAAGCCTTTCAATTTCTGTAGAAACAGGAAGAGACATAGAGAGCAACTGATAGGTCTTATCATCCGAATTGATATCCAGATTTTTATTGGTATAATATTCTGTGATATAAATATATTCGTTTCCGAAAACTTCATCATTGATATCCAGATATCCTAATCCCAGCATTCGTGCTACGTGGTAATCCAAAGCAGCAATATTTAAAATATCGAGATTGGACACCTGCATATCTCCATCCTGAGGAAGATTCGTGCTAATATCAACTACCTGTTGTGAACCAGTAGGAGAAAGATTGATTGAAATGGTTTCATTGGCTTTTGGATTCGGCTGATCATTACTCAGCTGTACATATCTTTTGACTACCGTTTGAATATCTCTGTCTAAAGGACCGGTAGAGGCATGTTCCCACTTCGTACGATAATTATCTGTATTTACATACGCGCCATCATTATATCTTAACCATGCTCCATGAACAGGATTCTCTTTAGGCAGAGGATCTAGTCTCTCAAAAGCCTTATCGCGCTCATCAGTAAGAGAGAATTCACCCATTAATTCCCATGCATTTGCCTGATTTCTGCTGATGATAAAATCTGAATAGAACTCAAATTTAATCCCGGTAACAAGACAATTGGTAGGTCTGAAACGCAATGTCTTTCCATTTTCAGCATTAAAATAGGTATTAGAAAGCTCATTAAAACTATAAGGGTGTGCTCTATAAGAAAGCTGCTGTTGGGATATATTATTCGGGTCTGCTACAGAAAGCGCTTCCAGCTCAACTACTGAATTTGACTGTTGATTTTCCACTTCTAACTCTGCAGCAAAGAAAATATCTGTTTTACAAAGAATCTCTACAATTTCATTACCATATTGCTGCATGAATTTAAGAGGATCCGACATCGGGTCAACAGATTGTCTTACCTGTGTGTATTTTGTTTTATTTTTGAAATAGACATACAAAATTCTCTTGTCACCATTAAACTTATATACCCACATCTTCTTACTTTCATCAATAAGCTGAGGAGCTTGTTTAAAATCAAAGTTGAAAATATTTTTTTCATAAGGGGCTCTATATACTTTAACGAAATCTTCAGGTTTATTGAAGTTATTTTTGTTGTCGGTAAGTTTTCCTTTAGGGAGGTGATTTTCTCCCAATTCACCTCCGAATCCCCATCTCAGGTGAATTCCCTTGGTACTGTCATCTCCTTTGGATCCTGCAGCCTGAAGGTAGAAATTAGGGGTCTGCAGTCCTGAAAACTCATTAAAGGTAATCTCTGTTCCATCACCGCCATTCGTACCACATGTATTGTCACTAGCGTAGGGCTTAGTAACAATATCAAATTTAATGTCCTCTTCCTTTACATCTAATTTGAGATAGCCATAGGGTGCATCATGGAGCTTAAAAGACGTTTCCGATACATCAACATTATTAACATGTGAGGTAACACAAGTATTAATCCCACTGGATACAAGCCCTGTAAACTCTGAAGTATGTATTCCTTTTACGGTCACCTCATTTCCTACAATCTGATCAATATAAAATCCTTTGATTAATGATTGCTGCGTCCATACAGGTTTATAATTATAAGTAGAATAGCAGAAATTAAAACCTGCACCTGTAGTTGCGTAGAAAAAATCTTTGCCATGAATAAATTGTACTGATTGATATTCCCATTCTTTAAATAAAAAT
The DNA here is from genome assembly GCF_900637665.1 of Chryseobacterium nakagawai. Lineage (NCBI taxonomy): Bacteria > Pseudomonadati > Bacteroidota > Flavobacteriia > Flavobacteriales > Weeksellaceae > Chryseobacterium > Chryseobacterium nakagawai. The sequence continues at coordinate 4,334,740 of NZ_LR134386.1, forward strand.
GCTCTTGCACCAGCTACATCTGCTAAGAGTACAGGAGTATTATTAATTTTACCTCCCCAATGCAATTCATAATTCCCTTGTGGGATCGGGTGGCAGTAAACTCCGTTTAATACAACAGGAGTATCATTTACAGATGGATATTGAGCAGAAAGTACCGGTTCATTTACCTGTCCGTAGAAGGAAACACCTCGTTTTACACCATTATAGGTTTCATTACCACAGATATGAACAACTTCATTAAAGGTAGAGATTCCGGTAACTTCCAGGGTTGCCCCTGGATTACCTTTATTAATAAGATTTGTTCTTGATTCTACACTTCCGTCTGAGCCCAACACAAGAGTTCCACTGGTTTTTGTGCTTACACTATAAAAAGTAATATAAACTAAAGAATCAGCAAGTATTTCAGCATAAATACGTCTTTCATCGGTTACAATCGAAGGAAATTTTTTACACCATAGTACTTCTCCGTTCACATTAATTCTCATTACAAGAGGGGTTGTTGAGGAATCGATTCCCACAACGGCAAAATCACCGTTTTTGAATGGCATTACCTTCACAAAGGTAGTGTATCCTCCTTGGGAGGGTTTAAAACCTCTGTTCCATTTCATCTTACCACTTTCATCAAGGACTGTAATCAGCCCGGATAGATCTATGCTTCCTACCTGCATTACCCTCCCCTGGTTCCTCGTAGAAGAGTTAACTGATCCTTTGGAACTTATATAATTATGATTTTTTAAAAAACTCATTTTAGATTTAATTAATTGTTTAGTTTTAATTCGTTGATTACCACTCTGCTTCCCGGAAATTCAGTGTAGACTGATCCATTCCAGTATTTATACATAAACTGCAGTTTTAATTTCAGATCTTTGATCCTATTGCTCTTATGCACGACTAAAATCTGAGAATAGTCTTTAGCATAGATAAGTTGGAAATCTTCAATATGTTCGTTTACTGCATTAAGAACCTGAAGGCATTCCTTCACTTTCTTCAATGGAATTTTCGGATCATTAAATGGTTCCGGATTCCTGATAAGTAATGCCACCACATCATTATTGGTATTAACTATTTTGACAAATTCCGTATTGGTAGGAGGATTTAATGGCTTTAGTCCCATTACTCCTTCAAAAGCCCTGTCAAATACTTCTGAATAGGTATTTGCAAGCCCTTTTAAGTTTGGATTCTCAATACCTTCTGAAGCTAGGATATAAAGGTCATTAAGCTGTTGTGGCTTAAGATCTGCTTTCACTTCATAGATCGCATCCTTCTGTCCAATCACTTCGTTTTTATCATTATATTTTTTTAGCTTATAACTTTCTACCTGCTCTTTAAAGTCCTTGTATCTTGAAGTTCTGAATACAAACTCATGAATCTTCTGGTTCTCTTCATATACTTTGTAAGGATCTTCCAATGTTGGTGTAGGCTGTGGCTCATATTTTCCATCTCCGTCATCATCAAAGGCATTGTAGATCATAGCTGTATATAGTTTTTCCGGACTCAGATCCTCCAGTTTAACGGAGTATTTATATGCTTTTGGTGTAACCGGTTTCCCAAGGTCAATGCTACAAGCCATGCCTGTGTTCCCCTGATTAACGTGATTCACATAATTAAGCATCTGCTGAACTCCCAATGGTAAATTTGGATCGTCTTCTGCCCAGCTTTCTTTAGTTACCGGTATTGTTTCATGCTTTTTCCAGGTCGAAGGTAATGGATATGGAATACTGATACCTGTAATAGGATCTTTAATCGCGATATTAACACTTCCGATGATCTCCTCAACATCTATTTCAGTATCATGATGAGCAGCCCATGTTTTCAGCATATTATAGATATAAGGCTTAGTAAATGATAGGACAATTTTACTCTGTTCATTACCATAGAATAATGGTTTTGCCATCAAAAGGTCTCCGTCTACATTAGGATATGATTTTTTCATATCGATATATGATTTCAGAGAAGTAATTGGATATTCATCTATATTCTTCTTCTTATTAGGGATCTTATTTCCATCTTTATCTTTAAGATCTTCAATGTAGTCTTCATTTTTCTTCTCAAAGTGTCCGATAGGTCCTGCTGTTTTAAAGGCGAAATAATAATCAATGATATGAGGTGTATCTCCATTTACATTATCTTTCAGTTTAAGATTGATATAGTATACACTATTTGGTCTCCAAACCGGTTGTACCACTTTACTCATGGCTTCCTGCATCAGCTGCATATCTTCTGTTACAGCATCTTGTGACGGGATGGTCTGTTGATATTCATAATCTTCAGCGGTCATCCATCTCACCTGATGAAATAAAGTATGACAAAGGTTAACTGTATTACCATTACCATCATCATCACCACATCCACAGTTTCCTAGTTTAAAAATGATATCATAAATGTCTTTTGTTAATTGTACCGCTACAGACATTTTAGCACCTTCAGTATTCAGGTAGCTTCTCAACTTCTCTACAAGGTCTCTTACATATCCTGCTCCTTGGATGAGATTATATTGTGGAAACGCTTTATCAAACTGGTAGATGGCATCGATGAACATGAAGAAACACTTTGAACTATATCTTAATTGAGTTACTTCATCTACTCCCTGATAAACAATGCATTTATTAAGATTATACATAAGCCCGGTAAGGAAATCACAAAGTTTTGTATCTTTTGTACAAGGTTCTGCTTTAGAATTACATCCACAATCAGGAGTAAACTTCAGGTTAAGAGGTTTTTGTGTAGTTTTACTTACCTTAATGATCACTACTTTATTGATGTTTTCTTTCGGATAATCACTTGAGTAACAGATATCAATACCATTAGATTGATCTGTAATTTTTGAGATCACACTATTATGCTTAATCAATCGACTAAGAGGACCGCTAGGTAAAAACAGGAAGATCACAGAATGTGTATTGAAGTCAACATATGGTGGGGTATTCCCTGAGGTTATCATCATATATTGAGTTTCGTAATCTGTCCATTTAGTGGCTATATTAGACATATCAAAGTTTATGTTCCCATTACCCCAGAATCCATTATATCCATCTTCAACATGCATTACATCAAAATCAAGCTCATTGCATTGAGAAGTAGTACATCCTCCTGATTTCAATTCTTTCATCTTTTCAACAAGCTTGTCATATTCAGCCTGTTGCTCTGGAGAAAGGACAACACTGGTTACCTCACCTGTCGTATTGGCTGTTGCATTCGCCCAGATCTGGTCAATTTGTGCATTGATATCATCAATTTCCTGCTGGTTGGCATTGTATGGAATAATTTCAATCTTACTTACATATTGACCTCCATGATTAGCTGCTTCATAAATCAGTTCTGATGCCAGTTCTGCTTTAGTTTTGGTTACTTCCTCAATCAGGGCATAATTCTGATAAATTGTAGTAGAGAATACATCTTTATAGTATCTGACTGTCACTGAGCTGGCCATTGTTGAAAGCAATAATTCTATACTTGCCGATGCTTCAGGAAGTAAGAGAACCATTGTATTTCCATTAGTAATCTTCAATGATTTAGAAAAATTATGCGGGTTGGATGCATTGGAAACCGTCATATAATCCGCAGCGTCCGATACTGTTCCTAAAAGGTTGTAATAGGCTCCGTTAATGAAGTTATATGGTGCTCCTGCCGGTGGATAATATACCGTTCCAACAGCCTTATCTTTTACATTAGACTCATGCCATACTTTTTCTGTTTTTGTACAGAATAGTGACGAAGCCGTAATTCCGTATTGTTCAGGAATAAACCATCCCGGTTGTGCAGCATCTAAGAATGAGAATGGTGTAGATGCCAAAATTCTGATGGTATCATACTTATCATTTGTTTTCTGCCAGAATCCTAATTTAAATTTATCAAGATTAGTGATTTGATCTGCTTCATCTTTGGTTAATACAGCCTTGTAAGGATTGTATTTATTCCATTTCCCTTGTTTATTAAGGATTTTAATTTCTACATCTTCAATAGAATACTGGTGCTTCACCTGGCGAAGTACGTGGCCTCCCGGCTGCGTTTTCTGAGGCGGGATAAGATCTGTAAATTCAGTCGCTCCGCTTGTATGTCCTCCAATTTTCTCTCCTGCAGCTGTAGTTGGAATAAGCCCTTTTTCAATTTTAATATCAATATAGGTATCTAATGGAATGATAGGCAGTTTTTCATGATCTTTAATTGCTGATGTAGGAACCTCATTAACCAGTACTACTGGAAGATCAAAAGTTTCATTGGTAAGCATGTGAACTCCTTTGACTGCATTTTTCAATCGCTCTTCTTTCGGATAATCAACATTTGGTGGATCAGATACATAAGTAAGAGGCGGTACAGCACTCGTATCTACCTTATTCTCTCCTTTCTCCCATTTGATACTTAAATGAACTTTAAGCTTAATTTTAAAGATCACCAGCTTAATCTTGAGTTCGAATTTGAATTCTGCCAGGATCAGGAACGGGAATATAAGTTCTACCCTGAAATAGATCGAGATAAATAAGGCAACACTTACAATGAAAAGATTGATCTCTGCTCCTCCTTCCACATAAATATATCCTCCTACCTGTGGTCTTTCAAAACTGATGTGAGCTCCCACTTCAATAGCGGCATACACTTTTACAATAATTAAATTCAGGTTGAAATCTACCCTTGCTCCCGCTTCAATTCCTTTGGCAGCAATCATCAGATAAGATTCTGCCTTAATATTTACCGAATCTTTAAATAGACTAGCCCTGATCGGTTTGTCCCTTGTTCCGAAATTGACATACCATGGCCTTTGATTTTTAAAGAAGAAGCCCATCTGAACTTCGGCCTTAATATCAATAAATGACCCGTTATTTTTATTAAGCTGGAAGTTACCTCCTGCTCCAATTTCCAGTGAATTGTCACCGACGATAACGAATGCATAGAATGGCGGAACTTTAGGGTCATCCTCCGTCAATCCGAGACGCTCACTGATAATCGTTAATCCGGCGTCAATCGCAAACATACTTGGTACTGAAAGCAATACCATGGCACGCAATGAAGCAAGACGTCCGTCTAAGGTTGCCAGAGATGCCCCTGCTCCAAAGGAGAATGGTGCGCTATACTCCTGAGTATACTGAGGTCCGATAAATTTATCGGTATTGATTCCTCGCTGCGGATGTACATAATAATCATACCAGGTATCATTTTCTGTCATTCCAATAGCTTTCTTATGAGCAACATATCGGTATCCGATAAGCCCCCTGAATCCGAAAATACCAAATGAACCTAATGGGATCACGAATGGCAATTCGACGCTTGCATCTACCAGGAATCCCGGATATTTAGGATCAAAAGCCATTTCTGCAGAACCGGAAATATTCATTTTCGGCAGCTGAAGAGAAACTTTACCTCTATATTCTGTAGATTTTCCTGGTTCAGGAATGGTAAGAGCCCCTTTGATAATGGCTACTGCAGCACTTGCACTGGCTGTTCCCGGAATTACTAAATCAACTTCTAAGGTTGAAATATGGAAATAATCATCTTTAGTTCCACCGAATTCATCATTATCAGCAGTATAATAGTATTTTACCCCATTACCTCTTACATCAAGACCTAGTGGATTGATATTAATACCACCATCAAATCCGATATAATTATAGGTACGCATATTACCATTGAACATTCTCTGGATGGTTCCCATATGGATGGCTGTAACGGCCATACGTACCGGACCTAAGTTCAGGTGAACATTGATTGGGATAATAGAACTTCCACCGGCAATTTCAAATTTACCGTTGGCATAATAGCGGATTGCTGGTAGATCAATTCCTTCTTCACCTAAAAGTTTTTCTCCGAATGAACCCGAAGGGAAACTAATCTTAGTATCTGCTTCAATATAGAAGTTATCATCTTTCTTACCAATTTCTATTCTTTGCAGGTTGAAGATAAGAAGCTTAAACAGGTTCATTTTCAAACCACTTGGAAGGAATGCAGCAGCAAGCTTAAAGTTTTCCTTGCTTTCCCATTCTCCGTCTACGGCAATGATTAAGTCAGACTCTCCATCATAGCCTTTAAACTTTTTGATTTTCAATGCAGCTTTCAACGAGGAGCGTACGACCTGTCCCTGATGGAAATCAATATCAAAATTACTGAATCCTAATTCCCATGCTTTTTCAGGATCTTTTCCTAATTTAAACCATAATGTTTGCTTTTTGACATCAGCAAGATCTTGGATTTTCAGACTACCGATAAATTTGTAATAATCTTCTTCTTTATCGAAAGTTCTATGTTCCCCTGTGATTGTTGTCAACTTCATAGGATACACAAATTTCAACTCTGAAGGAGAATTTAGTTCATTAATATACTTAAGCAACTGAACTTTGTCCGCAATCTGTTTGGTTGAAGTTCCATCCATAGATTTTACTGACAGACCGTTATAATCCAAAAAGAAGAAATCTTCGAAATAATCAACTACTTCAGTAGTATTTCCCACGGTCTTAGTACTATAAGTAGGGCGGATTGCTATATTTCCTGACAATCCTCCCGTTCCGATCAGTAAATGGTTAGCTGAGATTCCAATGGTCTGTCCGGTCTGTTGTTTTTCAAACCATTTTTTAGGAAGAAAAACTTCGGTGTATTCCATGTACACACCCATGAATTCTTTCGGTCTTCCATCGGCGTCTGCTTCTGCAATATTTTCCGTTTTGCTAAGGTCGATTTTCAAATTATGAATATCAATTACGAATCCTGTATTTCCAATCTGAGCAGGGTAACTCATATTGAGTACCATATCCATATTATACCCGAATCCTCTTTCAGTATCCGCATAAAATAAGGCTTCTCCGAAGCTAATGCTTACTTTTGGTCCCCCATTACTATCCTCTGGCAATGGTTCCAAAGGTGTTGATGGATGTTTGGCCGGGTATACAGGTTTTAAAATACTTCTCGGAAACTCAATGGCTGCAGACAACATCAGTGTTGCTCTGAATTTAGGGAGAACTACTTCTTTAATAAATTCATCAAGATCATTCGGAAGAAATTTATTGAAAAAGATTTTGACTTTTTCCAGGCTCAAGCCCGAACTATTACTTAGAATATAGGCAGCAAATGCTACCATAGCAGCTTCTTTTCCTTCCTTAGAAATAATTTGCTGCACAACCTCTGTAATGGAGGTTGAGCCTGAAGGTTGGGGAATTGGAGTTGCCCATCCCGGATTTGCTTTATTTAAATCCTTTACAAGCTGTTGTAGAGCTGTGGTATTCTGATTTTCAGGGGTAACAAAAATTTCTATAAAATTTTCAATTGCCTGTTCTTCCGAAACATTAAGGATAGTAAGCAATATTTCAAATATCTGCTGTGGTTCAAATGAAAAATTTCCTACACTGAACATTCTTAAAAATGCAAGTACTTTCCATTGATATTCTACAGTAATAGGAAATGATGAAATATTTGAGTTACCTCCAACAGAATCCGGATTCAGTACCAGAGCAATCTCTGTACCCGGAATTTCTATTTGAAGTTTTTTTGAAACAATTGATAAGCTATAAAAAGCTGAGTCCCCTTTTGGACTTTTACTTGACTGCATATCCTTAAAATAGATGTGGTCAAGCAAATTAACTATCCCATCCTTCACGAATCCCAGAATATCCGGAATGTCATTTTCGGAAATGATGGATGAGAGTCTAGGATAATACCTATACTTTATTGGTTGGTTTGGCATAAAATATTTTGTATTTGGTTTTAGTATGTATAAGCAAGCCTATACAGTAATTAAATAATGAAAGCAATCACGATATTCAATTGCAGAATATCTGTTTTCTTCCATTTTCTTTCTTGAACATTAAGTTTACAGATTTGATAAATTAATGATTATCATTAGAAATAGATGCAAATGAAATTTATTCCATCAAAGGATTTCATAGCATTAATGATCCGTATCCTTTGTTGAATTTTTTAATCATCAAATTCTCTTTACTTTACCTTATTTATTAACATTTTAAAGAGGATTTGATCATTTACTTTTTAATGTCGTTTTTAGACAGTATGAATGCATCCTTAGGTAAATTCTACCTATGGTTGATCATTATTTGAAAAAATTTCTAAAGAGAATAAATAATTATTAATTGCTTAATAACTGTTTATTGATCACCTACAACCCATTCTCCTTTTACTTTTTTAAATGGAATCCCAACGAATGACGGATAATTATTAAGAGGGGTTTCAATTTGTACATAAGCTCTCTCTTTTGTTTTATCAAAAAGTACTCTGTGCAGCTTAAATTGTCCAATATAATTAGCTCCATTAACAGCTTTAGGAATTCTTTTCAGATTTTTTTTGAATTTCAACTGATTAAAATCAGCTAAAAGAGGCTTATCAGATCTGTCCTCTATTTCAGAGAAAAACAATTTCGTATGAAGATCTTCTTTTAAAGAAGCAGGCAATATGACAGGATATATCGTATCGGAAAGCGCAAAAGTATATGGCATTGTTGACATTTCTTCCTTAGCAAGATTTAATTCTTTTATGAATACAGGATAATCCATTTTTAACATTTCTCTAAGCCGAGCCGTATCCATTTCGGGATGAATATGCATATCAACAACTGTATTCAGAATTTTGTACTCATCTTTGTCTAAAGAATTACATGAAAATACCACCAATAATGGTAATAAACCTAACCCTAGGTTATATTTTATTTTTCTTTTTCGCAATCTCATATTTTAATTTCATTATATCCATAGTTTTAATAACTTCATCAAAAGCCTCCTTATGCTGCTGCTTTCCGTTCTTAAAACTGTCGGCTGTTTGTAATAATCCCCAGATACTTAACAAATTTTCTACATCAATTAAGTCCTTCACGTTTTCTATAGCAACTATTGTTAGATCTTTAATTACCCAAAAATTACTACAAAGAGTATACATAAGTACAAATTTTTTTCCATATCCATGAGGATCACTAGGGGTATTTGATAGATTATTTAGATAATTCTTAAAATCATCTGTCAAAACTGCACCAAATCCTCCAAAAACTAATGATATAATGTTGCTTGCAACAGCTTCAAGTTGCACTATCCTAAAATATGGAAATACAATACATGCACTTACTGCTAATTCATTGATAAGATCTTTAAACTTATAGTATGAAGACGTGGTTTTATGAAAAGTTTCAAAGGCAAATGCAGGTATCGGATAGACATTAAGCTGCATAAAACCAAGATCTTGGTTATCAAAACATGCCAGTGCTCCAATGACCTCATTAAAAGCATAGGTCTTATTTTGTAAATGGTTAAATGGATTATCTGTTCCTAAAAGTTCTTTTCTTGATGGATCATCAGCTTTATAAGTATAAAATCTAACCCGCTTAAGCAAAATGCCAGAACCAGATGTTTCAATTTCAGGAAAAGGTCCAATATCAACCGCTGTTTTTGCATTCGGAGCTTTAATACCTTTCTTTATAAAAGGAAGAATATTATCTTTTTTTAAGTTCACAATCTTATTTTCATAAGCCTGTAAATCTTGTTGTGACATTTGTTTGTAAAAGAGCCTTAACAACATTAAGATGAATTGAATTCTATAATCCTCATCCATATAGCCTAAGAGACTGTTGTAAAATATTTCAGATGGGGTATTAAAGAATTCATCATAAATATCTTTGGCATTTTCGGGTTTTATCTGAGAAAGTATATCGAGTAATATCCGGGTTCTTCTTTCTCCGCTAAGCTCACCAATATTGTTTCCCCATCCATGGCCAATTTTTTGTAAAACCTGAATGAGTTTAGAATTATCTACATTTCCGGCAGTACCTTTTGAAAGATGACTTACAATAACCTGGGTTGGATAAAAATCAAATAATCCTGCTTCACCATTCAGTAAAAAGCGCTGAAGTTTATTATTAAAATATACAGACCAGTCCGTGTAGCTCATCTTCATAAATTGTTCAAATCTTCCCCTGTTTATATCATCGTTCTTAATTGTGATGACCGCTGACATTGGAAAATCTCCACCACCGTCGTTTGATTCGATATAATTCTGATTATCGTAGGTATTGATCCAATTGGCTACTCCGTTTGGGTCTTTTTGGACCTGCTCTTTATAAAAATTCGAATTAAAAATATACCTTCTGTATTCTACTCCATTACGTGTGAAGATTTTATACCAATTTTCTTTCAGTAAACCATTAGTTCCATTACTGAATTCAAAGTAAAGGGCTTTCCTGGCATTAATAATATTTCCAGCTCCGTCAAAAGCTGTACTTGCCCAATTGAAACGAATTAGTTTAAAATTAATTGTAAAACCTTCCGGCATTACCAAATCAGAATCTTTTGAAACATAAATATCTGATTCCCCCATCCCGCTGAAACCAAGATGTTCAATGACATTGGGATCAACCTGTCTCTTAACGGTTTTGTATTTTATATATTCCAATAATTTAATGGCTCTATAATTTTGATCACTCATTTTTAATATTTTGTTGGTTTTTGATAAATTTACTCATCCGGAACTGTTTCTTCCGGAACTGTCCCCCATTCATACTCAGAAAACTCCTTAGAACAAAGAAAATTGAGTCTGTCGCCATAGATAAACACTTCGTTAGCAGGGAATGATACACCTAATCCTTGAGCACTATCATAGGAAACTCCAAGAGAATATTTATAATATCCTATATTATGAATATCCGCTCTTACATTCGGAGCAACAATCTTTAAAAAGTATCTTACATTGGCTGAATTTTGAGGAACGGCACTAATAATGTTTTGAAATTCTGTATGTGTAACCCCTATCGAAAAGAACGCACGTTCATCTCTTTTATCTTTTTTAATATTCAAAACTTTAAATGCAACATCACCTTCTGTTTCAGTAATTTCCCTATGATAAATAGAAAAATTGCTGTTACCAAAAATCAAAAACTTCAGATAATCATCCTTATCATTATGTTTTACAGTAAAACTGTTAACAGATCCGAAAGCACTTAAAGCATCATTTGCATTGACATTGTCTAGGTTATCTTTCTTTTTACCCAATAATAAAACCTTTCTTTTTTCAACCATATTACCGGCATCCTCTTTCTTTCCATTATAGAATATCAACTGATTCTGAATGATAGAATGGTATTGTGTATTAGAGAAATCACTTAAATTAATTGCTGCATTATGGTAATATGAAATTTTAGAAAAATCATCAGTATCTGTTCCGCTAAATCGGCTTCTGACATTGATAACAGGATACAGCTCTTTCATATAATCATAATGAATAAATGAAGTATTCTGATTGTTTGCATAGGTCACGTTGGCTCCCAGATACATAAGTCTGTTAATGGAAGCAATACCTGATATTTCAAATTCAATCGGTAAAGTGTAATCCAACTGAACATTTGTGGCAAAATTGATGTAGTCCCCTTCAATAGCAAAATTGTTCTTTTTATTTTTTCCTTTCTGCTTTCCGACTTCTATAAAAAATAAATTCCCCCTATAATTTTTGTCATGCAATAAGCTTAGGAAATACTTGGTATAAGAACTCGCATCAAAAATTTTCACTGGCCAGGTTTCTGTTTCAAAAGTTTGAGTCTGCAAACTATTCTCATCATCACCTATTTTAATATTAAGCCCAGTTGGGGTTTTATAGTTGCCATAATAATTATAAGAGCGTTGTCTGTTACTTTGTATATAAAGATAAAAAGTATTGCTCGTTTTAAAATCTTTGATCAAATTATAGATGGCATCTTTATCTTTAATCGAAGTATTCGGAGCCGTATAAATTTTCCCTTTTGTTTCGGCATGCATTCCGTAGAAGGCCGCAATATCCATAAAGTTGGCTGCAGATTCTTTTAAGAGTTTCTTTTCAAAAATAGTTGAAACCGCAGCTGGATCTAAGACATGTTCTGCCAGTCTGGCAAATCCCAGATTCAACTGGAATGGATTGGGATCGTTTTCAAGGGAATAATCTCCTTCATCCAAAACAATATCAATTCCCAGTTGTCCGGTAGCGTTGCCTAAATGTGTTCCACGAGGGATAATGGGTAATTCGTATGCTTCTTTTGCATTTTCATTTCCATTTTCAATTTGTACAGCTTTAAAAAAATAATCATCGATTAAATCGGTCACCTTCTGCCGCTGATTAGAAGGAATATTTGGATCTGAACTTGGGTATCCAATATATTCTGCTAAAAAAGGAGGAACAGTAACATTTAATTTTTGGTAAAATTCAGTAAAATCCTTTCTGACTAATGTTACAAATTCTGAAAGGGCTCCAGTTGAAACAACTTTTCCGTCTGCAGTAAAAAAGCTGTTCTTATTAAGTCCCCTGTAAATAAAATATTTAATTGAAAGCCCTTTAATCGGTTGAGAAAAAGGTTTTAAAATAAGATTTACCTTATTGGGATCTGCACTATTGGGTTGGATAAGGACAAATCCCTGACAGGCAGCAAATACACTTCCCGTATAGGAAATTTTAGCTGTAGTTCTGAATGTTGAATTTTCTCCCTGTCCTATAATTCCAAATTTATTAGCTGGTGTTTGAGTATAACCAGTATTGACATCAATAAAAAAGGAAGATGAAGGCATCAATTCCTTACTGACATTTCTGCCAATATATTTCTTGGATACATCGGGTGTACCCGCTGGTATTTCGTATGGCATATATATTTTTTTTGGTGTTAATAAAAGATAAGACGGTGGTAATAATAAGTCTGATAAAACTGAAAAAGTATTCTGAACCCTTAAGGTTAATGAAGGCTGTAAGAATAGTAAGCCTGGTTATTTTTTAAAAGTGTTTTTCTTAAAAATCCAATATGATTTTTCTTCATGCATCTTAGCGGCTTCAATAATTTTTTATTCAGATTTTTTTAGGTTTTAGCAAATGTTCAATAAGAAGTGTTTTATTTTTTCCGGTAAAGACAAAATCCTTCCTGTACAATCCTTCCGGTTGATTGTAATATTGATTTTCACAGTGGAAATAATCCCGGGACTATTTCGTAAAAATTACATATCCGTCTTTATCTTTTGGTAAATTTTGTAAGTTTCTCCAGGTCGCGTTGATCTTACGCTCTCCTTTCCAGATAAATCTGCGCTCAAAGTGCGACAGGTCTTTAAAGGTTTTCCAGTTTCCGCCCCATTCCCAGCCATGTTTGGCAAAGATTTTCACACATTCGTACCAGTCGGCTACGCCATCATTATCCCAGTCTTTCGCAGTGTCCCAACTTGCTGCTTTTCCGTCGATAATCAGGCAGATGTCTACCGCTAATCCGTAATTGTGAACACTTTGACCGGCTTTGGCATTGGTGACTTTCTTTCCGGCTTTTGTTCTTCCCTGCGCATATAATGCATCCTGTTCCTTAAAGGACCTTAATCCCTGAGTAATCCTCACTTTTGCTCTCCCGGTAAGGGCTTCATCACATTCTTTTACAATCTGTGTGACTTCTTTTCTTACCAATGGATGGAGATTTTTTATTCTGTTTTCACTTGGTTTATCCATGGATGGTTTACTATTTTGTGATTTGGTGTTTGATTCTTAAGCAAAGCTATTTCAGGCTGACGCCAAAACTTGACGTGTTATATTTTCTAATAAAAAAATGTGAAATTGGTACAGTCCTTTGTTATGATCTTTGATTTTCGGATAGTGAATATCATTTTCATAAAAAGTGGTATCATCATTATAGCTTGTTGTTTAATTTCTGAAACAAAAGTAGCAGCCCTCAACGTCAAAACTTGACGCATTATATCTTTTTTTAATTTTCTAAAAAATCCATCAACTGCGCTGCCTGCTGTTGTTGAGTAATTCATTATACTCATCTATTCCCCACAGGTTTATATTCCTTACAAAGGAATTGAAAGATAAGCCTATAGAAAATTAAGTATAAAATCTGAGTCCCAACAAAAGCTTAATGAAATTGAGGAAAATTATTCAGATGTGCTATTTTAAGAGGGCTGAGATTTGCAACAAACCGCTGATTAAGCGATAGGCTATACATCCGCTCAATAGAGTGAATTATTGGATAATTATTCGTTTAGAATATGCTTCCATTGTTGTAAAACTTCTATAAACTCTTCCAATGGCATATCAATAACTGATTCATTAGGAAGTAGAGCGTTTTCAAGATAAAAAGCTTTGGTATCAACATTAATATAACCTCCAAGATCTTCAAATTTAAAAAATGTAAACCAGTTTCCTGTGACTTTAAAATCTAAGAGATCCTGCCAATCCCAATAGCCGCCTTCTTTTTCTATAAATACTTCTCTACCGCTATATTCTCTCAATTTTCATTCAGGTAAACCAGCTCAGTTAAAAATTGATTTACACTTACTATGGTTCTAAAATCGTTATTCAATAAGTTCTCCAGATTAGCGTAATATGGATTATTAAAACTTATTTGGTGATTGATCATGGTAAAGTCTTTTAAGTTCATGTTGAAATCATTTTAAACAGAAGGTAAAAGTATAGGTTCAAATGAGATAATCACATAAGTCATCCAGTTCAAAATATATTATTCTTATTTTTCATTCAAAAGTATACCCATGCTAAATTTAAAAATTAGGAACCAGAGGCTCTGCATGGGTATAATAATATATTTCTTGATCAGAAAGCCCCATTTCCTTAAAAAAATTACCCGCAGCACGGAAGAACTGGGAAGCTGTATAAGTAAAATCATTGCTAAAAAGAAAATCACTCACATGTACAGCATCTACTTCACCATCTTCACCAAATATGAAAACGATATCAGAATCTTCATCAAATACATCATCAGAACCTCCCCATGGAATAGACTGATTTCCAAATTCATAAGTCTTCAATCCTCCTTTTACCTGATGAGTAAGACTGTCATGCGTGATTGTGGCTATTTTTTTTCCATCAGCATCCAAAACGATTTTTGAGTATGTAGGTGCTTGCTCCAGAGCATTATAAAACTTACAATCCCAAACCGTGTAACCCTTTACTTTCTGCTCATTATCTTTAAGAGTCCAATTCAGATTTTGCCCCAATGCAATCAATATCTCTACAACGTTCTCTTCAGGTGATAAATAATAAACTCCACCCCAAAGCTGGTTTTCTCTATAGGATTCTTCTTTTTTTAAAGCATTATTGATCCATATCTGTTTTCTATAGTTCCCTATCTCCAATGCTTCTTCTTCAGTAAGAAATTCCTCATCATAAGGAGTGGTAAAAAAAATCATTTTTGCGCTCATTTCATTGGTTTTTTATTTATTATAAGCAGAGATTATTTTTTTTTTAATATGTATTAATAAATTTTGATAAGACTTTGTATTTAAGTAACTTTCTTTAGTAGTAAAGGGTTCATAAATATATCTAAGTTCCAAAGAAAATAGTTTACACTCAAAAAAAGTTAAAAATACGACGAACTTTCGATCCACCTGATGGGGTTCTTTTCAGGAAATCTCTCCATTCTATTATAATTTCTTTAAAGTCCTGCAAGGGAATACTGCCTACATATCCTTTTACATCATCATAAAAATCTACCTCATTCCTGTGAATGATAATATCTATGGTAGCAGCATCACTATCAATTTCTTCATGTGGATTGTTCAATCCATCATTAATATCCGGTAATAATGAAGCATTGATCTGTTCCGCAGAGTTCCAACTATTCAAAAAAGTGGTTAAATATTGATAATTAGTATTTACAATTTTATTGATGCTCTTCCCGTGTATTCCCCAATCCTGTACTTCATCTTCAAAAGTGAGGTTGTACTGGTCTGCTATATTCTGATTCATAATGTTTACTGGTATTAATTTTGAGCTAATTTTGTCTACTGATTCTCACAAAGGAATTTCATTTTTGTAGAGGTTATTAGAATATGGATTATAATCTGTTACGAAAGTCCCATATCTTGGATATTATTTATTTCAGGAAATAAAGGTAAAGTGTAATTATAGTAACTTTCAGGAAATTCTCCGGAAAAATTTCCCCCATCTCCTTTCTCAATAACATATATTTTACCAGATAAGTCATAATAATACGTATATGCCACATCCCCGGAAGCATCATATTTCGTTTTAACAACACTATTTTTTTTCACTTCTCCTGTTTCAGAATCATAAGTGCCAAAGCAAATACATTGTTCAGTAGTATGATGCACTATACTAAATGCACAAAGTCCACTCACACGATCATTGTAAGTAGCAACCTCTTCTCTCAGATAATTCCCCTGCATTTCTTTTCTATGAATAATATCAACCAGTATTGGTGGCGGATATAGATCTAAAATCTCAGCAATAGTTTCTGTTTCCTGATAATAAGTGACCTCAACGATCGTATTTCCAACATATTCTTCTCTGATTTTTGTTTGACCATTAATCTTTATAACTTTCACAAATTCATGGGAAACCAGTGCCTTTTCCTCTGTGATAGATTCAAAATATTCGTTTTCGTAACTTATTATTGTATTCATTTACATTAATTATATTTCAGGAAACAGAGGTAACACATTATTATAATAGGATTGAGAGTATTCATTATATCCTCTTTCACCACTTACTTCTTCAATACGATCTATTTTACCTAAACTGTTATAATAGAAATAATAGGCAATATCCAAAAATTGATCATATTGTATTTTCATGACACTTTTTAAAATAATATTACCCGTCTGTGAATCATAGTCTCCAAAACAAATGGTCTTTCCCCTTACGACATCATTTATATTAAATGAATGCAGCTTTAATCCTTCATTTTTACAATATCCGAAGATCTCTTCTATCACATAATTTCCATGAACTTCTTTTCTTTTTGCAATATCAATAACATTGAGTTCCGGATACTGACCGAATATTTCATCAATAGTTTCTCCTTCCTGATAAAATACAACATTACTCAATTTTCCATAAAAGAATTCTTCCTTAATTTTTGCTATGGAATCAACTTTAATAATTCGGGTAAAGATCTGGGCACTTTGAATCTCTTCTTCCGTAATAAGCTGGCCATATACATTCTCGTAACTTATCGTTTTCATCTCTATTTTTTACACTTACTATAGTCAGAAATGATCTGTATCAGGTTTTCCTCATTCTTAAGATCAAGACTTTCATTTTTAAGCTGATCAGAAACTAGCTTACAGTCTTTAAGATAGTCTGCCAGCTTTTCGGAAAGTTTATCATTGGATCTGTTGTCCAGCATCTGTCCTTTAGGTTGCAGATCTGTTTTGATTACATATTTTTGAAGTTCCACAGGATCCTGAAGGAGCATAATCTTATTCTCTTTTGCAACCAACCTGTAGAAATAGGAATTATTACCATGCAGGCTTCCATAATTCTGCATTTTTTTCATGAACTCTCCTTTTACATCCAATCCGTAGTAACATTCTTCGTTTCCATTCTGAGAAACACAGAAATGTACTCCTGAATCGGCATCATATACTTTGGTCGCCATACTATTCATACCTGGTAATCTTTTCTTCAACGTTACACGCTGCCCAAACCGATCGGCTCCATCCTGCGGCAATTTCTGCCCTGTTCTTTCCGGATCGAGCATTTCAAACCAGATGGTCATTGATCCTTCTGTTTTCTTACCTGATTTCTCAACCAAATACCCCGGAACATCATATAAATTGATACTGCGATTCACTGCATCATTCATTTTTGCCTGATGAAGTTCCTGGTTTTTATAGTAAGCCTGATGTTCTAGCGTATAACCTTCAATAAAAAGATTGGCAACAAACTCATTGATAAATGCATAATCTGAAGGCGCATAAGGTCTTGTCGCGGTAAAGGTAAATTCATTATTATCAAA
This sequence comes from Chryseobacterium nakagawai, assembly GCF_900637665.1. NCBI lineage: Bacteria > Pseudomonadati > Bacteroidota > Flavobacteriia > Flavobacteriales > Weeksellaceae > Chryseobacterium > Chryseobacterium nakagawai. The sequence goes on from NZ_LR134386.1 coordinate 4,352,426, forward strand.
AGTTCTTACCAAATACGTCTTTAATCCCTGATTGGTTTGATACATAGAAGCCACCTTCACCCCATCCAGATCACTCACTTCCAAACACGGTCCTGTATTATTGAATCCTACACAATTAAACGCTCTTGAATATCCAATAATTTTAGATTGAAAGCCTCCATTATTGATCAAAATTTCTCCATTGGATCCCATTCTAGGGTTATAAAGACTTCTGATGTTATCCAATCTGCTTTTTCTTGCATTATCTTCTGCAATACTGCTAGTTTTTGCAGCCAGATATTTGTCACCCAGATTTTCTCTCGGAGTAGTAAAGAATTTTTGCAGTTCTGCCTTATCAAAACCGTTTTCATTGAAAAGGTGATATTTTACGGCCAATTGATACGCTACAATTCGATCCACCTTAAATGAGGTAATCAATACTTCATAAGGAATTTGAGTGGCTTTTCCATCTGCAGATTTCATATCCAGATAATATAGAAACTGTTCTTTTGCTAGCGTAACGCCTTTTAAATCGGCATCAAAAACCTTTTCATTAGCCAGATTATAAAACTCAAAATGATCTCTGTAAGGTGATTTTAGAATTCCTACTTCCTTTTCATTGAAAAAAATCTTATCTTTTTTGAGCTGTATCTTTTGTGAAAATACGACACCTGAAAGTATTACAGTAAGCAATAAGTATATTTTCATAGTCCTGAGTTTAAACAATTAGTTTTCGGTAGGGAAAATACAAAAAAAATGGATAGGGAAAGATTGAGAAGCTGGAAGAGGGATATTGAGATTCTTCCTTCGTCAGAAATCGAAGATTCGGCGTAGCCAATGACAAAACTTGAAAATTCAAAAAAGGATTTAATGACAATATAAAAAGAACTTAAGAATGTATTCTTACTACAAGTACTTCCCTATTCCAGCATCAAACCTTTAGCCCCATTAATTCTTCAGCCAGTTCAGACACTCCGTAATCTGCGTTTTACTAATAAATACCTCAGCGCTCACTTCCGGTTTCGGAGAAAGTTTTAATTCTACTTTCTGACTAGAGTGCTTGATAATTTCTGTAATCGCTTCTTTATTGATAATAAACTTACGGTTTACTTTAAAGAAAACCTGTGGATTCAGCTTTTGGATAATATCCTTGATGGTATCATCATAAATATAGGTTTGGTTATCCATTGTCGTCAGGAAAAGGTATTTCCCGGATGCAAAGAAATAAGCAGTATTTTGTTCATCTACAGACTTTAGCTTATTTCCCTCTCTTACCATAAAACGTTTCATCACCTCGGCATCTTCTCCTTGCCGTAAGGTGGAAATAGATTTCAATACAGGTTCAGGATCAAAATTATTCCTGATGGAAACAAATTTCTGTAATGCCTGATGCAAATCTTCTTCTTCAAAAGGCTTCAGGAGATAATCTATGGTAAAATGCTTGAAAACACGCATTGCATATTCATCAAATGCCGTAATAAAAATAATAGGAGTAAAAAGTTCTACCTGTTCAAAGATCTCCAGACTCATCCCGTCACCAAGATGAATATCCATAAAAATAAGATCGGCAGCATCGTTTTCAAAGAAGTCTATTGCCTTTTTTTTAGAACGAAGAACTACGACTTCCGTAACAGGAACGATGCTTTGTTTATCCAAAAGATCTTTCAGATAATTAACAGCCAGCAATTCATCTTCTATAATGGCAATTTTCATAAATACAAAAGTACAAAAAAACCGCTAGAACGATTAAGCTCTAGCGGTTTCAGGGGTTGTTAATATGAATATGTTATAAATTAGGATTATTCTTCTTCGCACTCATTGGATATTCTATCGTATATCTCGGATCATTCTGCTGAAGAATATAGTCTTTACCGTTAATGGTATGTTTAATTTCTTTCTGGTTGGCTCTTCTCAGATCAAACCATCTGTGCCCTTCTACAGCAAACTCTCTGGCTCTTTCATCAAGGATGAAATTCATAAAGTCTGCAGCATTCATTGGGGTTATTGCATTCTGAACAGTAGTATATCCTTCCGGAGTATATCTGTTTTTAAGAACTTTTAATAACGTTTGCTTTGCTTCATCAAGTTTATTCAATTTCAGTAAAGCTTCAGATTTTATAAAATACATTTCTGTAGTTCTGAAAGATACCTTAAATTCTGAACTTCCTTTTTTGATGATCTTATACTGACTTCCATTTTTTTCAAAAGAAAGTTTGAACCTTTTATCTGTATTGCTATTAAATTTTGAGATCAGCTCAGAAGAGGCAAAAGATAAGTTCTGTGCAGCACTGTCAAATACATCATCCAACGCCATAATAGATTCTACAGACATATAGTGATGAGGTGCAGTAGTACTTGTATTCAGGTCAACCAAATCCCCTTTCATAGCTAATGCCTGTTCTGCATAATACAAAGCTTTGTTCCAGTCATTTTGATAAAGAGCTGTTCTGGCCTGTAAAGCCATTAATGCAATCTTAGAGAATCTATAGTTGATACCCGCGGCCTGCTTCTGCTCTACCATAAGACCTTCTGCCTTACTCATATCTGCATGAATCAGATTATAAACTTCCTGTACGCTGGATGGCTTCAATACAGCTTCAATATCCATTTCAAGATTGATAGGAACACCTCTGTCTGTAGAAGCTGTAGCACTATTGTACGGTTTTGCATACAGATTAACCATATCAAAATAGGTATAAGCACGCAATGCATAGGCTTCTGCAAGAATTTGCTGCTTCTCAGGAGAATCTGCCATTGTTTTAACACCTTCGTTAATGATCTGATTCAGGTAAAAAATTACTGAATAAAATCTCACCCATGGAAATTCTGCCGTTGCGGAATCATTATTCGCATCTTTCCACATCGCAATTTCACGATAAACATTGAAATCACTGATATTTTCGTTGATCGTTATCTCATCAGTACGAAGAACTGACAAAGATTTATGGTTAGGATATTTTGCATACGCTGAGGTAAGAACTTTACGGTAATCTTCAACATTGGTTGGAATTACTTTTCCTTCTGGCTGAATATCCAAAAATCTGTCACATCCTACAGAGGTAAAGCTGATAACCGCTAATGCTATAATAGTTGTTATTTTTTTCATTTTTTCAAGTTTTAAAAAGAAACATTAAATCCTACTGTCACAGATTTAGCAATAGGCTGTGCATAAATATTACCATACGTTTCCGGATCAAAATATCCTTTATACCCATTACTGAATACAAACAGGTTACGTCCTTCCACACTCAGTCTCAAACTGCTAATTCCCATAGGTGCCGTAAACTCTTTTGGAAGTGTATAGCCCAGACGGATACTGCTGATTCTTACATAACTGATTTCCTTTGCCCATACATCAAGCAATCCATACGTGTTGGAACGGTTACCCGCAAACCATTTATTAGCCATCCAGCCGTTAGGGTTTGCATCCATATCAGGACTTGTAATTCCTGGTAATGAACCTCCGGCTTCATAGATTTCTCTTGTATAGTTTCTTCCTCTATCAAGCTCCATTCCTCTGTAAGAAGGACTGCGCATTACTGTCTGCTTAAAGTTGAATGTTGCAGAAACCGTAAGGTCAAAATTCTTAACCTTAAAGTTGTTGATGATCCCTCCGGTAAACTTAGGATCTCTGTCTCCTACGTAAGTAAAGAGGTTTCTCAGTTCTTCATTTGTTAATTTTGTATCTACAAACTGCCCCGGAAGAAAGTCTGCATATACATCATACAGTTTGAAGAAATCTTCAGCAGATACTTTTTCATTTCCTCTCCAGAATAATGGGTTTCCTGAAGCATCCATTCCCGCTGTTTTTAAAGCAAAAATGGCATTTACAGGAAGTCCCTCTCTAGATGGCAACATCGCATTATCACGAGGCTGCTCACTCAATACTCTACTCTTATTGTGAGCAAAGTTGATGGTAGTAGACCATTTGAAGTTTTCTTTATCGATGTTTCTTGTAGATAACGCCAATTCAAAACCTTTGTTCGTAAGGCTTCCCCAGTTCATCATGGTATACTCAAAACCTGATTCAAGAGGAGTTTCCTTCATACTGATCATATCCGTTCCCTTTCTGCTGTATATATCAGCGGTAAGGTTAATTCGGTTTTTGAATAATCCTAAATCAAGACCAAAGTTGACATTGGTTGTTTTTTCCCAACGAAGTTTATCATTTGGCGGACTGATCACATTGATGACATCTTCCCTCATTCCCGGAAGAATATTCGCATAATTGTATTCCCCAATAAAGAAAGGCGAAGTATTACGGTCAATATTTCCCTGTAGACCATAAGACGCTCTCAATCTTAGGTTGGAAACAGGTGTTACATTCTGCATGAAATTCTCCTTCGTTACCAGCCATGAACCGGAAACAGCCCATATTGGAAGATATTTATACTTTTTGTTAACTCCAAATAAGTTCGTCCCGTCATATCTTACACTTCCGAAGAAAGTATATTTCTGATCGTAAGTATAGGATGCTGTAGCAAACATAGAAGCATATGCATTCTCTACAGGTGGCATTTCGCGGTATGTTTCATACTTCTTTTCAGCAGCGAAATTGGCACTTGGGAAAGCAATTGGAGTTGCTGTTCTTGTATTTTTGTTATATCCAAAAGCTCTGGTAAGCGTTGTGTTATCTTCCGTTTTACGAAGCTCCGTTCCTGCCATCAAATCAATTTCATGTACAGAATTGATTTTCGTACTGTAAGTTCCCTGTAATTTCCAGTTGTATTGGAAGAAATCATTATCCCAGTTTTGTTTGATGTCTCCGGCAGGAAGGAAATATTTATACCCTCCATCTTTATAATAACGGGTACCTTCCTTCATCTTTCTGGTAAAATATGTCTCTTGTCCGGCATATTTTTCCGTCTTGTTAGTATCATACTGAATACCTAACTGAGACGTGAATTTCAGATTTTTTGAAACTTTATATTCCAAATCTAAAATAGCCTTTAATGAATGGTTTTTCAGCGTATAACTTGTATTTTGTCTTTCTTCAAGGAAGTTGAAAGGAATATAAGTATCCGCGAAACCATCGATATCTTTATCATATCTGTAACTTCCATCCGGATTGAACGGATTCATGTACGGGTTAGCATTTCTTGAATAATTGATAGGGCTTGCAGAAGCATCAGCATCCGTCATAAAGGACTCTTTCTCGCTCTGAGTACCGAAAACAGAGATCCCAGCCGTTAATTTATCACTTAACTTATAATTATTCTTTAAAGTCAGGTTATAACGTTTAAATCCTGTACCAATCGTTGTCCCTTCTTCATCATAGTACCCTAAAGAGAAATAGTAATCTGAAGTTTCTCCACCTCCGGAAATACTTACTCCATACTGTTTATTGATGGCATTTCTGTATAACAGTTTTCCCCAATCAGTGGTGTTGTTTCTTAACGCATTGATTTGGTTAAGAGTCAATGGACTTAAAGCTCCCAGACCACCAGTTCTAAAATCATTAAGCTGGTTATTCTGAGTTAAAATTCTCATCACCTCTCCTTTATCTGCACGGTAAGTAAGATCTGCACGCTGGGCAAGCATTAATTCAAGATCTACTTTCTCTGATGCATTCATCAGGTTTAATTTTTCAAAATCAGGACGGGCAGTTACGAAAGTATCCGCAGAGAAGTTTAACCTCATACTCCCTTTCTTTCCTCTTTTTGTGGTAATGGAAATTACTCCGTTCGCTGCTCTGGCTCCATAAATAGCCGTTGCTGCAGCATCTTTCAGAATAGTAATATCTTCAATATCATTCGGGTTCAACCCAGCAATGGAAAAGTTCTGAAGCTGGTCAATATTATCTTTATCACTGAAGTTTGGAACATCATTTCCTTCTAATGGAAGACCATCAATTACCCATAGCGGGTCCTGCGGCCCAGATAGAGAAGCTGTTCCACGGATTCTGATCTTTGCAGGTCCACCCGGAGACCCTGTTTCCGGAGTCACTACTACCCCGGCAATCTGCCCGGATAGCATCTGGTCTACACTCGCCACCCCAGCCTGGCTGATGTTATCCATTTTTACGGTAGCAACCGCTGAAGTCTGCTTACGTTTTTCAATCTTCTGATATCCCGTAATGATTACTTCCTGAATCTTATTTTTATCTGAAACTTCAGAAACCAATCTTACGATATAGTTTGTTTTATCTTCATTGATTAGAATGATACGGGATTCATACCCTGGAGAACTTACCAGGATAGATTTAGTTCCTACTGGAATTTCCAGTATAAATTTCCCATCCTTATCAGCTACTGTACCTACAGATACACTTTCGATAATTCCGTCCAGATCAGTTTTTGTAGAAACAGACTGGGTTTCTATTTTGATAGATGCTCCTGCAATTACGCTGGAAGTATTACCGTCTTCTATCTTTCCTGTAATGGTCTTTTTTTCCTGAGCCAACGCAACCTGAGCCGCTAAAAGAGGTAAAAGGATTAGAGTTTTTTTCATTGCTGTTTATTTGTTTAAAGCCTCTTCAATACGAATAATTAAATCTGTGTAATGTGCTCTTGAAGCGTCATCACCTCTGTATCTGGTTCCATTCAAGAAGCTCAGAACTTTTTGTAATTCTGCTCTTTTGTACGTAGTTACTTCAGATACTCTCTTCATGGATGAATAATTGATGTTTCTAAGGTTTTTACCTTCTTCATGATAGTTGCAGATCATTGGCATATTTAATGTCTGATCTGTCTTCAATGTTTTTACGGCTGTTTTTTCGAATAATTTGTTCACCGAAACAATCAATGCATCCACGTAGTTCTTTTGTGCCATCTTCTCAAGCATCGTAAGGCTTCCTTTCTTGTTAAAAATGGCTGTTCTTACCTGTTCAAATAAGTTTTCTACCGTGTAGATTTTCTCTTTTGAACCAGAAACTTCATGCTTCAACTCGTTCTCAAGGAGTCTAAGCAATCTGTCATCCATAAACAGGGAGTAAATATTAGCATACTGCATTCCTCTCGCTAAAGTATATGGAGTCTGCTCAAATGGTCCCATAGGTGAATTTTTAACCGAATATGTTTTCTCAGTAATCGGATTAAAGAATAACCATTCTGGAAGGTTGATCGAGTTTTTAACAAGATAATCCACTGCTCTTTTCTGGGTTTCAGCAGGAACTGCTTCATAAGCCTTTTTCTTATTACCAAAAACCGTGTTATTCAGGTAAATTCCTCCTACGTTAGCCATTACATGTCCTGTATACAGATCCCATTGGCCAATAACGCCCATGTATAATCTTCCTGCATCTGTATAATCTTTACCGTCCTCATAAGTCCATTTTAAAAGATTATTGGCTACAACTTTCAGGTTTTTCATTCCATATTCGCTGGCTTTCATCGCGTCATCACCCAGATCTTCAGACTGCGAACGCGGATCTATTGTTTCCAGGTAACTTTGTTGTTCACCATAGAAATACAACGGATCGTCTTCATGCTTTTCTATTAAATTTCTAAGCGCCTTTTTCTCTACGAATTCATCAGGATACCAACGGTAGCCCCACTCAATTGCATATTTATCATAGATTCCGATCTTCGGAGTGATTGCAGTAACACCATCTTCCGGCTGTGCCACGTAATTGTAACGGGCATAATCCATGATAGAAGGAGCTGTTCCCCCCATTTTATCGGTAAATTCTTTAGAACGAAGAGATTCTACCGGGAATGCAAAAGAAGATCCCATATTGTGTTTCAATCCGAAAGTATGCCCCACTTCATGAGAGGATACAAAACGAATCGCTTCACCCATATATTCATCACTGAATTTATTTCCTCTTGCTCTAGCATCTATAGGCCCTATCTGAATTCTCATCCACTCCTGAAGAGAAGTCATTACATTGTGCCACCAAATGATATCTGCTTCTAGGATCTCACCACTTCTAGGATCTACTACAGATGGTCCCATTGCATTAGACTTAGGAGAAGCAGCGTATGTGATTACGGAATATCTTACGTCATCAATATCAAAGTCTTCATCTTTTTCATCCGGCATCTTAGCAATGACAGCATTTTTGAACCCTGCCTGCTCGAATGCCACCTGCCAGTCATGAACTCCTGCAATGATCTTTTCACGCCATTGTTTGGGTGTGGAAGGATCTATATAATAAACAATCTGCTTTTTAGGTTCTACCAGTTCACCTCTCAGATATTTTTCCTTGTCTTCATCTTTAGGCTCTAAGTTCCAACGCGTAATGAAGAATTTCTCATCCATTTTCTGCTGCTGGTCATTAAAGAACCAATGCTTTTCACTGAAAAATCCTACTCTTGCATCTGCCACCCTTGGTTTCATGGGAACTTTAGGAAGCAATACCAGATTACTGGTTACTCCAAGAGTTACCGGAAGATCCACACCGCCTTCATTCACAGAAGTACTCAATTGAGATTTCACCACAAGGTTTTCTGGAAATGTTTTTACTCCTTCAATAAACGAAAGACTTGATTTTACTGATCCACCAAGACCTACATTAGCCAACACGTCATTAAAGCTTTTCTGATTTCCGTCAAAAACCTTATTCACTTTAATCGCTACCGAAGTAGAATCATTGTTTTGGGCCTCAATATCAAAAACCTCAATCACAGATTCTGAAAAATTGTCTTTAACAGATTTTGTAATAGCATCATTTTTAGGAGAAGATACCTTCGCTTCAGAAGTTTTCACCCATACTTTTTTGGCAACTTTGTCCCTGTAAAAAGAAATGATCTTATTTTCATAGTTCATTCCTTTATTAAGGCCTGCCTCATTCACCTGCATTGGTACCTGAGAGAGTTTGTTCACTACCAAAAACTGACGTCCCATCAAACTGTCAGGAATTTCAAAATAAAGATCTGTTTTTACCTGAATGGTATTGAAAATCCCTTTTTTGTAAGTTCCTTTTTTAATCAGTTCGTCAATCTTTTTTGCCTTCTTTGATGATGAAAGATCTGCTTTTTCGGTTTTGTCCTTGGTCGTTTTTACAGTGTCTTTTTTCTGTGCCAGAACTGCCGGCGATGCGATGGCCAGTCCAAGATACAGCGCAAGCCTGTAATTCTTCATTAAAATAGTCCGATTCATTCCAAATAGTAAATATCTTAGTTTCAGCTGGCAAAGCTATAGGTATAGTGAATTATATATAGTGTATTAGGGAGTGAAAGGTGATTATTCGGGAGTGAGTGGATTTTTTCATTTTAATTCATTAATGGCAAAAAACATATAAAGTTTTCACCATCTACGGAAATATGAAGCGAATTTTGTTTAAAATATTCATAAACCTGATTCAAATAATCAATTCCGAATTTCTCTCCCTGAACCGTTTCCGTTTTGGGCTGATAAGTATTCCTTACAGTAACACCTTTTTCATCCACTTCTATTGTGATTTCCAAGGGTTGATCTATGGTCGCAACATTATGTTTTATAGCATTTTCCGTTACAATCTGAAGCGACAAATACGGGATCCGTTTCTTTAAACTTTCAGGATCCTTTATAATCAGTTGAAAATTCAGTTCTTCATCAAATCTGCTTTTAAGAAGTTCCATATATTTCTGAATAAAATCTACCTCTTTGGCAACGGGTACAATATTTTCCTTTGGGGGAACAATCAGGTACCTATAGATTTTAGAAAGATTCATGGTAAACTTCTGGGCATTATCTTTATTAATTCCAATCAGCATATAAAGAGAATTCAGTGAATTGAACAGAAAATGCGGATTGATATTATTCTTAAGTTGTTGAAGCTGATTAATAACTTCTGCTTTATGCATCTTTTCATTATCAATAAGCAGCAGGTTCTTTTCAGATTGTATCTTTTCTTTTTCCTTGTAAGCCATATTTGTAGATCGTTGGAATAAAATAAAAACCGTAACAATCAGAAATAAAGCAGCCAGAAATATATAAATGGTATAAGCTTTCACCTTATTTGTATTTTCATCAATGATAAAATTGACATGATTCACCACGGCATACCCATCAAAGTTATCCGTTTTCAAAGGTTTTATAAATCGCGTAACTTCCATTCCCAAATACTCTGAAGTGGCAACACCTTCTGTATATTCCGATTTTGCCTTACCACATAAAGTATCTTTTACTTTAATATCTGTAAAATCGAAAACGTTTTTTCCGATGTACTTCTTTTCAGGATGGGTAATACAAATTCCTTCCTTGGTAAAAACATATGCATAAGTATTTGAACTTTTATCTACATTGGTAAAATACTGATGTAGATCATCTAAACTTACGGTAGAACCATAATAGAGAATATTTTTTTCCGGTAATACAAGAGAATCATAACTTACCCAGTACATACTATCTTTACGGCTTATCAGAAGATCTTTAAAATGACCGGGACTATTATTTTTTATAGCAATAGAGCTTTCCGTCTTATCCCTATCTTTGAAAAGACCAGATAAAGGATTATTACTTTCATATTTTCCCGTTTTACTATGGTCATAATAATACCAACTGTAAGTCAGCAGATTTCTTTTTTTATTTAAATCATTTAAGACCAAAGAATAATCTCTGTAGTTTTTCAATCCATCTTTCTGAATCAACTCACGAAGCAAATATTGATAGTCTTCAATATTCCTGAATTCACTTTCTACTGATTCATATTTCCTGAAAAACGTTTTTTTTGCAAAATCCTCATTATTTTTACGGTTATCTTCAGCGATTAAAAGGCTTAAAATGGCAAAAGCCACTACTGCAATCAGGCAGGTGGATAAAGCGGCAACGTAAATAGATTTTTGGGATAAGGCGTGTTTAAAACTAATACTCAATTTCTTCTGCATTCTTTATTCCTACAAAAAGAATCTGGTAATACTTGGAAGTAAAAGGCTCTAATTCCACGACCTATTTTGTAGATAATTTATTCGTTTGCAAAGATATAACAAAGATTCCAGGACCATCGAGTGAAATAAAATTATATTAAAAATATGTTAAATACAAACAATTCTGGCAAAAAATAATTAAGATAAAATGGTTTCCTTTCTAAAAAACAAAAACTGCCATACATATAGCAGTTCAAATAGATTCAAGTTTTTTTTCTACAGCTTTTTTAATAATTCTTCGGCATTCAGTACGGTTGCAAATTCTTCATGTAAATTGGCAAGTGCCATGAGATGAACCAGTTCTGCGTTGTATTCTTCTCCATATATTCCTACTCTGTCAAAGCTGCTGTAGCATCTGAAATAACATAAGTTTCATATCCGAAATTCCCAGCCATTCTTGTTGTGGTAGAAACACAATGATTGGTTGTAATTCCTAAAATAACTACAGTATTTATTCTCTGAAAATCTAATTTTTCTTTCAAATCAGTTCCTATAAAAGCACTGTTTACATTTTTAGTGATAATACACTCATCATTTTGGGGCAAGACATGATCATTAAATGCAAATCCCGGATCAGATTCATGCAATTTAGATTGAGGATGGGTTGAGCTGTGCCGGATATGAAATACGGGTAAATTCAATTCCCGCCATCTTTGCAATATGTTTCCACTTATTTTTTCTGCTTCTTTATTATTTCTGTTTCCACCCCAATAGCTTTCATCAAGAAATCCTTTTTGAATATCAATAAGAATTAAAGCTGGTTTTTTATCTCGTAGTTTCATATTTTTTTATTTGAAAAGTCGGCTCATCATAAACTTTTTGTATTCATCAGTCAAAGAACAATCAAAGAGATCAAATACATGTACTGCTCCGGGAACTACCCATAATTCAGTGGCAACACCTGCCTGATATAAAAGTTGCGAAAACTCAATACCTTCATCTCTCAAAGGATCTAGTTCACAAGCTACAATTGTAGTTTGAGGCAACACAGAAAAGTTACGATAGAGGGTAAGATCTGAATACATTATGCTTTTTCCTCTATTTTCTTTGTCCAGAAAATGCTGCCATGCTATTTCAGCATATCTTCTACTCCATAACGGTGAATCTGTAAATTCTTGCATAGAAGGAGTATTCAGCTTATTATGAATGACCGGATACAATAAAAACTGATGTTTTATATTATTAATATTCTGATCGGCAGCCATCTGAGTGACCGCTGCACCTAAATGCCCACCAGCGCTTGCCCCCATTATGGTAATCTGCTCAACATTTATTCCCAACTGTCTTTCTCCTTCTCCAATCACCCATTTCAAGGCATCAAAACCGTCTAAAATAGGAATGGGAAACCGATGCTGAGGAGACAACCTGTAATCTACAGATATAATTGTTGCCTGTAATTCATCCACAATCTCAAACATTTGACTATCTACCTGTTCTGGCAAACCAAAAACATAACCACCACCGTGAAAATAAATCAATGTTCTATTCCTGTCATACTGCTCAGGTTGATAAATATGAAGCCGTACTTCTCTACCATCCACCAAACTTGAGATGAAAATATCTTTCACCTTGATATGATCCGGCCGTTGAACAGGATGTGTCTTTACAAATTCTATTCTTTCTTTTTGGATCACTTCCGGAGCATTCAAAAATATATTCTCATCGATTTCCAATGAATAGGAAATATGGTCAATACTCGCTTTCAATTCTTTATTAATTCTATTCAAATCCATAACATTATCATATAAAAAATCTATTATAAAAGTCCTTGAAAATAGGACATACAACCTATATTTTCTGTTTTATTTGTAAATTTAAATCATCAATTCTGTACGGTACAACCATACAATAGATTGTATGGAGCGAACAAAAATGTTAGTATGAGTATTAAAGAGACATCCACCAATAACGAGAATAAAAAAACGTTAGAATCCAGCTGTTCTGAAATTTATGCAGTGAATCTTATCAGTGGTCGATGGATCCTTTCTATCTGCTATCATCTCAAACAAGAAAAGCTAAGATTTTTTGAACTGAAAAACAGAATTCCCAATATTTCTGAAAGAATGCTTACCCTTCAGCTCAAAAAAATGGAACAGGAAAATCTGGTGGTGAAAACAGTGTATGCTGAGGTTCCTCTCAGAGTAGAATATGAATTATCCGAAATAGGTAAAAAATTACTTCCTGTCTTAAGCCAATTGGAAGTTTGGGGGAAGGAACATAAAGAGTCTAAGAAAAAGGAGTAATTATTCATTATGATTTTGTTATGAAAGAAAAGAAACCTGAGTTACTCTATCCTACTTTTTAAATTGCTTACATAATCGAGATCTAAGGGTATAAGTCTTAAAATTAGTTAATATCATCATTCAACTTCCCGATTCCCACCTTTATATTTTGAAAATTATTTATCTTCGCTCCAAATCTTATTTGAAAATGAAGAAGATCATCTCCGGGATATCTATTTTTTGCTCTATTGTCATCTCTGCTCAAGAGACTATACAGTTCCAGGAACTACCATTTAAGGAAATTATCGCAAAAGCCAAAAAAGAAAAGAAATTGGTTTTTATTGATGCATATGCTTCCTGGTGTGGCCCATGCAAAATGATGGAAAAAAATGTTTTTCCTCAGAAATCAGTGAGTGAATATTTCAATACCAATTTCATCAATGCAAGATTTGATATGGAAAAAGGAGAAGGAAGAGATCTTGCATCTAAATTTGGTGTACGATCCTACCCTACTTATCTTTTTCTAAATGGTGAAGGCGAGCTTGTTTCCAGAAATACAGGCTATATGGAAGAAAGTATGTTTGTGGCAATGGCACAAGATATTAATTCACAAGGAAATAAAAAAGGATCTCTGAAAGAGAGATTTGCTAACGGAGAAAAAGATCCAGAGTTTCTAATCAATATTATGAAACTTAATTCTGATACAGATTACGGGTTTGCAAAAAAGGCTTCTGAAAGATACTTTGAAAACAAAAAAGCAACTGAACCTCTTTCAAAAGATGAAATAGGATTTATGCTATTTTTCCTGAAATCTACAGAAGATAGCAACTATAAAGCTTTTGCTTCCAGAAAAGCAGAAATCATCAAATATCTTCCCGAAGAAACATATAACGAATTTGATGCTCAGTTAAAACTATCAAAAATCGTAGAGCAGTCCATTGATGATAAAAACAAAAAAATCAATGATGAATACTTTATGAAAATAGCTGAACCATTGGTAGGAAAACAAACAGCAATGACGAAGCTCAACCAGACCAAGCTTGCCTATTACGAGCAAAATGCCAATTTCCCGGAATATGAAAAAGCAGCATTGGATTATTACAAAGCTTCGGATGCATTTAATCCTGATGAACTTTTAAGAGCAGCATGGGTATTTGTTGATAACATCCAAACACCATCTTCATTAAAGAAAGCAACCGAATGGGCTGAAAAATCGGTAATGATGGGAGAGAACTCAGAAAACACTTATATCCTGGCTAAACTTTATTTCTTAACAGGAAATAAAGAAATGGCCAAAAACTATGCTGAAATGTCTAGAAATATAGCCGTTCAAGCTAAAAGAGATTCCAAATTAGCAGAGGAATTATTAAATAAAATAAAATAAACACATTGATGAAATACAGAGTATTAATGGGAGCTTTGGCGTTTCTGAGCATAGGTTCACTAAAAGCTCAGGAGCAGGAACAAAGCGAAGAGAAAAGTTTGTATGTAAAAGGTAATGCTCTTTTTTTACCAATAGGTATTCTCAATCTCGGTGTAGAAAAGCAGATTAGTCCCAAATATACTCTTCAGGGAGATGTCTTTATCTCACCATGGAAGTCTTTTTCAGGACATGAATTGCAATTTTACTCTGTTTCTGCTGAAGGAAGATATTATTTCAAAGAAGCTTTCAAACACTGGTATATTGGAGCTAATGTCTCTGTTGCTGCTTATAATGCACAGAAATGGAATTACTGGAATGACAATAGCGTCTCTGTAGCAGACAACGGAGAAACTTTCATTATTTCTAATCTGTATCAAAGAGGTTTTTCTATTATGTTAGGAGTGACGGGAGGTTATCAATTTCAGTTATCTGAAAGATGGAATCTTGATCTTTATGCCACTATTGGAACTGCACAAAGTTTTTATAAAGGGTATGACAGAACTACAGGAAAACGTTATGATATTGGGGTAGAAGGACTTAACAAAAGTGGTGAAATTATACCCTACAGAGGTGGAGTTATGATCTCTTACAAATTTAAATAATACAATGAAGCCATTCGGAAAAAATCATATTATCATTTCTGTGATCACTTTTATGATCCTTTTTTTAATGAACTATCTTGGAAATGATCTTCCAGACAAATTACAAAGAGCCTTATTAACTGCTTTTGCAGGAGTTGTAGGTTTAACAATCGGACTCTTTATATTAAATAAGGGCAAAAATGATAAAAATCCGCCCCAAAATTTTGATTAATGAAAGGTTGGAAACAGAAACCTTGAGGCTGGAAATTATTTTTAGTCATATTATCACTCAATGACTTCCATAATCTCCAGCCTATTCTAATTAATCTTCGTACACCACATATCGGATTCTAATCTTTTCAAAATCTTCCAGATCTTTTTTCCACGAAGCTTTAATTTCCGGAATTGATTTTCCGGCAATAATCTGCTTTCTGAATTCATCAGTCCCGGAAAGAGTATCAAACCAAAGATTTTTCAAAAAGAAATCCAGCTGAGGATTTTTATAGTTTTGATAAGCCTTGATTATCCATTCAAGATTCAATTCTCTTAAATCTTTAGGATAATTGGACAAATCTTCACCATAACATAATTTCCCGTTCAGAAATGGATCTTTTGCTCCGTAGCTTGGCTTTGGAGTAAATTTGTATGGAAGATTTTCAGTCCATGGTGAACCATAGATCTGGAAAGGCTGATCCGTTCCTCTTCCAACAGAAACCTGGGTCCCTTCAAAAAAACACAAACTTGGGTATAAATTAATTGCTTTATCATTAGGCAAATTCGGTGATGGCTTATCCAGCATCGGATAACGTTGTTTTTTGTGATAATTCTTCATTGGGATTAAGGTATATTTGGCCTGAACTCCATTTTTCAGCCACTTTTCTCCATTCACCATTTTTCCATACTCACCAATGGTTAATCCATAGACAACCGGAACTTCATGCATTCC
Organism: Chryseobacterium nakagawai; assembly: GCF_900637665.1. Lineage (NCBI taxonomy): Bacteria > Pseudomonadati > Bacteroidota > Flavobacteriia > Flavobacteriales > Weeksellaceae > Chryseobacterium > Chryseobacterium nakagawai. Next base: position 4,368,367 of record NZ_LR134386.1, read on the forward strand.
CACAAAACTAGCCCATTTTTTTCTCAAAACAGGTCCGTCAGTATATCCATCATGTGGATTGGGACGGTCCAGGACCATTACTTCAACATTGTTTTCAGCACCCGCTTCCATTAGATAAGCTAAAGTAGAAATATAAGTATAGAATCTCACTCCTACATCCTGAATATCAAAAACCACAAGATCAATTCCTGCCAATTGTTCAGGCTTCGGTTTTTTATTACTGGCATACAGGGAAACAATAGGAATTCCGGTCTTCACGTCTACTCCATTTTTTATTTTTGCTCCTGCATCAGCATCTCCTCTGAAACCATGCTCAGGCGCAAAAATAGCTTTGATCTTTATTCCATTCTTGACTAAAAAATCTACCAAATGAGTTCTGTCATTCATTAAGCCTGTCTGATTCGTCACTACTCCAATGGTTTTATCCTTCAATAGAGGTAGATAAAGCTCAGGTTGATCTGCCCCGGTTTTAAAATCTGGCTGAACTTGAGTTTGAGAATAATATTGGTTGAATACTCCTAAAAAAATTAGGCAAATCAGAAGTAAATTTTTAATTTTGAAATCTAAATTCATAAGCTTGAAGTTTCCTTTATATTTCTCTAGAAAAATAGCGTTTTCCAAAGATAACAAAAATAACCTTTCAAGGGTTATCATCTTCATTGGCAGGCTTTCCGTAGCACTGGGAATTATTGTTTCTCTAATTACTGTAGCCACCGGATTTGGTTCTAAAAAAGCTATTAAAGAGAGACTGGCAGATTTCAGCGGACATATCACAGTAAGATCTACCCGATCCAACTCTTCCTATAATACTTCGGTTTTGGATAATCAGGGACTGAATATTGCCAAGATCAAAGAGCTTCCGGATGTGGAAACGATCCAAAAATATGTAACGGTTACCGGAATTATGCGTAATGAACATAATTTTGCAGGAATTATATTTAAAGGAATTGGAAAGGATTTCGACAGTTTAAGGTTTAAAAAATTCCTTATTGCCGGAACTACTCCCAAGGTGACAGAAGTAGGGTTCAACAATGATGTTGCTATTTCACAAAAAATAGCCAATGATCTTCACCTTAAAGTTAATGACAGTATCGTTACTGTCTTCTTAAAAGCCGATCAAAAACCTCTTTACCGAAAGTTTAAAATTATCGGAATCTACAGAACAGACATTAAGCTCATCGATGAACAGTTTGTTATTGGTGGAATTAATCATGCGAGAAAAATTCAGGATATGAAACCTGATGAAATTGGCGGAATTGATATTTTCCTGAAAAATGTCAATGATATTGATAAAGATTTTCCAGACATTGAAAAACTGATCGGTTATAAAAACTATGCTGAAAAGGCAACAGAAAAATTTCCACAAATCACTGACTGGATAAGCATCTTTGATACCAATATTGCGCTCATCATCATCATCATGCTGGTTGTAGTGGTTATCAATATTATTATGGTCCTTCTGATCCTTATTATTGAAAGAACCAACTCCATTGGTTTACTTAAGACTTTAGGTGCAAGCAATGCTCAAATCAGGGCTACTTTTATCAATTATACCCTTATCATTATGATCCCTGGGCTTTTATATGGGAATGCTATTGGGTTGGGATTGATTCTTATTCAGAAATTCTTTGGAGTGATTAAACTTAATCCGGAAAATTACTACGTAAGCACAGTACCGGTAGATCTTAACCCTATTGCTATCATTTCTATTTCATTAGGGATTTTGGTGATATCTGCTCTTGCCTTAATTATTCCGAGTTATCTGATCAGTAAGATTTCTCCGGTGAAAGCCATTAAGTATAATTAACCTTATTATTAGGTTTAAAATTAAGCTTTTACTCATCTGTTTTGAGTTTTAATCACTCATGATCTCCATACAGATAATTTTAAAAGCATTATCTTTGCACCGCATATAAAACATTTATGAAATACGCAAAAAATATCCTTGAAACTATAGGAAACACACCATTGGTAAAACTTAACAATGTACTGGGTGAAGATTTTCCAGCATTAGTTTTAGCAAAAGTTGAGACATTCAACCCTGGGAACTCTGTAAAGGACAGAATGGCTCTTAAAATGATCGAAGATGCCGAGAAAGACGGCAGATTAAAACCTGGAGGAACCATTATTGAGGGAACTTCCGGAAATACAGGAATGGGATTGGCATTAGCTGCCATCATCAAGGGGTACAAATGTATCTTTGTAACCAATTCCAAACAATCTAAAGAAAAGTGTGATATTCTTCGTGCTGTAGGTGCTGAAGTAATTGTTTGCCCTACGGATGTGAAGCCTACAGATCCGCGCTCTTATTATTCGGTATCGAAAAGACTGGCTAAAGAAACAGAAAACGGTTGGTATGTAAACCAATATGACAATCTATCCAACAGAACTGCTCACTATGAGTCTACAGCACCTGAGATCTGGGAACAGACGGAAGGAAAACTGACTCACTTTGTAGCAGGAGCAGGAACTGGAGGAACTATTACAGGATGTGGAACATTCTTCAAGGAAAAAAATAAGGATATTAAGATAATCGGAGTTGACACTTATGGTTCTATCCTTAAGGAGTTCCACGAAACCGGAGAATTACACTACGACCACGCGTATACGTACATCACGGAAGGAATTGGAGAAGATATCATCCCTGAAAACTATGATATGTCTGTTATTGATCACTTTGAAAAAGTAACGGATAAGGACGGAGCGATCTATGCAAGAAAACTGGCTAAAGAAGAAGGAATTTTCTGCGGATATTCTGCAGGAAGTGCTATCGCTTCATTAATACAGATGAAAGATCAGTTCACTAAAGATGATGTTATCGTAGTTTTACTTCACGACCACGGTTCACGATATGTAGGTAAGATCTACAATGATGAGTGGATGAAGGAAATGGGCTGGCTGGAATAAGCCATAAGACTATATTATAAAATAAAAATCAGAGCGTTGCTCTGATTTTTTTATGATTGTATTCTATCTTTTAAAATGGTCTTGAGTAAAGAATAGTCTCTTTCACTCATTGATTTTCTGGGAAACATATAGTTGTATTTTCCTTCAAGGGAAATGAAATCATGGCTGCTGTCAAAAAACGTAAAATCCTTCCATTCACTCGTTTCTTTTTCACCATCAATATTGACTGTGAAAAAATTCTGTTCAATTCTGATTTCGTAAGCCTTACACTTTTCCAAAATATTCAGGTAGTGATTAACCTGCTTTTTCCATCTTGAGACCTTATTAACACTTACAGATAAGTAAACAACACAAAGCAACAAGATAAAACTAAAAAAGTACAAGATACCTTGGCTTTCCTTGTTGAAATTATCTTTCAGAAGAAATGCAATCAGTAAAATAACAGCAGCAGCAATGGTTGTTATTGTTTTACTTTTTGTGGTAGGAGAAAAAAGCAGACTCCCTTGATTTCCGCTAAAATAAATATCTTCAAAAATCGCTCTCTCAGGTTTTAAAGTAATCACTTTTTCCTCACTCATAATATTGTTGCTTTAAAAAGCTACAAAACTAAGCTAAATATCTTCATATTGGTCACTGATAGCCGAAAGTTTGTTCATCAGCTCTCTGTTTCTCCGTTTTAAAGCATCCAGTTTTTTCAACATATTATGAATAACTTCCAGGCCTGGAAGATTAATTTCAAGGTCATAATGCCAGTTGGCAAATTTTTCCAGATCCGGCAGGTCTTCATACATGAGGTAATGAACTTCATTTTCAATGTGTATGTTCAGCAGACCATAATCTACAAGTTCATCAAAAAAGGTGATTTCTATATTGTATATTCTTACGAGTTCTTCCCGTGATATTCTTTCACTCATAGCCTAGGAATTTTTAAGTTGTTCAAAAAGCTCTCTCTGCTTATCGGTAAGGTTAACAGGCATTTTCACTTCGTAGGTTACAAAAAGATCGCCATGTTCCCCGTCTTTCTTATAGACAGGAAAACCTTTACCTTTCAGTCTTACAGTCATTCCGCTTTGGGTTTCCGGTTTTACTTTAAGATTAACACTTCCATCCAGTGTATTTACTTTTACGTCTCCTCCTAAAACTGCGGTATACAAATCAATAGTAACTTTTGTTTTAAGATCATCACCTACTCTTTCAAAATCAGGATCTACAGGAATATTGAATGTGATATAAAGATCACCGTTGGGACCACCATTCACTCCCGGATTTCCATGACCTTTTAATTTAATTTTCTGCCCATCAAAGACTCCGGCAGGAATCGTAATTCTTACTTTTTTGCCATTGATTTCAAAAGTTTGAGGATGAGTTACGGCAGCATCTCTTAAATTTAGGGTTAATTCTGCCTGTACATCCTGTCCTTTGAACTTTCCTGAAGCTCTTCCTCTTGAACTTTTACCAAAGCCTCCTGAAGAACCGCCAAACATATTTTGGAAGAAGTCTGAAAAGTCTTCACCTTCACCAAAGTCTGCCCCGGAATAACCACCACCGTAGTTCTGCTGATGCTGATACTGTCTTTGCTGCTGCTGAGCTTTTTCATACTCTTCACCATGTTTCCAGTTTTCTCCGTACTTATCATACTTTGCACGGTTATCCGGATTGCTGAGAACTTCATTAGCTTCATTGAGCTCTTTGAATTTTCTTTCTGATTCTTTATCATCAGGATTAAGGTCCGGATGTAGCTTTCTGGCCAATTTCCGGTAAGCCTTTTTAATATCATCCTGTGTTGCGCTTTTATCTACGCCCAAAGTTTTATAGTAATCTATATAAGCCATAGAAACGATGTTTACTCAAATTTATGAAATTTAGGTCTGAAAATTGCATAACAAAGTGTTAAAAATAAACCTATCTTTGATAAAAACCGCTACATGAAAGAGGTACTGAAAAACTACTCCGGAATTATATTTTTACTTCTGGGAATCACAATCGGAAGCATTATAGGAATCGTTGCTCCGGGTTTTGTGGAATACATTAAACCGTTGGGAGACATTTTCCTGAATCTTCTCTTTGTAAGTGTTGTACCTTTGGTCTTCTTTGCTGTATCTAATTCTATAGCATCTCTGGAGCAGCAATCTAAATTCGGGAAGATTATTCTTATTATGGCGCTTACCTTTCTGTTCTTTATTCTTACTGCTGCTGTATTTACGATATGTGCAGTCTATCTGTTTCCGGTTTCCGGGGTCTCAGGAAGTTCTGAAATGATTACAGAAGCGGCAAATGAGGACAATTGGGGAAATAGAATTGTAAGTTTCTTTACCGTGGGAGAATTCACTGCCTTGTTTTCAAGACAAAATATGCTGGCACTCCTTATTTTTGCTTTCATGACAGGTTTTGCAGCCAGAAAAACGGGAGAAGCAGGAAAACCTTTCAGAGTTTTTATAGCATCAGGATATGAAGTGATGAAGGAACTTCTTTTATTGGTGATGAAACTGGCCCCTATTGGGTTGGGAGCTTATTTCGCCTACCAGGTTGCTACATTAGGACCACAGCTTTTTGGATTTTATGCTAAACCTTTAGGGTTATATTATGTGGCGGGAATTATTTATTTTCTTGTTTTCTTTTCCATTTATGCGTTTATGGCGAGCGGACAGAAAGGAGTGAAAAGTTTTTGGACTAATGCTATTTACCCAACTCTTACTGCAATAAGTACCTGCAGCAGTTTTGCCACTATGCCTGCCAATTTACAGGCCGCATCTAAGATTGGAATTCCTAATTCCATTGCTAATCTGGTAATCCCAATTGGGACAACGTTACATAAAAACGGGTCTTCCATGTCATCAATTATTAAAATCTATGTAGCTTTTTTAATTATTGGAAAAGATTTCTTTGACCCTGCCAACTTACTTTTAGCTTTGGGCATCACTGTTTTTGTAAGTATTGTAGCTGGTGGAATTCCTAATGGTGGATATATTGGGGAAATGTTAATGATTTCGGTTTATAAATTACCTCAGGAAGCTATTCCGGCGGTGATGATTATCGGAACCCTGGTAGATCCTTTAGCGACTGTTTTGAATTCTGTAGGAGATATTGTCGCCGCCATGTTCGTCAACCGGTTTGTCAAAGATTGATGAATAATATCAAATTTTAAAATTTATTCGCTTCTCTTTACCGCCTCAAGGTTTTTATATTCTTCAGGAGTAAAAAGCCTGTATTGTACTTTGAATGTCTTTCCGAGCGGAGTTTCTAATGAGAAACCTCCGGGTCCGAAACCGTCTGTCACATCAAGGGTAAAATGGGAATATTTCCAATATTCAAAAAGATCACGGTCTATCCAGAATTCGTGTCCATTAATTGTTCCAATCATGGCATCATTCATTCTTGGGAAAAAGCCTCCTTTTTCGAAACATTGTGGTTGAGTTCCTTCACAGCAGCCTCCTGCCTGGTAAAACATGAGAGCACCATATTTTTCTTCAAGTTCACGAATGACTTCAAGAGCATTTTCTGTTGCAGAAAGTCTTGTTATTTTTGTTTCCATTTTATTGTTTTAAAGGCATTTATAAAAGATCCCGGAAAATAAACTTTTAACCGGGATCAATCACTTCATTATTTAATTTGAGCCTGCAATATCTAATACGATTCTGCCATCGATCTGGCCTTTTTTCATTTTATCAAAGACATCATTAATATCTTCTAGTTTTGCTGAGGTTACTGTAGCTTTTACTAGTCCTTCATTAGCAAAGTCCAATGCTTCCTGTAAATCTTTTCTGGTTCCTACAATGGATCCTCTTACGGTAATTCTCTTTAATACAGTTTCAAAAATCGGAAGTTCAAAAGATCCGGGCGGCAATCCATTGAGAGCAATAGTCCCCTTTCTTCTTAAAACATCTATCCCTTGTTTAAAAGCAATTGGTGAAACAGCAGTAATCAATGCCCCATGCATTCCTCCTACTTCCTTATGTAAATACTCGCCAGGATCTGTATTTTTTGCATTAACAACCAGATCTGCGCCTAGTTTTTTTGCCAATTCAAGTTTATCATCTGCGACATCAATAGCAGCTACATGCATTCCCATCGCTTTTGCATATTGGACTGCTACATGTCCCAATCCGCCAATTCCTGAGATGGCAACCCATTCCCCAGGTTTGGTTTCAGTCTCTTTTAGTCCCTTATAAACTGTTACTCCTGCACATAAAATGGGAGCAATCTCCAGAAAGTTTACATCTGACTTTAAGTGTCCTACATATCTTGAATCTGCAATCACATATTCCGCAAATCCTCCGTCTACGCTATACCCTCCATTTTTCTGAGCTTCACAAAGTGTTTCCCATCCTGTAATACAGTAATCACAGCAACCGCAAGCACTGTAAAGCCATGGCACTCCTACTGCATCGCCTTCTTTTACAAAAGCTTCAGGCCCGCAAGCTACTACAATTCCTACTCCTTCATGCCCGGGAATAAGCGGCATTTTGGGCTTAGCCGGCCAGTCTCCGTCTACTGCATGTAAATCTGTATGGCAAACACCGCAGGCTATAACCTTTACCAGTACTTCATATCTTCCAGGGGTTCTAACAGGAACTTCTTCAATCTTCAGGGGCTGGCCATAGCCTTGAACTACCGCAGCCTTCATCGTTTTTGGGATCATATTTTATTTTTTGGATGAGTTTTTATCATAGTTATTTGAGTAATTATCCAATTCTCATTTTTAAAATTTACTTTTTAGTGTAGTATGTATATTAATAGTATTCTTTTTGCGTGAGGGATAGTAAGGGCGGCGAGGAACGAGCCGGTGCGCAATGTAATGAAGCACCAAAACGCAGTGAAGCCCTGCATAGCCCGACCGTTTGCCTTGGGAAAAGCCAAGGCAATCGGGCACGTCCTACATAATATTAAAAGAAACCTAACTTATTTTTGTTATAGGAGATCAGCATATTTTTAGTCTGACGATAATGATCTAGCATCATTTTATGATTCTCCCTTCCAATTCCGGATTGCTTATATCCTCCAAAAGGAGCTCCTGCCGGATATGAGTGGTATTGATTTACCCAAACTCTTCCTGCCTCAATTTGACGTGGAATATTGTATAGCTGGTGTGCATCTCTCGTCCACACTCCTGCTCCTAATCCGTAGATAGTATCATTGGCAATTTTTACCGCATCTTCTTCATCCTTAAAAGTAGTAAACGCCAATACAGGACCGAAGATCTCTTCCTGGAAAATTCTCATTTTATTATTTCCTTTGAAGATTGTTGGCTGAATATAATATCCGTCTTCCAAGTCTTCTCCAAGGTGATTTACCTCTCCTCCTACCAATACTTCAGCGCCTTCATCTACCCCCAGCTGGATATAGGAAAGGATCTTTTCTTTTTGAATTTTTGAGGCCTGGGCTCCCATCATTACAGTTTTATCCAATGGGTTACCTACTTTGATGGCTTTTACCCTCTCAATCACTCTTTCGATGAAGGCATCTGCTATCCCTTCCTGAACCAACAGTCTTGACGGACATGTACAGATTTCTCCCTGATTAAGAGCAAAAAGAACAGCACCTTCAATGGCTTTATCTAAGAATTCATCATCAGCATCCATCACAGAGTTAAAGAAAACATTAGGTGATTTTCCGCCCAACTCCAGCGTTACAGGAATAATATTTTCTGTTGCATACTGCATTACCAAACGTCCTGTAGCTGTAGATCCGGTGAAAGCTGCTTTGGAAACTTTAGGATTCGTTACCAGTGCTCTTCCAAGCTCTGCACCGAAGCCGTTCACAATATTGACAACTCCAGCGGGTAAGAGATCTCCTATCAGTTCCATGAGGATCATAATAGAAACAGGAGTACTTTCTGCAGGCTTTAAAACCACGCAATTTCCAGCAGCTAATGCCGGGGCCAGCTTCCAGGTTGCCATAAGAATCGGGAAGTTCCATGGAATAATCTGAGCAATAACCCCCAGAGGCTCATGAACGATCAGAGATACGGTATCTTTGTCTAATTCATTGTGAGACCCTTCTTCTGAACGGATAACAGATGCGAAATACCTGAAATGATCAATAGCCAGAGGAAGATCAGCAGCTAGAGTTTCTCTTACTGCTTTACCGTTATCTATGGTTTCTACTGTGGCAAGGTATTCTAAATTTTGCTCTATCCTGTCTGCAATTTTATTAAGAATAATACTTCTTTCTGTTGCTGATGTATGCTTCCAAGTCTGAAATGCTTTGTCAGCTGCATCTACAGCCAGCTCCAAATCTTCTTTAGAGGAATGGGCTACCTGGGTAAAATTCTTACCGTCAACAGGTGAAACCACGTCAAAATATTGCCCTTTAACGGGAGGTGTGAATTTCCCGTCAATATAATTATCGTATCTGCTTTTGAACTCGGGACGCTGTAGAAGAGTCGTTGATTTTGTTTCTGTAAGAGTACTCATATCAGTATTTATTTTAATTTTTCAATACTGCCAAATTACACGGATGTGTGAACAACCCATAGCACAATCGTATAAAAAAAGTGCAAAATAGTACAGAACTTAATTTTATTATTTTCTTAACAGCAACGTTGATTCAAATTTATTATATTTGAGTCACTGCCCTTATCAAAAAATTTAGAAATGAATAACAATAGTAAGATTTTATTAAATACTCCTGAATTACGTAAGGAAAACCAACTATTGAGTCTTGTTGAAAACCAGACAAAATTCAATCTAAATAATTGTGAGTTCAGTATCTACGAAACGCATAAAACGGCTTTTGGAGTGAAACTTCATTTTGAAAATATTGCCTTTACAGCAATGCTGAGAGGTAAAAAACATATGAAGCTGGATAATAAGACCAATTATTTTGACTATTTCCCTGGTGAAAGCATTTTAGTAGCTCCCGGTGAAACCATGGTTATTGATTTTCCTGATGCTGACAACACTCCTACACAATGCATCTCTTTAAGTTTGAATCATGATTTTATAGAGGATTCTCTTAATTATTTAAACTATCATCTCCCCAAGATAGATGAATCCTCACAATGGAATATTCAGCTGGATGAATATTTTCTCTTTAACAATCAGGCATTGGCATCTGCCACCAACAATATTATGAGAATCGCTATGGATGATAATTCCCAAAAGGATATCATGGCCGATTTCGCATTGAAAGAACTTCTGATCCGGCTTATGCAAACACAGGCCAGAAGTATGGTGGAAAGAAATATTGTAAAGAATAAATCGAGGATTGGATTTGTAGTGGATTATATTAAAAGAAATCTACACCAGAAACTGTCTATTGAGAGTATTGCGAAACTTGCTTATGTGAGTAAATCGAATTTTTTCAAAATGTTCAAAGATGAACTAGGTACTTCTCCGAATGATTTTATTCTACAGGAAAGAATCAGTAAGGCCAAAGAATTACTGGCTACTCAAAACAGCATTAAAGAAACAGCCTACCAAACAGGATTTTCGGATACCAATTATTTTACCCGGGTTTTTAAGCAGTTGGAAGGAATAACACCGAAGAGTTATCAAAATAGGATGATTGTACGAGAATAAAATTGAATAGATTGAAGACATGGGTTTATACCATCCTTTTTACTTCATTTAATTCTGATTATCAAATTCAAATAAAAAAAGAGCTCCATTTTCATGGAGCTCTTCTTATGTATATTAAAAATATTAATTCTTAATAACCGTCATTCTGCTTAATGTTCGGGTTAGCCTGAATTGCATTGACAGGAATTGGCCATTGCCATAAATCGCTAGTAGATGAAAGCGTTTGGGTAAGTGCTTTTGACCCACTACCATCAGCAATATCTCCTTTACCAGATCTTTGAACGGAAAGACCTAATCTTTTTAGGGTATACCATCTGTCATTTTCAAAGGCAAGCTCTAATCTTCTTTCTTTCAGGATAGCATCTAAAAGAGCCGATCCAGCTTCTGTTCCAGGAGTAAATGAAGTATATCTTTCTTTTCTCAACTGGTTTAGTAAAGTAAGAGCTGTCCCTGCGTCGCCTGATCTGTAAGATGCTTCTGCTACGTTCAGTAATACTTCAGCAGTTCTCAGATATTTAACTGGAACAATGTTCACTGGTCCACCGTTACCTGCATATTTTGTAATATGGTTGTACATTTTTTTGTTGTACAAAGCTGTAGTAAAATAAGTAGTTTTTCTTACGTCATTAGCAGCAAAAGAGTTGAAGAAAGCATAATCTGCAACAAATTCTGATCTGTATTGACCGTCAATTAACTGGTTATAGGCAACCCCTACTGTATTACGCTCAGGTGCTGCATTTGAGATCTGGAATAAAACTCCGTCGGCAATTTTAGCCAATCCTTCGTTTTCTTTCCAGATTCTGTTGAAGTTATCCAACGTTGTAACACTTGGTGAAAGTCCTAATGCTAACTGACCATATTTTACAGTATTAGCATAGTCTCCCATGTAAAGATATACTCTTGATAATAATCCGTATACAGCAGCTTTACTGAATCTTCCTTTATCAGCGTCATTCTGAGTAATTTTATCAGCAGCAAATAATAAGTCATTAACTACTTTTGTATACGACTCAGCTACTGATAAACTTCTAGATGAATTATTATTCAAAGGATTAAAAGATTCAGAATAATAAATACCGTATTGGTTCTTTGCTGATGATTTTTGTGTAGGGATTACAGAGTAAGCTCTTAAGATATCGAAATGAGCTGCTGCTCTGATTGCTCTAGCTTCAGCCTCTATATTATCTTTTTGAATACCAGCTAATACTCCATTATTTAAATAAGAAAGAACAAAGTTAGCTCTGCTTACTACCGCATATGCAGCACTAAACAACCCTGTCGTCTGTGAATTATCTGAAGAGAATTCAAAGTTTGAAGCTGCAGCGTTAGAGTTTCTTCCTCCATCTGAAATAATAAGGTTATCTGTAGTAAGGTCACCCATAATAAGCTGACTACCTGTATCACTAGTATAATAACCTCCGCTTTTAAATGCCGTATAAGCTCCATCTAAAGCCTGTCTGAAAGATTCAGGTCTAGTCATTGCCTGCTCCTCTGCTTCATTCACTGATGAAATCTGATCCAAATTTCTTTCACAAGACGTTAACGATACAAAAACAGTCAACGCAGCTAAACTTATTTTTATTATATTCTTTTTCATAAAGCTATTCAATATTAAAATTCTAATTGCATTCCTACCATGATCGTTCTTACAGCAGGATAAGTATAAAGGTTAAATGATCCTGGAACAAATAATGATGTAGATTCGCCAGATCCTACAGAAATTTCAGGTTCTCCGTGGAAACCAGTTACTGTAAATAAGTTCTGCCCCTGTACAAACATTCTTAGTTTATTAATTGGTGAATCTTCTCCAAGAATTTTTTTATCAAATGTATATCCTAATGTAAGGGATCTTAATCTTAAGTAGTCTGATTTTTCAATCCACTGATCAGAATCACGCAAACCATTAGAGTCTACTCTTTGTAATACATCTGTATCACCTGGTTTTCTCCACATATTAGCTGCTGATTGCGCCATGTTTCTTCCTGCTTTCGCTTGAGTTGGATCATTAGCAAGTAAATACATGTTGTTATATGTATATCCTCCTAATTTGAATGTGAAGTCTGCACTAAAATCAAATCCTTTATATTGAAGGGTAGTTCCGAAACCTCCAAAGCTTTTTGGGAAAGGAGATTTATCTGTAATTGGAACGGCATTAGAAGCACTGTATGTTTCAGTAATTTTTCCTTCTTTATCGTAATATTGAGCGTTTCCATTTTGAGCGTTTACTCCTGCAAATCTAACATTATAGAATACATATGGAGTTTCGCCCACTTTAAGATAAGTATATCCAAGGTTTCTTTCAGTCTGCCCGTCTGCTAGCTTATCAAGAGTTGATTTTTGGAAAGAGATATTAGCACGTACAGTCCATTGGAAATCTTTCTTTCTGATCACATCTAAGCTTAATTCAGCTTCAAGACCTCTTTGAGTCATATCTCCCGCATTGATATACTGATAATATGATCCTTCCTGCTTATCTAATGGTACTAATTGTACGAAATCTTTTCTCTTGTTTTGGTAAACTTCTACAGATCCACGAATTCTTCTTTTCCACATTGCAAAATCAACCCCCGCATTGGCTACCGCATTAGATTCCCATTTCAGATTCGTATTACCAATAATGTAAACTTTTTCAGAAGAGTTATAGGTTCCAGGGAATAAAGCTGCATTATTTCCGTATAAATCGAAACCAACATTGGCTACGTTGTAATAATCAGATAATGAACCGTCATTTCCGGTTGTACCGTAAGAACCTCTAAGTTTTAAGTCGTTGATGAAACCACCTTTCATGAAGTCTTCTTTCGCAATGTTCCAAGCAGCACTTGCTGACCAGAAGATCCCGCTCTTGTTATTAGCTCCAAATCTTGAAGAAGCATCTCTTCTTAATGATCCTGTTGCTAAATATTTACCTTCATAATCATAGTTTACCATACCTGCTAAACTGAAAAGAGTATTTCTGATTTTAGTTCCGGTAAATGTATTTCTGTCAGAAGGAGTTGTGATAGATGGAACACTAAGTGTAGTAGATTTTAATCCATAAGCACTTGCATTCAATGATTCAGTGAAGTTGTCATTATATTCGATAAATCCTAAGAAATCGAAATTATGTTTTCCGAATGATTTCTTATAATTTAATGAGTTGTTCCATGTATAGTTAAATCCATATAATGAGTTTTTTGCTAATGAACCTGTAGGAATCTTGTTGGTAGTTAAATCCAGGTTAGATCCCTTTTTCATCCAAGTGGTATTCATGTACCAATCGTAAAGCCCGTTGAAATTAGTTTTAAATTTCAATCCGTTCGTGATCTTATATTCTCCGAATAAAGTTACCGGGATTCTTAACCTTTGATCTTCAGATCTGTTATTACGAATCTGCTCTACAGTGTTTGAACCCGCTCTCATTTTTTGGTTGTAGCTTCCATCTGGGTTGTAAATAGGCTCATATGGAGCATACTTATACATTGCCGCAAATGGGTTCTGTGTATTATTTCTGTCTCTGAAGTTTTCTGTAACCTGATATTGAATACCAATGTTAACTCCAACATTTAACTTTTCGCTTAATTTATTTGTAAATCCAAAGTTACCTGTATATCTCTTAAGTCCGTCCACATCTCTAAGGATACCGTTATCAGCATCATAGCCCAATGAATAGTAGAATGTACTTTCTCTGGATCCTCCCTGTGCACTGAACAAATAAGACTGAATACTTGAAGGTCTCAACAGGTCTTTTTGCCAGTTGTGATCATAAACAGCAAGTGCATTAATTTCATCTTGAGATCTTGGCGTTACACCTAAATAACCTAACTCATTCTGGTAGTTCATTAACTCCCTGGAATTCATCATTGTGAAGTTTTTGTCCTTCAGTTTTTCACTGAAACCGAACTTACTTTCAAATGAATAGTTAGTTTTTCCAACTTTTCCGGCTTTCGTAGTTACTACAACTACCCCGTTTGCCCCTCTCGCACCATACTGAGCTGTAGCGGCAGCATCTTTAAGTACGGAAATTGATTCTACATCCGCTGGGTTGATTGCACTGAATTGTCTAGCAGTCATATACATTCCGTTTACTACATAAGTAGGCTCGGAAGATCCACCAACACCGGCAACCCCTCTTACCATAATGGTAGCAGTAGAACCCGGCTGTCCGGTAGCACTTTGTACATATACCCCTGAAGCTCTACCTTGTAGAGAGTTTCCGATAGATGTTGTAGGAGAGTTTCTTCTGATAGCATCACCACTTACAACGGCCTGAGCCTGGGTAATTTCATCTGCTTTTTTCTTCTGATATCCAGTAACGATTACCTCATCGATCTTATTCTCCTTCAGAATAGAATCATTCTTAGATTTTTGCGCATAGGCAGCTTGTCCTAAAAAAAACAAAGCTCCAGCACTTAATACATGTAACTTCACATTCATATTAACAGATTTTAATATATTCAAGGGGACAAATATGTTAATAAATATTAACACCATCAATTTATTAAAACCTGAAAACCGCCCACCAGATAAGGATCATTCGCAAATAACTCTAAAAAATGATAAATAAAAAATTCAATTCTATTTTAAATTTTATCAAATACCAAAGCATTTTATGCATTAGTGGGATTTTAAAGAAAATCAAAATAAAAATTAAAGTACATTAATTTAAAACATTTAATGAAAAAAATTAACAATAAAATTCACATAAAAGAAAAAAATAAAATAAGCACACTCCGATTTTTAGCCAAAAAAAGTAAAAAAAAAACTACTTTTTCTTAAAACAACATGAAAAATAACCTGACAAAAATCAGGAAGACTACTAAAAAGGTAGTCTCCGTGAAAATAATATTAAAAATCTGTTAATATATGATATCCAAAAATCAGTCTAAACCAGCTTACTTTTGAGAATAATTTCTGACTTTATTTTTGCCATTTAGTTTATATTTTCTACAAAATAAATAAACTGTTTTTTTTAAACCAGCCTTGGAATTCATTTTTTTACCAACCTGGATTTTGTTGAGCCGCAAGAGTGGGATTATTCACCACTTCATCATTTGGAAGTGGCCATAAAATTCTGAAATCTGTTTTAGGAATCATTGCAACCCCCAATGGTCCTGTATATGGAGTCCCTAAAGCAAAAGACGCTCCAGTAGGCATAGCATTTGCCATTTTAGCAGGAATACCAGGAGTAGGTACTAAATCATCATATAGTAACCTGTGGATATCTCCCCATCTCATCCCTTCTCCTAAAAATTCAATTCTTCTTTCTGTTATAATAGCATCTACTAAAGAAGTAGCATCAGTAAACGAAGCTGCTGTATATTGCTGAGTAGCAGGATTAGCCAACGACCTGTTTCTCACTTGATTCAACTGAGTAATTGCCGTTGCTGCATTACCCAGTCTGGCATTAGCTTCCGACATAGATAAAAGCACCTCAGCATACCTCATAATCGGAGATCCATCTGATAAATTAGTAACATCTTTATACTTATTGACAAATTTAACTCCTGAAGAAGCAGTTCTTACCATTGTCGTTTCTTCTCTTCTTTTATCATCAGCTAACCACCTAGGATTTCTCCAGATGATAGGACTAATACAAACTAATGATCTATTATTATATATAGATGCTAGCCCCGCATTAGTCCCCGGATTTGTATTAGCAGAATTTTCAATAGAAAAAATAGATTCTGAATTATTATAATTATTTGTAAATGGTTGACTAGGAGAAGAAGTAAGCGAATAAACCGAATTTAACTTCGCTCCCTCAGTAAGGACTTTTGACCAATCTCTCATATTTAAGTAAGCTCTAACTTTCAATGCAATAGCAGCTTCTTTAGTTGCTCTTGTAATCTTGATATTGCCAACTCTAGCACTATTACTTACCGTCAGGGTTTCTGCCATATCTAAATCAGCAAGAATTTTTGAATATGTTTCTGCTACTGTTCCTCTACCTACTTTAAGAGCTTCATCAATTGTACTAGGACTAGTAATTGCTGTCACTCGATAAGGTATTCCCGGATGAGTTGCACCAGACGTAAAATTATAGGGTCTGGAGAAATGTTTTAACAGCTCTAAATGAGCCAACGCTCGTAAAAAATACATCTCGCCCAAATAATTATCACGAACTACCCCTGTAATCACACCACTACCTCCTGCCTTTTTCAGCCCCTCTATTGCGATATTCGCTTTATTAATCAATCCATAAGCATTCATCCAATAATGAACATTATTAAGTGAACCACCATCATAAGTTGCCGTATATGTCAGTTGGTAAAAAGTTGCCGTATTCACCATATCTTCTCCACGCATATCATTCTGCTCTACATAAGCCGCCCCAAACACATACCCTCTAGGAGTATTCAGAGCATCAGGACTCGTTTTATAAATTCCATTTTGTGCAGCATTATAAACTCCCATTATAGAAAGATCAACATTCCCTGCTGTTGAAAAAGCTAAATTCTCATCTACATTATTGTACGGCTGCAAGTCTAAGGTTTCTCTATCTGAACAAGAGTTCATTATTGTCATTAATAACGATATCGATAAAATTGACACTCCTTTTTTTATTATATTATTTTTTTTCATTGTTATCTTAATTTATAATGAAACATTAAGCCCCATACTAAATACTCTCTGACGAGGTGTACCATTAAAATCTACACCAGCAGACTCCATTTCTGGGTCTAATCCTTTATATTTAGTAATGATAAAAGCATTTTGAGCCTGAAAATAAACCCTCAAACCTCTCACACCAATAGCCTTAAGAGCCTCCTTTGGAAAATTATATCCTAAACTAATCACATCAAACTTAATAAAACTAGCATCTTCCAAAAATCTTGACGAAGCATTACTTGTAGAATTACTAAGGGTATTATCTGCAAAAAATAATTTCGGAGTCATACCATCTCCTGGATTTGAAGGACTCTGCCATCTTCCCAAAATCTCAGTTGAATTATTGTTAAAATTCAATGTCATTAAATCTCTTCTGGTAGCATTAAATATTTTATTACCTCCACTAAATCGAACAGTTGTACCCAAATCGAAATCATAGAATCTAAATTTAAAGCTAAACCCTCCAAAATACTTTGGCAAAGAGCTTCCCAACACCTTTCTATCTGTTAATGCACTTAAATTAGCCGCTTTCGACACATCATTAGGATTAGAAGGATCAAATACTGCATAAACCCCCTTCCCCACAACTCCTTGAACCAAACTCCCATCTGCTTTGTAATATACAGGATTCCCATTAGCTGCATTTACTCCCCAGTACTCAAATCCATAAATAGATCTCAAAGACTCACCAACCCGGATAATATTATTAGCACTTGAGAAAATATCTGCATTATTATTTGCAAGAGTCAACACCTTATTTTTCATAAACGTAACATTCGCGTTGACATCTAATCCAAAATTTTGTGCATTAATCACATTGTAGTCTACTGAAAATTCCAGCCCTTTATTCTGCATATCTCCAATATTTTTAGAAATGCTATTATTAGGCACTCCAAGCGACAGTGCTAAAGGAGCATCCAAAATCATATCTGAAATCTTGTTTTCAAAATAATCAAATGTAAATCTCAATTTATTTTTAAACAATGCTAAATCTACTCCATAGTCAATTTTTTTACTTGTCTCCCATCGTAATTCATTATTCCCAATCTGCGAATACGCCAAGCCATTATAATTTGCATATTTTAAATTACTAAATAACCCTAAATATGGATAATTACCGATATCAGTATTTCCAACTTTGGCATAAGAAGCTCTTAGCTTAAGATCAGATATTACATTACTGAAACGCTGCATAAAGTTTTCTTTACTAACAGTCCAACCCGCAGACACTCCTGGAAAGTTCCCCCATTTATTTTTCGACGGCAAAGAAGACAATCCATCCCTTCTAACAGATGCCTGTAAAAAATATTTACCATTATAGTTATAGTTAAACCTCGCTGCGTATGACAATATACCTTGTTCGGTTATTCCTCCTCCTGATTGTGGAGTCCCAATAGAACCTGAAATAACTCCATTGTTAAAAAACGTATTAGATAAATCTTTTCCACCACCATAAAAGCTTTGTAGTTTTTGCTTTTGATATTCGTTTACCAATACTAAGGTGACATTATGCTTTTCTGCAAATGTTTTATTAAATGTCAAAATATTTTGGATATTATTTCTTAGATAATCTGAAAAATCATTTCTGATTTCACCATTTCCTCCCTGCCCATCACCATGTACTGGGTTATAATAATAAAACCCTTTGGTTTGAGACTGGTCAGCACTCACCTGAATTCTATAATCTAAAAAAGGATACAGTCTTATATTTGCATATACAGACCCAATCAATCTATTTACACTGGATTGCAATTTATTATGATCAAGCACATACATAATATTGGTAATATTATCTCCTGCTTGCAATAAGTTCTGCCATCTTCCTACTATCCGGGGATCTTGAAAATCGATATTGTATCCTGTTGGATGATTTGGGTTATAAATCGGAGTGTTAGGCAACTGTTTAATTGCGTTATAAATATTACCGGAAAGTGAAGAAGATCCAGTATTTAAACCCACATAGTCTGTTTTTGTAAAACTGAGATTCGTTCCGATCTTCAACCAATCAAAAGCTTGATGATCTATATTTGCCCGGGTAGAAAATCTTTTCATTTCGTTAGGTATTGCCACTCCCTCTTGCTTTGTATATCCTATAGAGGTATAGTAATTGGATTTACCAAATGAACCCGAGGCAGACAAAAGATTATCTGTCTGAAATGCAGCTGATCTCAAAACCGCTTTTTGCCAATCTGTATTATATTCTGTTCCCACAGCAATAGCAGAAAGTCCCGCATTTGATCTTTTTTCATTTGAAATTGCTATAAACTCTGGAGTTTGAAGTAATTTATACAAACCCACCGGCATTGCATACCCTGCATAGTTACTGAAATTCAGACTTAATCGTCCTCCTTTTCCTTTCTTAGTAGTTATCAGAATTACACCATTAGCTGCTCTTGAACCGTAGATTGCCGTTGCTGCCCCATCTTTTAAAACCTCGAAAGATTCAATATCATTTGGGTTGATATCACCCAATCCGTTTGTTGAGGTTTGCCCTCCAATATCCCCTGAAAAAATCGGAATACCATCGACAATATACAGAGGTGATGTTCCCGAATTTATGGATGCCACTCCTCTAATCCTTACCCTAGGAGCTTCTCCCAACACTCCTGTAGTACTTGTAATTTGAACCCCGGCAGCTTTACCAGCCAGCTGTTGTTCAAAACTTGGAGCAGCTATATTGGCAACATCAGCAGCTTTAATAGAAGTTACAGCTCCTGTAATTTCTTTTTTCTTCTGAGTACCATATCCTACTACCAGGACCTCATCAATTTCCTTTGTGGAAATCGTATCCTTTTTTACCTTTTGCGCCATAATGCCCTGTCCTATAAAAAATAGAACCCCAGCACTTAACACAGATAATTTTCCATTCATATTAACAAATTTTAAGATATTCCGAAGACAAATATGTTAATAAGAAAGAAAGTTTCAAATAATAAAACTCTATTAAAAAATAGATAAAGATTAATATTTTACAATAAAAACATTTAAATAGCGAAAAATTAAAACCAATTTCAATTAATTAATGAAAATAAGTACATTTAATTTAACTTTAACATAATATTAACAACAATTAAATTTTCAATCAGCATTAATTAAAAATTAAATTAAAATGAAAAATATTAATTAAATAACATGTTTAAATGAATAAAATTCAAATTCACAAATGATTGATTTGTGTTAAAAACAACAAATTACATAGTAAATCAATAAAAAAATACCTAAAAAAGCTATAAAAAAATCAAAGCATTCCAATTTTAGGAATGCTTTCAATAAAATCAATAATATCTCTATTTTTGATAGCTATAATATCTAGCCCCTATTAAAACAGGATTTTCAGCTTCTATGGAAGTAAGACCAAATCCTTTATAGTCCGGATTCACAGAGTGACTTAGCTGCTTTCTATGAAGTTTTTCATAGGTTTCAAAATCAATAGCCTTTCTATGGTTAAGATTTTCAAATAAATTCCATTTTTCTACTACAGCTTTCCAATTAGCAGATACTTTACCAGCAAATACCTTTGATTTTGAACCGCTGCCGTATCCCAGGAATCCAATTTCTTTTCCGGATAGCTCTTCATTTTCGTTAAAGGAAGTCTGTAGACCAGAAAGAAATGCCATAAAAATAGAAGCTGTATACATATTCCCTATTTCTGAAGATGCCCTTTGAGTCTTTTCAATAGCCGAATTAATCAACTGTATATAATTTTCCGATTTAGCAACAGCTTTCTGTTCGTCCGGAGTTTCGTAGGAAATTCCATTTTCGAGGCTGTAGATTTCTGTAAAGACTCTTTTTCCATGGAAAGCGTATGGAAGATGGAAAATAATATACTTCCAATCCTGATAAGGTTTTTCCTTACCTGCAATCTCTTTATAATGTTGATAAGCTTCTTTTATTCTATCCTGATAGCACTGATTGGAATATTGCCCATCAAAAACTGGTTCATCAGTAAAGATTTCTATTTTATCAGGATACACCTCAGGCGCACCATTCAAATCTTCTTTTATATATTGCCTTCTTGGTTTGAAGAAATCAAAAACACTTTCTGTAGCGACTCCCCAGTTATTTTCAATCTCAAGAAGATCAGGCTTTGCAGAAATTAATAGAGCAACAGCTCCACCTCCCTGAGTATATTCTCCCGAGGAAGCCAATTCATATTTTGCATAGTCACTAGCAATTACTACCGCTTTTTTATCTGGATTAACTCTTACAAAATCTAACGCATTATGTAGAGCATCTACTCCACCAACACAGGCAAAAGTCATGTCTACTACATCACAATTCCTAAAAACTCTTCCACCATATTCTGCTTCCAATACCTTTTCAACCATTTGCATTGCATAAGAAGCGGTTGGCTTTGCCGCATCCACAGCACTTTCCGTCCCTAGATAAATTCTTGAAATCTCTTTAGGATTGATATAATAATCTTTAATCAATCTTAACAATGCTTCCGCAGCAAAAGTAGCAGCATCTTCATGTACATCAGGCAATCCCATTTTATGAAGCCCCAACCCCTTCTCCAGTTTTGCCGGTTCTATGCCTCTTTTTTCAGCTAATTCTTTAATTTCCAAATATAAAGAAGGCACATGATAGCTCGCCGCCTCAATTCCAAAACTCATAATTTTTTAAATTTTAAACGAATTTATGAAAGATAACGCAAAAAACAGTACTGAAAATAACTGATTTTTGTAATATTATTAAAAATAAATAAGATGCAGCTAAATTTTACAAAATCACTTTTTCATCTTTTTCTTTTAGGTGTAAAATCCTTTCAATGTTGTAAGCAATACTTTTCAGAGCCTTCTATAAAAAGAGAGCCGGCATAATAGCCGGCTCTAGATCTTATTTATATATTACTTATAATTTTCAATGGTTTTGTTGATAATATCAATCTGTTTATTGATACTTGCTGCGTTTTGTGGATTTTGTTTCAGTAATTCCATTTTTTTACTTAAACCATCCTTCAGCATTTGCACCACCATCATTTTAGCCTGCGGATTATCTCCTATCTGATTTTTTGCATATCCTAAAATTTTGGTTACGCTTTCAGTTGCTTTTAGGTTATCAGATGACATAATCCAATTGTATCCTTCTTCTGCTGATTTACCCAATTCTGGATTCTGAAATTTGATAAATGGATAAAACGCGGCCAATGGAGCAATTTTTGGCATTTGAGAAATTACTTTATTTTTTACAATAATTGGAAGTAATTGTGCCTGCAAATCATCCGAAGCACCATCCAGATCTATTTTATCAGCTAATGAATTAGCTTTTGAAGGATCATTAGCAATAATAGCCCCTAACGAACTTCTTTTTATAGCATTAGAAACGGCACCCATTCCTTTTTCAAAGAGCGGAAGATATTTTTTATCTTTTGTTTTTGCCAAAGCAGCAATTGCTGCAGCCTGCGTTAATGTTTTAGGATCATTGGATGCTAATTTTTCAACCTCAGCTCCCAGGGCTTTCATTTGTTCAGGATTGCTAAGATCAACTAATTCCAAAGCCTGAATTCTCACTCTGAAGAACGGGTCTTTCAATGCTGCTGCCAATAATTTTGTTACAGCAGGACTTTTTCCTGTCTGATCTTTTATTCCCGCTAAAGCATTATATCTGTTTTTAAACTCTTTGGAATTTGTAAACTGTAAAAGATTCTGCTCAGGAGTTTTCTTATCAGTAATATCTGCCAATAAAACACCATCAGCATTAATATTTACCAGATCCGGAGCTTTGGAAACATCAAAATTGAATGTATTCTTTGCATCAGCGTTTACCCAAACATTATATCTCTTCGGCTTGCCGCTATCATAAACATCAATAGCCAAAGGAAATTCAAACATCTGGTCCTGGGTTTGATTAATCGTCACAGCAACTTGTTTTTTTACAGGTTCAAATGTAAATGAATAGTTGATCTTTGGATTTCCGCTTCCGAAATACCATTGATTAAAGAACCAATTCAAGTCTTTCCCGGAAACTTTTTCAAAGGAAAGTCTCAACTGATGAGCTTCTGCATTCTGATATTCATTAGTCTTCAGATAATCATTCATTCCAGCAAAAAAAGCATCATCTCCCAAATAGTTTCTTAGCATATTCAGAATTCCGCCTCCTTTCTGATAGGTTACCAGGTCAAATACATCTTCACGTGATGCATAATTGAATCTTACCAGGTTTTTATTAAAATCTGACGGATTATGAATGTATCTGTTCACATCAGTCATCAAGTGATAATCGGCTTGGTCTTTTCCATATTTATGTTCATTCCAAAGATATTCGGAATAATTAGCGAAAGATTCATTCACAGTAAGATTGCTCCAGCTTTCTGCTGTAACCAGATCTCCAAACCAGTGGTGAAACAATTCGTGAGCAATGGTATCTTCCCATGTATTCTCATCAATAAGCTGTCCCGGTTTTTGAAGAATATCACTACCGTGAAGCGTTGCCGTTGTATTTTCCATAGCACCACTCACATAATTTCTACCGGAAATCTGTGCATATTTCGCCCACGGATAATCATAATTCATTCTTTTAGAGAAAAAATCAATCATTTCCGGGGTATTCCCATAAATCTGTTTTGCGTAAGGTTCATATTCTTTCTCGATATAATAATCAACCGGAATGTTTTTCCATTTGTCTTTTACAATAGCATACTCTCCCACTCCCATGAAGAAAAGGTAAGTTGAGTGCCTCTTATCCATTACCCAGTGATCGGTTCTAAGTCCGTTGGATTCTTTTTGAGAATCTTTCAGTATCCCATTCGAAAGGGTCACATATTTATCAGGAACCGTCATATAGATTTCCTGTGTTGTCTTTTGATTAGGTTTATCAATGGTTGGAAACCACGCAGAAGACGCTTCAGTTTCTCCTTGTGTCCATATTTGTGTAGGAAGTTCAGGATCTGTGCCTTGAGCATTAATGAAATAAAGACCTTTTGCATCATTAATAGCTACGCTTCCCTGTTGTTTCACTTCGTTCGGACGTGAGGTATATTTGAGATAAACTGTATAATCCTGATTTCTCTGATAGGTTTTATCCAGTGTTATTTTCAGAATATCATCTTTATATTCGTATTTTAAAGGAGATTTTTTTCCATTATTATCAAGAGCTACTTCATGAATCAACATTGCTTTTGCATCGAGGATCAGCTCATTGGTCGCATAAAAATAAGGTGCGGCAGTCAGCCATTCTTCCCCATTCATCTGTTCTTTCTGATAGTCGAAGTTTACCTTTAGCTTTGTATGTTTCAGTTCTGTCACCTTGGTATGGGTAGCCCTGTACACTTTTTCTCTTCCTGAAGTTTCGGTTTGGGCTGATACATTAGCGGAAAACAAAATTCCAAGTATTGCAATCGATAAAATGGCCTTTCTCATCTGTCTACTTTATAATTTTAGAGTTTATTTTTTTATTATGATGTCGAAAATATCATTGACTAATGTCTCATAGTCTCCTGTTTTCAATTGTTCTTTTGTTTTGGCAAAAGCTTTTTTCAATTCACTTTCCGGATTTTCGTCGTCAACAATTTCTGCTGAAGCAACACCTTTTAACTGAAGCACAATATTTTTCAGTACTTCAGGATCGGCATTTTCTTCAATATTTATTTTTAAATACTTCATGATCTTGTGATTGGATGTATAATTATTCCTTTTGTTAAGGGGTTGAAACCAAGTTCTTTCAAATTTAAAACTTATTTTAGAAACAATAGGCCTGTAAGTCCTTTTTAAAGAGATTTTTATGGAAAAAGTAGTATTAAGGAGGCTGGAAGCGATTATGAGCCTAAATTGAATGTTCAGTCATTCTAAAATAGTCCTTCTCCTGCGCTGGAAAATACTATAAATTGTAAATAGATTCTCCATTTCACTCCTAGACTATGTTCGCAGGCCTTCAAATGAAGAGAATAATTATTACCAACAACAATTAAAAATGAGTTATCAGTCATTTTATAAGCAAAATAACTTCCTCATTTATTTCTCTCTGATTATTTTCCCGTTTTTATATAAAAATACCATCTCACATTCTGTCTGTCTGTCGACATTGTAAACCTGTACTTTTTTAGTATTAATACCATTCATTTCAGACAGCATACGGGATTCCCAATTGTTATAAAAAATAGGTTCTCTCAGGATAAAATGTGGATTAGTTTTTAATTCATTGAACATATCATATCTTAAACACACCACTCCACTTTCAATATTTTCAGCTTTCAATGTTTTACTCAGTTCATTAAACATGATATGATTAAACTGGCTGGCATAGATCCAGGCATTTTTCACACTCAGGTTAGTGGTAAGCAGAAAAAAGGCAATTGCTGCAAAAAGGGAACTGATCATTTTATTTCCAAACCTCAATTTACAACCTAGATAAATGATTCCTGAAATGACCAAAAGTGTATAAAAAAATCTTATCGCTCCGAGGTTTCGGTTATCAAATCCAAAAAGAGTAGGAATATAGGCAGAAACATAGAAAACACTTAGAGCCAGTACAATTGAAACCAAAGAAATCAATCCTGTATTTTTACTATCTTTTAATTTGCTTTTAAAATCATAGCCAGAGAAAACTTTATAAATAATGGAAGACATGAGCAAGGCTAATAGTATTTCTATAACATGAAGGCTTTTAAGATTCATTACTCCTTTATAAATCCCCACAAAAATATCTTTGAGAAACAGCTTCGATGCTAAAATAGTGATGTGTATCACCCTCTTCAATTGAAAGATATTCCCTACTTCATCCCTTTGATAAGAGTTCGCAAATATTCCCGGCTGAATTACTTTTCTGAAAAGAAGAATTGATCCAAGTGTTAACAATAGGAATACCAGTCTTTTTTTATTGTCTTTAATTAAATAAAGATTAAGAAGAATAAGCGGCAGGAAAATTTCATAACTTAATATAGACAGTATAAAAAACAGAGAACTGAGCAGAATATTTTTACGAATATAGACATAATAAATACTTAGGCTAAAAAATATTGTTGCCAGGTTTGAATTCAGCAT
This sequence comes from Chryseobacterium nakagawai, assembly GCF_900637665.1. Classification (NCBI taxonomy): domain Bacteria; kingdom Pseudomonadati; phylum Bacteroidota; class Flavobacteriia; order Flavobacteriales; family Weeksellaceae; genus Chryseobacterium; species Chryseobacterium nakagawai. Next base: position 4,394,363 of record NZ_LR134386.1, read on the forward strand.
GATGGGAGAAAACTGAATACTTGTACCTATTAAGGAACAGGAGTACAGTAAAGTGATTAAACTCGCTAATTCTTTTGACAGAATTTTTTGCATAACCCAATAAACAGCGATCAATGAGAGGGGAAAAAAAAGTATTCCTAAAAGATAAATAGACGCGTCATACTTTGAAAGAAAAACTAAAGTCCCCGTCACCCATCCGGATACCGGTCTTGCCGCCATATTGGAGGAGTCCAAATAGGAATATATATAACTGAAATAAGATTCCGAGATATATCTGGCGCTATATGCTTCTTTTAAGTCATCTGTTACAATAACCTTTTCTGTAAAAACACACAGTGCTATATAAAGATTGTAAACAACGATCAGGATATTCAGAAATATCAGATACGTATTGTTTAATTTTTTTTCCATATTATTTTTTCAAAATTTGTGGTGAAATAAACTCTCACAAACTTCAAAAATAGCAGAAATCCGTCAATTACAAAAGATAATAAACAGTTGAAACTATATTAAATAGCTACAGGAGCCTTAATTCCCGGATGTGGATCATAATTTTCTAAAGTAAAATCTTCAAAATTGAAATCAAAGATATTTTTCACTTCAGGATTCAGTTTCATTGTAGGAAGAGGTCTTGTTTCTCTTGAAAGCTGTCTGTTTACTTGTTCAAAATGGTTATTATAGATGTGAACATCTCCAAAACTATGAACATAATCCCCTACTTCAAGGTCACAAACCTGTGCTACCATCATCAATAACAATGCGTAACTGGCAATATTGAAAGGAACCCCCAGGAAGACATCTGCACTTCTCTGATACAACTGCAATGATAATTTTCCATCAGCTACATAAAACTGGAATAATGCGTGACAAGGTGCCAATGCCATATTAGGAATTTCAGCGACATTCCATGCGGAAACGATTAGCCTTCTGGAATCTGGATTCTTTTTGATCTGATCAATGACTTCTGTAATCTGATCTACTACTTTTCCGTCCGCTCCATTCCAACTTCTCCATTGTGCCCCATAAACAGGTCCCAAATCACCATTTTCATCGGCCCATTCATCCCAGATACTTACTCCGTTATCTTTAAGGTATTTAATATTAGTCTCTCCTTTCAGGAACCAAAGCAATTCATAGATAATGGATTTCAAATGCACTTTTTTAGTAGTTACCAATGGAAAACCTTTTGACAGATCATATCTTAACTGATACCCGAAAACACTTCTTGTGCCGGTACCGGTTCTATCGGTTTTATCAGTTCCGTTGTCTAAAATATGCTGTAAAAGATCCAGGTAGTTTTGCATTTTGAAAGGAATTTTATGCCCCAAATTTAGTAAAAAAGCATGAAAAAAAGCACCCATTATATGAATGCTTTTGATAAGAGGTATACCCGTTTTCTATTAAACAATTGTATATCTGCTATGTATGGATATTAAAAATAATTATTTCTTTTTGATACTATTATAATACGGTAACACTAATTTTTTCACTGTTTCCATTGATCGACTTCAGCTGCCCATATCTGTTTTTGTCAATAAATTTATCGTTTGAATAATCCAGTTCCACGGGACCAAATTTTACCAATTTCTTGAATTTACTTTGATCGATAATATCTTTTGTTCCGTAATCTATGGAGATATCACCTATTGTTTTCAATTTTCCAAGCCTGCTGTTATCCATGATATCATCCCCCCAGTAATCTATAGTAATATTTCCTATCTTCTTTACTTTCCCTGCTTTTTCTCTGTTAAAAGCAGTGTCATCCCAATAATCTACAGCAATATTTCCGATACTTTTTAGCTTACCTGCTTTTTCTCTATGGGTGAAAGAATCATCCCAATAATCTATTTTGACTCCTCCAATGCTTTTAAGTTTCCCGTATTTAATCTTATCAAAAACATTATCCTCATAATATTCAATCTTCCCGTTCAGATCAGGGGCATTGAAATCGGAAATGGATCCGTCTGCATTAAGGGTTATTACAAAACCATCTACGGTAAGTTTTACCGTTTCAAGATCATAAGTTTTCCCTGAAACAGTAGCACGAACCTGCGCATTGATCAACCAACTGCCTAATAAAAAGGCAAAGAGAAGTAAATTTTTAAATTTCATAGTATTAAAGATTGATTTACCAGATATACTCAATATTCTGATTGATATTGTTGATGGTAAATGTCTCTCCCATTTTCTTGCCAAACATTGCTTTTACTAAAGGAGATTCTGTAGAAACAGTCATGATTTTCTGTTTTTCACAAAGAATTTCTCCCATGGAAGCTGAAACATAGAATAATCCCTTATTGGTTTTCACCAAAGCACCATTCTGCACTTTCTCAGAAGGATCTGAAGTGATCTTTTGCAAAACAGCTTGTTGGTTCAATACTTCATTAAGCTGTCTCTGAAGGTTATTGATTTCCTGCTGAAGCATTTCTCTGCCGGTTTCATACTTGTCACCCATTGAACTTTTGGTGTCATTATTGGAAGCACGAGTTTCTTCAATTAGATTTTCAAAATACTGGATCTTATCTGTTATTTTAGCCTTAATGATATTTATTATTTCCTGTTTGTTCATTGTAATGCTCAAATAGTTGTACTGTGGATAGGTAAGACCACCCTGCCAAAATCACAGATTTTGACATTCCTTCAGAAGAGGGGAATGGAATACCGTTTAAAAACTGGTGGTTAAGATTTTATTTTTCGAATACGGCGTAATCTGAAACTTTGAAATTAAAGTCTTTACCTTCATCGAAGTCTCTTTTTGTTTTTTCAAACACATTTCTGAATGTTCCTGAAATATTTCCGTCTTCAATCGTAAAGTTCACAGGTTCTTTTGACATGTTTAAAACAACCAGCACTTCATCTTTTCCATTTTTCCTTACATAAGCTAAGATCTTGTCATTCGCCGTAGTATTCAGTAAATAAGTTGTCACATTTGGATCACCACCTCTTAAAGCAGGGTTGAAAGCTTTTAAATTCAATAATGTTTTATAGAAATCGGCAAGCTGATAAGTTTTTGTCCACTTAATAGGATCTTTCTCGAAAAATTCAAGTCTCTTCATATTAGGAAGCTCCTGACCTGAGTACAGCAATGGAACGCCATTCCATGTGGCTGAGAATACCGCCATTGGTTTTGTAATGACTGCATATTTTTCATATTCTGTGCCGTTCCAAGAATTCTCATCATGATTCGCTGTGAACCAGGCTCTCATTGAGTTGTCTCCAATGTTGGAATATTGTACCAATAGGTCCTTCAGCTCCTGAAGCGGTTCATTCTTTTTATAATAATCTGCAGATTTATGCATCCATTTCCAGGAATAACTTGCATCGAAAACTTTTCCGTATTCTGGACTTTCCAGCTCATCAAATTCTCCTAACCAGAAAAGTGGTTTTACCTTTTCAACTTCCGGGCGTGCCTGCTGCCAGAAATCAACTTCTACCCATGAAGCTAAGTCACATCTGAAGCCGTCAATATCCGTTTCTGCTACCCAAAACTTCATGGCATCAATCATTGCCTGACGCATTTCCTGATTTTTGTAATCCAGTTCAATAATATCATCCATTCCGGAAGCGATATGGAATTTCCCGTCCGGATCTTTCAGATAAAATTCAGGATGGGTTTTGGTCCAGACATGATCCCAACCTGTATGATTGGCTACCCAGTCAATAATAACTTTAAATCCAAGTCTGTGCGCTTCATTCACCATCGCTTTAAAATCCTCCATTGTCCCAAATTCAGGATTAATGGAAGTATAATCTGACGCAGCATAAGGACTCCCCATGCTTCCTTTTTTATTTTGTTGTGCAATTGGGGTAATCGGCATAAACCAGAGTGTTCGTACTCCCATTGCTTTTAGTCGGGGCATCTCTTTTGCAAACGCTTTAAAAGTTCCTTCCTGAGTATATTGTCTGATATTTACTTCGTAGATATTAGTAGTATGTTTCCATTCTTTTGGCAGTTCTGTCATCTTCCCAGTATTTTTTTGAGTGGTACAGGAAACAATTCCCAGACCAATTACGGCTAATAAAATTAATTTCTTCATTAATCTATTTTTAACAAAAGTAAGGATTGTTTTTCAGGGAAAGGAGCTAAAAACTAAAATTACAAAAGCTATTTTGAAATAATACACATTAGAAAAGCATTTGCTTTATGGGAATTTTTTCTTTTATCCAAAGAGAGCCATAAAGGTTGGAAAATATAAAGCTTTATATGAACGGGTAAAATTTGAAGTAAGGTTTTTAAATATATTCTGTTATATTTTTGAAAGCGAAGATGGAAATCAAGCTTATTAATTCTTATAGTCATATTGAAGCTTGAATCTTCTATCTGATCCATAACTTTTGAAAAATAAAAGAGTATAAGCTTCTTTTGTTTCCATAAATAAAGCCCGGACTAAAAAATCCGGGCTTTATTTTATATCTACATCTTATCTTTCGTCATCGTTATCATCCTCTTCATCAAAGATGTCATCGTTATAGTCATCATCTTCATCATCATCGAAACTGTCATCTTCATCTGAGAAGTTTCCTCCAGCTCCAAAATCATCTTCAAAGCTAAAATCATCCTCCATAAGAGGCATTGCTGATTTCTTTTTAGATCCTCCAGCGTTTCCGCTTTTGCTAGGCGCTTTCAAAGGAACATTTCCAAATCTGAAAACAGTAATAGGATAGGTAACTCCTTTTTTCTCGTCAATGATTTCTACAAGTTCACAATAAAACTCCCAAAGATCAAGAAGTCCATATTGAAACTGCGCTTTATCTCCTATATTTTCAAAAGCTTCATCAATATATACATCTGACATAATTTCACCATCACCATCATCACTCATATCTTCGAGTGGGACACTTTTTACGATTGTTCCATCACTCTCTAACAAATTAAAAGCAGAAAGTTCTTCTCCTTGCAGATTGAACGCACTCTTAATTCCTAAATGTAAATTCCATAATGTTTGTTTTCCCTTAACTTCAATATCACGGAAAATATCCTCTTTCGCATCTAATATTACGCGGACTTTGTAAACCATATCAGTTTCTTAAATTACTTTTTTGCCTTTATAATTATGATAAATCTCTGGTGCAAATATATAATAAATGACAGGTGACAAAAAAATATTTCAGGATTTTTTAAAATATTTTTTTTTCTTACATTTTGCCGGAATTATTTACTTTTTTCTAGCATAAAACTGAACTTCGTTCCTTCAAGATAAACACTTTCTACGGTAATGTTTTCGTTATGAGCCTCAAGGATATGCTTTACGATGGCCAGTCCTAATCCGGAACCGCCCTCTCTTCTGCTTCTGCTGGTTTCTACACGATAGAAACGCTCGAAGATTCTTGGAAGAATTTCAGACTTGATTCCCATTCCGTTATCAATGACCTCAATTAATACTTTATTTTTTAAAACACTGGTTTTAACAATCACTTTTGCCTCCTGTCTGTTAGCATAATGAATAGCATTGGAAATAAGGTTAATAAAGACCTGGGAAATCTTTTGTTTATCAGCTTCTACGAAAATCTGCGGATGCAAAGTCTGTATCTGTAATGTGGTATTATGTTTTTCAGCTTCAAATTCAAGCAGGTCAAAAATCTCCTTGATCAAAAGATTGACATCAAATTTAGAAACAGTAAGGTTAATTTCTCCAGCCTCAAGCCTGTTAATCATATCAAGATCGGTAACAATCGCAATAAGCCTTTCTACAGATTTATCAATCCTTTCCAAGTATTTATCACGAATAGTCAGATTATCTACTCCCCCATCTCTTAAAGTTTCTACATAGCCCTGGATGGAAAATAACGGAGTTTTAAGTTCATGGGAAACATTACCGATATATTCTTTACGGTAGCTCTCCATTTCCTTCATCATATCAATTTCTGTGGCTCTCTGCTGATTAAGGTCTGAAAATCGTTCTCCCAATTCTTTGATGGTGATATTCTCATCATTCTCATTTACCATTTCCTGCGGAAGTATTCCGGAAAGTCCTTTTACCTGCTTTCTTCCGTAATAATTGAATAGAAGCTCCAATACTACAAAGTTGATGATAAAGATAAGGACAATACAGATTAAAAGACCCGTCTTAAATAAAGGGGTCTCATAATAGATATCTTTAAGTGAGTCGAAAACGACCACTAAGAAAAGCATTACCAATGTCAGTAGACAGGAGGCAACAAGTGTAAGTCTGTAAAATTTCAATTTTACAAAGTTTTAAGGATTGAACGTAAAGGTAAGGTTTTTAAAGGATTAAACAATTAGTTTATATCCAATTCCTTTTAAAGTCTGAATGGTATTAATACCCAATTTTTCTCTCAATCTTCTGATGTGAACATCAATAGTTCTTTCTCCTACAATCACATCATTACCCCAAACTTTTTCAAGAATTTCTTCTCTTTTGAAAACTTTTTCAGTGTTAGAAGCCAAAAGGTAAAGTAAATCAAATTCCTTTTTAGGAAGAAGAAACTGCTGTCCGCTTTTGGAAACTCTGAAGTTATCTTTATCAATTATGAGATCACCAATTTCGATCAGCTTGGCATTGTCAGAAACCTGAGAAGTTAATTTCAATAAAGCATTTACTTTAGAAATCAAAATTTTTGGTTTGATCAGTTTTACAACATAATCATTAGCTCCTGCCTGGAAGCCTGCTAACTGAGAAAACTCTTCGCTTCTTGCAGAAAGGAAAACAATAAGTGTCTTTTGGAGTTCTTTCACTTTACGAAGTTCCTGACAAGTTTCAATACCATCTTTTTCTGGCATCATTACGTCCAGTAGAATAAGATCAGGAATTATTTCCTTAGCTTTTTCTATTCCCTCATTACCATTGGTAGCAGTATAGATTTCATATCCTTCCTTTTCAAGGTTGTAAGATAGAATCTCTAAAATGTCCAGTTCGTCGTCTATTAAAAGAATTTTTTTGCTCATCTTCTAGTTTAAGAATTCCCACAAAAGTAACTATTTTCATTGATTTCATCTATTCTCCCAATGTTAACTAATTATTAAAAAGCAAATCTTGTCATTTGAATTAAAAAATCAACAATAAAAAGAATAAATGAATACATTAAAATCAAATATACGAAACATTTTTTAAAAAACAAACAAAATAAAACCCTAAAAAAAACAAAGATCAATAAGTTAAAAGAACTATAATTCATTAATACAAACTTCACAATTAATTAAAATTCTCCTAAACTTTTCTTAAAAACTTAGCCCTTATTTTGCCCTTGAAAAAGAAGTAAAAGAAGTAAAATGAAAAAACAACTCCACAAGAGCATTATGCTGCTTGCCTTGTTTTCTGCTGGTTATGCTTTTGCACAAAGCCAAATTCTTGAAGGTAGGGTACTGGATGAGAAAGACAACACTCCTATAGAAGGTGTAAAAGTAAAGGTAAATGACCAGGAAGTAGTTACAGACCTTTCCGGATACTATTCTATCAACTTATCCCCTGGTACTAACTATATAATAACAGTAAGCTCTAACGGGTACAACAGAAAGGAGATCAGTGAAGTTATTGTAAAAAATGACGGCAATACTCATCTTGATATTGTTTTGGAAAAACCAACTGCTAAAGAGAAAGAGATTGAGGGAGTTGTCATTAAATCTAATGCAAGAAAAGAAACCATAGCTTCTACCATCGGATTACAGAAAAATGCGGGTGTAGTTTCTCAGGTTATCGGTATTGAAGCAATTAAAAGAAGTCCGGACAGAAACACTGGTGAAGTTCTGAAAAGAGTGTCCGGGGTGAGTTTATTTGACGGAAAATATATTGTAGTAAGAGGATTATCTGACCGTTATAACCAAGCCATGTTAAATGGTATTCAGTTATCCAGTACGGAGCCGGACAGAAAGACATTCTCTTTTGACCTTTTCCCTGCCAATGTTATCGAAACGCTTGTCATCAACAAAACCTTTATTCCTGAATATACGGGTGAATGGGGAGGTGGTCTGATTCAGGTAAACACTAAAGATATTCCCAATAAAGATTTCTTCAATGTACAAGTGGGTGTAGGAGGTAACAACATTACCATGAACCATGAGTTCTTTATGCAGAAAGGAGGAAAATGGGACTTTCTAGGAATTGATGACGGTTATAGAAAATTACCTACTAATATGCCTGCAAAGAATGCTTTCAGTATTCTGAATGAAGGTCAAAAAACAGATATTGGTAAAGGGTTTACTAAAAATTTAGGATACAATACGGTAGGATATCCTGAAAATGTAAGCTTACAGTTAGACGGAGGTTTCAATACAAAGGTTTTCGGAAAAGATTTGGGGGTTATTGCAGTTTTAAACTACAGTAACAACAAAAGAAGAACCGTAACCAACAACCGTTTCTTTACCATCAACGACGAAATAGCCAATACAAACTTCGATTATTATACTGAAAAATATACCAACGATGTTATTCTTGGTGGGATGTTGAATCTAGCCCTGAAGTTTAACAGCAACAATAAAATCTCCCTGAAGAACATCATCACCAACAATACGGTGAACCACATGTCTTTCAGATCAGGAAAGGATTTTGAATTCGATCCTATCAATGGAACCAATATTCAGGCAAGAGAAATAGGATTTAAAGAAACTATTTTCTATAATTCAACCCTTTCCGGAACGCACAAAATAGATGCTCTTGGCGGATTTACCGTAAACTGGTACGGAAGCTTCGGGATCCTGGATCAGTATATTCCATTGTTACAGCGTTTGCAGTACAACCAATATACGAATATGCAGGGAAGTCCTTATCTTGCGTTAATCTCGAATGGTCTTTCCCAGAAATCAGGAAGTGTTTTCTATTCTACATTGAGCGATTATCTATACAATGCAGGAGGTGATATTTCTAAATCATTTACTTTATTCGGAGAGAAACAAACTATCAAGGGTGGATATTTATTCAAGGTAAAAGACAGGATATACAACTCAAGACCTTTCTCTGTAAGACTTGAAAAATACAACCAGGGATTACTTTCCCAACCTTTTGAGACGATTTTTAATCCTGAAAACTTCGGAACTGACGGTAGATTTACATTTGATGAAATTGCCGGAAACCAATACCGATATATTGCCAACACAATCCTTAATGCAGGATATTTACAGTTTGACAACAACTTTACACCATGGCTAAGAGCTATTTGGGGATTAAGAGTTGAAAACTTTGATCAGTTGGTAGGGAGTACAAAAAGAAGCGATGACCGATTTGTAAATACACGAGTTACAGACTTCTTACCGGCACTTAACCTGACTTTCAAAGTAAATCCTAAAATGAATATACGTCTTGCCGGTTCTCAGACTGTGGTAAGACCTGAGTTCCGAGAAGTTTCTCCTTTGGCATATTATGATTTTGATTTGGGAGCTACCGTAATTGGTAGTAAAGATATCGAAAGAACTAAAATCACCAATGCAGACCTTCGTTGGGAATTCTATCCAAGAAACGGTGAGATCCTTTCCGTAGCTGCTTTCTATAAAAACTTCAAAAAACCGATCGAATTGTACTTCAACCAATCGGGGGTAGGAACAAGTAACACGTTCAATTATCTGAATGTAGATAAGGCTGATGCATATGGAGTTGAATTGGAATTCAGAAAAAAACTGGATTTCGTAAGCACTCTTAAAGACTTCACATTGGGTGGTAACTTCGCTTATATTAAAAATAAAGTAACCGATGAGGCTACCAGAATTGACAGACCCATGCAGGGGCAGTCTCCATACACCATCAACTTAAGTCTTCAGTATGATGCTGAGAAGTCAGGATGGTCTTCTACTGTACTATTCAATATGATCGGAAGAAGAATCCTTTACGTAGGAAATGATCAGGTTCCACCAATCTGGGAAGCTCCAAGACCACTTTTAGATTTCCAGATTGCTAAGAAAATATGGAATAAAAAAGGAGAAATCAAGCTAAACGTTTCTGATATCCTGAACCGTCGTGCAAAATTCTATCATGATCTGAACAATAACAAAAAGTATGATACTACTGATGCTCTTGCCATAGATCGATTAACAGGTACCAACTTCAGTTTAACATTAGGGTACAGCTTTTAATAATTCATTCAAAATAATCTAATAAAAATAATTTAATTCTTACAATATGAAAAAGTTCGTTTTATATTCTTTAATGCTTGGTGCTTTAGTGTCAACTACTGCATGTAGAAATATAGAAGAAGATGGACCGACCATCGTTCAAAATGGAGGTAACGGAAACGGAGGGGATACTGAAAACCTAATTCTTTCAGGAAAAATCACATCTGATCTTACCCTTAAAGCTAATAAAATCTATAAGCTGAGAGGATTAGTATATGTAACCAAAGGAGCAACATTAACTATTGAGCCTGGTACAAAAATCGTAGGTGAAGCTGATAAAAATGGAGCTTTAATCATTACGAGAGGAAGTAAAATCATGGCTAAAGGAACTGCTACCAATCCCATTATCTTTACTTCAGAAAAACCTAGTCCAAAAAGAGGTGACTGGGCAGGTCTTGTTATCTTAGGAAATGCACCTACCAATGCTACTTTTAAAGGACAAAACGGTGTTGGAGAAATGGAAGGAGGTATCAATGACGCTGATGGTCTTGGACTTTATGGAGGAAATAACCCAGCTGATAACAGTGGTGTATTACAATATGTAAGAGTAGAATATGCAGGATATGCTTTCTTACCGGATAAAGAGATCAACGGGATCACATTCGGAGGAGTAGGTAACGGAACTCTTGTAGACTATGTTGAGGTTGCTTACGCTAATGATGACAGCTTCGAGTGGTTCGGAGGAACGGTAAACTGTTCTCACCTTATTGCCTACAAAGGTCTTGATGATGATTTCGATACTGATAATGGTTATTCAGGGAATGTTCAGTTCGGTATTGCTGTAAGAGATTCTCAGGTTGCGGACGTTTCAGGATCTAACGCATTTGAATCTGATAATGATGCTAATGGTTCTGTTACTGCACCTCAAACCTCAGCTACATTCTCTAACATGACCATTATTGGGCCAATCAACTCTGCTGCCCCTGGTCAAATCAATGCTTTATTCCAAAATGCATTACAAATCAGAAGAAACTCTTCTATCTCTGTATTCAACTCTGTATTCACAGGATATCCTGTAGGTCTGTTTATTGATGCTACTAAAGGAACTGCAACAGATCTTAATATTACAGGAAATAGATTATTCTTTGAAAACAATGTTTTAGCAGGAAATACTACTCCTCTGAAATTCGGACCTTCTACTCCTACAACGTATTCAATAGAACTTCTTACCACTTGGTTTAATAATGGTGGAAACTCAATCTTAGGTTCTACAGCTGATATAAAACTTACTAACGCATGGGCTCCTGGCGGAACTACTCCGAACTTTGCTCCTGCTTCAGGATCTCCACTATTGACCGGAGCTAAATTCACCAATACTAAAGTAAGTAACTGGTTCCAAAAAGTAGCTTACAAAGGTGCTGTGGCAGACATTAATGATACTTGGTACGCTGGATGGACCAACTACAATTTATAAAATAATATAGTAATTAGATTTTATTCATAAAAAGCCTTCGGAAGTGTTTTCCGAAGGCTTTTTTTAGCATGATTATCCAAAATAACGGATTATAGCAGTTTTCAATATTAAGACATTTTAACATGTAAAAGATCAACCTGTCTTTTGTCAACATAAAAATGATGATTTGAGTAGCCTGTTGACCTTCTGATTTTAAATTTTAGCTAAAGAACTTTTCACTTTTATATCAATAAAAAAAACAACCACCGGAAAAACCCGGTGGCTGATTCACAAAAAACAAGTGTATAAAAAATATATACTACGTAAAATTTAACTTCTCCAGAATAGGTTCCCGTTGTGCATCAGGGCTTCTATTTTAGACATTCTGGAAACAGCTTCTGCAGAACATGAGGCGTCTGCTAAAACAATTGCGGCCTCATCCCCCGCTTTAGGCCACTGCTGATTGCCTTTGTCATCCAAAGGAACAATGCTTTGAGTTGCAAACTGTAATGCTCTTGACAAGGCAAATTCAGTAGCATAACCATAGAGTTCTGCGATCAGATTGGCTTTCTGTAACATACTTCCGGATCCGAAAGTACTCCAGAAATCCTGTACATTATCATTTCCGATCAAAACATTTACACCATATTTTTTCAACGTTGGGATTGGCATGATGGTCTTTTTAAAGGGTACTGATGAAGCGATTCCTACTTTTCCGGCTGCCAGTTTTTCTGAAATTTCCTCTGCCTCTTTTGGGGAAAGATGAGCCAATGCAAATGCATGACTTACAAATGTTTTCCCTTGAAGTGCAGGATTTTCAATCGTTTTATCAATCAGATAGTTGATCGTCTTCATTCCGGACTCTCCTACTTCATGCAGGTGAATATCAATTCCTTTATTATGATCCAGTGCCAGCTGCACGGTAAAATCCATTACTTTTTCAATACTTCCATCAAGGCTAAACGGATCTACTCCACCAATAAAAGCTACACTTTTTAATTTTGCGGCTTCCTTCATTAAAGGAGCTGTTTCTGTATAATACACCCCATGTTGTGGAAATGCAACCAACTCTGCTTTAAAGGAATCTTTTTTATTTTGAAGCGCTTGTTCTAAATGTTCCAATGATTTTAAACCTGAGGTAGGATCAATATTGAAATGAGTTCTTGCAAAATGGGTTCCATAATGCTGTTGCAGACTGATAAGCTGTTCAGCTCTTTCCACTGAAGTTTTTAATAGCTCAGGAATGATCTCCTGTTCATAAGCGATCATATCCTTTACCGTTTTTCTTTTAGAAGAAAGTGCCTGCCAGGGAAGACCATACCAAGTTTTATCCAGATGAATGTGCATATCCCTGAAAGCAGGAAGCATCAGATACCCTTTGGCATCAATAGCATTGGATACAGGATCATTAGCCTTTACTGATTTAATTTTTCCATTTTCAATTTCGATACTGAAAAGGTCTGTTTTTGTTCCGATAACCTCTTCATTTTCGTATTCAAAACCTGTTTCCAGGCGGACATTTTTAAGGGAATAGTTTCCTTTTGCAGTTAATTGATAGGGAAATTGCATGATTTAATATTTTAACCCTACAAAATTACACCGGCTTCTTATGAAAACCGGTGTATCAATTATGTCTTGTTTTGTATAAATTATTCCTTGAATTGAGATGGCGTCATTCCCGTTTGCATTTTAAAGAATTTCGAAAAACTGGCATGATCGTAAAACCCTAAGTCATACACAATATCTTTTACAGACATTTCCGAAACTTTCAAAAGACGCTTTGCTTCCAGTAAAATACGATCCTGAATAAGAGATGATGCAGAAGCATTGAGATTTTTTTTACAGACAATATTCAGATAATTGGCAGAAATATTCAGTTTATCTGCATAAAAGGAAACAGATCTTTCAGTTCTGAAATGTTCATCAATCAGGTGTAAAAATTTAGAAATAATGGGATTTGAATTGTAAACTTCAAAATCCTTAAAAACGCCTTCCACAGTTTGGCTTACCAATAAACCAATCAATTCACTTCTCTTTTTGATCAGTTCCCAAAATATGTTTTCACTACTCAATTCTTTCTGAATAGCCTGAAATTCATACAGGAAGGTTTTAAAAACATCTTGGGAAAGATTAATTACAGGATGATTCTGATAATAAGAGGCTGAAAATCTCAGTGATGGCAAAAAACTTTCAAACCAATCCCTGCTAATCATCAATTGATAGCCTACCGTCTCTTTTTCAATCACCCATTGATGTACCTGATCTGGAAAAACAAGATGAATCTGATAATCCTTTACCTGATGTTCCGTAAAATCTATAGTGTGGGAACCTACTCCATGTTCAAAAAGATTGATGATAAAAAAATCATGTTTATGGGGATCATCAATAGAACGTGCCCCATAGAGTTCATTAAACAGCAAATGACAGCCACTAAGCTGGTTCTCGCTAAACTCCTGAATTCCTAAAATGGGAAAATGATCTGTATGATAATTCACGCTACCTGAATTTCTTCTAAAATTAATAAAATTTATGTGAGAAAAAATTAAAATAGCCACAAAAGAAGTATAAGTATCCTTTGTGGCTAAAACACCAACTCAATTATATATCTGAATTTTATGATTCTTTACTATTGAAACATCTCTAGATCATTTCCAATAAGATGAAAAATCTTATACTTCCACCATCAATAATTCATTTGTAATTAATCTATAAAAAAAATTATTTCTCACCCATAGGCACATAGGTGATAATACTTAAAAGCAAATGTTGGGAATCGCAACGGCGCTAAGGTTTAGTTCATGATGCTGTATTTAACGTGCAAAGATTTTATCTCCGATAAAATTTAATACCACTTTTATAAGCTGTAAATATTATTTTTTATGATTTCAGGATCATAGCTATTTCTTTAAAGCCTAATGATTCGGCATGTTGTAAAGGTGTTTTTCCTGCATGATCAGGAATCGTAAGATCCGCTCCATGATCTTTCAGGATCTGGACAATTTCCTGGTATTTTTGGGTTCCGTTTCCAAGAATTACCGCTTCCATTAAAGCTGTCCAGCCTAATTTGTTCACATGATTGACCGGAAAACCTTTTGTTTTAACGAGCACCTTCACGGTTTCCACATACCCACGTTCACAGGCAGGAATCAAAGCTGTTCCATTATAACGATTAAACAAATCGAAACGGGCTCCATTTTCAAGATATAGCTTTACCAATTCCGTTTGTCCGCTTGCTCCAGCGTATAAAAATGCACTGTCTAACTGGTTATCCTGAAGATTAACATTTGCTTTATAGGAAACCAACAGCTTTGCCATTTCGGTTTGTTTCTCTACGGTTGCGATCAGCAATAGAGAACGTCCTTTTCCATCTCGTGTGTTCACATCTGTTCCGTTTTCCAAAGCAGATTTAACAGCAGAAATATTATTCTTCTTTACCTGATTGATGATGTCTTTTTCCTGCATGATATTCTCATTTGAAAAATTCCCGGATCTCTCCTGACAGGCACTCAGACTCCCGAATGCTAAAAGAAATACCAATATTTTCTTCATTTTAAATTAAATTTAAAAAACTACATTTCCCTGATATACCAATGATTCAACATTAGAGATTCTTGATACCGCTTCCGCAGAACAACTGGCATTCAGCAAAACAAAATCTGCTTTATCCCCTGTTTTAGGCCATTGCTGAGTTCCTTTATCATCCAATGGAAGAATATTTCCGGTTGCCAGTTTTAAACTTCTTGATAATAAAAACTCAGTTGAATATCCGTACAGCTGTGCCATTAAATTGGCTTTCTGAAGTACACTTCCGGTTCCAAAAGTATTCCAATGATCTACAATACTGTCATTTCCTGTCAGTACCGTTACCTTATGTTTGTATAAAGTAGGAATTGGCATAATCAGTCTTCCGAAAGGAATAGTAGAAACAACTCCAATCTGTGCATCGGCCAATTTTGCAGCAATATCTTCCTGCTTTATTTCATCTAATTTCGCCAGTATAAAACAATGGCTCAAGTATGTTTTCCCTTTTAAAGAAGGGTTTTCATTTACTTTTTTTATCAGATATTCTACCGTCTTCAATCCGGAATCTCCCGTTTCATGAAGGTGAATATCTATTCCTTTCTTATGGTCTAAAGCTAACTGAACTGTAAAATCCATTACTTTTTCAATATTCCCATCGACATTAAAAGGATCTACTCCACCAATAAAATCAATATCCATTTTCGCAGCCTCCTTCAGATACGGTGCTGAATCTGTATAGAATACTCCGTGTTGCGGAAAAGCCACCAGCTCTGCTCCGAAACCTTCCTTTTTATTTTCTAAAGCTTTCTGTAGATTTTTTAATGACTGAAGTTTTGAGGTAGGTTCAATATTCACATGACTTCTCGCATAGGATGTTCCTTTTGATTGTAATAATTCAATCAATTTTTCAGCTTTTAATGTTGATTTTTTCAGCATTTCAGGGAGCATTTTCTGCTCCAGCTCAATCATCCCTTTTATTCCACCGGTTCTTTTCCTTACAGCTTGCCATTTGTCTCCATAAAATGTTTTATCCAGATGGATATGCATGTCTTTAAAGGCGGGAAGCATTAATAAACCTCTCGCATCTATAGCTTTTGAATTAGGTTGGTTTGCAGTAATTTTAGAGATTTTTCCATTTTCAACTTCTACATAGAACAGATCAGTTTTTGTGGCGGAAACTTCTCCTTCGTCATATTCAAAACCCGTTTCTAAACGAACATTTTTTAGGCTCAACTTTCCTTTTGCTACACTGTTTTTCTCATCCAAAAAAGGGGATGCTGTCATGATATTAGGTATTAAAGTTAATCCTGCCATTGCCATTGCTGAATTTCTGATAAAATCCTTGCGGGACATATTATTGTCTGAAGTCTTCATTTCCAATCTATTTATGACAAAATTAAAAAGAAGTGTTCTGAACAAAGTGTATAGTTTATTACAAAATCTGTATAATTTATACTTTTTTATCACTGTAATAAAAATCACTATAATAATACATTATTAATTATTTTCTCACCAAAATAACTTCTTATACACATACTATTACACTATAAATCAACCTCTTTAATACATTTCAAGTAATAAAATATGAACTTTATTTTTTTTGTATAATTTATATTTGTAAGAAAAAAACATGAAAAAATTGATTAGCTTGATTTTAATAGGTATCACATCTATTTCGTTTGCTCAAGTAGGTATTAACACTGAAAATCCTAAAGCAACCTTAGATGTTACCGCAAAAAAAAACGCTTTAGCAATTGAAGGCTTATTACCTCCAAGATTGACACGTGCAGAACTTACAGAGAAAGGTAATACTTTATATGGAACAGAACAGGATGGTACCATAATATATATTACGGAGGCTTCCGGAGGCGATCGACAAAACCAAAGAGAATATATTGAAGGTAAAGGTCTTTATATCTTTGATGCGGAAGCTTCCAACAATGAAGGAAGATGGATGTGCCTATATTGCTATGCCTTTCTTTAATCAAATTAATAAATAAAAAAGAGACTGGATTTTAAATTTACCTTTGAAAAAAAATATGAAAAAATTAATTAGCATTATTTCGATATGTGCAACTTCTATTGTATTTGCCCAAACAGGGATCAATACAGAAACCCCTAAAGCTACCCTTGACGTGACCGCCAAAAAAGATGTCCTAACCATTGATGGATTATTACCTCCCCGATTAACCCGTGCAGAACTTACGGCCAAAGGAAACTCATTATATGGAAAAGAGCAGGATGGTACCATAATATATATTACGGATGCTTCTGAAGGAGACGCTCTTAGCCAAAGAGAACATATACAAAGTAAAGGTCTTTATATTTTCGATGCTGATGAGGCGAATCATGAAGGACGATGGATGTGTTTACTCTGCTATGGTTTTGCTTAATAAATTTAATTTTTGATACAAAAAAAGAGACTGCCTTTAAGACAGTCTCTTGTTATTTATAAATTAGAATATTCAAATTTTCTTACGGCTTCCAGCGTCATATCAATTTCTTTTTCTTTGATCGCATCACTGATAAAGTATGTTTCATAACCACTTGGTGGCAGATATACTCCATTTTGAAGCATCTGATGAAAGAAATTATTGAACAATGAATGATTTGCTTCCTGTGCCTCATCAAAGTTTGAAACCCTGTTGGTATGGAAGAACACAGACATCATAGATCCTTTTCTGTTGATTTTATGAGCAATTCCTTTTTCATTTAAAATCTTTCCAATTTCAAGATCTAAGGTTTGGGTTGTTTTGCTTAATCTGTTGAAGAATTCAGCATCGTTTTTAATCAATTGAAGCGTTTTTAATCCTGCTCTCATCGCCAACGGATTTCCACTTAATGTTCCAGCCTGATATACACCACCTTTTGGAGCCAGATGATCCATAATTTCGTTTCTTCCGGCAAAAGCTCCCACTGGAAGTCCACCTCCGATTACTTTTCCATACGTTACCAGATCAGCTTTTACATTGAAAAGCTCCTGTGCTCCACCGAATGCTAATCTGAAACCAGTCATTACCTCATCAAAAATCAATAAAGCTCCGTTTTCATCACAGATCTTTCTTAAGTTTTGTAAGAAATCATTCTCAGGCAATACACATCCCATATTTCCTGCAACCGGCTCTATAATTACAGCAGCAATTTCTCCCGGATTGAGACGGAATAAATCCTGAACCTGTTCAAAATCATTATAACGAGCTAATAAAGTATCTTTTGCCGTACCTTCTGTTACACCCGGAGAATTTGGATTTCCAAAGGTAGCAGCTCCACTTCCCGCTTTAATTAAGAATGAATCCGAATGTCCGTGATAGCAGCCTTCAAATTTTACGATCTTATCTCTTTTAGTATAGCCTCTTGCCAGTCTTACAGCACTCATACATGCTTCCGTTCCTGAAGAAACCATTCTGATCTGGTCAATATTCGGAACGTTTTCAATGATGAATTTAGCAATTTCAGTTTCCAGTTCTGTAGGAGCACCGAAAGAGAATCCTTTTTCTGCCTGGATTTTCAGTTCTTCCAATACTTCAGGATGCGTGTGACCTAAAATAGCAGGTCCCCACGAATTGATGTAATCGATATACGTATTATCATCAGCATCGGTAAGGTAAGCTCCTTTTGCCGATTTCATGAAAACAGGAACTCCTCCCACTGATTTGAATGCTCTTACCGGAGAATTTACTCCTCCCGGAATGTATTTGTAGGCTTCATCAAATAAAGCCGAACTTCTTTGATACTTCATATATATTTGTCGTTGGTTGACAGTTACTGGTTGGCGGTTAAGTGTCAACAATAAACTCTCAACAAAAAATTTAAATTAGTTTCTTGGTTTCTTATCAATCAGATAAATCAGCTGTCCTGCAGATGGCTGCTGTCCTTCATCCATTCTGTTTTTAGCGTATAATTTATGTAACTTGATTCCGAATTTCTGGGCGATATCATGCATATCCTCTCCAGATACGGCTTTATAAGTAGCTGTATTTCCTGATGAATTTTTAGATTCAAGAAAAACGATATCATTCTTCTTCAATGCTTCATTGTCCAGTTCATTCCATTTCATCAGGCGGCTCTCGCTGACCTTGAATTTATTGGCAATGAATTTAATATCGGTATCTTCAGGAATGATAATATATTTCAGCCCGTCGTTCGGGTGACTTTTGATAAGAATAGAATTCAGAATCTCAGCTTTTGTTTTGATTCTCTCCACTCTTTTCTGCTGCTGTGCGTAAGAAGTCTGTTTATAAGGAACTTCTACGGTCACCGGCTCTTTGGCCTTCTTTGTCGCTTTTGAAGGCTCCAGTTGTGCCATAAAAGTTCTGTCATCTTTCAGATCCGGGTACATTTTAAGAACAGCATACAACACTTCATTAGAACTGGTGTTGTCGTATTCGTATAACTTATATTTTTCAATTTTGGTGATCAGAATGGAAGCATAACGAGGATTGGTTGCATATCCGGCCTTTTTTAAGCCATATGCCCAAGCTCTGTAATCCTTCATATCCAGGTTGAAAAGATTAGCGTAATATTTTCTGGTAGATAAAAATATAGAGTGATCTTCGTAAGATTGTCTTGGATCGTCATACACCCGGAAGCACTCGTTAGGAGCATCGTCTGTATGTTTCATTGTTTTACCGGTCCAATCTTCTTTACATTTGATTCCGAAGTGGTTTTTACCTTCCTGTGCCAACCTGCTTTGCCCGCCTCCTGTTTCAAGAAGTCCTTGCGCAAGAGTAATAGAAGCAGGAATTTTATATTTTTCCATTTCCTCTACTGCATATTTAGCAAATTTTTGGATGTATTGATCTTCGGTTGCCCAACTCTGGGCAGAAAATTTTGATAAAACTAAAAGGCTTATGGATAGAAAAAGTCTTTTCATGTTTTTCAATTTTACTTATATAATTAAATTTCTATTCTGTTTTTCTAAAAGCAGATTAGCTCCCTCAATCCCCTGTAATCCACCAGTATGAAAGCACAAAATCCTGCTATTTTCAGGAAAATAATCTTCTTCAATCAATTCAAAAACCTTCTGCATCATCTTTCCTGTATAAATCGGTTCCAGAGGAATGTTGTATTTCTCTTTGAAATCATTGATAAAACGGATATTCTCATCACTTATTTTACCATAACCTCCAAAACATGAATCTATTAGATTAAAATTCTGTTTCAAAGTTAATTCAAATATTCTATTTTCAAGTGAAGCATCGTCAACGACCTTAAATCCTATAACTTTCTGATTATCTTCACAAAATTTTGAAATTCCGGCAATGGTTCCTCCTGTTCCAACTGCGGTGCAAAGATAGTCAAAATCTTTTGTTTGCTCATTCAGCATCATTTTCACCCCTTCCACAGCCTCTTCATTGGTTCCCCCTTCAGGAATAACCAGAGCATTAGGAAACTCCTGCTGCAGGAATTCTGTGAGCTTTTCTTTATGACGGTATTCTTCACGGGTGACAAATTTCAGGTTCATTCCATTCCTTTTGGCAAAAAGTAAGGTAGGATTATCCCGCCATTTGTGCTGTAATTCTTCTCCTCTGATAATTCCTAATATTGGAATACCAGCTAAATTACCTACCGCAGAAACAGCAGCAATATGATTGGAAAAAGCTCCTCCAAATGTAATAATATAAGGTTTTTCAGGATTTCCTTCCAGATAACGATTAATATTATAAAACAACTTCCAATATTTATTTCCAGAAATCTGGGGATGGATAAGATCTTCTCTCTTGATGAAGAGTGTTACATTTTTATGAATCTGGATTTCCTGAATGGGAATAGGTTCTGTTGGGAATTGTAATAGCATTTTAGTTTTTTAGACTGCTCATGGGTTATAGGGTACAAAAATAATAAAAGATTAATTATTAAGTTTCCCACAGATTACACAGATTTTCACGGATAATGATGTTGTATTGCTGCGTAATATATTTAAATTTTTAGGTTGGGCTAAAACCCACCTCTATTGATGTTTTTTAAAAATATTTCCTAAAGTTCCAGAATTTTCTTTTACGCAAATAATTCAGATTACTTTCATTAGCGTAGGCCTCTCTTTCAAATGAGATCCTTCTGTATGCCTGGTAGCCATCTTTCAGTTTGAAAAACCAATAATAATATTCAATAACATAGAAAATATAGAAGAATATGACGAGCATCTCCTTTTGCTGCCGAAGATGGATTTTTTCGTGATTGATAAGTGTATTATTTTCCTTATCTTCGGGTTTCCTAATGAAGATAAAGGGAAAAAGAGCAATGCCGTTAATTTTTAGTTTTTTTAATGGCTTTTGGCATACAATTATCATAGTAACAAATATAAAAAGTTTTTTGACTTTGCATTTAACTTATGGCCCATTATGACATCAAAGAAGGTGAAGACTTTTATTATAATGAACAGGGATACAAAGTTTTTACAGAAAAATTTCATCTGAAAAGAGGATATTGCTGTAAAAGCGGCTGCAGACACTGTCCTTACGGGTACGATAAAAAGACTGATACATTCATTAAAAATGATAAAAAAAATAAATAAAATGAAAAAATATATTTTTATTTTGTTGGCATCTGCTACATTAGGTTTAACTTCTTGTAGCCCGTTTCAGGTACGTTCAGATTATGCTGAAACCGCCAATTTCAATTCTTACAAAACTTATAAAATAAGAATTGATGATCTAAAATTGAATGATATTGATAAAGACAGAGTTCTAAACGAGCTTTCGAGACAACTTCAAAGCAAAGGCCTTCAATCCGGAGAGAATCCTGATCTTATTATCAACGTAAAAGCAAACCATAAAAAAATTACGGATATACAAAGTTCTTCCCCTTACGGAATGTGGGGTTGGGGCGGACCTTTCGGATGGGGTGTTGGAATGAACAGAACATGGACAAGCAATTATAATGAAGGTGCCTTAATCGTTGACCTTATTGATGCAAAATCCAATAAATTGGTTTGGCAAGGTATAGGAAGCGGAATTTCTGTAGATTCTCCAAAATCTAAACAGAGACAGATTCCTGAAATTTTGGCTGAGATTATGAAAAATTATCCGCCACAGAGAAAATAAAAAATTATAGCTATTATTATATAAGCCGGTACTTTTGTGCCGGTTTTTTTATTTTTATGACCGGGGTTATTCAAGTATAGGTTTCGAGATTCGAAGGACAAGTTCAGAAATACAGGTTTTAGGTTTATGGATCACAATATTAAATGTCTCCAAGATGAAAGCGATCGAGAAATTTCCTATCATATATGTTTACTAATTGGAGATCATTTATCATAATCAATCATCATTTATCATTCAATGGTGAAAGCTAAATGCGGTACATTCAAAATTAATAATAATGTAATTTCTTATTCATGAAAATGTAGTAATCTTGTGGGAAATTATATTAATATGAAAAAAATTATCTTATTCTCTGTATTCTCGGGACTTGTCTATGCCCAGGCTCCTACAGGATACTACAACTCGGCCAATGGATTGAGTGGTGCGGCACTTAAAACTGCTTTGAGCAGCATTATTACCAGCGGACACCAGGACAAAGGCTACAATGGATTATGGACTGCCTATAAAACGACCGACATTGATAAAGACTACGAAAATGATGGTTCTATCCTTGATATTTATTCAGAAAAACCTGTAGGTGCTGACCCCTATAAATATACTCCAGGATCAAACCAGTGCGGGACTTATTCTACAGAAGGAAACTGTTACAACAGAGAACATATTATCCCTCAAAGTTTATTTAATCAGGCTTCACCAATGGTGGCTGACATTCATTTTATCAGAGCTACAGATGGCAAAGTAAACGGAATGAGAAGCAATTATCCGTTTGGAAAGGTTGGAAGTGCAACTTTTACCTCTAAGAATGGATCAAAGCTGGGTAATTCTGTTTCTTCAGGATATTCCGGAGTCGTTTTTGAGCCGATTGATGAGTTTAAAGGGGATGTTGCCCGTATGATCTTTTATTTTGTAACGCGTTATCAGAGTAAGCTTTCTTCTTTTTCTTCAGGAAATATGCTGGGAAGTTCTACATTTCCCGGACTTCAGACCTGGGAACTGAATGTTCTTTTAGCATGGCATAATCAAGATCCGGTATCTCAAGCCGAAATTAAAAGGAATAATGCATCATATACTTATCAGGGTAACAGAAATCCTTTCATTGATAACCCAAGCTATGTAAATCTTATCTGGGGATCTCAACAACCAACCAGCGACACTCAAGCTCCTACAACTGCTACAGGTTTAGCCATTTCTTCCAAAACATCCAACAGTATTTCTCTTACATGGAATGCTGCTTCTGATAATGTGGGAGTTTCTGTTTACAATGTTTATATGAATGGAAGTTTGAAAACAACAGCAAGTTCAACTTCTACAACAATTTCAGGATTGGCTCCATCTACCAATTACAGTTTCTTTATTGTAGCTAAAGATGCTGCAGGAAATTCATCGTCCAACAGTTCTACCGTTTCAGGAACAACGAATACAGGAACGTCAACTCCTAATCCATCTACAGACTGTGCCAATGAAAATTTCGAATCCATTCCTGCTGCAAGCTCTACTTATTCCACCAAAACATGGAGCAATGGCGGTATTTCCTGGACTGCTACAGATTCCAGAACAGACCAAACAATCAATAATAAGGCTATTACTGTAAGAAATGGATCATTAACATCCGGAAGTTCGGCAAACGGAATTGGCTCTTTAACAGTAACTACACAGTTGAAATTTTCAGGAAGCAACGGGGTTCTTGATGTAAAAGTGAACGGAACAACAGTGGGTACGGTTCCTTATAGTACGACTGCTGCTACAACAACTATTAATAATATTAATGTTTCCGGAAATGTAACGGTAAGTCTGGTAAATAACTCAGCCAGCAACAGAGTGGCTGTTGATGACCTGAAATGGACATGTTATTCAAGCTCTTCTGCCAGGCAAGCTAAAAGTGTTACCCAAGAGACCACGCAAAACTTTAAAATTACTCCTAACCCGATCACCAATCAGGAGATCATTGTAAAAGGTGAAGTTAAAGATATTAAAAGAGCTGAAATATATACACTTCAGGGGAAAGTTATTCAGACGATTGACAGACCTTTCAGTAATGGAAATGTAATCAGAACCGGAAATCTTAATCAGGGAGTTTATATTTTGAAACTGGATGGAACTACAATGCAGTTTTTAGTAAAATAATCCAAGTATATTTATAATAAAAAGACTGTCTTTGATTAAGACAGTCTTTTGTTTTTAAGAGATGAATATTTAGCTGCTTGGCCAAAGTCCTGCGTATTCAGAATTACCATAAGTAATGGTTTCAGCACTTACCACAAAGCTAATCAGCATATTGTTGCTGTCTATTGCATCAAAGTCTACTTCATGTTGAATAACATATCCGTTTTCCCATTTCAAGGTAATTAATGTACCTTCTTCGTGAGATTTATTGAAGTTGATTTCTCCTGATGTAGGTTTATATTTGCTATTAAGTAAACTTTCCAGAACATCAGATTTCTCTGTTGCTTCGATGGTTACTTTTATCAGTGCATTTGACGGATCTGATGCTACACGCCCTGAAACGTCAGTAGCTCTTGAAACGCTGTAATTAAGTTTTAATAACTTCTGACCTTCACCTCCATTGAATTTTAAGATTCCTCTTGAATTTCCTGCCATATTCTTAAATTTAAATCATTAATGATAGCCCTGTTTAAAGGATTTTCTATAACAAAGATAAACTTCAGGTCCTAATTTAAAAAGTTTTGGGTGAACTGTTTCATAAATTGTAGTAATTCTACGATTCTATGATTTTTAAAATTATAGAATTTTCAAAAAAAAACTTCGATTTACATTTTTCCCTTCCCTATAATAAGAAATGTTTGTAAACATAGGAAACAACCATAATGACAAGATTGATGACAATCAGGGTCATAAGAACAGGGGAATATTTTCTATTCTTATCTATAAAACTTAATCCCAAAATGAAAAAAAACAGCAATACCGTGTATACAGCAGGATACATTTTAAATGCCTCTGAAAATTTCCCTTCAAAGACCAAAACAATGGCACGCTGAGCGCCACAACCCAAACATTCTACCCCCAGAAATTTCTTACTTGGGCAGGTCAGCATAAAGTCTTCTATATTCATTTCTTCTCTTTAGGATGATGATATTCCTATCTTGTCTTGTTATGATGAGATCTTCGCTCTGGTATATTGATGTGGGAAAAAGCATTCTTCTTTCATTTCAAAACTTCCCTGAACTGCAATGTAGGGATTTCTTAATATTTCCCTTGCTACAAAGATCAGATCTGCTTCTCCATGCTGAAGAATTGTCTCGGCTTGCTCCAACTCTGTAATTAAGCCTACAGCTCCTGTTTTCACCCCAGCTTCACTTTTGATCTGGGAAGAGAAAGGAACCTGATATCCGTTGAAAACTGAAATTTTTGCTCCATGGATATTCCCGCCACTTGATACATCCACAAGGTCAACGGAATGCTCTTTTAAGACTTTCGCCAACGCTACACTATCCTGAATATCCCAGCCATTTTCTGCATATTCTGTTCCAGAGATCCTTACAAAAAGTGCCGTATTTTCATTCAGTTCTTCATTCACTGCATTTACAATTTCCATGAGAAAACGGATTCTGTTCTCAAAGCTTCCGCCGTATTCATCTGTCCGGATATTGGATAACGGTGACAAAAACTGATGGATAAGATAACCATGCGCTCCATGAATTTCAATAACATCAAAACCTGCTTTTACTGCTCTTCGGGCTGCTTTTTTAAAATTCTGAACCTGTTCTTTTATCTCATCTGTGCTCAACGCATGTGGAATTCTTTCTGAAGGATGATAAGGAATGGAGCTTGGTGCAATGGTTTCCCAACCTTCTTCAATAGGAATCTGCAAATTATTCCATGTGGAACCTTTTCTACCGGCATGAGCCAGTTGAATGCCTATTTTGCTGTCTGAATTTTCATGAACAAATTCTACTATTCGCTGTAACTTTTCTGCTTGTTCATCATTCCAAACTCCCATGCAGTGATTGGTAATTCTTCCTCTCGGTTCTACTCCTGTAGCTTCTACTACAAGCAAGCCGGTTCCTCCCTGTGCTCTGCTCCCGTAATGCACCAGATGAAAGTCGTTGGCCATCCCGTTTTCGCATGAATACATACACATAGGAGACATTACCCAGCGGTTTTTCAGTTCTATATTTCTGAATTGTATTGAAGTATATAACATTTTCTAGTCTTAAAAAATTGAACTTTTCATTGGAAGAATAAAATATTGCCCACCTCATTAAAAAGAACTAATTTTACCCCCCTTTTTTAGTCTACAATATATGAAAAAAGACATACAGATCAGTTACGAATATTTTAAAAATAGCAGCGAACTGAGCGATATAGAAAAACAATTATTCGAAAGAGCCAAAGAGGCTCGCGCAAACGCTTATGCACCCTATTCTCAGTTTTTTGTAGGATGTGCTGTGCTGTTGGAAAACGGAGAAATATATTCCGGAAACAATCAGGAAAATGCTGCTTTCCCTTCAGGGCTTTGCGCTGAGAGAACTACTCTTTTTTGGGTAGCCGCCAACTTTCCCAATGTGAAGGTAAAAAAGATCTTCGTTGTGGGTGGTCCTAAAGAATTTCACGAAAAAAATCCACCAATTCCACCTTGTGGGGCCTGTCGTCAAAGTTTAATAGAATATGAAACCAAGCAAAACGAAAACATTGACCTTTATTTTTCAAGTATGAATGAGGAGGTTGTGAAAGTTCATGCAGTGAAGGATTTATTGCCGTTCTATTTTGATTCTACCTTTTTATAAGGTGAACCTGTAGATTTGTAATGTATGATTTTAAAGTAAATATTCGGCTTTTGCTGTAATATTTAAAATAATACGGACTTACATGTTATGGTGAGTTATATTGAATTTAAAACCAACAGTCGTTCTGTTGGTTTTTATTTTTAATCCCTACATTTTGTCTACATTCAAGTTTAATGCAACCGTGTTTGTGCTCCTATAGCCATGAATGATATGTAGCCTGAAACCTATGTATCTATGTCGTTTAATTTTTTAACCACATAAGTACATAGATATTATTCCTCAAAATATACGTTTTTCAACAAACAGTATCAAAGAGAAACTTGTGAAATCCCCTTAATCTACTTAAAAACACTCTCCATATAACTTAAAACTCTCGCTGATTTTGCTGATTGAGCTAATCTTTAAACAATAAAAAAGGTTGTTCTATTTCTAAAACAACCCTATTACTTTTTACATTACCAACTAGTCTTCTGTTTCCTCTTCGTCTTCGTCATCTTCATATTGCTCCAGATAGTAGCTGAAAGTGAAATCCTCAACTTCTTCCTCTGCATCTTCTAATGTTGTCAGTAGGTCTTCAAAAATTTCAAGCTGATCTACCGTCATATTCACGAATTCAATGTGAAGTGGCATTTCAAGGTCTCCGGTAATGGTATCGAAAAGCGCATCAAGGTTATCCCCGAAATGTTCAGGAAGCTGAACTTTTTCTTTTAATTGAGCATAGAAATCCTCATAATCGCCTATTTCTGTAAAATCTATATATACTGTCTTCATATTGAACTAAATTTCCAATTTTTACTGATTAAAAAAGTTTTGCATTTCTTACAAAAATCCGTTTCCTCATTAGTAGGATTTTTACCTTCTGCATCTCTCATAAAGCACATTTTTTCCGGGCAATGTGGCAGCCCCTGAGTATGACCAAGCTCATGAATAGCGATCTTATAAAACTGCTCATCTGAGTTTTTCTTGTTTACCCTAAAATCTGATGCTATACAAGCTTTTCCCGGTCTATAACCTAAACCCATCACCCCAAAGTCTTTTATTTTACCTTTGGTCACACTAATATCTTTTGAAGTGAGTCCAATGGTAACAAAGCCTTCCCTGGTCTTAGTGTTTAAAAACTTAATCGTTGAATCCGCTCTATAGCGGTTTCTTTCTTTATAATAAGCATTTCCAGGAAAATCTATAGCTTCAAGAACTTTAACATTAGGATATACTTTTTTAATCCCTTCAGCTACTGTTTTCACTTTTTCAGATTGTATACCTCTGAATGGCTGAATGAGTATGGTTATTGCAGGTTTTTGTTTCTGTACTTTTACATTCCCTTGTTTTTCCGAGCATGAAAACATCAGAAATAAAAACAGTAAATAAGCAAAACTATTATTTTTCAAAAATACTACTTATCCTGGTTTAAATACAAATTATCCTTTTTTACTTTAGATCCTGTTATCGCTTCGTTCCTCACAGTGATAATTACTGTCTTTCAAAACTCTTATAATGGTTTTTGGTAAGGTAAACATCTCCATTTTCGGTATAAATAATCCGGTCTGCATTTCTTCCACCACAATGGTAATTAACATCGGCTTCAAAATATTGATCTCCATCAGGTAATCTCCCTTCCCTGTTCCCAAATTTATCTCCGCCAATAGCTTTTCCTGGAATTGCTTCACAAAGATTTCCTTTTGAAGGATTCCAGCCCTGTTTTCTGGCTTCATTTTTTGTGATGTAGTAATCCGGAAGTCTGTGGTTTTGTTTCACATAACTGATCACTGTTTTTTCTTCAGTCAGCTTTTCAATAGAAACCTGTATTGATGAATTCCCGGTATTATACTGATCTTCTGTGGAAGTACTTCCATAGCTTGCAGCCTCAGTTTTAGCTGGGGATGAATGATCCTTACTCTTAATAAAATTATTATAGATATACATCACAGACATTCCGAAAAGAAGGCCCAAGCATATAAAAAATACCGCTCTTATTTTACTATTCATAGTAACAATATAATATTAATATAACAATGTATCAGTCTAGCAATATACCAATGATTGGTACATTGCTAAATAGTACATTTTATTTATGTTTCTCTCCAATCTTCAGGAATATCACAAACCGGAATAGGATCCATCTTATGTTTTGCTGCTTTATGCATTCTGTCAAAGATTTGGAATACCTCTTTATCTCTGCCTTCATAATCTTCAGCTGTTTTGCTTCCGTATTCTTTCTGAATTTTTTCCAGCTCCGGATACGTTGCTCCAATTTGCTGCTCATCTGTACGGTCTACATCCCAAAGTCCGTCCGTAGGAATTGCTTCTTGAATGCTTTTAATCAGATTCAACCCTTTTGCTAAAGCATACACTTCTGTTTTATAAAGGTCTCCAATTGGAGAAACGTCTACTCCACCGTCTCCATACTTCGTATAAAATCCAATTCCGAAATCCTCCACTTTATTTCCGGTTCCACATACTAAAAGTCCATTAATCTGACCGTAATAATACAGTGTAAGCATCCTTAAACGCGATCTTGTATTGGCAAATGCCAGTTTCTCATTCGGATACAGATCATCTTTTACGTCAAAAGTCTTATAAAGCTCTTCAAAAGCAGGTGTTAAATCTACAGACATGATTTCCACATTGGGAAATCTGGATTTCAGGTCATTCATGTGATCCTGTGCTCTGTCTACCTGGTCAGCTTTCTGACGGATTGGCATTTCGATCAATAATGTTTTTAGTCCAGTCATTGCGGCCAGGGTAGAAACCACTCCGGAATCTACTCCTCCCGAAACTCCAATTACATATCCATTTACTCTGGCTTTTGTGGCATAATCCTTTAACCAGCCAACAATATGATCTATCACTTTCTGTGTCTGCATCGTTTATATTTTTTTTAATCTATTCCAAATTCTTTGGGATATTTTACCTTCCCTTTTATATTTTTTAATCCATCTTTTACCAATTCAATGGCCATTCCGTTTTCTTCCGGAATTTCAAACGGAAATGAGATCCCAAAATTACTTGTTTTTTTGTAACCAAATCTTGGATAATACTCTTCATGTCCAATTAAAATCACCGATTGGTATCCTAACTTTTGAGCTCTAAGATGACCTTCACGAATTAATTGTCCGCCAATTCCTTGATTTTGAAACTCAGGTTTTACAGAAACAGGGGCCAAAGCTAACGATTCAAAAATTTCTGAACCATTTTCAATCATAAGTTTTGTAAACAAAATATGTCCGGCAATCACTCCATTCTCATCTTCCGCAACTAATGACAATTCAGGAATGAATGCCTTAGATTTCCTTAACTTTTCAACAAGAAAATGTTCCTGATGATCACTATGCTCCATTTCCCTAAAGGCTTCTTCTGTCAATTTAAAAACCTCCTCATAATCTTTTGCCTCTTCTTGTCTTACTGTTATCATTATCTTATCTATTGAAAATATTTTTCACGTTTCAATTCATACCAAAGGCATTTAACTCCTGAGTCTTCAAATTCTTCTGTATTCTTGAAGCCCAGCTTTTTTAATATATAATTTGATCCTGTATTTCCAGAATCTGCGTAGGCATAAATAGCGTCTGCATCTAACTCATTAAAACCATAGTTCAGAGATGCTCGTGCTGCTTCTATGGCATAACCTTTGCCCCAGAATTCAGGAATAAAACGATAGCCCAAATCCAATGTATTCACATGTCCGTTGATAGGTTGTTTCAATAATTTCAAGCCGCTCCATCCAATCATCAAATCACTTTCTTTTTCAATTACCGCAAGTCTGCCAACTCCATTTTCTTCATATTGTTTCTGAATCATTTTGATTGCTTCTTTTGATTCATCAACATTTATCACTGGTTTTCCGAGATATTTCATCACTTCAGGGTCAGAATCCATAAGGAACACCTGCTCAAAATCAGCATCTTCAAATTCTCTTAAAATCAATCTTTGGGTTTCAATTTTCATATCATTAGTTTTGTTCATCGGTTCCGAAAATGGTAACATCTGTCTTTAAGCCTTTCTTTATATCTGCTTCTTTCATTTTATTTCCACCTACGTTTAAAGTCTGCAAACCAGGATTTCCGGAAATATCAATTTTAGAAATCTTGTTATGTTCCACATTCAGTCTTCTTAAATTTTTAAGCTGAGACAAATCAATTGTTTTTAACTGATTTAAAGATAATGTTAATTGGTCAATTTTTGGTGTTGCCTTCAGGGAAATAGTTTCCAAAAGGTTATTATCCATATATAAAGACGTAATATTTCCCAGGTTTTCAGCTTTAAATGATTTCACCTTACATCCTGTACATGAAAAAAGATTCAGTTTATCCATATCCTTCAGAACGATCGTAGAAATAGCATTTTCATCCAGCATAATCATTTTTACATTTTTAAAGAAATGCAGATCATCTGTAGAAGTAATCCCTTTTTGGACCAGAAACAGGTTATTAACGGCTTCTGCTTCAAAGTTACTTATCATTCCATCTTTATTCAGATCAAAATTTTCAATGACTGCCTTTTCCAGATTTTTATCTTTAAACTCAAGCTTCTGTCCCTGTAAAAAAGCAAATCCGAAAATACCGATGAATGCTGTAAATATTTTAAATTTCATCATGAAATCTCCATTTAATCCTTATTTTTGTAAACTTAATGTAAAAATAATGAAGATTTTCAGATACATTGCCCTTTCTTCTATTTTAGTTGCGGGATTGAATTCCTGTAAAAAAGAACCTGAAAACCAATGGAAAATAGAGGTAAAAGATACCACCGAAAAAATTGAAATGACGGACATTTCCAAAGCGTTTTATAATCCTAATGTTGCATTAGACCAGTTTAAAGCTCAGTTTCCGTGGTTTCAGGGAACCGTTTCTGATGCTGACTTCTCTAAAAGAAGAGCTGATTCAGAAGAAATTAAGATCTATAAGGAAGCCATTGGAAAAATAGACCAAGCGAAATTACAGAAAGAGCTTCAAAATTTATTTTCACATATCAAACATTACTTTCCACAATTTAAAAGCCCAAAAGTATATCTGTTTTCATCGGCCTTACAAATGGTTCAGGACCCTATCTTTTATGATGAAAAAGGAAATCTTCTATTCATAGATATTACCGGTTTTATGGGTGATGGCAATGCTCATTACAAAGGACTGGAGGTTTACTTTCAGAAATCGATGAACCCACAGAATATTGTTCCTAAGGTTTCTCAGCTTTTTGCTGAAAATATTGTAACAGAGTCTCCGGACCATCAAAAATTCATAGATCAGGTCATTCTTAATGGAAAAGTGATGATTCTACAGGATGCTTTTCTTCCTGATTTTCCAGATTATCTGAAAATGAATTATACAAAGAAACAATATGAATGGGCTACATACAATGAAGCCAATATCTGGAATTATTTTGTAGAAAGTAACCTTTTATTTGGAGATGATCCAAGGTTGGGAGAGCGCTTTATTGCTCCGGGACCATTCTCAAAGTTCTATACTGAAATAGATAACGAATCTTCCCCACAAATCGGGATTTTTACAGGATGGCAGATCTGTAAAGCTTATCTTAAAGAGAAACCTGAAACAAAGCTAACAGACTTCCTGAAAATGGATGCTACGCAAATTTTTAACGAATCCGGTTATAAGCCTCGTGTAACAAAGTAACCGTTATTTCATACCTATATAAGACTTTTTGTAACTACAGAAAGTCTTTTTTTTATTTTTCACCTTTCATCAACACAGTATATATGGAAAATTTAATTAGTATTCGAAATCTAAATTATGGATTTACTCCCCATCAGCTGATTCTGAAAAACATTGATCTTTCGGTCCCCAAAGGAAGTATTTTTGGATTCCTGGGAGCCAATGGTGCCGGAAAATCTACAACGATGAAAATGTTGATCGGCAGTATTCCTGACGACAACCATACCATCCGGATTTTTGACAAGGATTTATCTGATCTCTATCCGGAAGGATTCCAAAAAATTGGGAGCCTGATAGATACAGCTGCATTTTATGACCATCTTTCCGGATGGGATAACCTCATTATCATTTCCAGGCTTCGAGACTTACCTGAATCAGAATGTGAAAGGGTTTTGAATCTCGTAGGCCTTTGGGAAAGCAGAAAAATGAAAATGAAAAAGTATTCTCTGGGAATGAAACAAAGACTTTCTATTGCCATGACTTTACTTGGAAAACCGGATTTGCTGATTCTGGATGAACCTGTAAACGGTCTTGATCCGAATGGAATGCTGGAGATACGGGAACTCTTGATGAAACTCAACAAAGAGGAAGGGGTTACTATTTTCATTTCCAGTCATCTACTTCAGGAAATAGAAAAAATGATTACCCATCTTGCCATTATTTCCCATGGTGAAATACGCTTTACAGGAAGCATACAGGATCTTAATGAACTCTACCGATACAATCATATCAGAATAGGAATCAACAATGCCTCCCAGTTTATCCATGAAATTCCGGAGCAATATTCTCCTAAAATCATCAATGAGAATACTGTAGAAATCACTGCAGAATCTAAAGAACATATTGTTACCCTTATCAAAAACCTGGTTTTGAATCATGCAGAGATCTTTGAGATCAGAAATAATGCAGGTCTTGAAGACTGGTTTATGGAAATAACAAAAAACTAAAACACAGATGAAAAAATTAATAACAGCCATCGGTACAGAATGGCTAAAAACAAAAGGGTTAGGACTCACTTATATTGCTCTTATCTTGGGAGCATTGATCCCTCTGCTGGGTTTTGTTCCTGAATTTTTCAAAAAGAACATCATAATAGATGAAATGTTGAACTATTCTGTATTTGAAAAAGCCATAGGAGGTGAAGCTATTAAATATTTCACATTTTTCGTATTACTTTTATTTGTGATTATCGCTTCCAACAGGATTGCCCAGACTGATCATAAAAACAATGGGTGGCAACTGATGGAAACGCAGCCTTTAAGCAGGCTTCAGTTGTATTTTTCAAAGTACATTATTCTGATATTTCTTTGTACCCTATGTATTGCTTCTTATTTTGGATTTAATATTATTTTAGCTTTAATAGATTATTATGTACATCCTGATCCAGCGAAACTGCTTACTTTCGATGCAGCCTGGATGATAAAAACCTTTATCAGGATCTGGGTGACTATTTTAGGAATTGCAGCGCTTCAGCTTTGTATTTCTGTAGCATTTCAAGGCTTCATCTGGTCATTTCTTATCGGTTCATTGGGAGTGGCTTCCAATATTACTTCTCTTGTACAGAAGCAGGCTTTTTTCTTCAATCCTTATAGTTCTCTATACACTTTTTGGAACGCTCCGGAAATAAAAGGTCTGAACAGTTTCATTTCTCACTCTGAGTATATGAGCCTTTTCTGGATGATTATTTTTCTTAGTCTGGGCTATTTTTGGTACAGTAAAAAAGGATTTAAAAATGCTTTTCTTAAAAACAGAAAACAGATTTTTATTTCTGTCGTGGCGTTAATCATTGGTTCAGGATTGCTTTACATTTTCCAGAAACCAAAGCCTTATCAGAGTGATGGAACCGGAGTTTCTATTAAAGGAAAACTGGAAACTGATATTAAAATAGACTCTGTGAGAATTTATTCTAAAGATTTTCACAAAAAAATAGGAGCTGCAGCTGTCAAAAACAATATATTCAGTTGGACGACCGCCCATCCTATTCCATTGGATGAATATATCCTTGAAATCGGGAATAAAAAAATAAACTTCATTATGTCAAGTGGTGATTGGTTTGATTTTGATATCCAATTAAATAATACAAAACGGATCTATTTTTTACGATCTAACAGAAAAGCAGATCAGGTATACAACAACAATGAAAGTTCTTTTGGATACGAGTTTGAATCTGCATTGGAAAAACAGAATTACATCAATGATCCTACAAAATTCTATGACTTAGCCGAATCTGACTGGAAAGAAAATAAAAGAATCCTGAATGTATTTGCTGATCCCGAAAACAACGCGCTTTCTGAAGACTACAAAAGATACAGAAGAGAACTTATGTCTATTGAATATCTCAACGAGATCAATAATTATAGAAAAATGACTTCATTGACTGATTCAAAATTTGCTCCTCCTGCATCTTTCATTAAGGAATTAAATGAAAACATTCAAAAACCAAGCCCTCTGTTAAGCAAAAATGATAATTACCTTCAATATAAACTGGATCAGTTATTATCTGATAAAGATCAGATCTCCAACCCTGACAGTATCCTTTTTGTAAAGATCAACCAAATGCCTAAAGGAATTTCAAAAGACCAGCTACTATCCAAACATTTAGCTAAGACTATAGAATTACAAACAGATAGCCTTACAAGAAATAAGGTTTTTGATGCTGAAATCAACAAGGTAGGCAATACAGATTACAAGCAAGAGCTTTATGCAAAACTTGACCGGATTAACAGGTCTCAGAAGGGAGCTGTATTTCCCGACCTTACTCTTCTTACTGATAAAGGTATCACTCAAAAACTTTCTAAATATAAAGGTAAATATGTGGTCATTGATTTCTGGGCAACCTGGTGCGGACCATGTAAACAGATCAAACCTGTGTTTGAAACGAGAAGCCATCAATACAGATATTATGATAATATTCAGTTTATTTCTATCAGCCTCGATGAAAATCAATCAAAATGGACCAATTATTTAAAAACAAAAACATCCAATCTTCCGCAGTTTTGGCTGCTAAATGCAGAGCAATTTATGAATAAATACAAAATACAGTCTATTCCCAGGTTTATTATCATAGATCCGGAAGGTAAAATTTTTAACTTTAATTCTCCATTTCCTGATGAAGATAATTTCGTAGAAATTTTGGATAAGCTTAAGAAGTATTAACTTTGTCAAAAATTTTAGATTGATATGAGAAAAACTCAGATTACGATAGATGTAGAGCTTGATGAAAACCACATCCCTGAAAATATTACATGGAATGCTCAGGACGGAGGTGTTGAAAAGGAGGAAACAAAAGCTACCATGATCTCTGTGTGGGATGATAAGGCAATGGAAGCGCTAAGAATTGACCTTTGGACAAAAGAAATGCCGGTAGATCAAATGAAGATGTTTATCCACCAGATTTTAGTTTCTTTAGGAAGTACTTATCAGAGAGCAACTGGTGAAGAGGATGTAGCACAGTGGATGGAAGAAATTGCAGAAGAGTTTGCAGTGAAATCTGCTATAAAGTAAAAACAATTTGGAAATGAAGTCATTTGAGAATTTGAAAATAAAAGGACTGGTATTTGTAACAAGATCAGTTTAATTTTCAAATTACCGCATTATCAAATTATCAAATTATATAAATATGAATTTTAATACCAAAGTAATTCACGGAGGGCAGCATCATGAGTCTGCAACGGGATCTGTAAACGTTCCTGTATTTTTAACCTCTACGTTTGCACAGAAAAGCCCTGGAGTACATTCAGGATACGAATATTCAAGAGCTGCTAACCCAACAAGACAGGCGTTAGAAGATTCTTTAGCCAGTATTGAAAATGGAGCGAGAGGTTTGGCTTTCGGTTCTGGTCTTGCTGCTATCGACTGCGTTTTGAAGTTATTAAATCCTGGTGATGAGGTAATCGCAGTAGATGATCTTTATGGAGGAACTTACAGAATGTTTACCAGACTTTTTGAAAAATATCAGCTGAAGTTCACGTTTGTGAATTTTGATGATGTTTCTAAAATTGCAGATGTAATTACAGATAAAACCAAACTAATCTGGGTAGAAACTCCAACGAACCCATTGATGAAACTGGTAGATATCAAAGCTGTAGTAGACATTGCTAAAGGAAAAGATATCTTAGTTGCCGTAGACAATACTTTTGCAACGCCTTATATTCAAAGACCCATTGATCTGGGAGCTGATATCGTAATGCACTCTGCCACCAAATATTTAGGGGGACACTCTGACGTCATTGCAGGTGCTCTTATTGCTAAAGATGCAGAATTGGGTGAAAAACTTCACTTTATTCAATTTGCAAGTGGTGGTATTTTAGGTCCTCACGATTCTTATCTTGTATTAAGAGGAATCAAAACACTAGCATTAAGAATGCAAAGACATTCTGACAACGGTCTTGCGGTAGCGAAATACCTTGAAACTCATCCTGCAGTGGATAAAGTAATTTATCCGGGATTAGAATCTCACCCTCAATATGAGCTGGCAAAATCTCAAATGAAGGAATCTGGAGGTATGGTTTCATTCACTTTCAAATCTGGAAAGAAAGAAGATGCCATCAAGTTCCTGGAAAAAGTAAGGGTATTTACCTTAGCTGAATCTTTAGGAGGTGTGGAATCTTTAGCAAACCATCCTGCTTTAATGACTCACGCTTCTATCCCGGCAGAAAAACGTGCTGAATTAGGAATCACAGATGACCTTGTGCGTTTAAGCGTTGGAATTGAAGATGCTGAAGACCTTATTGCAGATCTGGAAAGAGCATTTTCGTAAGATATGATAATACACAAAATGAGAAGGATTTACTATCTTTCTCATTTTTTATTACCCCACCAAATACCTATGAAAAACACAAGAAAAGCAATCGTTGCAGATTTACCTCAACTGGCTGAATTGTTTGATCAATACAGAATATTCTATCACAAATCCTCGGATATCCCTGCAGCTTTAGACTTTCTCCGGGAAAGAATTGAAAATAAAGACTCTGAAATTTTTGTTGCAGAAGAAAATGAGATCCTAACCGGCTTTGTACAATTATACCCAATATTTTCTTCCACAAGAATGCAGCGTTATTGGTTGCTGAATGATCTGTACGTCAATGCTAACCATAGAGGAAAAGGCTACTCTAAAGAGCTTATTGAAAAAGCAAAAGAGCTATGCAAAGCTTCAAACGCCTGTGGAATCCTACTTGAAACAGGAAAAAGTAATGATGTAGGTAATCAATTGTATCCTGCCTGCGGTTTTGAGTTGTATGACTCCGTCAATTTCTACGAGTGGATAAATAAATAATATAACAATGTATCAGTTTAACAGTTTACCAATGATTGCTACATTGTTAGACTGCTAAATTGTCAAATTCTAAAACTATGACAGATTTTCAAAAATACATTCAAAGATACTTAGACCAGATTCCATCAGAGAATTGGTTAGCTGAATTAAAAATATCAGAAGACAAAACAGTAGGAATTTATTCTAATCTTACTGAAGAACAATCAAAATTCGCCTACGCTGAAGGTAAATGGACATTGAAAGCATTACTCCTTCACTTATCCGATACTGAAAGAGTTTTTCAATACAGAATACTAGCTTTTGCCAGAGGTGATAAAAACAATCTTCCCGGATTTGATGAAAATGAATACGCAGATCAGTCTTTCGCCAGTGAAAGATCATTAGAATCTTTAGTGGAAGAATATAAACTGGTAAGGAAATCTACTCAGATTCTATTAGAGACAATGAATCCAGCAGCTTTACAATATACAGGTATTGCCAATGGTAACGAAATCTCAGTGGAGACCATAGGGAAACTGATTATTGGACATAATTATCACCACCTGAATATTATTGAGGAGAGATATTTATCTAAATTGGGATGGATGTGATGAAATAGTAAGTTTTGGCTAAAGCCAATTGAATATATTATTTATTGTTAAACGGGCTAAAGCCCGTTTCTATTGAATCTGATACAATGTCGTAAGATAATTTTGAACGCTATAATCGAGATTTATTTTCATTCCTAGATAATAAATAACATATTTACAATTCTACATACATAAAATATCAATAGGGACGGGCTTTAGCCGTCTTTTAATTTTATTCCAAATCCATTGGCTTTAGCCAAAACTTAATTAAAAAAACATTATTTTTGATAAAACAACACAAATGCCCTTTATCAAAATTTATGTTCACCTTGTTTTCTCAACAAGAAACAGAACGCCCCATCTCAATACATTCGATCTAAGAATAAAAGTGTGGAAGCACATCAAAGAATATGCAACAGAAAAAGGAATTTTCTTAGATATGATCAATGGATATTCAGATCATTGCCATTGCCTGGTTTCCTTAGGATCCCATCAGAATATAGAAAAAATTGTACAATTATTGAAGGGAGAGTCATCTTATTGGATCAATAAACATCAACTTACCAAAGATAAATTTTCCTGGCAGGATGAATACTTTGCTGTTTCTGTTTCTGAAACTAAATTAGATGTTGTAAGGAATTATATTAAGAATCAGGAAAAGCATCATCAGAAAAAGAGTTTCACAGAGGAATATCGGGAATTATTGAAAAATACAATTTTAATGTGTAAATTGAATGCATTATTTATTATTAAACGGGTTAAAGCCCGTTTCTATTTAATCTGATACAATGTCGTAAGATAATTTTGAACGCTATAATCGAGATTTATTTTCATTCCTAGATAATAAATAACATATTTACAATTCTACATACATAAAATATCAATAGGGACGGGCTTTAGCCCGTCTTTTAATTTTATTCCAAATCCATTGGCTTTAGCCAAAACTTAATTTAAAAACATTACTTTTGATAAAACAACACAAATGCCCTTTATCAAAGTTTATGTTCACCTTGTTTTCTCAACAAGAAACAGAACGCCCCATCTCAATACATTCGATCTAAGAATAAAAGTGTGGAAGCACATCAAAGAATATGCAACAGAAAAAGGCATTTTCTTAGATATGATCAATGGATATTCAGATCATTGCCATTGCCTGGTTTCCTTAGGATCCCATCAGAATATAGAAAAAATTGTACAATTATTGAAGGGAGAGTCATCTTATTGGATCAATAAACATCAACTTACCAAAGATAAATTTTCCTGGCAGGATGAATACTTTGCTGTTTCTGTTTCCGAAACTAAATTAGATGTTGTAAGGAATTATATTAAGAATCAGGAAAAGCATCATCAGAAAAAGAGTTTCACAGAGGAATATCGGGAATTTATTGAAAAATATAATTTTAATGTGTAAATTGAATACATTATTTATTATTAAACGGGCTAAAGCCCGTTTCTATTGAATCTGATACAATGTCGTAAGATAATTTTGAACGCTATAATCGAGATTTATTTTCATTCCTAGATAATAAATAACATATTTACAATTCTACATACATAAAATATCAATAGGGACGGGCTTTAGCCCGTCTTTTAATTTTATTCCAAATCCATTGGCTTTAGCCAAAACCTAAAAACATACCAATGCCACCATCCTTTTTATCTTCAATTTTTTGTACAAAATTCATATATTCTCTACCTTTATCCACTGTTTTGAATGTAATAAAAATATGGAACCTATTATTGAAATATTAAAATCCGGCGGAACGATTCTATACCCTACTGATACCATTTGGGGAATTGGCTGTGATGCCACCAATATAGAAGCTGTCAACAAAATTTTTGACATCAAAAAACGTGAAAAAAACAAATCCATGATTATTTTGGTTGAGTCTGAAAAGAGGCTTCAGGATTTGGTAGAAGTTCCCGAAATGGCATGGGAAATTATTGATTTAAGTGAAAAACCGGTAACTATTGTTTATGAAAACCCAAAAGGTTTGCCTAAAGAATTGCTTGCGGAAGATGGCAGCATCGGAATAAGATTGGTGAAAAATGATTTTTGTAAAAAACTAATCACCAAGCTGAATAAGCCTTTGGTTTCTACCTCTGCTAATTTCAGTGGTGATAAAAGTCCATTGAAATTCTCTGATATTTCTCCGGAAATCATCAGTCTTGTAGATTATGCTGTAGAAGAAGACAGAGAGAAAGTTTCAAAATACTCAGGATCTTCGGTGATCAAAATATGGAGTGATAACAGGATAAAAGTTCTTAGAGAATAAAAATTCTGTATTAATCCGTTTATTTTTTAGAGTCTTGCTTGTTCATATCGGCAGGATTTCTTTTTTTTAATTCTATCTTTGCAAAATCCAACTCGTAAAATACATGTTATGCATCATCAAGAATTCGCTCAAATGTGGATAAATGCTTGGAACTCTCACGATTTAGAGAGTATACTCTCCCACTATTCTGATGATATTGAGATTACCACCCCCATGATTGCTATGGCTACCGGAGGAAAAGAAAGTTCTTTAAAGGGAAAAGAAGCCGTTCGTGATTACTGGAGAAAGGCGCTGGATAAGTTTCCGGATCTGCATTTTGATCTGATTCATTCCACAGCAGGGGTAAATTCTGTAGCATTATTTTATAGGTCTATCATGGATAAACATGCTGTAGAAGTAATGTTTTTTAATGAAGAAGGAAAAATAAATAAAATGTACGCTCATTATGATTAATGAGCAGCATTGGTAGAAATTGACGCTATTATAAACGATGAAAATTAATCTTACTCAAAATAAGAATTTAAAACTTTTTAAAATAATTTCTGAGGCTGCAGAAAGGAATAACCAGTCTGTATATATTGTCGGTGGATATGTTCGTGATCTTCTGATGAAGAGAAAGGCATCTACGGATATAGACTTTGTGACGGAACAGAGTGGTATAGAACTGGCACAGAATGTCGCTCAGGATATCGATCCTAAATTAAAGGTTTCCGTATTCAAAACCTATGGAACCGCTATGATCAAATATAAAGATCTTGAGCTGGAATTTGTAGGTGCCCGAAAGGAAAGCTATACAGAGAACAGCCGAAAACCGGAAGTAGAAGGTGGAACTTTGGAAGACGATCAGAAAAGAAGAGATTTCACCATCAACGCAATGGCTATTTCTTTGAATAAAGATAATTTCGGGGAACTTATAGATCCGTTCAATGGAATTGAAGATCTGGAAAAAGAGATTTTAAGAACTCCTTTGGAACCCGCTCAAACGTATTCTGATGATCCTTTGAGAATGATGAGAGCAGTTCGTTTTGCTTCAACTTTAGGCTTCACAATTGAAGAAAATTCTTTAGAAGCCATCAAGCAGGAAGCGGAAAGAATTAAGATTGTTTCTATGGAAAGAATCATGGTGGAATTCAATAAAATCATGGTGTCTGAAAAACCTTCTGTAGGATTAAAATTAATGGAGCAAACAGGGCTTTTAAAGCTTATTATTCCTGAATTAATTGAACTGAAAGGAGTTGAAGAAGTTGAAGGACAGACTCACAAAGATAACTTCTATCACACTCTTGAGGTAGTGGATAATATTTCTGTGAATACTGATAACCTTTGGCTGCGTTGGGCTGCATTACTTCACGATATAGGAAAAGCACCTACGAAAAAATTTGTAGAAGGTACAGGATGGACATTTCACGGGCATGAATTCTTAGGCTCCAAAATGGTAAAAACTCTTTTCCAGAGATTGAAACTCCC
Source organism: Chryseobacterium nakagawai (assembly GCF_900637665.1). Lineage (NCBI taxonomy): Bacteria > Pseudomonadati > Bacteroidota > Flavobacteriia > Flavobacteriales > Weeksellaceae > Chryseobacterium > Chryseobacterium nakagawai. Next base: position 4,436,379 of record NZ_LR134386.1, read on the forward strand.
TTTGGGAAGCGATATGAAATATGTTCAGAAGATGGTAAAACTGTCTTCCAGACCTATTGCTCTGATTACCGACGATGCTTCAGATTCTGCACTAAGAAGGCTTTTATTTGATGCCGGAGAAAATCTTGAAGAACTGTTTACCCTTTGTAAGGCAGATATCACGACTAAAAACTCTAAAAAGCAGGAAAAATTCAAGAAAAATTTTGAATATGTAGCCGTTAAGATCAAAGAAGTAGAGGAAAAAGATCAGGTAAGAAACTTTCAGCCTCCTATTACCGGAGAAGAGATTATGGAAATGTTTAACCTTCAGCCGGGCCGTGAGATCGGTATTTTAAAGGAAAAAGTTAAAGAAGCAATCCTTGAAGGTGAAATTGCTAATGAAAAGGAAGAAGCAACAAAATTTGTGATCACTGAAGCCGAAAAGCTGGGATTAAAAATGAATTAATTTTTACTCAATAAAAAAAAGCTGGATTTTCATCCAGCTTTTTTTGTGCTTCAATAAGGTATATACCAAAGCCGGGCGGGTTCTAAAGAACCCGCCCGGAAAAAAACACAAATGATGAAAAAATAAAAAATTATATTATATACGCCGAAGCGTAATTTTTAGTTTTTATAGAACCCGTTTGTTCCAACACCTGCTGTAAAGTTTTTCAATAGAGTACCACTTAGTGCATCATAAACATTTACTTTACCATCTTCAGTAAAGCTGGCATCTGATGCAAAAATTCTACCGTCAATTACATCAAAACCATATACATTACCGGATGCTTTAACAATAGGAACTTTAGAAACGAAAGAAGAACCAACAGTCATATTATAAATATTGTTAGAACCTGTAATAAAATAAAACATATTATTATCAGCTCTCAGCTTCTGAACATCAGCAATTCCAGCAAGTGTAGTTGTAGTATAGTTTCCAGTGACTGAATTGATTTTATAAATGTAAGAATCTGTTGTATCAGAAACTAGTACGTAAGCAATTCCTTTGTAAGCAATAAGATCTTTGATAATTCCTTTAGTAGGTAATGTAATGATCTTAGGATTAACCATTGTAGAAGGATTTACAACTGTGATAGTATAACCAGTGGCAAATGAGTTATAGGGTGGATTAATATCATATCCAATACCATCTGTCTGCACAATAATATTACCCTCTGCCTCAACTACTTTTTCAGCATAACGCGGAAATCCCATACTGCCAAAAAATGAATTATCTGAAATATTATAGGCATTAAGCTTATTTTTACCAGCAAAATTATTATTTGTTACAAAATATTTATTCCCGGAGAATGCAATATATCTTGGATTATCAAGATTTTCTGTTACTGTAACCTGCTTTTTAAATGTATATCGGTTTACAATATCAATTTTACTGGGACTATTGGCTACAAGATAAGCCTTATCTCCACTGAAGCCTATACTCTGAAGTACTTTCCCGAATGCTTCTCCTCCATTATTGTTAGAGTATATGTTAGTATAAACCGTTCCCAGATTACTAGTAATAAAGGTTACATCAGAAGTAGGTTTTGAGAACCCTCCTTCGTTAGAAACAATAATTCCGTTTTCATAAGCACCTGATGAAGGTTTCTGAATAATTTCTATATCATTATCACTGCTACAAGAAGCATTGAAAAGTAGCATAGACGCAAATGCAAGAGGTAAAATTCTTTTGATATTCATATATATTAAATTTTATTTTTAAAAGTTGATATTTAAATTTACACTGTAATTTCTTCCGGGTAACGGATAAGCAAACATGGTATAATAAGTCTGATTGAAAATATTATTCATCTTAAAGCCCAAAGTATAATTCTTTAAAAACGTAGCCCCAACACCAGCATTTATAACAAAATATTCTTTCAGCGCCTCACTTTTCTTCTCATTGGAATCTGTATAGGTAAGTCCGGTAAACAATCCCTGAGCATATACTTTTATAAATTCATACTGATAATCAATATTTCCGGTAAACTTATGAAATGGCACATACATCAGCTGTTTCTTCTTTTCAAGATCCTGAGAATTTGTATAGGCATATCCTAAACCTACATTCAGAAAATGTTTTCCAAAGCGTTTAGCAAATTCTGCTTGAGCTTCTACTCCATAAGATCTTACATGCTCAGTATTTACAGGACTATAATATCCAAAAGAAGTAGGAAGCCATCTTATCATATCTCTGATATCCATATAATAAGGAACCAGAGAGAGTTTAAAATCACCAGCTTTAAATTGGTTTCTCAATTCAAACTGATAAGAAGTTTCCGGTTTTAAATTTTCATTTCCACCCGGTCTCCAATACAAATCATTGAAAGAAGGAGCTCTGAAATTCCTTGAAACACTTAATCCCAGATTATACCAATCTAAAGCATTCCATTTTCCTGAAAAAGAAAATAAAAGAGGCGACTTAGTCACTCCAACGAAATCCTGTCTTATTCCTGCTTCAAAACGTAAATCAGTGGTAGGAAAATATCTTATCAATCCAGCAATGGACCCCATATTTCTACTGATATGGTCTATTCCTGAACCATAACCTTCACCTTTATTAAGTTGGTATTCTCCAATGATATTGAAGTTCCACTTTGAGGTAAGAAAATAATTGAAATCATTCTTCAGAATATAATTCCTTCCAATTCCACTACTGAATTTAGGTCTGTCTATATCATTAAAATACTGGAAATTTTCTTCCGTATAAGCTGCTTTAAAAGAGTTATTAAAGCGGGTCTTATTCCAGTCCCAGGAAATTAGGCTTCTTACATTTTGAGTCTGATATTTTGTTTCCGTTTCTCTGTCAAATAAGATTGGAAAATGCTGTTGACCATTAAACCATTCAGAAATCCATGAAATCTGATGATGTGGAGCTAATTTATAAGCAGCTGAAATATTAAAATTTGTGTTGTAATATTCTCCGTTAAGGTTTATATAATTCCGGGGTTCTTTATTCACCTCATAAGCATTCTCACTGATAGAATAATTTCCTGAAGCCTTAAAACTGAATTTATCATTGCTGTATGAGCCTTTAACAAAATTATTAAAGGTATTAAAAGACCCAGCTTCAGAAAATAGACTGCCGTGAAAACCTTGATTGAAATTAAGGCTGTTGTCCAGGTGAATACTCCCTCCAATAGCGCCGGAACCATAAGTCACACTTCCTCCCCCTGCTTTTATTCCGATCTGGTCATATCCGAATAGGGAAATATTGTTCACATCTCCTTGCCCTAGAAAATTGGAATTAACATTAATTCCATTCCAAACAAAAGAAGTCTGTTGAGCAGTAGTACCTCTAAATGATGGTGAGGCAGTTCCACCACGTCCGTTTTCTTTAATATAAATGGAAGACTGAAATCTTAATACTTCGGAAAGATTGCTGGAGTTTTTTTCAACATCTTCAGCATGCATTGTTTTCACAGGGTGAAATTGTTTCACCTTGTTCATCTGGCTGTCGAAAATATAAATAGTATCTACAGCTTTCTCCTGTCCGAAAAGAAAACAGCCATAAGATGACAAAAATAGTATTAGAGATCTTTTTATATCCATATCCTTCTACTTTTCCTCCGAAAGCAATATGTTTTTTTGATTAATTTTCTGGCAGGTCTCCTGACTTTCGCTTTCTGTGCCTTCCCGTTTTTATACAGTGGCTGTTTACAGAAACTTTTATTGCGATTTACAGTTGCGGGGACAGTTTGGGAGTTTCACCCAATTCCCTTTTCATTCCAATATACTGGAAACCAAAATTTTTGCAAAGATAGCTTTTTAAATGTATTAGGCAAAAAGTGAATTTTATGAAAGAAAGACGAAAGCAAAATCGATTGAATCCTGATCTAAAAAAGAATTAATAACCTTCCAGTGTATGTAAAATAAAAAAACATTCCGGAGTGGAATGTTTTTTAATATGTTATTAAGATTATTGACCTATAACTTCTGTAATTGGATTTCCAACATTTCCACTTGGGAACTGAATTTTCAGTAATGAAGAAACTGTAGGAGCAATATCCGTCATGTGATAAGCCTTATTGCTTTCACCTTGTTTCACTCCCCAACCCATAAAGATCAACGGAATGTGTGAATCATAAGAGTTCCATACACTATGAGTAGTTCCTGTTTTAGAATATGGCGGAAGCATAGAGTCGTGAGAGATCAATTGAATATCCCCACTTCTTTGTCTGTTGATTCCATTGATAATTCTTTGCTTGATTGGCTCAGGAATGCTTGATTCAGACACTCTGTCTACAGAAACTGCATATAAAACAGTAGGATCTTTTTCCAGTTCTTTAACAGCGAAGTTTCTTACATCATCCAATTCAAGTTTGCTGTCTGCCAATACTTTTCTATCGAAATAAATCTGATAGTTATCAATAGCGTTAATCAATTTATCAGCTCCGAATTTATCTTTCAGCTTTTGGTTGAGGTTCTTTTCAGCACCTTCTCCAAAGAATCCCGTAGGAATTTTATGTTCTTTTAAAAAACCTACAGAGTGTGCTCCACCATGGTCAGCAGAAAGGAACACTGTGTACTGTCCTTTTCCAACCTTTGAATCCAAATAATTGAAGAATTGTGCTAAATCCTGATCTAATCTGATATAAACATCTTCCACTTCAATTGAGTTCGGTCCAAATTTATGCCCGGCATAATCCGTAGAAGCCAAATTGATGGCTAAAAAGTCTGTAATATTATCACCTCCCAATTTTTCTCCCTCTACAGAAGCTTCTGCTAACTTCAATGTCAACGTATTTCCGAAAGGAGTATAACGAATATTATCTTTTTTGGTTTGATAATCTTTTGCAAGATCATTGTAAGGGAATGTAGGTGTTTTTGCACTACCTAATAATCCTTCCCAAGGAGAATTGTCTGGTGCACTTTCTGTATATTGATTGATCGGGAGCAAAGTATTCCACCCATTAGCTACCAATTTCTCCGGTAAATTCTGAGAATTGAATGATTTTACCCACTGAGGAAGATCATTCATATACCATGTGCTGGTAATAAAGTTTCCTGTACTGTCATCAAACCAGAAAGCTCCGTTTGGTGTATGACCTGCAGGAAGAATAGAAGCTCTGTCTTTTAAAGAAACTCCGACTACTTTCCCTTGGAAATTTGTTGCCAGCCTCAGCTCATCCGTTACTGTAGTTGACCAAAGATTTTTAGGTGAGTGGCTTCCTGTTTTGGTATTGGTTGTCCCCACTGGCTGAACGCTGTCATCGGCAGTACAATATACACCTTTACCTGTTTCTTTATCTGTCCAGTCATTTCCGGCAATTCCGTGAATCGCAGGTACAGATCCTGTATAAATACAAGTATGTCCTAAAGCGGTAATGGTAGGTACATAAGGAATGTGTACGTTATTTAAAGAATAACCGGTATTCAAAAGTCTTTTGAAACCGTCATTTCCATATTTGTTGTAAAAACGGTATAAATAATCCCAACGCATCTGGTCTACTACAAGACCTACTACTAATTTGGGTCTTTCCAATTGAGAATTTTTGTTCTTCTGTGCATTGATTGTAACTACGGACAAAAAAGTAGCTGCCGCAATTGAAATGTTCCTAAGCATCCAAGTAAAATTTTATTGATCACAAATTTAGGAGTTTTGAATGTTTTAGAACGTGAATTTTTATTTAAATTTGATCTTTATTCAATTCTCAACCCCATTCATCATGATTTTAGGAGTATATTGGTACTTTAAATTCCCTGAAAATTTATATCATTTCAGGTTTTTTAAGTTTTTTGAGGGATATGGCGGGCATGCAGATAATGATGCAGAGTTGGCAGCAAGAGTTCAGGTGGAAGACATCAATGATTTTATCGAAAAACTGGAAAATCTGAGAACCAGGTTTAAAGAAGTATTTTTGTTTCTTAATATCAATGATAATCAGCTTATCATCAGTGTTGGAGATCATCAGCTCTTTGATTTCTATTTTCAGTTTGCCCTGGAAGTGGAAGCTCTGTTGATTCGTGAAAATGCAGTATTATTGGATGTTAACATTCCATTTAAAACACAATCTACTAAAGCTTATCATAGTGAAGGAGAAAATTGGGAGACCAATGAACATCGCTTTTTACAAATTGTAGGTTCAGATTTAAAAAAGAATAATGCGGAAAATCTTTCTATAAGGATTGACTGTAACCTTCCTTTAGCAGATAAAAAATTTTTCATCAATGATCTTGGTTCTATCTGCCGGGAAGAAAATATCAATGTATTTTATTATAAAGATTATGATTTCAGTACTCATTCCAATCTAATGCTCTTCTTTACGAATGGCCGCCAAAGAATAGATGCCGTTCAATCCATCAATCTTAATTCATTTGGAAATAAAGTAAGACAACTTACTCAAAAATATGCGCTTTATTTTGGGCATCTTGAAGGTTTGAAATATTATCCTCAACATGGTCCTCACATTGAGCTAATTGCAGATGAAGAATATATTATAGATAGAAAATAAAACAAAATTGAATTCCAAAACTACACTAAATCTAATAACATGATTAAGTTTAAATATGTCATTTTGTATGTAGAAAATGTAGAATCAGCAATGAATTTCTACCAAAATACTTTCGATGCAAAAATAAAATTCATTACTCCTGAAAAAGATTATGGAGAACTGATTACTGGAGAAACGACTCTTTCTTTTGCTTCCGTTGCTCTGGCCAGCTCCAATATTAAAAAGGGATTTCTCCTTTCCAAAACAGAAGCTAAACCTTTTGGGATTGAATTGGGATTTGTAACTGACGATGTAGAAACCTTAGTTGAAAAAGCTGTAAAAAACGGCGCCATTCTGTATCAAGATATTGCTGTAAAACCTTGGGGACAAAAGACTGCTTACATTAAAGATCCCAACAATTACCTTGTAGAAATCTGTACTGAAATTCAATAAAACATATTCCGTGGAAATTAAAAAACTACAAAAGCTGACTTCCAATTCTGGTTTAGAATGGGGACATAATGGATATTCAACAGATATCATCTACTCTGTTTCTTCAATAGAATTCAGTGGCACCTTTGAATTGACTCTGAGAGAAAAAAAATTATCCTACACTAAAGTATGGGAAACCAATTCTGATGATATCGAAGAACTCAATACAATCATTGAAAAAAATTCATCTTTCGGAGCTTTTGCAGATGGTGAACTTCAGGGCTGGATCATCTGTGAACACAGAACCTGGAACAATAGCTTCTATATCGAAAACATTCTTGTGAATGAAAAATACAGAAGACAGGGATTGGGAATCCTGCTGATTAAAAGCGCAATTAAAGAAGCCAGAAACCTTAACTGCCGGGTTATTGAACTGGAAACACAGAACACAAACTATCCTGCCATACAGTTTTATAGAAGAATGGGGTTTAATATCACCGGAGTAAATACAAGATTGTATAATAATTCCGATGAAATTGCTCTTTTTATGACATTGGATATAGAATAGCTTGTGAAAATTTTCAGGCTTTGGCTACAGTCAATAGATAGTTTATGTATTGGAGAGCGGGCTTGAGCCCGCTTCTATTCATATTTAAATTTATTTTATTTTCGGCAAAACGATCAAGCTTTCATTTCCGGAAGCGTTTACGGCTTGTATGGCAAAGAAATAGTTGTCTTTAGAATAAGGTAACTTGATAACAGTTTCTTTGGTAAATATTTTTTTCTGCCACATAGGAGCATCCGTTTCACGTAACAATACATAATATCCTGCTACCTCTCCTGATTTAGGCTTTTCCCAGGAAAGATCTGTAAAATTGGTAAGTTTACTCACTTCTATTTTTACATTTTCAGGTTTTGAAGGGGATTTTGCAAGATTTGCAAGAACCGCAATATTTACGCTTACATTCTTTTTAAAATACTCAAAGTCCATAAACTCAGGCAAGTCTCCATACTGTACTCCGTTTTCTTTTCTGATATCCTGATGCTGATGATCGAAGTTCTCATTGAATTCCGTTAATCGTACAGCAGAAAATCCTTTATCAACAAAAGGCGTATGATCTCCACCTCTCAAAAAACGATCGTTTCTGTAGATTAATTTGACCTGAAGATTATCTACATACCGTTCACCTATTTCTTTAATATATCTTGCCAGCTGTCTCGATTCGCCATCATTTTCCAGTCCGAATTTTCTAATCTCCTGAGCTTTTTTATCCAACTCATATTGAGGCAGACCTTCTGAAAAGACCCTCAGCTGATGAGTATTAATCAAATGAGTATCACTGCTGAGATTATTTGAAATCATGTCATTATTCAACAAACCTTCCAACTGCCAACCTTCATTAGCTGCTTTCTCAGCCAGCATTTTAGAACCCAGCAATCCTTGTTCTTCTCCAGAAAAAGCGACGAATACAATACTTGCCGGAAATTTAGATTTACTCAATATTCTGGCACTTTCTATAAGTCCTGCTACTCCACTTCCATCATCATTGGCTCCCGGAGCATTGTCTTTGTTATTCATGACATCACTTACCCTTGAATCCAGATGTCCACTCATCATAAACAATCGTTTATCATTAGGATTGGTTCCATGAATAATGGCAATAACATTTCCTAAATCAGCGGGTCGGTCTATTCTTTTTCCATCCGGCTGGATGGTTTGATTCTGCATAAAGACTTCCATTCTTCCAGCTGCGTTTTTTGCATAGTCATTGAATTTTTTCGACACCCATTTTCTCGCAGCTCCTATTCCTCTTTTGGAATCTGTAGTAGAACTCATGGTATGCCTTGTTCCAAAGCTCACCAAAGAATTGATATGACTTTTCAGAGAATCTGTACTTACCTGTGAAACATAATTGAGGATTTCAGTATCCTGCTGAACCGTTTGTTGAGCATGAAATACAACAGGAATAAAGAACAAAGTGAATATTATTTTTCTCATAACAGAACAGTCGATTAATCTTTTACAGTTTATTTGTTATTAAATAAAATTACAAAAAAGACAACAAACTTTATTAACAAAATCATTAAATTAAAATTTCAGTATTTTCGCAAAAAGATAACCTTATATCAGATGGATACAAAGAAAAACGTTCTGGAGAAAATGTCTGACCGAGAACTTGAGCAATACATAAAACCTGACAGTAAATTTGTACCTCAAGCGATACAGTACGCTTATGAAATTTTACAGTCAAGAGGAAGAACATTTACGAATGAAGAACAGGATCACATTAACTCTCTTATTTCTACAGTTGGAAGTAATGAACCCGTCATAATACATCCTAATCACATAAAAGCGTCTAATCTTATCTACCTGTCTGGAGCAATAGGAATTGCCGGTTTAATCTGGACATCAGAACAATTAAATTCAGGTTTGGCAATTTTCATTTCAATCGCAGTAATTGCTTTTGTCTTTGGAACCGGTTATATGATCGGAAAGGGAAATGCAGTGGCAAAATATCTGTTTATCTTTCTTTTTGTGATCGGTATCCTTGGAATACCTGTAATAATAACCCATTTAAGCACCGAGCCAATTCTCGGAATCATCAATATTTTTCAACTTATTTTTCAAACATGGGCTGTTGTACTTCTTTTAAAAATTCCTAAAAATAAAAAAGTATAGATATCTCACATGGAAAACCTTCTTACCTATATCCGTTCTCTCACTCCATTTTCAGATGAAAGCTGGACATTACTTCAAGCTGCACTCTCCGAAAAACAATATAAAAAGAATGAACTGATCTTAAAGGAAGGCGAAATATGTCAATCATTATTTTACATTGATAAAGGATACTGTAAGTCTTATTACGAAATAGATGGTGTAACAAAAAACACTGATTTCTTTTTTGAAAATGAAATTGCTACCAATATCAGTAGTTTTGGCAGTGGAAAACCTTCGGAATTCAATATGATGGCTTGTGAAGAATTACATGTTGTTATCTTTAATAAAGAGATACTCTTTAAAATTGCAGCACAATACATTGAAATAGAGTCTCTGGGGCGCCATTGTATTCGACAAATTGCTTACAAACAGGAAGAGTTCTCCAACCTCTTCAAACTGTATTCAGCGCAGGAAAGACTTGAATATCTTGAAAAAAAACATCCAGAGATATTACAAAGAGTTCCGTTGTCCCAACTGGCTTCATTTCTGGGAGTAGCCAGAGAAACATTAAGCAGAATCAGGAAACGGAGAATTTCTCAATAACCGGAATTCCTGATCAAAAGAATATAAAAAAATTAACACCAATCCAAAATAAAATGAAAACATTGATCTGGCAAGGAATTGCTTTTCAATCCCTGGAATATTTCAGTCTTAAAGAAAATGATAAAGGCTCAATCGTAGAATCAAGAATTATTGGTTACTATGAAAGTAAAATGTATACTGTAGATTATCAATTAATCATCGATATTAATTGGAATATCCAGGAATTTATCATCAAATCTGAAGTCAACACGGTTAAAAATGAATTAACCGGGAGAAAATTACAGGACGGCTGGGAGATCAACAATGTAATCAATCCCGATTTTAAAGAAATTCCCTTCATTGATATCTCATTAACTCCTTTTACGAATACCTTACCCATCAACAACCTTATATTGGCTGAAAACGATGCCCAGAAAATCCAGGTCATTTATATTGATGTTCTGAATAACCTGGTAAAACCGGTGACTCAGCAATATACCAGAATTGCTCCCCATACTTATCATTATGACAATCTTCAAACCGATTTTGAGGCTGACATTTTAGTCGATGATAATGGTTTGGTAGTCAATTATCCTGGATTATTTGAAAAAATTGCTGAATTTTCTTAAACCTCAGCACACCATTACTATGACCATTAATGAAATAAAAGAAGCTGCCATTGCCTGTAAAACATTGAACCAACAGGAACTGAGCGATAAAATAAAAGAATTAAAAGACAATGAAGTTTCATTTCTCGGTTGTTTTGCGTTTATCCAGCATAATCAACAAATTTCCCTTTCAGAATCTATAGAAATGACCTTGAAACTTGATGTATTTACAGAAGAAGAAAAAACTCAAATCAACGGATATCTGAATCTGGCTCGGAAAGATTTTAAAGAAGATGAAAACTAATAACTTATAACAAAATGGATAACAGAATTCAGGAAATTAAAGATAAAATAGAAAGGCCTGCTACAGAATTTTTTACTGGTGGTTTCAGACCTCTGAACGTATTAGAAGAATCATGGATCGGGCGGGTATTTGCCTATGCTGAAGATGAAGAGATTCCTTTGGATAAAAATGGAGATCCTATGATGCCGCTTATCCAGTTCTATCTTCCCAACCAGCCTTTTGTACCGGAACTGATAAAGGATAAAAAATTAATTACTGTATTTATCTCCCATGACTTTCCGGAAATGCTTGAAAAAATGGGTGACAATTGGGTTATTCGGGAATATGATAATTTGGAGAATATTGTCATCAAGGATTTGCAAAGTCCGGTTTCTTATTTAAAACCATTTCCCTTACGCTCCGAATTATATCCTAAAGATGCCCCTTTATGGGATGGTGGCGGAATTGAAGATATAGATTACAACTTAATCTCTGAAATTGTTAAACTTGAAAGAAAAGGGCATTTCAACAGCTATTTTGACATCATTAAGCACTGTTATAGTACTAAATTGGGTGGTTACCCATCATTCTGTCAGCCCGGCATTGGTTTCAAAGATGGGTTTGGAGATGGGTTTGAATTTGTTTTTCAGGTGTCTTCAGATAATAAAGCGCATTTGAATGTGATTGACAGTGGAAGCTTTATGTTTGCGAAGAATAAAGAGACTGGAGAGTGGAGTTTGTATTATGATTTTTATTGATAACTCGAAAGATAAAAGCAGGAAGTCACTATAGAATATCAACCTGCAATAAAAAACATCTCAGTTGAGATGTTTTTTTTATTTTTTAATCCATTCTTCTCGAAGAACCGCATAAATCACATCATCTACCCAATTATTCTTCCAGAAAAGGCTTTTTACAAAATGCCCTTCTTTTCTTAAACCAATTCTTTCCATTAATTTCAGTGAATCGGTGTTATCAGGATCAATAGAAGCACTAATCCTGTGTTTATTCAAATCATTAAAAAGGAAATCAATAACTCCTTTTAATGCTTCAGAAGCATATCCTTACCCCTGAAAAGCTGTGTTTAATGTAATTCCTAATTCTACTTGCAGGTTTTCATCTCCTAAAAAATGAATTCCAATATCTCCGATAACATCTTTTGTTTCCTTATGAGTGATCAAAAGCTGATACCAGCTTTCGGGAGTATTAAATTCTCTATTATTTCTCTGAATAAAGCTTTACACCTCTTCTAACGTTTCAGGAATCCAGCTTTGAAACTTATTGGCTTCAGCATCTGAACGATAATCAAAAAAGCCTGTTTATCTTCAATGATTATATCGCGTAAAACTAATCTTTCTGTATTTAGCTGCATGGTTTTATTATAATTTCAAGCAAAAATATGATTATTCATCGAACTTTAAGGATCATATCACTCAATGTTTACAACCTGTTGTGATGGAAAAAACCAATCTGGAAGAATAATCACTGTTTATCTCTGTGAAGTCACCAATACTGAAAGAAAGTTAGTAACTGTGGTGACCAGTACAATTATGACATTCAAAGGTGATAAAGCTAAGGGAAGATAATATTATTTGACTTCTCTGAGTACCTGAATAATTATTTTATAATAAAGTATCGGCGAGGCCTTTGGCCTCGCCGATACTTTATTTACGGATTTCCGTAATAGATTTGGCGATGAAACAATTACTTTTGAGTAATTGTTTTTCAAAACCATAAACAAGGCAATTCATTTTTTCATACTGCTTCACAGTATCAATTCTTTTAAATTAGCTATCAAAGAATAAATTGAATTATTATGATAATAAAGGTTTAGAAAGCTGATTAAAATCCATTGATATGCATTGAAATTTAATTATTATATTAGTAAAAACTATAATCTAAAAACTCAATTATTATGGGAAGAGTCTCTACTATCTTCTTTTTATTCTTGTGCTTATTCTCCTTCGCACAAGAAAAAACCAATTTAAATTCAACTACTAGAAATTTTATCAGTAATGCTGACTTTACCCAAGTCAATAAAGATTGGAATGTAACTGCTGATTTCAGATCTGGTCTGGGAGAGCAAGTATCTTTTTTTCCGGTTGAAGCAATAAACCTTAAAACAAATCAAAAAATGAAATCCATTCAAGTTAACATGAATGCAAAAACAGATTTCATGGGAAAATCAAAAGACTTTTTCAAAACTTCATGGCTTGACGTGGATGAAGTAGAAGAATTTATTCAGTTTATAGAAAAATATGTCATTCCGAACATAAAAGATAAAACAGAAAATAAACAATCAACAAATTATATTTTTAATTCTAAGGAAATATCTTTCAATTTTTATATTGAAAAAAACACTCGAAGGATTTCTATTTATTTAAAAGATTATGGAGTTATCGATAATGAACGTTACTTCTGGACAGAATCACAAGTAAATAAAATACCTGAATTACTAGATGTTCTAAAAAAAATAAATGGAAAATAGTTTCAATTCATTATTTGATTTTCTTTTGAAAATTAATAATGCATCTGTATTATTTTTTGACATGGATGATACGTTAATATATACAAACTTTGCTAACTATTTATCATATTATGAAGCCATTAAAAGAGTAGTTACAACAAAAATAAATATACCATCATATAATCCTAAAGAAAGGTTTAATAGAAATAATATTTATTCTTTTTTACCTAATCTAAATCCATCACAATACAAAGATATTATTAATGTAAAAAAACAAATATATCCACAATATTTATGCGAAACAATATTAAATACTACTATAGCAGATATATTAAAGCTATATTATAATACTAATCGAATTGTTTTGGTTACAAATTCTAGCAAAGAAAGAGCAAAAAAAACTTTAGAATACCATAAAATTTCAAATCTTTTTACTGAAAAAATTTATCAAGAAGAATTAGAAAGAAAGGATATTAATAAATATAAAAATGCTATAAATACATTAAAAATAAAACCGAGCTCTATACTAGTTTTTGAAAATGAAAAAACAGAAATTGTTTCTGCAGAATTAGCAGGAATACCTAAAGAAAATATATTCAATATTTAATTAAAAAATAATTATGGAAAAATTTACAATTTATGCAAATAACTTTTTGAACCAAAACATTCAAGGCTATTATCACACTATTTACACTGGCATGAATAATCCTGGAAATCCTGATTATATTAATGATTTAAAAAATACATTTAACAACTTTTCTCTAGATAAACTGAATAAAGCGGCCCAACAACTAGAAAATGTTCTTATGAATGATTTGCAATTGATTTCTAATTCATTAGATTTGCCTAACATAACCGTTTGTGTAGTTCCTAGGGCAAAAGTTAACTATTCCATTAATCAATTGCGATTTAAATCTACAGTTAAAAATGTAATCAATAGAATTGATGATTTCGTTGATGGAACAGAATACATTACAAGATATCAAGATACAATGACAACTCATCTTAAAAATTTGAATTTAACTAATTATACTAATAATGGTAGCGAACCATTTCCAGGAATAACTAATGAAACATGCAGATTTTCGAATTTTATTACCAATAGTAATATATTATTAATAGATGATATATATACAAGTAGTATTAATATTGATGAAGATGCTATTCAAGCATTATATGATAATGGAGCACGATCTGTGTTTTTTTATTCAATTGGCTATAGAGGATAACTTAAAAAATTAAAAAATGAAATATTCAGATAACGTAATTAATGTATTAACTGCTAAAAATTATAAAGGTATTGGAAAAGCTTGGATTAGTAGAAATCTATCAATTAATAAACCTATTGAAACTTTAGTATCTCTATTAAATAAAGACTCTAAAGAAGATTCAATTATTACAATTAATGATTTTATAACCCATAAAAAAATGGTTGAAAATAAAATTAATAATCTAAATGGAATTGATGGAGTTGTAGCTATTGGTGATAAAGACTTCCCCCAATATCGTGGTAAAGTGAAAAATAGTGAACATCCAATTGTTTTATTTTATAGAGGAAATATAAATCTATTAAAACCTACAAATAAAAACATCACTGTTATAGGTTTACTTGATCCTGATAATAGTACTGAAATAATTGAAAAAGAAGTAGTTTCTGAATTGGTAAAAAATGGAGCTAATATTGTTAGTGGCTTAGCATTAGGGTGTGATTCCATTGCCCATAGGCAGGCTCTTCTTTCAAAAGGGAAAACAATTGCTATTTTACCTAGTTCCTTAAGTAATATCTTACCAGCAACAAACAAGGAATTAGCAAATGATATTATAGCTAATAATGGTTTATTAGTTACTGAATATTACGAAGATGCTAAATCTAAAATTGAATTAAATAGTAGATATCAAGAACGTAATCGATTACAAGCTTTATTTAGTGATAATGTTATATTATCAGCTAGTTATGCAAAAAATGAGTTAGGAAATGATAGTGGATCTAGATTAGCTATGGAATATGCTTTAAACTATTCTATTGCTCGCTCCGTCATTTATGATCCTCAAACAGATATAAAAAACCCAAAGTATGATTTAAATAGACAATTAATTAATCAACAAACTGATATTGTTATTATAAATCGTAAAAATTTATCATCTATAATAAGAAAAATAGTTTCAAATAAGGCAAATATCCAATCTATAAATCAATCAATCCAAACCAATTTATTTGAATAAACCCCGCGCCCTTTGGGCGCGGAGTTTTCTATATAAAATTCAGTAGATTAGAATTTAAGATCTCCGTTCACTTCTCTTACTGCATTAGCAGCTTCAGCGAATTTCAATTGCTCTTCAGCAGTCAATGTTACATTTACGATTGATTCCACTCCGTTTGCTCCAATGATCGCAGGAACTCCTAAGCAGATATCGTTTTGACCGTACTCACCTTCAAGCATTAATGAACAAGGAATCATTTTCTTTTGGTCACATGCAATAGCCTGAACCATTACAGAAACAGCAGCACCTGGTGCATACCAAGCAGAAGTTCCTAATAATTTAGTAAGAGTAGCACCTCCTACTTTCGTTTCTTCGATTACATATTTTTGTTGATCTTCACTTAAGAACTCAGTAACTGGAACTCCATTTCTTGTAGCTTTGCTCAATAATGGAAGCATTCCTGTATCACTGTGAGCAGCGATTACCATACCGTCAACATCAGAAATTGGAGCTTCTAATGCTTCAGCTAATCTGTATTTGAATCTTGCAGAGTCTAATGCACCACCCATTCCGATGATTTTGTGCTTAGGAAGACCTGAAGTTTTGTGTACTAAATAAGCCATAGTATCCATTGGGTTAGAAACCACAATAATGATTACTTCCGGAGAATGTTTTACTAAGTTTTCAGTAACTTCTTTCACGATACCTGCGTTGATACCTATCAATTCTTCTCTTGTCATTCCAGGTTTCCTTGGAATCCCTGAAGTGATTACTGCTACATGAGAACCTGCAGTTTTACTGTAATCTCCTGTTGTTCCGGTAATTTTTGTATCGAATCCATTAAGTGATGCTGTTTGCATCAAATCCATTGCTTTACCTTCAGCAAACCCTTCTTTAATATCTACCAAAACTACTTCTGAACAGAAGTTCTTCATTGCGATGTATTCTGCACAGCTTGCTCCTACAGCGCCTGCACCTACTACAGTTACTTTCATATTGTTACTTTTTTAATTATTTATTTGTTGAGTTACTATTTAAATTTGAAACTTCCCAAATTTAATAAATCCTGAAAAAATGCGCAATTTTTCAGGAAATTTATTCGAATTAAAAGGAATTAGTTGACGTTCAGTAAAAATGAGTACAGCTTTTTTGCGCCAGATAGTACTTCTCCATACTTTTCTTCTGCCACTTCAGTATCCAAAACCTCTTTAAAGTTCTTCCACATAGGTCCTGTATTCTCCTGATAACATCCGAAGAAGTTAAAAGTCACCGCATCAAAACCTTCCGTTTTAGAAAGTTGTTTAGCAATTACATTTCCACCCAATGTAGAACCTTCAATCACATACATTGCTCCCAAAGCTTCATGTTCATTCTCAAATTCAAGATCGTGAGAGGCCAACTGATTTTCCAAAGAAAGGCTTTCAAGGTCCTTTTCAATAAGTGGAAGCTTTTTTCTTTTAGCAAGCTGAAGTTTATCCGCATACTTTTCGGAAAGGCTGCTGAATATTTTATCTTCACTATGAAGAAGCATCAGATAATTGGTATGGATAATCTTTTTATAATCTTCTAAAGTGAAGGTTTTATTAAAAATTTTTTCAGAATTAAAAAGTTTCTCGGCTGCGTCGTGATAGTCTGCTGTATTTTGCTTAAGATATTCTGATACCATAATTACGTTTTAAAAGTTTCTCAAATGTAAGGCTTTTTAAACGTTAAAATAAATGAAGTTCCTTCTTTGTTGCTCTCATAATCTATATTTCCGCCTATCCTTTTCATAATACGGTGTACAATGGATAATCCTACTCCATTTCCCTTGAATTTCTTCGCATTATCCATCCGGTTGAAGATCTTAAACATCTTATGCTTTTCCCCCTCAGGAATCCCAATTCCGTTGTCTGAAATTCTGTAAACAATAGTTTGTCCGTCTTCCGTTCCCTCAATTTCCACTTTAGGCTGATCTTTATGAGATGAATATTTGACCGCATTATTGATAATATTCAGAAATACCTGATGAAGTAATGTCTTATCAGCCAAAACATCAGGGCATTCTTTAATAATAATCTCACTTCTCGGGCTTCCATAAGTCATCCTGGCATTATCTGAGATCTTTTGAATCGTAGTAGTGGTTTTGAGACTTTCCAGCTGTATCTCACTGTGTTTGGCCCTGCTGAGCTGCAAGACATCCTGCATCATTTCAGCCATGCTGTCGATCTCCTCAATGATTGTATTAATTTTAGTTTTGCTCTTTTCAGAACCATCCGTGAGATTTCCTAACAGCATTTGTGCATTCAGTTTCATAACTGTTAAAGGAGTTCCCAGGTCGTGAGAAATCGTATAGGAAAAACTATCAAGTTCTTCGTTCACTTTTTTAAGCTCATCATTAAGCCTTTTAATGGCATTATAATTCTTATGAGAAGTTTCTAAAATAAGATCCCTTACAGCTTGTACCGCACTCACATTTCTTGAATTCCATCTTTTGGAATGGCCTTTAATATTTTCAGTAAAAATGCGGAATGAAGTTCTTGGAGAAATCATCTGTCTGTCTTCTCCATTTTGAGAAAACACACCTAATTTCTTTTCCGGATTTCCTGCCCAGTCAATATGCTCATTAAATTCTTTACGGAACCAGATCAGCATTTCATTTTTATCTCTCTCAATAAAATAAATGATAATTCCGGCTGCATTTTCTGATAATTCGAGTTCTGCACCATGATTTCTAAGAAAACTACGGTTAACGTAAATTCTATCACTCGTATTTTCCAATGCCCAGTGTACAATTCTGCTAATACAATCCATAGCCGGAACATCTCCTTCAGTAACTATGTTTTCATCAGATATAATGGCAAAACCATCCGCTTCCGGCAGATTCATCATTTCAACTTTATTTTCCCACAGAGAATCAAATAAATGATTATGTTTTAAAAATTCCGCTTTAAGATCAGAAATTCTTTCATTCAGTTCAAGACGATAATTCAGTTCATTTTTTGATTTAAAAGAGGAATAAGCATTAGATGCCAAGGCCGTAAAAATGCCAGCCTGAACCCTATCTTCAAGATCAATATGTTTAGGTTGTACATTCTGACAGGTTACCAGCCCCCAAAGGTGATTATCAATAATAATCGATATACTGAAACTGGAAGAAACTCCTGAATTCTTAAGATATTGCCCATGAACAGGAGACATTGCCCGTGATGCAGAAAAACTAAGATCAATATTGTTATTTGTTTTACTCAAGATCGGGACTGTATCAACATATACATTGCTGAAGATTCTTTTTCTTTTTTTAAGATAGAGTTCCCTAGCCTGTTTCGGAATATCAGATTCTGGATAATGAAGTCCCAGAAAGCTTTCCATCTCTTCATTTTTCTTCTCGGCAATTACTTTTCCGGAACCATCCATCATAAATTTATACACCATTGTACGGTCATAATTTACCACCTTAGAAAGAGTTTCTAGAAGATGGTTCCAAAGTTCCTGTTCATCATCAATAACATAAAAATTATCATATTTATTGGAAATCCGTTTATCTGGATTAATTAGAACTTCTTCAAATTCCAGGAAAATAGACCCGCCACTTCTGAAAACAGAAAAGTGGTATTCTTTTTCACCTATAATGATCTTATCAAAATACGTTTCATTTTCCCGTCTGGTAAAACGATCCAGTGAAGTATAAATATCTGACTCTATAATATTCTCAAAACTTTCTGGGAAATCCGTAAGCTTTCTCTCAAATAGCTCATTCAAGCTTCTGATTTTAAAAATATCCGATAGGTTCTGGCTTAAAAAAGTAATGGAATGAGATACTGCATCAATACCAATCAAATAACCAAAACTTTGTATAGAGCCTGGAATATGGATAGGTTCTTCGTGACATTCTACAAAATTCATATCTCTTTCAGTCTATCTATCAAATATAAGGCTTTTTTTTAACTGATTTTGGTGATGTGGTATTTAATTTTCACCCTGTTCATGTGGTATCACACAATAAAAAACCAGCAATTATCTGTATTGAACAATTATTGTTTTTCGCCTGATTTCACTACGACATTTCTAAAATATACGAAAAATTTCCCAATAATGAAATTAACATTCCTTAAAGCATGATTCATAACATGAAATGCAGCTTATCAGTTAAATTAATTATGTTATTTAACTAAATTTTGCTAAATTTATATCACCAAATAATGAATATGATCAAAATACATTGAATTATTCACAACAAATTCAATATAAAATTTAAATTCAAATAATACTATTATGAAAAAGTTCCCATTAATTTTATTTTCTCTTGTCCTTTCAGTAGGATTATGGAATCCATCAGAAGCGTGCACCCGCGTGGTGTACAAAGGTCCGCAAAATACTATTCTTACCGCCCGTTCTATGGATTGGCGTGATGAAATTCCAGCCAATCTTTGGGTTTTTCCAAAAGGAATAGACCGTAATGGTCAAACTGGTCCTAAATCTGTAAAATGGAGCTCAAAATACGGAAGCATCATCAGCTCTAGCTGGGATATTGCTTCTTCAGATGGAATGAATGAAAAAGGATTGGTAGCGAACTTATTATGGCTGGGGGAATCTCAATACCCAAAATTTGATCCTAAAGGAAGTAAAAAGGGACTGGCTATTTCTTTATGGGCCCAATATTATCTTGATAATTTCTCAACGGTAAAAGAAGCCGTAGAATTTTCAAGAAAAGAACCCTTCGTTGTCGTAAGTGACTATATTCCAGGAACGGAAAGGTTTACCACCATTCATCTTTCTCTTTCTGATGCTTCAGGAGATAGTGCTGTATTTGAATATATTAACGGAAAACTGGTTATTCATCATGATCCTTCTTACACAGTAATGACTAACTCTCCTATTTTTGACGAACAACTTGCACTTAATAATTACTGGAAAGGGATACCGGGAACTGTCATGCTTCCGGGAACCAATCGCGCTGCAGACCGATTTGTAAGAGCTTCTTATTATATTGATGCAATTCCAAAAACTGCCGATACCCGTACTGCTGTGGCCAGCGTGTTTAGTGTGATCAGAAACTGTTCTGTCCCTTACGGTATTTCTTCTCCTACCGAGCCCAATATTTCTTCTACAAGATGGCGCTCTGTTTCGGATCAGAAAAATCTGGTGTATTATTTTGAAACTGTTTTTACCCCCAACACATTCTGGGTAGATCTTAAAGATTTTGACCTAAGCGCAAAAGGGAAGGTAATGAAGCTTGATCTAAGCAACTATCAAACTTATCACGGTAAATCGAACACTAGTTTCAAAGAAACTCCATCTTTCAGATTTTTAGGCTTAGAATAAAAAATTCAGGTTTAAAAGTAAAGATTTGGACTTAAGTGTTTCTTTATATAAGAATAGGTTAGAAGCACCTGAGTCTCTGTACATAATGAATGATTACATTCAGGATGAGGTAAATGATCATTCCTTCCTCTGGAAAAGTATACATCGGAGATGTAACGGAAGGGTTTAGTAATCATTCATGGGCACGCTCAGTGCATTACCTCAGCTTTTCAAGGACAGAGACAGGAACTTTTATGCTTATTAAAAATTCAAAAAAGCAAAAATTAAACAAATAGATATGGCCTTTTTTTCATTAAAAAAGAGAAGCTTGATTCTGTGTATACTCATGGGCTGGTTTTCAGCAAATGCACAAATACAAGACTCTCTACAGACCACCCCCCAACCACAAGAAGAAGATCATGTAAAATATCCTCAGCTTCAGATCAAAGGACTTTTTCAGGCACGTTATCTGGTAGGAATGAGCAAGGATGTTGACGTCAACGGACTTCATCATTCTGACGGATCAGGAACCAGCAATAATTTCATGCTGAAATACATGAGGATTCAGGTACGGGCACAAATCAGTAAGCGTACTGAAGTTGTTGCATTGGCCAACCTTGCCGACTTTAAAAACGATCCTAAAAGCAGAGTTCTTGAAAATGCTTATCTGAAATATACCTTCAGTCCCAAGTTGGCATTCACTGTGGGCCAGTTTAGACCCTGGTTTGGTATTGAGGAGACTTATCCTATCGATATTATTAAATCCCTGGACTGGTCTAATCAGTATTCCGAATTTGGGAAACTGGGCTGGACGAGTTTCCAGATAGGGCTTTCTGCCACAGGACAAGTAAAATTAGGAGAAATTCCCCTCCAATATGCGGTCTCTGTAGTGAATGGAAACGGAAAAAACCAAATCAATGATAATGACAACGGAAAACAATATTCTACCCGTTTACTTTTCGGATTATCCAAGAAATACAGTTTCAATGTTGGTTTAAACGGAGGGATTGGTGAAGTTTTCAGCAAAAAAGTATATGCTGTAGGGGTTGATCTCAGCTCAATGATTCATTTTGATCCCAAATGGAGTCTTGATATGCAACTGGAAGCCAAACAGGCCACCAATCACGTTCTATACAATTCTATCGCTCCTGAAATAAGACCTGATAATCCGGACCAGTATCTGGTTCGAGGGGTCTATTTCCTTCCAAATCTGAGATATGAAATCAATCACAAAAATCTCAGTGCTTTTGAATTGTCTTGCCGATATGAATACCTAGACACCAATTTTAGAATGGAATCCAACCCCAGACAAACCATCACACCAATGGTAGGATTAGAATTTCTGAAAAATTATGGGGCCAGAATTCAACTGGGAGTACAATTTGACCGCTACAAATATCAGGTAGAAAACACCAATCAATACAACAATAATCTATTCATCGTTCAGGTACAAAGTAGATTTTAACAGATTAAATAGTGAGTATTATGAAAGAAATTAATATTAAAAACGTTGCGATCACATTTGTCGTTGCGTTAATCATCTGGTTCATTCCGGCACCTGAGGGAGTTGCCCAGAATGCATGGCATTTGTTTGCCATCTTTGCCGCAACCATTTTAGGAATTATTTTAAAAGCAGCTCCTATGGGAACCATGTGTATGATGGCCATAGGATTTACAGCGCTTACACAAGTAGTGGCTCCCGGAGACGCGGGAAAATCTATTACCAAAGCACTTTCCGGATTTGGAGATAAAGTGATCTGGCTGATCGGGATTTCATTTTTTATTGCCAGAGGATTTATTAAAACAGGACTTGGAAACCGTATTGCCTTTTTATTCATCAGGGTTTTCGGTAAAAGTTCATTAGGGCTGGCTTATGGATTAGGACTTGCAGACGTTTGTCTGGCTCCTGCTATCCCTAGTAATACGGCAAGAGGAGGGGGAATTATTTACCCCATCATGAAATCTATGGCCATAAGCTTTGATTCCGTTCCTGAAAAACCCGAAACTCATAGAAAATTGGGTTCATTTTTAACATTGAACAGTTACTATATGAACCTCATCGCTTCTTCTATGTTCTTAACCGGAACAGCAAGTAACCCTATGTGCCAGAAATTTGCCGCCAACCTTGGAATTGATATCACATGGATGTCTTGGGCAGCGGCTGGTTTTCTACCCGGTTTAGTAGCGTTCTTCGTTGTTCCTTTGGTATTGTATAAATTGTATCCACCTGAATTGAAAAAAACAGGTGATGCCCCGAAAATGGCCGCTCAGAAATTAAAAGAAATGGGACCTATTTCCAGAAATGAATGGTTGATGCTATTGGCTTTCTTTATCCTTTTATTCCTTTGGATTTTTGGTGGTGCACTTTCTATTGATGCAACAACTACAGCCTTTATCGGATTAACTTTATTGCTATTAACCTCAGTATTAACTTGGGAAGATGTAAAAGGTGAAAAAGGAGCATGGGATACCATCGTTTGGTTTGCTGTTTTGGTCATGATGGCAAGTTCTTTGAATGAATTGGGCTTCATTGGCTGGTTCAGTAACCTTATCAAAGTTCAAATCGGAGGCTTAAGCTGGCAGGTAGCCTTCCCGGTTATTATTGTCGTCTATTTCTTCAGTCATTATATTTTCGCAAGTGCTACAGCTCACGTAGCGGCTATGTATGCAGCCTTATTGGGTGTAGGGGTTTCTTTAGGCATTCCTCCGATGTTATTAGCAATGATGCTAGGTTTCATGGGATCAATTTATGGAGTGCTTACTCATTACGGGCACGGACCTGCTCCCGTATTCTTCGGCAGCGGATATGTTGATCTGAAAGTCTGGTGGCTTCGTGGCCTTGAAATAGGAATCGTGCTCTTAATCATCTACATGGTTGTAGGAGGCTTATGGATGAAAGTTTTAGGATATTATTAATTATTAAATCAAATATATGTTATCAACATTGTCAAGAAAAATGCTGATGTGCCTTACAGGACTCTTTTTGGGATTCTTCCTGTTGATTCATTTCCTCGGAAATCTTCAGCTTTTTCTCCCCCAGGAACAAGCCCATCTGCAATTTAATGCCTATTCTCATTTTTTATCAGGAAATATCATCATCAAAATAGTTTCTTATGTATTGTATGCCAGTATTATTCTGCATGCCCTAGACGGATTGATGATTACTCTGAAAAACAAAAAATCCGGTGGTGATTATCAGAACGACAGACGTAGAAGAGCCAGCAAATGGGCATCCAGAAATATGGGAATTCTGGGAACATTAATCCTGATCTTTCTGGTCATTCATTTCCAAAATTTCTGGTATGTCTATAAATTCGGAAACCCACCATTGGATGAGAATGGAAATAAGGACTTATATATTTTGGTCGTAACAGTGTTTAAAGAGTGGTGGTACGTGGTGATTTATGTTCTTTCTATGATTGCCTTATGTTATCATCTGATCCACGGATTATACAGCTCCGTAAGAACTCTTGGATTGTACCATCCTAAATTTGTGAAATGGGTTAAAATTATTGGAACAGCCTACTCTGTCATTATAAGTTTAGGTTTTGCCCTTATGCCTGTTTATGTATTCTTTACTTATCATTAAAAAGACCTCATCATGATTTTAGATTCAAAAATACCACAAGGCCCATTGGAACAAAAATGGGCATATTATAAAAAGAAAGCCAAGCTTGTCAATCCGGCCAACCGTAAAAAGCTTGATGTGATTGTTGTAGGAACAGGTCTTGCCGGAAGCTCTATCGCTGCCTCTTTAGGAGAGATGGGATATAATGTGAAGGCATTTTGTTTTCAGGACAGTCCGAGAAGAGCACACTCTGTAGCGGCTCAAGGTGGAGTAAATGCTGCTAAAAATTATAAAAATGATGGTGACAGTGTGTACAGAATGTTCGTTGATACTTTGAAAGGTGGCGACTTCAGGGCACGTGAAGCCAATGTGTACCGAATGGCAGAATGTTCTTTAAACCTTATCGATCAGGCTGTAGCACAAGGCGTTCCTTTTGGTCGTGAATATGGAGGGTACCTTAATAACCGTTCTTTTGGTGGGGTCCAGGTAAGCCGTACTTTCTATGCCAGAGGACAGACCGGACAACAGTTGCTTCTGGGAGCGTATCAGGCTTTGATGAGACAGGTTGGAAAAGGTTCTGTACAATTGTTTTCAAGACATGAAATGCTTGATTTGGTTACGATTGATGGGAAAGCAAGAGGAATTATCGTAAGAAATTTAGATACCGGAGAAATTGAAAGACATGCAGCCCATGCTGTAATATTAGCAACCGGAGGCTATGGAAAGATTTATTACCTGTCTACATTAGCTATGGGATGTAATGGTTCTGCGATCTGGAGAGCACATAAAAAAGGAGCTTTAATGGCTTCGCCGAGCTGGATTCAGGTACACCCTACTTCCCTTCCGCAATCCGGAGATTATCAGTCTAAATTAACATTAATGTCTGAATCATTGCGTAATGACGGAAGAATCTGGGTTCCTTTAAAAGAAGATGAAAACAGACTCCCGAATGACATTCCTGAAAATGAAAGAGACTATTATCTGGAAAGAAGATATCCTGCATTTGGAAACCTGGCTCCAAGAGATATTTCGTCCCGTGCTGCCAAAGAAAGAATTGATGCCGGATTCGGAATTGGTCCCTTGAAAAATGCAGTGTACCTGGATTTTTCCAAGGCGATTAAAGAACAAGGAAAAGATAAGATCAAAGAGAAATACGGAAATTTATTCGACATGTATCTTAAGATTACAGGATATGATGCTTATAAAGAACCAATGATGATCTCTCCTTCTGCTCACTTCTCCATGGGAGGTCTTTGGGTAGATTATGAACTGATGACCACTGTTCCGGGACTATTTGCATTGGGAGAAGCTAATTTTGCAGATCATGGAGCCAACAGATTGGGAGCAAACTCTCTCTTACAGGCTTCTGTAGACGGATATTTTATCGCTCCTTATACTATTGCAAATTATTTAGCAGATGAAATTCATACCGGGAAAATTTCACCGGATGCTCCAGAGTTTGAACAGGCTGAAAATGCTGTTAAAAATCAGATTCAAGATTTAATGAATATCAAAGGAACCAAAACTGTTGACTACTTCCATAAAACATTAGGAAAGTTGCTGTACAATTATTGCGGACTGGCAAGAAACGAGGAAGGGCTTAAATATGCTATTCAGGAGATCAGAAAACTAAAACAGGAGTTCTATAAAGACGTAAGGGTTTCCGGACAAGGGGATAAGATGAATGCTGAACTGGAAAAAGCAGGTCGTGTTGCTGATTATTTTGAAATCGGAGAGCTGATGTGTTATGATGCTTTAACCCGTAATGAATCCTGTGGAGCTCACTTCCGTGAAGAATACCAAACTCCGGATGGAGAAGCAATGAGAAATGATGCAGAATATCAATTCATCTCAGCATGGGCATGGACAGGTGAAAATGGAGAACCTGAACTGGTTAAAGAACCATTAACCTTCGAAGAAATACAGCCAACGGTAAGAAGTTACAAATAAAAAACAAAAATTATGGATTTACACCTTAAGATATGGAGACAGAAAGACAGAAAAAGTGAGGGAAAACTGGTCAGCTATGACCTTAAAGGATTAAATTCTCACATGTCTTTCCTTGAAATGTTAGATACATTAAACGAAAAACTGATTACCGAAGGAGATGAACCAGTAGAATTTGACCACGACTGTCGTGAAGGAATCTGCGGACAATGTGGAATGATGATTAACGGTATTGCACATGGCCCTTTAAAAAATACAACGACCTGCCAGCTTCACCTGCGTTCTTTTAAAGATGGGGAAACAATTCTGATAGAACCTTTTCGTGCAGAAGCTTTTCCTGTAAAAAAAGATTTAAAAGTAGACCGTTCTGCTTTTGACAGAATTATTTCTTCCGGTGGTTTCGTATCAATAAATACCGGCCAGGCTCCGGATGCGACTGCTATTCCGGTAACGCATCAGGTTGCTGAAGAGGCTTTTGATTCTGCTGCCTGCATCGGATGTGGTGCCTGTGTGGCAACCTGTAAAAACGGAAGTGCCGCTTTGTTTACTTCTGCAAAAATAGCTCACATGGCATTATTGCCTCAAGGCAAAGAAGAAAGAAGCAAGCGTGTTTTGGATATGGTTTTCCAGATGGATACTGAATTATTTGGGCACTGTTCCAATACGGAAGCTTGTGAAGTAGAATGTCCGCAAGGTATCTCTGTACTGAATATTGCCAGAATGAATTTTGAATATAACAGAGCTTTATTCTTTAAAAAGAAATAGTTTAGTATAAAGACTTTATGATTAACCACATAGAAATCTATGTGGTTTTGTAAACCCTCGACAATTTCAACATATAAAATAGTGAATCTACCTTTTTACTTTCCAAGCCTACCCCGCATCTTTTACTCGTTTATCATGGCCACTACTCTTGCCGGAGCCGCAGAACCTCCTACAATCTTTAATGGAAATACACAGACTCTGAAACCCGAAGAAGGTAATGCTTTAAGGTTAGTTAGCTGTTCTATATGTAAATATTCTTTTTCTATTCCTACCCGGTGACCTTCCCAGAAATATTCCGGATCATTGAGCTCTTTTGCTTTTTTAGCCATAAATTTTAATGGTAAATCCCATCCCCATTGATCGATTCCCATTACTTTTACTCCTTGATCAATCAGCCATTCAGTAGCTTCTTTGCTCATTCCGGTTCCTTTTTCTACAAAATCAGGACTTCCCATCAGCTGATCCCGGCCAGTTCTGATCAAAACTATATTTCCTTCCTGAATGGTAATTCCGTTTTTATCTAAATCTCTTTTCAAATCCTCTATAGTGATGGCTATAAAGTCTTCTTTATGGCTGCAATCAATAACAATACCGTCTCCGTAACACCATTCTAATGGAATCTGATCGATTGTTTTAGCAGGTTTTCCTTCTACCTCAGGACCGTAATGCCATGGTGCATCAATATGGGTTGTCGCATGGAGTCCCATATTTTTGATCGTATCATCAGCCCAACCAGTCCAGTTTTTAGGAAAAAGTCTGAAGGGAAGATTTAATGCCAGACGGATCAGCCAATGGGATTTTCTATGCGCTTTATGTTTTATTTTCACTCTCATAAACCATGGATCTCCAGCGTTATATTGAATAGGTTTGGATAAATCGATGATAGTTGTTTTCATAAGATCAAGTTAGAAAGTAAAGATAGTAAATAACGTCAGTTCGGAATCAATATTTCGGATTTAGCTAGATTGAAAGATGAAAGCCATGAAGGTCATAAAACATAACCAATTATCTTTTTATTGAATGTAGAATTAATTGTCTCCATTGATCAATAATAACAATAATAACTTAAGGTTACTAATATAATTTAACACTACTGTCATTCTGACGAAGGAAGAATCTCAATACCTGTTACAATAA
The DNA here is from genome assembly GCF_900637665.1 of Chryseobacterium nakagawai. NCBI lineage: Bacteria > Pseudomonadati > Bacteroidota > Flavobacteriia > Flavobacteriales > Weeksellaceae > Chryseobacterium > Chryseobacterium nakagawai. Next base: position 4,464,725 of record NZ_LR134386.1, read on the forward strand.
AGAGATTCTTCATTTCACGTTGTTTCATTCAGAATGACAGAGTCATAGTAAAAAAATATCAGCACCAGTATAAAATTGTATATAATTACCAAACCGAAAGTAACTTCCAGCTTCCTACCTTTTAAAATATCTTCGGAATCATGATTTTCTTTGGGTCATTTTCATCATATATAATCTCTATAGTTCCTGATTTGGGTACAGAGGAAAGATTTAAGAGACTCACAACCTTTTTATAAACGGCAATGTGGTCATTTCCTCTAAAATCTTTAAAACTGACCTGAAATATAAGCTGTGGTTGGTCATTCACTGTTAAGCCTGTTTGATTCACACTGATAAGCTGTGCCTCAGCATCTCTTCCGGCAAAAAGAATTTGTTCATCTTTTTTATTTTTCACAAATTTCCCAACAATATAACTGACTATCAAGACCGTAACTAAGAATATAACACCACTGAGAATAATGGGATGCACAAAAGTCAGAAACCTCCACCCAAAATCAAAAGATTCCCTACTATAAAAATAGCTATAAAGCCCTATTATATAAACAATCATAAATGCAATAAATACAAGTCGTATCGTCAGATTATTGATTTTAAATTTAGTCTGCATACCCCTTAAAATAAAATAAGGTTCTTTGGATGGTAAAGGATTTAAAAGAACTTTGACCGCTTTCCCCTTCTCGAATCTTTTTTCTTGTGGTTTTGTATCATAAAACATCATTTCCTGTCGGATAGGTACATTTCTTAGATTCTGAAAAGAAAGAACAATATGAATCATATTCATATTGTTCTTTGGATTGTATTTTACCAATTTATAGTCTATAATTTCAGCATTTCTGGGAATTCCATTTTGCATGATATGGCTGATCGTTTTCTTTTCTTTTAAAGTCTTCATCATAAGATTATTGATGAGAAAAAAGAGAACATATATCCAGATAAAAATAGAAAAACCGAGATATCCATAGCTCACGGCTAATGAATTTCTCGGTTCTGTACTTACTTCCTCAATCATTATATACAGGAAGATAGGAAATGGTATGCAGAAAACCAGCATATAAAGTGTCCAGAAAATGATCATAAATTTCATAACTGTTATTTTGCGGTGCGTGATAAAGTTATGATATTATTATGAAAAGGACTCTTTGTTATACTTCTTTTTCGAAATACAATCTGTAATACTTCCCTTTATCATCTTCTCCGGTTTCGATTTTCTGCCGGTCGCCGTGAATATATATATGGAAGTTTTTATCAAGTTTAATAATACTTTTAAAGTGCCTTTGAGTTTTCTTAACCGCCGCTTCACTGATGGGGAATTCTTCAGCAATATTCACCTGCATATCTTGCTCGTAATCAGTTTTAAAGTTAACAAAACTCTCGATTACATGCTCGTCTCCCAATACTTCACTGGCAAAATCATCTAATTTAAATTCTTGTTTTTCTTTAAAGAAGTTAATCGATTTGTTCAGAAAGTCTGCCTGGTCTGCTTTAGAAACCTCAAATTCCTGTGGAAGCTGTTTGGTGATATAATCTTTGTAAACCATCAATGCTTCCTGAGTGTGGAAATACTCATCATCACGCTGCTTTACCTTTAGGAAATCCTCAAACCAGTAATACATATCTCCGTTTTTGTTGTTGTCAACCACGGAAAGTACATACCCTGTATCTTTATCGTTATTGTATATCAGAGCTGCTTTGTCAATCTTAGATAACCCAATACCCTGATCTTTTTCAATATCAAATGTTTCTTCGGCAGGATTAATTTTAAGGAAAGATTCTCTCTTCTCGGTTTTAAAAATTCCAATCTTATCCACTCTGTCAGGACGGTCACTTTCATCTTCGAAAAGAACGATAAATAATTCTCCACTCTGAACTCTAGGATTCTCAGCCGCTTCGAAAAGGTGTTTGGCAATATTTTCAGATTCCCAGATAAATTTGGATTTATCCTCAAAAATTTCAGATACCGCACTGTAAACCGGGTTATTCACCAGATAGGTATCACTGTAAAAATGAAAAGTTTCTTCCGATTTGAATGATCCTAAAAAGTAATCCTCAAGCATCTCTGCCATTCCTTCCTCCAGCTTCAATTCCTCCTGGGAAAGCGTTAGAGAATCTCCGTTGATCTTATTTCCGACTCTGTGTACTATAATTTTTGAAAACATCTTCTGAATATTTGGACTGCAAAGATATTCATTCTATTCTTTTCCTGAAACTTAAAAAACAGGTTTGATGGTACTCAATTTTTAAACCACAAAAGTCACAAAAGTTTTATTTTTAAACACTTTAGTTCACTTGAGAAATCTCCTTATGATTAAACTTTGATGATACTTTAATAGGTTAGTACTTGTCATTCTGAATACACACTGAAGGTTTGCGAACGTAGTTCAGAAGTGTAATGAAGAATCTCTTTGCTCTAGTTGTTATTGAGATTCTTCCTTCTTCAGAATGACAAGTACAAAGACTCCAATTTAGTTTACATTGGAAAATTTAAAAGATAAATTCAAAAGATGAAAATCGTAGATGTTCAAAACTTATGTGTACTTCTTATACATCAAGCTTGTCATTTAAAAATAACTTAAGTGTTATAATTCTTTTGTGACTTTTGTGGTTGATCTCAAAAACAGGTAATGCTGTTAAAAGATTCCTGTTTCTTCCAATTTGATAAAATCCTTATCATTTTGAAATGCTTTTCTCAATTAAAACCATCAGCACAAAACACACAAGTAATTACATATCAACATATTAAATAAAATCCATTTTCAAAGGTATACCATTGGCATCATGATTCTCAAAACATACAAAAATGGACTTGAAAACATTGAACAGAATAGACAAACTAAGAAGATTAAAAAGCAGAGGACCGCAAACTCCTAAATGGCTGAAGCCTTATCATCTTCTCTTTATTGCGTTTTTAATCATTTTCATGTTTGGAGCTTTCATCAAACTATTGGAACAAAACCATATTTAACACTATATACTATGAACTATTTACAAGCTGTACAGGAAATCAATGAGCTGTTTCCTGACTTTGAAACGGAATTAAATGAAACCCAAAGCCCCAATTCATACAGTGTGATCCGGACTTTCACGGAACGTATCAAAAATATGATCCGCCAGAATGACAGTAATCTGTTGTTCAAAAGTTTACAAAAGATTGACAAAATGTACATGGATGGAGATATCCTCTTAAAAAATGCCATTGAGAACACTTTTATCTACTCTCTGGACAATTTTACAGCGTTTTGCAGCAAAGAATACAGACAAATGATCTTCAGTCACATTTCTTCGGACCTGAAAAACAGCTATTCAAGACAAATTTACAGTCATGGCATATAAAGCTTTTATTACATTTTTAGACTGTTTCATTACAAAGTGTTTAAATTAAACAAAATTTAAAATAACTCACAATCAATAGATTATGAAAAATAAAATCAGAAGAATTTCCGATTGGAAAACATGGAAAAACACGACTAACAGACACAATTCAGAGATATTAATCACTCACATCGCTGTGATTGTAGGCGTATTTATTTTTGCAGCATGTCTTTAAATTTTGGTATACATTTCGCTGCAATAAAAAGTGTTTGAAAAATTCTTAATTATGATGAAAGTACAAATGCAAACTATTAATCAAAAAATAGCTGTTGAATACTTAAAATTTTTCTATCCGCGACTTCGCAATGAAATCATACAGTTGTCTGTACAGGATAACTTTGCAGGAATTATGCAAATGACGGTTAATTATCTGAAAGGTCTGCTGCAGGAATCAAAGATCAACATTATTGCCCATCATATCAAACTGATGGACGGACTTTACAGAAATGGAAATTCCTATGTAAGAACGATGATTGAAAATATCTTCGTAAGGTCTTTTGAAAGCTTTAAAAAACACGCTAAGATTGCCCATTGGAAACTTCTTTATCAGTATATGCCGGTAAGCTTCCAGATTATTTATAATGAGCAGCAGAAGCAGGACCAGATTTATTTTGGAAAATAAAATATAAAGAAGAAATTGGCTTACAATGCAAAGAAAAAGAATAATGATTTTACTTTTAAGATCATTATAAAATAAGTTTTAATAGATAAAAAATCGCCTCAAATAACAGTATTTGAGGCGATTTTATTCTGATCTGTGAATCAGAAATTTTTACTTTTTGGTAAATACCTTTTCAATGATCGAAATCTCTTCCTTCTTCAGTTTTGAAGCTTTCTCAAGCTTCGCGATAAAAGTGGCCACTTCTTCTGGAGTGGAAGGTGATCCCAAGTTTTCTCCTTTGGCATTAAATGAATCTGCCAGCACTTTTCCTTCCGGATTTAAAATCAGCCAAAACGGAAGCCCTGCATTTTCTCCTTTGTATTTATTCATCAATTCCTGCCCACCAGGATTTTCAAGAGATTTCTTCTCTCCTCTTTCCTGAACATCTACATAAGCTGTGATAAATCTGCTCCCGAAAATAGGTTGCGTTTCTGGAAGATTCATATTTTTTTCCATCATCTTACACCATTTGCACCACGAAGCATGAAATACTAATAAAACATTTTTCTTACCCACTTTCGCTTCAGTAGATGCTTTCTTTAATACAACATCCGCTTTTTCCTGTGCTGCACCCAGCTGAAACAGCAATAGCGCAACGATGACAATAATCTTTGAATATTTCATTGAATTTTATTTTATGCCATACGAATGTAGGTATTTTTCTTTTGTTGATAGGCTGACTTCTACCTATGATTTTCTTCACTTCAAAAAATGGATTTTTGACTATCAAATTACATCATGAATAAAGATTTTCCCGGAATGTATTTGAAACAGCAACTCCTAATATCATGTTCTATGATTTTTCCAAATTCCATTTCCCTGAGTTGCATGATTTGTTATTTAAATATCCATCTATTAAGGTTCAAGAGGCCTGCAACATAGTAATTCTTCATCAGAGAACGTTTATAAATATTGGTTAAAGCAAAACTTTAAAAGCCAAAAGCAGGAATTCCACATTTTGGTGGATTATTTAATTGATTAATTTTAGTCAAACAACCACTTTTTCTTTGGATAGTATTCTTAATTTTTTTTTACAAATCTTATTAATGTTATATCTTTACCTTTTAAAAGCTTTTTTCTAATAAGATATTAAGGTTGTAAAGGAATTTTAGCTGCTATACTATCTTCTAAAACCTTATAGCCTCTAAGACTTTGACATAAGATTCACAACCTAAAATTGTGACATTATATCTGTTGTGAACGGATTTAATAATCTCCTCGTAGTTATTAGATTTCGTATATCTATAAACTGCTCGATTATTTTTATCGAAGATTATTGAATGATGTATTGTTTGAAATGGTTTTAAAATAATCAAATCTTCGTAGCATGATCTATCATTTCTAGAATAATATCCACTTTTAAAATATAAATAAGGATCTAATACTTTTCCATTTTCTAACACAAAAGATTTTCCATAAAAACCTAAAGGATCAATAATATAAGTATTATTAGTGTTATTTTTTATAATTTCCTTAGTAGCTTCTGTTGATTGGGTATCAATATGTTTTAACGGAAAAATAATATCAATATCTTTTCCTTTATTCAATTTAATTTGATTCGAACAAAAAATAAATAAAAAACAAAAAGGTAATAAAATAATTTTTCTCATAATTAAAATTTAATTTCAGATAGTTTTAAAAAATATTCAATAACATTTTGTAAATGAACAAGTCCTTGTTTCTCCATAAACCCTGTCCATTTGGCAGCAGCTCTATAAGCTGACAACTCATTTAGTTCTTGGGCAATATAACTATTACCTTGATAAAGGCCTGCTTTAAAATTAGAGAAATGATCCTGTTCGTGTATAACGATCGAGGCTGCCCAAAAGTTATGCTCTATTTTATCTATTAAACGGGGTGCTAATATTATTTTACCATTTATAGGATTCGTTACTCCCCAAGCTATGCTTTCTAAATTACCATTTATAAATAATTCTAAAAGTTTTGTAGTAGAATTTACAGAATAATTTAAATATCCTGTAGAAAAATCAACAATAGTGCTTGCATCTCCAACTTTAACCCATTGCCCAGGTGATGAAAACAATGATATTATTTTATTCAAACTCGTAGCAGTAGCAGGATTATAAGGCATTATTCCGTTTTTCTCCAAAAATCTAGCCAATATGTTTTACCTAGTATTGTAGCTGTTTCTGAATTAAATAATTGATTTAATCTAGCATATTGTTTGTCATTCGTATTTGCAGAAGTCATTCTATTATCAAATAAATTTCCTGTATAAAGAAATACCGCTCATAGCACCTCCTAAGAAATTACCACCACTAAAAGCAGAATTTAATCCCCCTGAAACAATTCCTGGTAAGAAATTTTTAATGGCTCCTGCATTGCTGGCTATATTCCCCAATGCACCTGATACAGCGGCTCCCCCAATAGCACCTCCTAGCACAGCACTTCATGTTCTTTCCCAATCCCATTTTCCAGGGTTCCACGATCCTTTGGTCTGAATCTAGCTAAAACTAGAATACACTATTCAAATCGTTATGTAAGTAGGAATAGCAATAATTTTTTAAGTAAACAAAAGCAGAATTTCTCCTACTTTTGTTTAAAATATATTTTCAAAACGAACTTACATTGACATAAACCAATGATTTATAGAAGCGTTTATTTTATAAATGGAATCTTAGCAACAATACTATCTTCTAAAAAATGATATCCCTTAATTTCCAATTCATTAATATATTGTTTACAGCTTGAAGGCATACCATTATCTTTATTATGCTTTGATTCCACAATTCTACTATATTTACCTGCTTTGGAAAAATCATATATGCCTCTTTCCATATAATTTAGACTTAAAGTTGTATCAATTTTTTGCTTAGGTTTCAAAATAATTAAATCATTTCCGCAGTCTTCATCTTCCCTAGAGTAATATCCTCTCGAAAAATTTATAGGATTTAATACCTCATTATTCAATTCCCAATATGATTTCCCCACAAAACCATATGGATCAATAATATATGTTTGATCAGTATTATTTTTAAAGGTATAAATTACTGGCTTATCTGCAATGAGCTCTACAGGTACTTTTATAAGTATATCAATATTTTTGCTCTTATTTAGTTTCATTTGTGTAGAGCAAGAAATAAAACTAAAACAGGCTGTTATTAATATGATTTTTTTCATTTTATTATCTTCTAAGGTTTAACATATAATCTACTATTGAATTCAAATAATCTTTTATTCCTGGATCTGGTTTTATTGTCCATTCTGCTGCTTTCATATAAGATGAAACTTCATTCAAATCTTGAATCAATGGATGATTACCCTGCAATATATTTTTCTTCCAATTCTCAAAATGACCAACTTCATGTATTACTACATCACCTAACCCATAATTTGTTTTCTTTCCATTAAAAAGACCTGGGGCCAATATTATTTTTCCAGTAACTGGATTAGTTATCCCTTTTATTCTGACTTTAGAATTTGCAGGATCAATATAAAGTCCATCTTTATCAATACTAAACTTAATATAATCTTTTGCCCATTCATTCATTGTATCATTATTACCAACTGCAATCCAAGCATCTTTAGGTGCAAATAATGATGCAATTATACTAAGACTGTATATATTTGCCGGAGCTTTGGGATCTAATCCATAAATACTTAGTACAACGCTCAATGGATCTGTTTTCGTTGATCCCAGGTAATTTCCAAATACTCCATTTTCAGTATCTGAAGATCTCATATATCTATAACTTATATCCTTACCTGTAGAAGTCAGTTTATTATCAAATAAGTTTCCTGTGTATGATATTCCATTAATGGCACCTCCCAAGAAATTACCTCCGCTAAACGCAGAGTTTAATCCTCCTGATACAATTCCTGGTAAAAACTTTTAATGGCTCCTGCATTGCTTGCTATATTCCCCAACGCTCCTGAAACAGCGGCTCCCCCAATAGCACCTCCTAGCACAGCACTCCATGTTCTTTCCCAATCCCATTTCCCAGGGTTCCAGTTTCCACCATTGGCAGCTACACCATTTAAATATCCACCTACTAAGACTCCCGATAACTATAAACAATGCATATTCTAGGTTGGTTGAAAGTAAATTCTAAGAAACTAGAAGCAGGAATTCCTGCTTCTAGTGTGATAATTTAATAGACGATAGCGTAGACTTAATAAAAACTTCAAGGGTCAATCAAACATCCATTTCTTCTTCGAATAATACCCTTCAACTCTTTTATAAATGTTCTTAAATGTTATTTTTTTACTGTGGAGTAGCTTCTCTTCTAATAATACGTTTAAATCATAAAATGAATAGGAATTTTCTTTATAAAACAAACGAGGTTCATTAAAAGGTTGAAAATAATAAACGGGGCTAAAATTCCAATTGGCTTTCGGGCAAAGTTCACGTAAATCCTCACCTATAAAATATAACATGGGAATAAAGAGTTTTTTTTTATCGTCTTCTAATAGAGTTTTTGATAATTTTTCTACATCCCGATAAAAGGTATCTTGATGATAGTTAAAATTTAATTCATTTAATATTTTCAACATATTTTCCTTTGTAAAACCTTCATTATTCATTAAATCCCTATTTCTGTAGTATGGGGTATCATTCTCAGGAAATAATGGAAAATTATTATTAGAAAACATTTCTTCATATACTTCTTTAGAAACTAAAATACTTTTTTCACCCTTCATAGCCTCTAGTAAATATTGGTTATCGCCAACTTTGGTTGCGGTAGTAAGGTTGAATTTTGATTGACGCTCTATTTTTTGTAAAGTTTCCAAGGGATATTTATTATAAACTTCTTTCTTATCTATTGTCACATATTTCTGACTGAACATAGTAGTAAATTTTAAAATTAAAATTACAAATATTATATTTTTCATAATACAAATTATTTGATGTAAGCGGTACTTGTTACTCTGCCCCATCCTTGGGTAAACCTGACCTGCATTGCTCCGGAAATAATTCTGTATTGGCTGGTCATATGAACAATATTAATTGCACTTTTGCCAAAACTCGCTCCCAGTGAAATAATACTAGGTGAAATAACAGTATCTGATGTCGTTCCTATCAAAAATTGACCACCAAATCTATTAACACCATTATTAGTGTGCATAGAGGTAATCATTGCAGACAATTGACCTTGATTGGAACTGCTATATAATGTGCCATCCATAGCTTTTACTTCTGCATATAGAACACCTGAATATCTTGTAGTGTTCAATCCTGTTGGAATTGGTATTCTGATATTAAAAGGGCCGATTTTAACATTATCCTTTCTATATTCTATCTCATCTCTCACTAAATCGTAAACACCATCAGGGATAGTATTTCTTGGTCTATTTCTATACATCCCCGCAATTCTTTCATCATTACTCATGTAATTAAATGAGGCCAAATCCGAGCTCATGATAGCATTGAAAGCGTTTTCAAATTTTGTTCCTGCTTTTTGTTGTAATCTTCCATATGAGCAATCTGTACAAAAATTATTCTTAACATAGTTGAGTAATATACTTTTTGTCAAGTCATCCCAGCCTCCGCCTGAATATTCTTCCTCAGAGGAAACAATATATTTATATCCGGCATTAATTCCGTCTGTGGACGTTACATTGTTACCAGAAAAATTTCCAGTATAAGAAATACCACCAATTGCACCTCCTAAGAAGTTTCCGCCATTAAATGCAGAATTTAATCCCCCTGAAACAATTCCGGCTAAAAAACTTTTAATGGCTCCTGCATTACTGGCTATATTCCCTAATGCTCCTAATACAGCGGCCTACTAAGGCTCCCGATAGCTGTAAACAGTACACATTCTAGCTAGGTTGAAGGTAACTCCTAAGAAAACAAAAGCGGAAAAGTCCCGCTTTTGTTTTTATAATTGATTGAGAAAGAATTACTATTCAGGATTGAAAGATTCTTCTATAAATCTTATATATTCCTTCGTAGTATGATACAGCATATCATAATAGAAATAAGCATGGCGCTTATAATCATCTGAAAACTCATCCGTATTATACAATCTTATAGTACCATTATCTAGAAAATCTTTCCTTGTTCCATTATCCATAACAATTTCAATATCGTTGACATCATTAATTGTTTTAGATCCAAAGAACCACCAAAAAGAAAATGCTGGAGGATCAAAATATGGGTGCATAAACTTTTCAAAAACAACAGTTTTATATATTTTTTTTGTGCCATTTTTTTCGAAGATAATTAGCCTATATTCTGGGGCTTCCCATGATCCTTTTCTAAAATTAATTTTACATGATTGATAATCCGTTTCTATACCTATTAAATATTTTCCTTTAAAAGGCTTATATTTTATAATGGTTTTTCCAAAAACAATTTTTTCAGAAAATTCTGCAAACTTTAAATCTAATAAATTCTGATAATAAAGTATCCATCCTTTTACATTGAAGAAGGGACTATTTATCAATATATTATAAAGTTTTTTTTCATCAACTATTTTGTCTTCAAAACAATTGAATTGACATATTTTTTGATAAGATTCTTCCTCTTTGGGATCCGCCCAAAATACTTCCTTTGAAAAATTCTCTTTTTCAGTTTTTAAAGGCGTTAATATTCTAGAATTGTCAATAGTTCTACCTAAATTATCAGTTCCCAAGACTTGGTACCCCCCCATTTTATTTTCAAACCTTACTGTATCATAATCAATAAAGAACTCTAGATGTGATAATCTTTCCTTAAGAAATTCAATATGATCATTTAAATCACCATATTTAATTCTAGGATCTAGGATACATATAAATAAACTACTTTCTAAACATTTTTTTTGATTTTCAAGAATATATTGAAGTGTTTCATCTACAAACTTTTTCCCGTCTAATTCTATATGTGCAAATTCGTTCATAAATTTATTTATTAATTAGGAATCAATCTGATAAGGACATTTAAAACAATTAAGGCTACAGCTAAACCCGTTCCCATTTGATTAGCTGTTTGAGACTGTGGCTGTCTTACTGGATCACGTTGACGATTTTGGCAGTTTATACAATTATAATAAATCATACCATCAGTCCCCATAGGAACAGTATAACTAAATTGATACCCTGTTATAAAATCAGTTACCAATTTACCATGTATCGGTGCTATAGGGGATCCTTGCGATGATCCCACATAAAACTTTTCATTTTTAAGCATTGTTAGGGCATCAGCATATACCTGATTTTGATATTTCCCTTTCAATGAAAGCGACGACTCCATAAAATGTCTCATTGGCTTCAGTTCCCATACTGAATTAGTACCATTATTCATATAATACAAATCTGGTCTTAATTTAATATCCCATTTCCACATAGATTGAGTTCTTTCTGGAAACCAATTCTCCTGTAATCCAGGTGTAGTACTAAAATAGTTAGCCATTGCTCTATGTGCATAAACTCCCATCAATTGTGGCGTTAAATCATATAATGATGATCTATTCTCATAATAATCAGGAGAGATTATATATTTGTTATTTTTACTTAAAATATCAGTTGAAGTAACTCTATTCTCAAATACGTTACCTGTATATGATATTCCACCAATAGTACCTCCTAGGAAATTACCACCACTAAAAGCAGAATTTAATCCCCCTGAAACAATTCCTGGTAAGAAATTTTTAATGGCTCCTGCATTGCTGGCTATATTCCCCAATGCACCTGATACAGCGGCTCCGCCTATAGCCCCTCCTAGCACAGCACTCCATGTTCTTTCCCAATCCCATTTCCCAGGGTTCCAGTTTCCACCATTCGCAGCTACACCATTTAAATATCCCCCAACTAAGGCTCCGGCTGCCCACCACAAAAATTCTCCATTGGGATCATTGTACATCAGTGGATTATTCATTACATACCCATACTTATTGTAATTCTGGGTATTCATAGGATCCTGGATGTTTTCGTCGGTACTCAAAAACCTTCTGAGTATTGGGTCTTCTAACCTGCCATTCATGCCATAAAATGTTCATGGCGGGGATACTTTTGACTATTCGTTACCATCATTTATTTTAGTAATTTGATATCGTTCGTATCCGTAAATTAATATACATGTTGAGCTACATTTCCACTAAAGAACATAAAATTTCTCCTAGAACCTAGCGGTTTTAGTGAATCTGGAAAAAGCAGAAGCAGGAATTCCTGCTTTTGCTTTTATTATTTAAGTAATTACTTTTATTTGATATTTTAATTTTAATCAAACATCCACTTTTTCTTCAAATAATATCCTTCAACTCTTTTATAAATCTTATTAAATGTTATATTTTTCCCTTTTAAAAGCTTTTCTTCTAATAAAATATTTAAGTCATAAAATGAATATGACCGATCCTCATAAAATAAGATGGGTTCAGTAAACGGATGAAAATACCATCTTTTATTAAAACTCCATTCAGCATCTTGACAAAGCTTATGCAGGTCTTCGCCAATAAAATACAATGCAGGAACCAAAAGTTTCTTCTTATCCTCTTTGGATAAAGTTTTCGCCAGTTTTTCTGCATCACTGTAGAAAGTTTCTTCATTATAATCCAACCCAATATCCTTTAAAATTCTAATCATATTTTCCTTTGTGAAGCCCTCTTTATTCATCAGGTCTTTATACAAAAAATATGGAGTATTATTTTCAGGTAAAACAGGATAAGAATTGTTTTTAAGCATTTGCTCATACTTCTCTTTTGATATAATTAAACAGCTTCCTCTGTCTATATTGGGAAATACAAATAATGTGTTGTCATCAACATAAAGCGAAGTAGCGCCATTATAATCAGAATATTCATGATCCTTCATATTTCTGAAGTCATATTTTTTCGACTCTTCAAAAGTGATAGCCTTGTAATCCTGACCTGTATTATTCTGTGCTCCCATGATATTAAATTTAACCATTAATATTAAAAAAAATAATGTTCTCATATTATACTTTATTTTAGGATGACTGAATCCGTAGTGTCTGTCCATCTATAACTAAACCGGATGTGCATTGTGCCAGAAACCATTCTATAATATGCCCTATAATGAATAATACTGATATTCATTTTACTAGAAAGTTCATATAAGCTAGGCGCAACATAAGTATCTGAAGTTGTTCCTATCATAAGATTTCCTCTTCCTGCTTTTTGTACTGCATTACTAAATCCCATATAATTTAGCATTGAGGAAATTTGTCCTTGATTTGAACTGCTATACAAAGTACCATCCATCGCTTTGACTTCTGCAAATGCTGCCCCATAATATGTCTTGAACTTAAATCTACTATCAAATTGCATATCGACAATATCAAATACCCCATCAGGTATTGTATTTCTGGGCCTATCTTTATACATTCCTTGAAATTTATTTTTATTACTAGTATAATTCAAGTTAGATAATTTAATTCTCATTATACTATGAAATGCTTCTTCAAACTTAGTTCCAGCCTTTTGTTGTAGTTGTCCATAAGAACAATCTTCACAGAAATTAGATCTAACATAGCCTAACAGTATGCTTTTTGTTAAACCTTCCCAATCATCTCCTGAATACTCATATCCTGGAGAAATAATATATTTGTAGCTAGTACTAATTCCATTTGTAGAAGTAATATTGTTGGTAAATACACTAGCAGAATAAGATAACCCACCAATAGCACCACCCAAAAAATTGCCACCACTAAAAGCAGAATTCAAACCTCCTGAAACAATTCCTGGTAAGAAGTTTTTAATGGCACCGCCATTATTTACTATATTCCCCAATGCTCCTGAAACAGCGGCTCCACCAATAGCACCTCCCAAAACTGCACTCCATGTTCTTTCCCAATCCCATTTTCCGGGGTTCCAGTTTCCACCATTAGCAGCTACGCCATTTAAATATCTACCTACTAAAGCTCCGGCTGCCCACCACAAAAATTCTCCATCAGGATCGTTATACATCAGCGGGTTATTCATCACATACCCATACTTATTGTAATTCTGGGTATTCATAGGATCCTGAATATTTTCATCAGCATTTAAAAACCTTCTGAGCAAAGGATCATATAACCTCCCGTTCATATGGATAATGCCCACTTCCATAAAATGTTCATGGCCGGTATACCCACGGTCAATAAGCCAATAATTTCCCTGAATAGTTGCCTTATCTGTAATGACGGGTGCGTTACCTAATTTTAGATGGGTAAAATTCCCCCACGCATCATAATGCCTTTGTTCCAGCTTGTTTCCGGCTTCATCACTAATGGCAAGGACACTTCCTATATAGTCTTTATGCAAAAACTTATAAGAACCGGAAGTCTCACCAAAGTTCTTCAAATATATGATATTAGATTCATACGGCCCTCCTTCAATATGCAGAATATGCTTTTCCAGCCCCGTAGACTGATCTCTCACCACTTCAAAGCTTCCATCTTCACTGTAAAACTTAGAGATTGCCAGCTGCCATTGAGGTACATTAGGATCCCAAATCCCGTCTCCATTTTTATCTAACTCAGAAACTCCCCCTGTGCTTTTTAGTCTTTCGATATCAACCCTCTGTCTCATATTCCCTAATCCATACCCAAAGTTGAGACGTGTCTTTTCTCCATGAACATACACCGGATCATTATTTTCATTATAAAGAATAGTCTGAATCAGATCTCCCTTATAGTTTTGCGTTCCCGCTGAATTTAAGGTCATACCGGTGGGCTGATATATTTTCGCAGAATTGTCAAACTTCATTGTTCCTACAGCGTCATTTTCTGTAATCCTTCCTTTTACATCATATAGGTTCCTGCTTGCAGAGGGTTTAATTCCCGTTACCGGATCTGTCCAGTTAACAAGACGGTTATTATCATCATAATCAAAAGATTCTTCAATATAAAAATCACCCATGGTTTTTCTGAACATCAATTCATTTTTGACCGCATCAAAAGCATACTGGATATTCAGAATTGGCTGCTGGAGAGAAGCCCCTTGTTTAGTTTCCTGAAGAAAACCAGTTGGATCATATCTATTGTAAATCTCAGATTCCCCTAGTTTAGCTTTTAAAACCTGTCCTTTTGCATTTGCGTCTTTCAGCTCCCAAAGAATCTTACCAGAATTCTTGTCTTTAATCTGATGGAGTTCTCCGTTCCAGGCGTTGTAGATGTTTTCTATAGCAACCTTAGTTAAGATTCCGCCAGACTGTACTTCTTTTTCGTAAGAAACGACCTTTCCCTTATCATCAAAGGTAATCCCTTTTTCAGTATAGGTTTTTCCATTGCTATTTTCAGTTGAGGAAATTAATCTTCCCTGCGGATCATAGGTTAAAACAGTGCTAAAGGTCTGGCCTTTAACCGTACCTGATTTGCCAGTAATCTGTCCTTTTCCATTATAAGTAAAAGAAATAGTTTTATTGGTTGTCTGTCCGTTATCTATCGTAGAAAATTCTTTCTGCGAAATTAGCTGCCCTAAAGTATTATAAGTATATTCTTTACTTCCTTTCGGACTTATCGTTTTCTTAGGCAGGCCAAAACCTGTATACTCATATTTATAGATGCCATTTGACGGATCATTAAATTCAGACTTTCGCCCCCATGCGTCATATTTCGTAGTCACAACATTTTCTGCATATTTCGCTTGCGTCTGGTCCCCTGAAGCATTATAGGAAAACTGTATTGTTCCTCCTTTGTCAGTGGAAGATTTTACGTTACCTAAAGCATCCTTGATTTTGGATGTGACCCTTCCATACCCGCTTAATTCCGTAACAGTTGTTGTAAGACCTGAAACAACAGTCTCAGACCGCATACCGGTAAATGCTGTAACCTTTACTTTGGCAGGGAAAACAGAATCGTCATACTCCATCACATTCCATTGGCTCGCATTTTCCCTTTCAAAATAGGGTTCCGATTCTATGACTTTTCTACCCAAGATATCATATTGGGTTTCTTTGGAAATGTACTGTCCCTGCATCGAAGCTTTAGCAGAAACTTTGTACTCTTGCCCCAATCTGTTAGTGAAAGTTTTTGATACATCACCATCCGGTTTGTTTTGAGTTACAGTGGTATTGGAATTACTATCCCTATCATAGGCATACGTCGTCATTCCGGTTAAATTGGTTTTAGAGGTCAATAATTTCCCCCATGCATCATAGGTGCTACTTACAGTATTTCCCATCGGATCTGTTTGGGTAAGGAGCTGCCCCCAATCATTATAAGTTAATTGAGTCTCCAGACCCAAATTATCGGTCTTCTTTATAACAAACCTTCCTTTTGCGTCAAATTCGGTTTTTGAAGTTTCTGTCTGGGAATCCACACTATTGGCAGTCACTTTTTGAAGTACATTTCCAAACCCGTCGTACTGAAAGGTATCCAGAAGATATCCTGTATTGTCAGTGTTCCATTTTTTTATCGTTTTCAGATTCGTATTTTCATAGGTATATTCCTCCTTACCCGATTTGGTATCATTATATGCCTGAACAACGTCCGTTTTAGATTTCAAGCGCCCGATATAATAATCTTTACCTGCTCCTGTAGGGTTATTATTATAATCATAAGCAGAAGTCTTTAAAGAAAATCCAGCATTGATATTCGAAGTATTTTGCACCGGAAGATAATATTCTCCATAAGTGATTGTACTTTCAGCGGTAATACCTGTTAAAAAGTCCTTTCCTTTATTGATTTTAGGAAGAATTACAGTAACCACCTTAGCTCTATCAGCATTCGAAACAGTGGTTATCAGCTGTCCGTTCAAGAGTTTATCAACTTGATAGGTGGTAGACTTAAAGCTTAATAACTGGGTATTATTTTCAGAAATATCGGCCGGAAATATCTTAGTTTCATCATTGGTTCTAATTGACCATTCTTTAATCGGGATACCTTCATTTGTAGGATCAATTTCAACGCCGGACCATACTTTAGTATTTTCAAATCCATCTGCGTACCATGAGCTGAGGGCTGTTTTTCTGAATCCAATCATTCCTCTTCCAAGGATGTTTGAGGTAAGCCCTCTATACCTGAAATCCTGCTTCACCTTTTTATCCGTCGCCGTAGACTGGGTAAGACCCGAAACAACGTACATTCCCACGGATTGGCTAACCTGAACATACGGATAGTTTTCTGTTTGAGAAACATCATATAATCCCGGGTTTATGCTTCTATCCAACTGCTTATACGTAATATTCGTCGTTATCCCTCCTTGTGAGATACTTTGGATACGGGCTTCTTTAGAAATATCATAATAAGAATGATAGGATATTAGCTGCTCTACACCAGCTGCATATCCAACAGCAGGAACCATTGAAACTAATAAAAATTGCCGAAGCATCGCTCCTGTCCATTGGTCCACAGACAGACCTACTTTATCAGTTTCATTGACTGCCAGCTCTGCATCAATATTGCTGGAATTTAAATACAGAATAGTATTATTTGGATAAGGTTGGCTATCGCTGGCAGGAGGGTTTCCCCCACCTCCAAAAGTTGAGAATACATTTACCGTCGTGCCACGAACCCTCAGGTATCTTACCCCTTGGTTACTATCCTGAATATGGTCTTTCAGATACATTCTATCCGAAGTAAGGCGAATAAGTTCTGCTTTTCCATCATTATTAATATCATAGGCAACATAAGTTCTAGGGTTCAATACATCTATTCTATCATTTGGGTCCTTAGTCACTACCCTGTTTTTTCTCGGTTTCTCAAAATTTACAGTATTATCTATGAAACCATTCCCTTTTGAAGTATAGAGATACCAAAGAGGCGAATCATCTGAACTGGGTACCATGATATCACTAAGACCATCCCCATTATAATCTCCAACCACACAGTCTTCCCAAAGACCGAGCAAGCTTTGATTGTTCACTGAGTTTATTGGATAAGGAGCTACTTCAGAAGTATACTTTCCCTGAAGGTTTTTCTGAAAAGTAATAAGGAATGGTTTCTTATTCTGATCCAATTTCAGGAAGTCAAATATCCCATCTCCGTTAAAGTCACCGACTCTGTGAGTAGTAAATACATCCTTATCCCTCTTTTCAAAATCAGGATAAAGATTTAAAAGGTAAAACCATTCGTTATTCGGGATCGATTCATCAGGGTCAATAACGTGGTACCTCATATAATAATTACACTCAAAAGGAAGTTTGTCAGAATTGTTTGCAGGTATTGAGCTACACACCTTATCACTAAGCTTTAAAACCAATTCACTTAAACCATCACCATTGAAATCAACACCTGTTAACCCCCTAACTTCTGTTTTTGTTCCATTTTGGCTCGTTCCGGAAGTGTGGTCCCAACTTGCAGAGGGAATAACCTTTTTATAATCCAGATTCAATTGATTACTCCCTGTAAGGCTATAAAAAGATAACTCCAGATCTTTTTTCGATGTAGAAGGATTAGTAACAGATTTATTGGTAACAAATCCCTGCCGGTTATGAATCAGGTTACCCTTTTTTAAATTAACGGCTGTGGCACCCTTAAAATCCGTTAGCGTAATGATGTTTCCTAAATAACTTGGAACTATTGCATTATATTTCGCATTATAGAGGTTACTGTACAGGTATAAACCGATCTGTTGTATGGTCTGTGATGTTGCAGAATGATATCTTAATAAATCAAGATTACCATCACCATCAAAATCGCCTACAAGGTCTTCCCCTTCCTTAGGCCTTAATGAAGAACTGGTTTCCCATGTTCTTATATTGGGATTGGGAAGATCCATTGATTTTTCATAAGTGAAAGTCACAGGATTGGCTTCTTCATTTTTGCCGTTTAAAATTGTTATTTTATCCAGATACCTGTAGCCTGTTTCCTGAAGGTCTTTTTTATAAGAAACATTATACTTTTTGTACTGCTGGCTGTTTGTCGATATGGTAATAGATGCTAGCAGCTTGGACTGTGAAAAGAGCATTCCTGCAACATAGGCAGTCTCAGGTATCGGTCTTGTAGTATAAGTAAATTCAATCTTATTAAAATGTGGCGTATTCTGATCCTCATTTCCGCCCCATTCAACACTTTTGATAACAGCAACATTGTCCTCTAGCTGATAGTTGTATTTAACGGTATTACCATTTGCATCTTTTGACTTTACAATATTATAATCAATAAAAGTTCGTGCCGTTGCCGATTCAGCAGACGTTTCTCCAAACCAGGCCTGGGAGCCGTCTTCAAAAGTAACTTCCCAATAAAAGGGCCCCTGTATCTGTCCGATCAGAGTCCCAAATGATTTTATCTTTATATTCGAATATTTTTCAGTCACATACTCTGCCCCATCTTTACCGTATTCACCTGATTTCAAAATTAAACGCTGTCCGTTAAAGCTGAAGTGGTCATAATAATCGAGCTTTACAGCTTTTTTAACGCCATCTTTCTCCAAATTTTTCCCAACTCTCGAGATTGATGTAATTCCCGAAATATTCCATCCATAACCTGCCAGTCCGTTGCCGGCCCCGCTCACATAAACAAGGCTCATATTGGGTGCTGTATTTTTTACTCCGGGAGGAAGATCAATAGGTAATGTATATTGAAGCTGTCCCGCCTGGGTTACTTCTATATTTCCTTTGGTGTCGTGAAATTTTTGAGGGGATGAAGTCTGCGATAATCCTAAAATGGATATACAGGACAAGATAAAAGTAGAAAATAATTTTATTTTCTTGTTGTAATATTTCATGATTTCAAATTGTGTTTTTATTATCTTTTAGTAATGTTCTTACTGAAAATTCTTCCATCCGTTAAGGTAAAACGTAGTACATACACTCCCCAATCATAGCCGGTCATGTTGATTTTTAGCTGTTTATTCAGACTAGGTATGTTTTGTTGTTGGAACTTCCAGTTGACAGTACTGTGCTGGTAAAGAGATACAGACTCAATTAAGCCGTCTACTTTATCTGTCCAATCAATCGTTAATACATCATTAACCGGAATGGGATATAAACGGATCTGCTTCCAGAATTCTTTTTCATCTATAGCTAGGGATTGGGATGAAGAAGTTGTTTGAGATTCTGTTTTTGATATAGTATCAGTTGTCTGTTTAGAACTAACTTCAGGCCCACGATATCGCTGATTACCGGCCTCATCGTATTTAAAATAGACCTCTGTTTGCTGAGCTGAAACTCCCAAAGTAGTACATAGAAACAATGCACTTAGATATTTTTTTTTCATGATTCATTTATATTTTTCGTGAATATAAAAATTATTTATAATTCTCAATACAGGGAAAACCCGGTTTTAGTATGTTTTTTTTACGGTAGATGGTTCTAATCTGATCAATAGGGCATTTCATGAAATATTGTTTTAAATAAGTATCACTATCTTTTCAGAATTAAAGTAAAATTATAGCATTTGATAATAGAATCAACTATTTTTAAATCTCTTATATAAATCAATACAAACAACATTTTATTTTCGAGATTCTTTATTTTATCGTATTTTGCCTTCCCTCATAAAAGACTAAAAAACCAACACGATGAAATTTAATTTTAAAAAAAAATCTGTTATACTCTGGAGCATTGCTGCCATTGCCATTATTATTTTGCCTGATTCGGAAATGTATTATCAACGGTATAAGCTCAGATCTGAAAAACTTCCGAAACAATATAAATCATATCCCACACTAGACAGCCTGAAAGATAATGACTATGAAATCATTAAACTGTCCCGTGGGATCCACGAACCTGTCATTCAGGAAAACGACAGCACTATTGTCATCATTACCAAAAGAGATCATAATTCTGAAAAAGAAGGCGAGGATAATACCTATACATGGTATAAAATAAACCTGAAAGGTCAGATAACAGATAGCCTTCAATACAAGTACAATACTGAAAATGGTATCCATAATTATCAAACCTTCAATGATTATATTGTAGATGTAGATCAGAACACCTACAGCAACTGGATGAAAGATGGTGACACTACACATTATCATTATAAAAATTTAGATGATGCTAAAATATTTTCCGTGGCAGAAACGGAAGATATCATTGCCAACAGAGACTATATGTATGATGACATTATTCATTCCGAATCACCCGGAAATGAGTATAAATATAAACTGACTGTATTTAAAGATAATGTCTGGAATTATTTTTACGCTGAAAAAGACTGGCACGGCTATCCGAAGAACACTCCTAATAAAAAATCAATTAACTACGGAAATTCCGGCTATGAGGTAGATAAACCTTCAGGACTTATTAAAAGAGAACATGTTCAAAAAGAAAAATGGAATGCCCATACTTTCTGGAGCTTAAAAAACCTAAGCTGGGGAACCGGAAATAGTTCCGGCCGTCAGGGATGGACAGGGACGTCTTACTTTTCCATCAAGATGCCCAAAAAAGTACTGCATTACAAACAGAATGTTATCATAGAACATCCTGATAATGCTGTAAAAGATCCTTTTTCTTATTTTGTATACCAGCCTAAAAACGGAGACTATATGCTGTTAATTGATGAAGAAAACCAGCTCTACTATCTCATAAGACCTAAAAGACATTAATGGGACGAATTAAAGTTAAAATCCAGATCCATTTACTCTTATTAACATCTTCAAACTATTCTAAAAATAGGTGCAATATAATCCGAAAACAAAATAAAAGCTATTCCCCTGCTTTCACGGTATCATAATTATTAAATCCTTTATAGATTCTGGTTTCTTTAAGCTCTCCTTTTTTATAGATCTCCACTTTTTCTATATCTGAAGATTTCTTATTGAAATATTTTATTTCCGTCAACTGTCCATCATTATTGAAAAACTCGGTTTTAAAATTTCTTCCGTCTTCCTGATAGTGCTTCGTTCGCAGCTTCCCGTTCTTTTTATAAGAATAGCTCTTGAGATTATAAAAATTACCATCGTTGTAAGTGATTCCTTCATACATGTACTGAGCCGTATATTTTCCTTCTTCTATCAGTTGCTGTTTGTCATTATAAATGAAATAATACGCATTATTTTTAGGATTTATCAAATTATAGCGTACTGTTAATTTGGGATAACTGTCAGGATGCTTTATCATAACCTCTTCCTGTCTGAAAACAGTAGAGTCATTCTGTGAAACCCATAGAGTATCTGTATCATTAGAGCCACTTTTGTGATATATTTTTGAAATGATACCATCGTCTTTTTTGGAAGCATCATTTTTTCCTTTGGCACAATTGCAGGCGGTCATGATATAGACAGCTATCCATAAAAATGATAATATTTTCAACATTTGAATCTGTTAAGGTATGGTTTCTACTCCAGAAAGCTTAAAGTTTCCTTTTTCCTCTTTTAGCCAGAAGACAAACTGAGCCCCTTCATGGCCGTCACCAAATTCATTTGGGCGATAAGTGGTGTATAATACTATATAATCTCTGTCTTTAAATCCGGGATCAGCTCCATCATAGGAAAACTCTGTTTCATTACGATTCAGTCTTTCCAATAATTCTTTGTTGAAAATAGTACTGACATGTTTATTGTAAAAAAGATCTTTTCCCATAAAATAACTTTTTTCCGGTGCTTCATCAAAGCATAGAGAACAATACACCTTTTTAGTTGTTAATTGGTTCAAGGCGGTATAATTCTTCTCAGTAATCAGATGGATTATTTTTTGAGTAAACACTTCAGCCTTTATCTGCAACGGTTGATTTACCTGTTTTTTTTGTCCATAGTACGCCAGATGTAATCCGATCAGAAAGAATAAGGATAAGTATTTTGTCAACTTCATTGTTACTATTTTTAGTGGTTTTATTTTTATTACTTTTTGATGTTCAACGGTGTCTTATAGCTGGTAATATCAAAACAATAGATATCATTGTTCGGTTGTAGAAAAAACATTGGACTTCAATTCTTTTTTCTCATGGCAGCATAGTTTTATCATTACTAAAGTACAAAAAACGGTTTATTAGGCCACTATTACATTTGATATTTGTTCCTTTAATAATTTGAAATGATGGTAGAAATAGTTTTCGTTTTTATGGTTTATTTTTATTTTGTATTTTTAGTATTAAATTAAAAACCAAACCATTATAACTCATCATTGAATATGTCGAACATTTATCATTCTTTACTGATTGGTGCATCAAGAGAAAAAGTTTATCATGCCATCACCAGTCAATCCGGGTTGTCTGCGTGGTGGACACCCCATACCAAAACCAGTACTGAAGTGGGTAGCATTGCCCGGTTCTCTTTTGGTCCGGATTATTTTAAAGAAATGAAAATTGTAAAGCTTGTTCCTTTTGAAGAAATTCAGTGGCATTGTATTACAGGCGCTCATGAGTGGATAGGAACTGATATTTCATTTCATCTTTTATCAGGAGATAAAGAAACATTACGCAAAATGCATCCGGAAATGGCAGGCCAAATTGATCAGTTAGTATATGACAGCGGTACTTTATTAATTTTCTATCACAAAGGATGGGATATGTACTCGCCTATGTTCGCTGAATGTAATTACACCTGGGGACAGTTTTTGAGAAGCTTAAAATTACTTTGCGAAACAGGGAAAGGAAAGCCATGGCCCCATCAGCATCGTTTATGATTTGTTTTAATGCGGGAAGCTAGAAGTTACTTTGAGTTTTAATAACCCACCAAAACCATCTTAAACTTAGCTATCATTCCTTCTATGATTTTTCTTCTAACAATTCTTTTTTAGGTTTAGATTAAATTATGGAATAATGTCAATTCCGGTTATTTTAAATTTTCCCGCTTTTTTCACCAGGGTAATCATTCCCTGAGTACCCTCTCTAGTTTTTGAAGGCGGAACCAGCGTATATAAAAAAGAAATTCCGTGTATATTCACTTCTTTATTAAAATAAGGATGAAAAAACTGTACATTAAATTTCCGATGTTTTTTAACTTCAGCTTTTAGCTCTTTTTCAAAAAAGACTTTATAATGTTTTTTATGATATAATTCCTTGGTTACTTTCACTGTGACAGGGTTACTGTTTTTATATTCTGTATAATTAAGACAAGGTCTGCAATAGAAAGGAAATTCACAGAGTGTTTTTATTTTTTCCTTATCATTTCTGGTCACAGCATCTGTAAAATCTCTCCAGAATTTTTGTAAAAGAATCTTATCCTGGGCAGAAATTTCATCATCAGACCTATTTTTATGCCCGTAGATGGAGACCGAAAACAGAAGACCAAGTAGTACAATCAGAATGCTTTTCATGGGAGATTATATATTATATTAAAATTTTATATTTGGTAATGAACAGACAAGATACAAAATTTAGATTTTTAGCCTTAAAAATTTAATTCCGGCTTCTGAAATGCAGTTTGAAAACTGAAAGCATATTCCGAAGGACCATTCTTCTGGAGATATTCTAATCTTTCCAACGCTTCTTCTATACTTGGATATTGATGATCTTTAATCCACCACAGTACATAATACGCTTTCCCATATTTTTGAAACCATTCTTTTCTTCTTCGTAAAAAATCCACATGAAAAGTCTTATAAGTAAAGTATTCTAATGATTCTTTATCTTTCCATACAGAGAGATTGATGATCACCTGCTCATCATTAAACGGATTAAAACCTGTGGCATTATTATCTTCATCCTTTAATCTCCATACAAAACCATTGCTCTCTTCCGCCAGTTGATTCACTGAATCAAAATGCTCTACAAATTCTTTCATTACCGGGTCTTCAATATTCATCCCAATCATTCTGGCCACGTTAATCTGTGCTAATTGATACATTTTATTATTTCCTGTTTTATGTCTATTATTGTGTAAAAATAGATTCCTCAGCCTTAGAATAAAATAACTATCAATTTAGATACTATAAAAAAGATGGAAAAAGAATGTGAGACTTCCTATATCAATGTTGACCAAAAATCTTATCCCTGTGCGGTAAGCTTTGTCATGGACCTTATTGGCGGAAGATGGAAAGGGGTAATTCTTTGTCACTTAAAAAACGGAGACAAGCGGTTTGGGGAACTCAAAAAAGACCTTTCCTTTATCACTGAAACAACGCTAAGTCTTCAGTTGAGGCAGTTGGAAAGAGATGGGTTGATTACCAGAACTGTTTTCGGAATAAAACCTCCTGTAAAAACAGTGTATAGCTTATCAGAGCTGGGCACTTCATTCATTCCATTGTTGGATAATATCAATGAATGGGGTAAAAATATTTTGGAAAATAGAAAAACCTCTTAAAAACTCGAATATCTCAGATTTTTAAGAGGTTAGCTTCATTTAATATACTTTACTTCCTTTGATGGTTAGGGCATGTTTAGTCCTTATTGAAGGACAGCATCTTCCATCTTCTTCGGTATATTCCAGTTTTTCTACAATAATTTTTCCATTTTTAATGGTATCAAAGGCAAACAGGTAATCCGGTTCATATCCGGCTATCACTTTAACGGAATGTCCATCATTTTTGTATAAGGATAATCCCTGTCCTATCAGTGCATTTCCGCCTTCAGGGGCAATATTCCAGTAAATAGCTACATCTTCTATCCCATCACCGGTAAAATCTCCAACATGAGGATCCTGCAGGTCAATGACTCCATCATCATAAGTTTTAAGAATCTTAGGTAAATAAGCTTCAAATTGTTTTACAGCCAACTTTACAGCTTCTTCTTTGGAAATCCTGTCTTTCGATTCTTTTGGATTTGATTCTTGTTCTTTGGATAAAGACTTCTCTTCTTTTGATTCATCTTTTTGCTGCCCTGTATGCTCAGATTGGTTACAACTTGCCAACACTGCCAGCAGCCCTATGATACAGATGATCTTCTTCATATATTTTGTATTTCCGATGATAAAATTGAAACGATAAAGATACAGCAATATAATAGAATCCATAGGGAACATTATTTTACCCTAAAAATTTTTAAAACCCCTTCATTAATTTCTAAAATATAATTTTGTTGATTATTTAGAGAATCTTTTACTGTAATTTCAGAGGTACTATTTTTCGTTTTAGTTGAATAATTGGTTTTTAATACAATTTTTTCTTCAGTATTCCCTTTTGCAGCACCAAAATTTACCGGAAAATGATCTTTCCAGACAATGTCACCTTTTATATTTTTAACAGAAATAACTCTTCCACTTTTCCCTCTGTTTCCGATGATCAATTTACCACTATTACTTTGAGTTTCCTGCTGGGTATCATAAAAGGTATTTCCCAGATCGAAATAGGGAACATTTACTTCATATACATTGTTAAAATTATATCTTACTCCGTTATTGAACAGATCCTGAGCATGGACTCCCTTATGTTTTTCCATATTATTTTGTGGAAATAAATTTTCCAGTTTCATACGGGATATGGTATAAACCTGAGCAGTATCAACCTGACGATCATAATCCATTTTCACTCCCCAAAAATCATTGCTAAAACCATCCATCAGCTTTATTTTTTTTACTTCTACATCATCTCCTTTGATTTTTTCTATCTTTAAACCTAAGACATTGTTATCAGGAGCATAATCCATAGCCTGAACTACATAAAGTTGATTGGTGTTAATATTATTTCTGCTGTGAGCATACCATTGTTCATCATATCCTTCTTCTTTTTCTGAAAGCTGAGTATATTTATAGTCGCTTATTTTTTCTTTAATAAAATAATGATAAGTGAGAACCGGAACAGCAAAAGCCAGAATCCACAAAAACTGTTTTGGATGTACTCCTTCTTTTTTTTCTGTGATAACAGAGGTTTCAGAAAATGAATCATGCCATCCCTTTTTGCTAAAAAAAGAGAGAGAATCAAAAGGGATACTTCTATAAAGGCTTCTTTTAAAAATAGTCTTAAATCCAGGTTGATTATTATTTTGATCTACCACTCTTGATTCTGTTAAGAATTTCGCTGGCGTTGATCCAAAATAAAATTCAAAAACGGGATAAAAAACCAGCCTGATCAAAACAATGATGACTGCCAAACCCCAATAATTATTAAAGTAGCTTTGGAAAATGTCATTGTTCTTTAAAGTGAAGGAAAATCCCAAAACAAAATTTGTAAACACAGCTATCATTACCAAGCTGTCAATCAGCAAATGGAACCCTCTTTGCCATTGAGCAGTATATTTCGGGGCTTCAGCAGAAGTTGTTCTTTCTTTTTCATTTTCCTGTTTGATCTTTCTAAGAACCATGAAGCTCACAATACTATAACCTATCTGAATCAGAAGTTGTATTATTGAAGCTATAGCTGTAGATTGGCCTTCCAAAGAAATTTCTGACGGAGGGTTAAAAGAAAAATATAAACTATTAAAAATTCCGAAAAGCACTAACATGATATTGTTTATCAGTACCACAGAAAAAACAAACCCAAGCAATCTTTTTTCTTTTCCTTTGGTTTTCAGGTAAAAAATAATCCCAAGAAAGAGAATAAAATAAATAATGGTTTCCCACAGATTAAAAGGAGTTTCTAAAGGCGCTTTAAACAGGTATAAAGGCTTCAACAGATAAAAATATGAGATCCAGCCGTTTATTGTTTCACCTTTATAAAAATTATAAAAAATAATACTGGTAAGTATTCCTAATAAAAGGGTCAGTAAAGAAGAATAAGTAATGAGTTTCCCTTTAGTATAATTCATGATATGCAAAATAGTTTTCGCAAATAAACAATAAAAAAAGAAATTATATTACTCTCATTCTTCAAATCTACATACTCCTTATGAAAAAACCGTCAATTCTAAAGACTCAAAAAGTACAACAGAAGGATAAAAACAGGAATAAAGCTCACGGCTCCCCCAATTAAAAAGATATTTCTATAATAAGATTTACTTTTAGGCAATGTTTTCGGAATCATTATATAGGTAATGAGTGCAGTAATACCACCTCCTATGATATAGCTCAATACTCCAAATAAGGCAGCCCCCATTACGATATCTGAAGTTTGTATAAATACCTGTAAGAAGTTCATTTTTTATTACAATATACAGTAAAAATTAAGAATAGCAAAGGATAAAAATAGCCAATGAAATAGAAAATCAGACTCCGAATTGTCTCAAATGATGATCCATGTGCTTGTATGCTGCTATGCCCCATTCGTGGGTTGAAATATTTCCAAAAGCAGGGTGAGAAAGGGTTAAAGAGCGAGTATTGCCAGGGAATTTATTAATTAAATTAACAAACTCATTTCTATACTTTTCAAAATCAAACTCATTTGTTTTGCCTTTGGCATTATGTTCCGGTTCACCTTGGATATTCTTTTTAAAATCGGGAGCGATATAAAGAGCGAGAATTCTCAACAGGTACTGTTTTATTTGAGTCTTTTTATTACCTCTGCTTTCTTCCAAGATTTGCCGGTTGCAGGAATTGCAATGATGAAGCATTTCACTGGCTGTCATGGTTCCCCATTGAGGTTGGTGAATTGCTGATAAATTCTTAACTCTTGCAATAATAAGATCAGCAGCTTCCTTTTTTAAAAGATTTTTTTTCATGGTAATGATTTTATAATTTTAATATCAGGTTTAAAATTATAGATAATTCTTTACTTCAAATATTGCTCTATAGACTTTTCAAGAATATCTTTAGCATTTATGGTCAGATTTTGATAACTATAGAAACCATAAACAGAATCAAAACTCAATTCTGAAAGACGTTTTTTTATCCTTACTATTTCAGATCTCTCTAAAGGAATTCTATTAGGATAACTGTACATTATAGCAAAAAATTTCATACTCGGTGAAAGATACATGGTGTCTCCACAAAGCATCACTCCATTCTTCGGATCATTATTCAGCATCAATACACTACTTCCATTGAAATGACCACCAATATTTTCAATTGTTATATCATCCCATAATCTAAATGATCTACCAGACCAAAGATGGATATATTCTCCATTTTCAACAATATATTCTTTATCAAATTCATTAAGATAAACAGGACAGCTAAATTGCTGCGCCCAATCATTCATGTTACTGTAGTAATGAGGATGAGAGATAGCGATGGCATTTATTCCTCCTTTTTCATTGATAAAATTGATTACATGTTGGTCTAATAAAGGAATACAATCCCAAAGAATATTACCATTTTCTGAAAGAACCAGAAAAGCTCTTTGTCCTATGGCAAATCTTGGGGTAACTGTAATCTCATAAAGATCTTCTCTGATTTTCAGAATGTTGGTTTTATACGTTTCTGATAATTTTTCATGCGTTGTCCAGAACTGTCCTTCCATAGGTACATATTGCCTTTCCTCTGAACATATTGTACACAA
This sequence comes from Chryseobacterium nakagawai, assembly GCF_900637665.1. Taxonomy (NCBI): domain Bacteria; kingdom Pseudomonadati; phylum Bacteroidota; class Flavobacteriia; order Flavobacteriales; family Weeksellaceae; genus Chryseobacterium; species Chryseobacterium nakagawai. Next base: position 4,493,772 of record NZ_LR134386.1, read on the forward strand.
CGTCAAATGATAACCTTCCGGAAACTGAGTCCCACAAGCCGTACATATTTTTTTCATTTTATTCTTTTTATAATAATAAGGTTCTTGTTAATTCATGAAGTCTTACTAATCATTAAATACGTAAGCATTATGATAGTTCAGACTTCCATGAATTTCATATTTCAAAATTATAAAGAAGATCATCCCGATGAAATGGACAAAACATCAAAAGAAATGGATTTTCGGGAAGCTAAGAGTTTAGCTTTCTGAATGCCGTAGGACTCATCTGAGTATTTACAATAAAAAACCTGGTAAAATATGAAGAATCATCAAAACCTAATTGAAAAGCAATTTCTTTGACAGAAAAATCAGTATAAGTCAACATCCTTTTAGCTTCCAATAAAAGTCTGTCTTTGATTAATTGATGAGCTGTTTTATGGCTATTCTTTTTACACAATTCATTTAAGGTTCTGGTTGAAAACTTAAGCTTCTCACTATAAAAAGTGAGGGTATGCTGATGCTTGAAATATTTTTCTACCAATTCCTGAAATTCCTGATACCGGATAGAAGCTGGGTTATAAAGGTTATCAATCGGGAAACTTTCTTTTTTGATTTGGTATATCTTTAACAATAGAGACTTTAAGAGACTTAAAACTAATGTTGTCATCGGAATTTGCCTTTCATTGATTTCAGCAAAAATAATTTCAAAAAGATATTTGATTTTTTTTGCTTCAGATATAGATAAATTAAGAACCGGAAGAACATCAATATCATTAAAAACGGCAAATTTTAATAAGAATTTTGAAGCAGGCTCATCATTGGTAAAAAAATGCTCATTGAATTTGATAACTCCACCAGAAGATAATATATCCTTTTGAATTTTATGAGCATTCCTTGGGTGTAATAAGAAAATACACGGACCAGAATAATGGTAATCAACAAAATCAATTGTATGTATTCCACTTCCTTTTTCTACCCAGATAATTTCGTAATAAGTATGTTGATGTATAGTAAGTCTATTCGTATTTTTAAGATTTACATCCTGGTAATAGTTAATATAAAAGTTTTCCAATGTGCTGTTAGGAAAACTATCGTGTTCAGAATAAATATGAATGTGATTCTTTTTCAAAAACTATTGTCTGGAAGGTTACTTATTAGATACTATTCACATCAGCAAATCTATGTAAATTTTTATAACTTAAAACTTTAGCCTTACAATTATATTTTTTTCTTTTGATAAACTTTTTTTGAAAAAACAAACCCGACGGTAAACTTCCTTTACCGTCGGGTTATTTTATAATTAAATAGTAGCTTCTGATATCTTTATTTTGAAATACTATTTAAAAGTTTTGAATTGGTTGACTTATTGATGAATATCAAATAGTCAAAAGAATTAGCAACATTTGTTTTTTTGAATTCATTTTTATCTGTCCCTGATCCCGTTTTACGAAATAGAATATCTTTCAATACCCAATGGCCAAGTTTGTTGTCATCCTTTCTGATTGCTTTTAAATCCAAAATAAAAATTGGAATATCGAGTGAATTAAGCTTATATTCTAATGTTCCCGGCCTTGCTCTTTCTGAGTTATAAGTACCTAGTTTACCATCAATACTTGCAGAATAAGTACCTTCATAAAAGGCAAATCCAAAATTTACAAAATCTTTACTAAACATTTCATTTATCCAATACCCCATTCTATCTGATTTTAACTTGGCAATATGATAATTATGAGCCGAGACAATTACTTTAGAATTCTGATAGTTTTCTTTCATCCATTGAACATTCTCCGCCATAAATTGGTCCCTCTTAATAAAACTGAGTCCGATATATTGTCTGATAATATCTGCATTTTGCAGGAAACGCGATTTCTCTTCTGGATTTTTTATTGAGATAGATTTTTGTTTTATTAAAAACAGATACTCAGATATAGTGTTTTGACCTTTTTTAGAATAAGTTCTAAAGCCTCTATTGTTTTCTTTTAAAGCAGTTTCAAGTTCATTAATCTCTTGTTCGGGCCAGTGATTTTCCTGATATATTTTTCTTATCTGATCTATCGCTCCTTTTGCATACTGCATATCAAAACCATCAAAAAATACTTTTGAATCATGATTTTCATTATATTTTTTTAACCATTCAACAAAATTTAAAGTTTCTTCGGTTTGCCACAGCCAAAAATACATCCCTTTTAGAATATCTTTTGGATTCCCTTTTCCTTCCTGAATATATTGATTCATTAAAAAGCTTTCAGGCATATTGGCTTCGAGCGAAAAGACATTGAAATTTTTATGAGCTATCAAATATTTGCTTATCCTATATTTCATTTGATACACTTGACTCGAACCGTGAGTAGATTCTCCTAATCCTACTATTGTAGAATTTCCAATTAATTTGTTTAAGATCAGCAAATCATTATTGTCGCTTTCTTCCGGATTAAAAGTCTTTATTGGATATATAAACTTTGAAATATATTCTTTCTCTTCAGAGTTTAAATCATTTTTTGATTGTGCCCTGATCGCTATAAAAAATATAATCAAAATAAAAGATAATTTCAATTTCATTTGCAACTATAATTAATATGATTTATTGTTTGGAGTACAAATGTATATAACTTTTTGACGATATCAATTTGTATATGTTCTTAAGTTTACCATTATGCTGATACAAATAATTAATCAAAAACACAAAAAAATAAAATCAGCAAATACCACAAAACAAAACCGTCTTAGATAGTTATCTAAGACGGTTTCTCTATGTTTTATTAACTGTTATTAATCAGTAATTATTTCACTTCTTCGAAGTCTGCATCCTGTACATCTTCACCTCCAGCGTTGTTTCCACCAGGGTTTTGAGCACCTGCATCAGCACCTGGCTGTTGACCAGCTGCATATAATTCTTCAGAAGCTGCCATCCATGCTGCATCTAATGCTTCAGTTTTAGCTTTTACATCATCAGAATTTTTAGCTTCGAAAGCCGTTTTTAATTCTCCGTGAGCTGCTTCAATTGCTGCTTTTTTATCAGCAGAAAGTTTTTCACCGAATTCTTTCAATTGCTTTTCAGTTTGGAAGATCAATCCATCAGCTTTGTTGAAGATTTCAACTTCTTCTTTTCTCTTAGCATCTGCTGCAGAGTTTTCCTGAGCTTCTTTCTTCATTCTTTCGATTTCTTCGTCAGAAAGACCTGAAGAAGCCTGAATTTTAATAGACTGCTCTTTACCAGTTCCTTTATCTTTAGCAGATACACTTAGGATACCATTCGCATCAATATCGAAAGTTACTTCAATTTGAGGAACTCCTCTTGGTGATGGTGGAATATCTGTAAGGTCGAATCTACCGATTTCTTTGTTATCGTTGAACATAGATCTTTCTCCTTGTCCTACTCTGATGCTTACTGCTGGCTGGTTATCAGAAGCTGTAGAGAATACTTCAGATTTTTTAGTTGGGATGGTAGTGTTCGCTTCAATTAATTTAGTGAATACAGAACCCATCGTTTCAATACCTAAAGAAAGTGGAGTAACGTCAAGAAGTAATACGTCTTTTACATCTCCTGTTAATACACCTCCCTGGATCGCTGCACCAATTGCTACAACCTCATCTGGGTTTACTCCTTTAGATGGTTTTTTACCGAAGAATTTTTCTACTTCTTCCTGGATAATTGGGATTCTTGTAGAACCTCCTACCAAGATTACCTCATCGATATCAGAAGTTGATAAACCTGCATCTTTTAATGCTTTAGCAACCGGCTCCATAGATCTTCTTACAAGGTCAGCAGATAATTGCTCGAATTTAGCTTTAGTTAAAGTCTTCACTAAGTGTTTAGGACCTGTAGCTGTAGCGGTGATATAAGGTAAGTTGATTTCAGTCTGTGCAGAAGAAGATAATTCGATTTTTGCTTTTTCAGCTGCTTCTTTTAATCTTTGAAGAGCAATAGCATCTGATTTCAAATCTACCCCTTCTTCAGCTTTGAACTCGTCAGCCATCCAGTTGATGATCACGTCATCGAAGTCATCACCTCCCAGGTGAGTATCACCGTTTGTAGCCAATACTTCAAATACACCATCTCCTAAATCAAGGATAGAGATATCGAAAGTACCTCCTCCAAGGTCATATACTGCTATTTTCTGATCTTTATGGCTTTTATCAAGACCGTAAGCTAATGCTGCCGCTGTAGGTTCGTTGATAATTCTTTCTACTTTAAGACCTGCAATTTCACCAGCTTCTTTAGTCGCTTGTCTTTGTGCATCGTTGAAGTATGCAGGAACAGTAATTACCGCTCTTGTTACTTCCTGACCAAGGTAATCTTCAGCTGTTTTCTTCATTTTCTGAAGTGTCATTGCAGAAATTTCCTGTGGTGTATATTCTCTGTCGTCGATTTTTACTTTTACGGTATCGTTTGGTCCAGCAACAACCTTATAAGGTACTCTTGAGATTTCGGCAGCATCTTCTTTGAAGTGTGTACCAATAAATCTTTTGATAGAGTAAACGGTCTTTGTTGGATTCGTTACAGCCTGTCTTTTTGCAGGATCACCCACTTTTCTTTCTCCATCTTCTGTAAATGCTACAATAGAAGGAGTCGTTCTTTTACCTTCTGCGTTAGGAATAACAACAGGGTCTTTACCCTCCATTACAGCAACACAAGAGTTGGTTGTTCCTAAGTCAATTCCAATTATTTTACTCATAATATTTTATTTTTTTCTAATTTTTATATTTAATTTACACTCACTATTTCACAACATTTGTACCATATCCCTTTTTGTGACAAAATGACACAATCAAGACAGAAACCCTGAAATAATCAAGGTTTCATTTTATTTAATGTGGAAATTTTTTCTCTTATGTTCCGAAAAAGGGTTAAAAAAGGGAGTGTTCTGACAGATGCTTTAAAAAGAAAAACTGATAGAAAGACTTACCTATAGCTTTCCTTATAATCGCCCGACCACTGGTAAATACGAATACTGTCTGTTTCTAAAGGTTTACCATTGAGTAAAATTTCAATAGAACTATTGTCTGCTGCAATTTTTACCTGCATATCAATTTTGTTGCCCGCCTGTTTAAATGCTTCGTTAGTCTTTTCCCAGTTGAAAAAAGCGCGAGCATTCAGCTGTTCCGGTTTTTCTTTTCCCGTTTCCCAGAAGAAGACCACTTCCTGTGGAATTGCTCTTTCTTTGTAAGGCATATCTAAAACCCATGGTCTCAATGCTCCTTCTTTTTCACCATTATAAGTATAATTGAGTACTTCAAACAATCTGAATTTAGGATTTGTAGAAGTTACCACCGGACGCCAATGATAACGCTGTCTGTAATCGTCCCATTCTTTGGGACTGGTATCAGGAATAAATAATTCATTCTTGGCTTCTTCGTAACGTTCCGGACTTATACGGTACATTGCCATGTATTTTTCTTTTGCTTTGGCAATTTCTACAGGATCTGTAACAGGCTGTGCCTGGTAACGCCCCAGTTCAATACGGGTATTTCCAAAATTAAGCCATACAACGACCATCCCTTTAGGAGCAAAACCAAAAACCAATGTAGAAAAGCTATCATAAGCCTTTCCTCCTCCAGATTCAAAGCCTCTCCCTAATCTTTTATATTCCTGAGTTTCTCCTTTCTGATTCTCTACTCTGGAATAGGCTCGTTCCATATAATCTTTTATAACATCCATCGGAAAGCCTACATCCAAATGATAATAGAGATTTTCATATCTGGAATAGTAAGTAATATCTGCTCCAATAGGAGTTCTATATTGTTCTGTCCAAGTTGAGCCTGAATCACCCCATCTTCCCGATGAGCTCCCATAAGGCAAGCCTGCACGATTTCCTTCCAATGTTTTTATTTTATCAAATACAGGGGTGATTTCATATTTATTATCAGGCTGCGATATTTCCACATGGAAAGCCATTTTTTTATCATCCATCTTCTGACATTGTATTAAATGAATACAGAGTATGAAGTTCAAAACACTCAGCAAAACATATCCTATATTCACTCTCATACAACTATCAATATTGGATTATTTATAACTTTCCTTATAATCCCCTGACCATTGGTAAATACGAATACTGTCTGTTTCTAAAGGTTTACCATTGAGTAAAATTTCAATAGAACTATTGTCTGCTGCAATTTTTACCTGCATATCAATTTTGTTGCCTGCCTGTTTAAACGCTTCGTTAGTCTGTTCCCAATTGAAAAAAGCTCGTGCGTTTCGCTGTTCCTGCTTTTCTTTTCCGGTCTCCCATGTAAATACCATTTCCTGAGGAATCGCTCTTTCTTTGTATGGCATGTTTAAAACCCATGGTCTTAATGCCCCTTCTTTCTCCCCATTATAAGTATAATTGAGTACTTCAAACAATCTGAATTTAGGATTTGTAGAAGTTACCACCGGTCGCCAATGGTAACGTTGTCTGTAATCATCCCATTCTTTGGGACTGGCATCAGGAATAAATAATTCATTCTTGGCTTCTTCGTAACGTTCCGGACTTATGCGGTACATTGCCATGTATTTTTCTTTTGCTTTGGCAATTTCTGTTGGATCTGTAACAGGCTGTGCCTGGTAACGCCCCAGTTCAATACGGGTATTTCCAAAATTAAGCCATACAACGACCATCCCTTTAGGAGCAAAACCGAAAACCAATGTAGAAAAACTGTCGTAAGAGTTAATTCCATTAGAAGCACGATATCCTCTTCCTAACCTTTTATATTCCTGAGTTTCACCTTTCAAGTCGTCCCAAATGGAATAGGCTCGTTCCATATAATCCTTTATAGTATCCATCGGAAAGTCTACATCCAAATGATAATAGAGATTTTCGTATCTGGAATAATAGGTAATATCTGCTCCAATAGGCGTTCCGTATTGTTCTGTCCATGATTTTCCTGAATCGCCCCAGTTTCCCGATGAGCTCCCATAAGGCAAGCCTGCATGATTTCCTTCCAAGGTTTTTATTTTATCGAATACGGGAGTAACTTCGTATTTATTATCAGGCTGCGATATTTCCACATGGAAAGCCATTTTTTTATCATTCATCTTTTGACAGTGTGTTAAATTGAAGCATAATACAGTATATAATATGCTTTGTATGAGGGATTGTATTTTACGATTTATCTTATCCATCTTGTATATTTCTTGTACGCTCTTTAGCATTAGTTATTTTTCCTACTCTTGGCCCATATCCCATTTTAGTAGCACTGGCAGACCAGTGAAGGTATTTATTTCTCAATATTTTAAGCTGATCTAAATCTACAAAATCTTCATAATGTATAGCTTTTAATTTCTCAAGATAATCTCCTGATGAGTGACTTTTATTGAATTCTTCTACATAAGTATTTCGTAATGTACTACAAGCATTCATATAATTTCTTAACTGATTATGTATTTCAATTAGGAAAGGATCTGCTATTTGATTATCATTTATTCCATTTGTCTTATACTTCACCCCAAATTGCTCTTGTCTTGAGTAAAAAAACATTGTATTAAGAGAGACTTTATCATAGGTATTAAAAGGTCTTCTCGTTCCTACCAATATATATTTGGTATTAACTCCATATTTATAAGCCGAGATAATTTTTTTCACTACAATTTCTTCCGGAGTATACCAGCCTTCTTCTATCAGTATTTTTCTAAATTGTTCACATCTTCTGCCTTCATTTTCTCTTTCTTCATACAATTCTACTTTCTCTTCAGCCTGATTCACATAGCATCCTCCGATATCAGAATGTACACCGGGGAGTGTAAATTGTAATCCCGCGGCTTCTGCACTGTCAATGTTCGTTAAATCAAAATTATCACGGTATTCGTTATCAGCAGCAATCTGCAGAGTGAAATAGGATTTTTTCACAGCCTTCAGCCCAAGTTGTTCAGTATCCCCAGGAATTATAGTAATATCTCCTATGTTCTTTGGACGGTGATCCAGCCCGTAGGACGCTACCGTATCATATAGCCCGGCAAAGTTGAATGTTATTTTTTTAGGAATTACCTTATTGACAATCAGACAGGCTCCAAAATACCCATGATTAAGGATAAGCTGATCATCCTGACTGACTTCTATTAACCCTCCTTCAGCCGGGTGTGGGGGAACAGCCATTCCTTTATTCCTTGATCCTTTTAGAACGGTAGCCGGATTAGTTGCAATGTGCAGAAAATGCCTTGCTGCGGTCGCCCCACGGCTAAAGCCAAACACGTTTACTTTCAGATGAATGTCTTTCTGGGTATATTTTGCCAGTTTCTTTCCTGCTTCTACACATCCTTTGGTTACTTTTGCCTTTACCCCACGTCCGTTAGTACCAAATAAAATTCCTCTATTTGGAACGTTCCCCCATAAATGCATTTCACTTTCCCCATCTTTGGTTCCAATTCCTTCTATATATATTCCATATTGATGTTCAGCGTTGGGATCTATAGCATCAAACCCCTTGGCTACATTAGAATAATCATTGGTATAGCTGTCATCATCGTGATTAGATTTCTCATAATCTTTTCCAAGATCGGTATTGGTCTTGTTGTTTTGCGTCCCATCAAAAAAAAGATTGAGTCTTACCTCCAATAAGTTAACGGGCTTATCATTAGGATGTACCGTTTTGGCTTTATTATAGCTAACTCCGGATTCTTTCCCGGATTGTTCCAGAGAGTTTTCGCTATTGTGGGTGATATTTTCCTTAGAAAATAGCAGATAATCTCCTTTTACCTGAGTTTTTATCTTCCCTTCTACTATATATTCTATACTCATGCCCGTGGTATTAAAAATTTTTCTTTACTAAAACCTTCCATTTTCTACCTTATTTTTGTTCACTGAAAGAAGAATTGATTAGTGATTTTTAGATTTTTCATTACTGTTGTTGTTGATTTCCTTTTCAGCATGATGCTCTATTTTGTTTCCACTGCTTACTTCCATCCCTTTTAAGGAAATGGTTTTATGTCCTTTTTCACCATAGGTTTCCATATCTCCTTTTACGTAATGCGTAAGTTTTCCAATGACATTGGTGACAAAATCTTTTCCTACCGTAAGCATATTCATCATTCCTACACTGGAAGATTTATTAATTCCTATAGATTCATTTGAGCTCATTTGAACTGTAGTATTCATATTCTGTCCAACATTCATTGATAAGTTTCCACCTGCATTGAAGGTAATATCATTAGGTGCTGTAATAATAATATTTCCCTGTCCGTCCATCAGGTAGTTATTTCCGCTAGGATCTATAATATTCACGCTCTTTTCATCATCATTCATCAGAATTTTTATTCCGGATTTGGTCTGTATGGATCTCATGTGATTATTAGCACCGCCTCCAAGACCTGTTCCGCCATGAAACATTCCTCCCATCACAAAAGGTCTGTCAGGATGTCCATGTTGGAAGTTAACCATTACCTGATCTCCTACTTCAGGGATCGCTACATATCCTCGATTTTGTGTAATCTGGTCTGTTCCTCCTGCATCAGGGCTCATCATCCTGATAAAATCAGTGGTTTCATTAAGCTGCCAGTCAAATCTTACGCTGATTCTCCCTTGTCCTGAAGGATCAGTATTGGAAACTACTGTTGCAATCTGTGGCTCTGGTCTTGGAATATAAAATTCCGGTTTTGGCATATAGCCTGTTCCTTCAGATATAGCTTCGAAGCTTCCGGTATAATATCCTCGGGCATTTACCTCATGAACCGTTTCGGTAATCATAAGGGTCGTAAGGTGGTTCGTTTTGTTGGAGTCCTGCTCTCGTATTTTTATATCTGCCACACATCCCGGATGAAGGAAAGGAATGGAAGTTGAGCCTGAAACATTCATGACCTCTACGGCTTTACTTCCAGAAGCACTTTTTTGGGAATATTCTACATCAAGATGCGTAACGGCCCTTATGGGAGCTACTCTTAAAGAAGGAGTCTTATAAATTCTTTTATTATTTTTATAAGCTGTCTGGGCTAAATCTCCCAAATGTTTTACAGATATTTCTCCTGAAGTCAGCTTTTCATTTTCACTACTGTTATAACCATAAAATTGTGGTTTGATAGGAACTGCCCTGAGTTCTATCCTTACATCATTCACATTGCTACCTTCAATTAACTGGATGTGTTGATTACCGGATTTTGGAAGCTTTCCAAAATGCAGAACATACCCATCATAAAAGAACTGTTCTCCATACGCTTCAGCCATTCTTGCCAGATAATTATAGTGTGTTTCATCATACTGACTGCTATAAAGAATCTGAGAGGTATCATTGGTATCAATATTAAAATCAAAATCAGAGCTGTCAAGTCCCTGTTTAAGGATTTCATTAGCAATAATTCCCATATTTACGGGTTGGTTTCCGCCAAAGCTTTGGGTATGGGAAGCTCCATCCAGCAAAATCGTTGGGCTTTGCCCTTTAAGGACAATATCTCCAAGACTGGTCTTTTCCCGGCTGAACCCAACCCGAGTAATTACTCCTACAAATGACATGTTGGGTGTATCTTCTACATCTTTGTAAGAGAAAGTAGCGGTTAATCTTTTCCCCAATAGCTTATGGGCATCTTCCAGCTTTTGAGTCTGTTTGTTTTCCAGACTGTCATGGGCAAGAATAATTTCAAATTCATGATGCCTTACGGCACTTTGTATTAGTTTGAAGTGTTTGAAATGCGTGACAGGTTTGCCATTCGCATGAACTTCAAGTTTTACCACTCGATTAATTCCTGCTATCTGATTTTCCGAAATAGCTTTAGCATTGCTCTCGTGGGTAAAGGCTCTTTTTCTTAATTTTGAATACTCCTCATTCGAGGGAACTTCATTGGTGTTGTTTTTCATTTGTGTGTTTTTTAAATAGTGAACCAATCTCCCAAAAGGAAACTTTTATTCTTAATATTCGTTAAATATTTGATGGTCAATTGTTCTTCTCAAAGAATTAGGGACGATCTCATGTAGATGAGATTAGGGAGTATATCATTTGTGTTGTTTTTAGTGTTTATATTCAAATATAATAAAATCCACAAATAAATCACACATCATAGAAAACATATAGACAAATAATACTATTCAGTAAATAATATCATTAAGATACGATCATAAAAAGTTGACAGTGCCTCTCTATTTTTCATCTATTAAAATTAATCAAAGTTTAACCTAAGAAATAGAGCCAGAAACTGGACGAATTATTACTTTTGATAAAATATACACTTTTAGAATGTCATTACACTTTAATCCACGAGATATTACATGGTTAGCCTTTAATGAAAGGGTTTTACAGGAAGCCATGGATGAAAAAGTTCCTTTACATTTAAGAATACGTTTTCTTGGAATCTTCTCTAACAATCTGGATGAGTTCTTCCGGGTACGTGTTGCCGGATTAAAGCGTGCCATGGACTTTAAGGAAAAGGTAATTGCCGAGTCCTTTTATCAGCCTCCCTCTAAAATTCTTCAGCGAATCAATGAAATTGTGATGAAGCAACAGCTGAATTTCGATAAAACCTGGAAAACTATCCAGACTGAAATGGCAGATCATAAAGTCTTTATCAAAAATTCTAAAAACCTGACAGCATTGCAAAAAGATTTTGTCAGAAACTACTTTGACGAAGTGGTGGAATCTAATGTAATCCCTATTCTTCTTCATGAAAATACCCCAATGCCTTACCTCAGAGATAAAAGTCTCTATCTTGGAGTGGCCATGAGGAAAAAAGACTGGCAATATTCCAGCAACTACGCCATTATTGAAATTCCTTCCCGATTTGTAGGAAGATTTGTATTGCTTCCAACTGAAAATCCTGAAGAAAAAAATGTAATGCTTCTTGAAGATGTAATTACCTTCAACTTGCCTCACATTTTCTCTTATTTCGGATATGATGAATTTGCCGCTAATGCTTTTAAAGTAACCAAAGATGCTGAACTGGATCTGGATAATGACATCCGTACCAACTTCGCAGAAAAAATAGAAAAGGGGCTTAAAAACCGAAGAAAAGGAAAACCTACCCGTTTTGTTTTTGATAAAGATATGGATAAGGCACTGCTGGAACTCTTGATCAGAAAACTAAACCTGACCAAGAAAGACAGCATTATTCCCGGAGGAAAAATCCATAATTTCAAACACTTTATGGACTTCCCTGATGTTTTTGAAACCTATACAAGACCTGTTGAAAGAACTTCTTTCACTCATCAGGCCTTTGAACATGGCGAAAGAGTAACAGACGTCATCATGAAGGAAGATGTACTGCTTACTTTCCCCTATCATAAATACAATCCGGTGATTGATCTTCTGCGTGAAGCAGCCATGGATCCGGATGTAAAATCCATACAAATCACGGCGTACAGACTGGCCAGTAATTCAAAAATAAGCAATGCATTAATCTATGCAGCCAGAAATGGTAAAGAAGTAACAGTAATGCTTGAGCTGCAGGCAAGATTTGATGAAGAATCTAATCTGGAGTGGAAAGAGATGCTGGAGCCGGAAGGAATTACCGTTCTGATAGGGCTTCCAAACAAAAAGGTTCATGCGAAACTTTGTGTTATAAAAAAGAGAGCCCACAACAAAACCATCCAATATGGATTTGTAAGTACCGGAAATTTCAACGAGAAGACAGCAAGAATCTATGGAGACCATTTGCTTCTGACTTCTGATCGTGGGATAATGGCAGACATCAACAAAGTATTCAATGTACTGAAAAAACCAAAAGATGACTATCTTCCGATTTTGAAAACCTGTAAAAATTTATTGGTTTGCCCCCAATTTATGCGTGAAAAGATTGTTCACCATATTGATAGGGAAATTGAAGAAGCTAAAGCAGGAAGAAAAGCTGAAATCATCGTTAAGGCCAATTCTTTAAGTGACCGATTATTAATTGAAAAATTATATGACGCAGCCACAGTAGGTGTAACCATAAGACTCATTGTAAGAGGAATTTATTGTGCTGTAAATCAAAGGGAATTTAAAGAAAAAATTAAGGCTATCAGTATTGTAGACGAGTATTTGGAACATGCCAGAGTAATGTACTTCTACAATAAAGGAGCTGAAGATATGTATATTTCTTCTGCCGACTGGATGACCAGAAACCTTGATTACAGAATTGAAGCAGCTGCCAAAATAACCGATAAGAACCTTAAAAAAGAATTAAAAGACATTCTTGACATTCAGCTTAGAGATAATGTAAAAGCAAGGATTTTAGATAAAAAGCTGAGCAATGAATACATAAGGAATGATAAAAAGGAATGCAGATCACAAATAGAAACTTATAACTATCTAAAGGCTAAAACCAATAAAAAATGACACATTTTTAAATGATAAAACTTCTTTTTTTTCTGATTCCTGTTGTATTTGTCAGTGCTCAACAAAAGGCAATTTCTCATTTTTCTATCGAGGACTATAAGTAATGAAGAATAAGCAACCCAGGTTGTACATTTGTAAATAAAGAGGGAAAATCTCCTTATGATTACGGAGAAGAACCGTACAGCAGCAGCATTTTCAGAAAGAAAAATTATTTTTATATTATGATCAGTACCAGAAATAATACTACTGATTTCTATTTTTTTGATAATTTTGAGAAATTTTTAGGTAAAGACTTACCTTTATATAAGCAATCTATAAAAGACTATTAAAAAAATGAAGATAGCAGCGATAGACATAGGGAGTAATGCAGCCCGCCTTCTCATCAATGAAGTAAAGATAAATAATAAAAAGCCGGAATTCATTAAACTCAACCTTCTTAGAATCCCTCTGAGATTGGGTATGGACGTATTTACCATAGGAAAAATAGGTCCCGAAAGAGAAAAAATGGTTGTTGATTCTATGAAGATTTTCAGCGACCTGATGAAGATCTACAAAGTAGACCATTACAGAGCCTGTGCCACCAGTGCCATGCGTGATGCTGCCAATGGTGATGAAATTATCAGGCAAGTGCAGGAAGCTTCCGGTATCAATATTGAAATTATTTCCGGAGATGAAGAAGCTACCTTGATTTATGAAAACCATGTAGCAGAAGGTCTTGACAAAGAGTTTGCTTATTTATATATTGACGTAGGAGGAGGTTCCACAGAGCTTACCTTCTATGAAAACGGTAAAATGGTCTATGAAAGATCTTTCAATATCGGAACAATCCGTCTTCTTAACAATCTTGTTACCATAGAAAACTGGAAGGAAATGAGGGAAGAAATTAAAAAGAATATTGTCAGCAAAAAACCAATTGTGGCCATCGGATCAGGAGGTAATATCAATAAGGTATTCTCCATGAGCAAAACTAAAGACGGCAAACCAATGTCTTTAGCCCATCTGAAAAAGGTTCACAAAGAATTTAATGAGCTTTCTGTAGAAGAAAGAATGACAAAACATAGCCTTAGGGAAGACAGAGCCGATGTATTGGTTCATGCTTTAAGTATTTTCAACAACGTAATGGCCTGGTCGGATATCAATAAAATTTTTGTTCCGAAAATTTCCGTTGCAGATGGATTAATCCAGAATATTTACAGCCAATTACAACATAAGAAATAGTTTTAAAACATACTTTCATCAAAACCGGACAATTGTTGTTCGGTTTTATTTTTTAGAAGCTATTCCTGCTTTCCACTATATCTTTTTCACCCTCATCTTCAAAAGCCATACAGAAAAAGGATGCCGTTTCAATCAGGGCTAAAATCTTATCGCTCATCACCTACTTTTGCCGTTCATTACTAATGTGACGAAGCCAATCTCAACATCATTACAAACAGAAAATTACACCCCAAATCATCACGTTATTTAGCTTTTGGCTAAAGCTCATCCTTATTGATATTGATGTCCGTATGGAGAATAGGTATTTAACGGCAATACTTTTTACTTTTTACTTTTTACTTTTTACTTTTTACTTTTTACTTTTTACTTTATCTAAAAAAAAATAAAGTAATTCTCTACCCTTATTCGTCATACAACTATCAATAGCAAAACAATGAACTCAATCAAAATAATTCTTACAGGAGCTACCGGAATGGTAGGCGAAGGTGTTTTAATGGAATGCCTTGAAAATCCCAATGTATCTGAGATCCTGAGTGTCAGTCGAAAACCATCAGGAAAAAAGCATCCTAAACTGAAAGAATATCTCGTTCCGGACTTTTTATCCATCGATATCCATGATGAAAATCTCAAAGGTTATGATGCCTGTTTCTTTTGTGCAGGAATAAGCAGCGTGGGGATGAATGAAGAAGATTACACCAAAATCACTTACGAAACCACGATACATTTTGCAGAAGCTGTTTTACATCAAAATCCCGAAATAGTATTCAATTACGTATCCGGAGCCAGTACCGACAGCACTGAAAGCGGAAAATTGATGTGGGCACGAGTGAAAGGCAGAACAGAAAACACCTTAAAAAGAATGAGTTTTAAAGGAGCTTATAATTTCAGACCTGGATTTATGAAACCTGTTGAGGGCCAAATTAATGTGAAATGGTTTTTCAAACCTTTTATTTGGTTTTTTCCTATTTTTTTACCATCAAAATCACTAACTTTACATGAAGTTGGAAAAGCAATGATCAATGCTGTCAAAAAAGGCTATCCTTCTTCAACTTTAGAAATTCGAGATATTAAAAATTTAGCGATATGAGAGACATGTTAAAAAGAATTGTTCTGGTTATTTTTGTACTCTTGGTTCTGACTGCAGTTTCAGGGTTTCTGTATATGCAAAAACATCCTCTGGAAGGAGCTAAATCAGGAACAATGTTAAACTTTTCAGGTAAAACTGCAAAATAACTGAATCTCAATACCGTAATTCTATTTATTATCAGAAAAAGACCTATTTTTTAAACATTTCTTAAAATTCTATTAAAATAGTTATCAAACATAAAGTTCATTTTTGTAAATATCTAATTGAAGTCAAAAATGATCAACAACTACCTATTAAAAGGGTCTGTTGTAGCCGCATTCTTTTTTCAGAGCGGACTATTCGGACAGACGCTTATCCATTATTGGAATTTTAACAATAATTCATCCGAAGCCGCCATCACTGCACCTTCATCTACACTGGGCAATGGCTCTCTTGTCTCTATAGCAGGAGGGACAAGCGTAATAGATTTTGCCGGCGGTACCGGACAAAACTTTAATATTGATAATCTCAATGCCAGAAACGGAGATCTATCCGGAACCCATTTAAGATTCAACAATCCTATTGGGGGTGCTTTACAGTTTAATCTGCCAACAACAGGTTACAATAATGTCATCGTAAAGTTTACAACCAGAAGATCAGGACAGGGAGCGGGAACGCAGACATGGTCTTATACAACGGATGGAACTACTTTTGTGCCCTATCAAACTGTTACCCCTCAGGATGCCAATCCACAATTAATTAGTTTTGATTTTTCTGCCGTAGCAGGTGTTTCAAATAACCCCAACTTTAAATTAAAGGTTGAATTCTCTGCAATAGGCGGCGGAACAGGTGGTAACAACCGTTTTGACAACTTTACGGTAGATGCAAGTCCGGCTGGAGGTGTTGATACAACTCCACCAACCACCGCGTATCTTCCAACTAACAATACCAATAACGCTTCAAGTATTATTAATCCTACCATTTCCTTTAATGAAAATGTAAGATTGACCGATAATTCTGCGATCACCGATTCTAATGCACAAAATCTTGTAGACTTCCGTCTAGGAAACGCTACAGGCACCCAAGTTCCCTTCACAACAACTTTTAGCAACAACACCATCACGATCATTCCAACTTCCGGCTTAGTACCGGGCCAAATGTATTATCTGGCGCTTAAACCCAATACGGTTGAAGATTTTAGTGACAATGCAGTAACAGCCATAACATCCTCCACATTTACCACTGCCGGGACCTCTATTTCTCTTGAGAAAAACTTCATCAAAGTGGAAGAGAATGCAGGGACATTGGCTTTCAAAATTAACGTAGCAAATCCTTCTACAGCAACAGTGAATCTGGTTGTAAAACCGGCTCCTTTCAGTACGGCAGACAGCAATGATTTCACACTAGCAAATCAAACCATCAATATCAATCCTTCCACCACGAGCTATACAGTCAATATACCTATTATTGATGATACACTGGAAGAACAAAAAGCAGAATATTTTGTAGTAAGTCTTGAAAACCCAACAGGAGCAACCATTTCAGGAGATCACTCTGCAACCATTTATATTGTAGATAATGATAAGCCAGCACCTGTTCCTTCTCATGAGATTAAACTGAATTATATTGGAAGCTTTGATCCTTCCGGAAACAATAACAGTTCTACAGAAATTGTTGTCCATGATCCGGCAACTCAAAGGCTTTTCACCATCAGCTCTCTTACAGATGTCTTTGATATTATTGATTTCAGTAGTCCTACTACTCCATCGGTAATTAAGACCGTCAATATGGCTTCCTACGGCGGTATCACCAGTATTGCTGTAAAAAATGGGATTATTGCAGCAGCCTCTCCAAATACCAACCCACAACAAAATGGCTCTGTCGTTTTCTTTGATATTAACGGAAATTTCCTGAAACAAGTAACCGTAGGAGCTCTACCGGATATGGTAACCTTTACTCCAGATGGAACAAAAGTGATTACTGCTAATGAAGGAGAGCCTAATGATACTTATACGGTAGATCCTGAAGGAACCATCAGTATTATTGATATTTCAGGAGGTATTGCTAACCTTACCCAAAATAACGTCACTACTCTGAACTTTAATAATTTTGATTCTCAGGTAGCTGCTTTAACCGCTACAGGTTTAAGAAAAGTAAGAACCAACAATACGCTTTCACAAGATCTGGAACCTGAATATGTTACAGTAAGTACTGACAGCCAAAAAGCCTGGGTAACGCTTCAGGAAAATAACGCCATTGCTGAAGTAGATCTTACCACTAAAAATATTACGGGAATCTGGGGCCTAGGTAAAAAGGATATGAGTCTTCCGGGGAATGGTTTTGATGCATCAGATAATAATGGAGAAATTCTTATCGCCAACTGGCCTGTAAAAGCGTACTACCTTCCTGATGCTGTACAAAATTATAAGGTAGGAAATACCAACTATATTGTAACCGCCAATGAAGGAGATGAAAAAGATCTTCCCGGATACAGTGAAAGAACAACTGTGGGAGCCAACATTTATACTTTAGATCCTGCAATTTTCCCTAATGCCGATATATTAAAGGCTTCTTACAACCTGGGAAGATTCAGAGTTTCATCTGCTACCGGAAATACTGATGGCGATGCCGATTTTGAAGAAATTGCAGCATTAGGAGCCCGTTCGTTCTCTATTTTTAATGCGGATACGAAACAACAGGTCTATGACAGCGGAGATCAGTTTGAAAGATATATTGCTGCTAATCATCCATTAATTTTCAATGCAGATAATGAGTCTAATACCATTAAAAGCAGAAGCCGGGCAAAAGGTCCTGAGCCGGAAGGAGTTGCTCTTGGAAAAATTAATGGGCAAACCTATGCTTTCATTACCCTGGAAAGAACAGGCGGCGTAATGGTTTACAATATCACCAATCCAAACAATCCTACTTTTACAGATTATAAACACTCCCGTTCTACCTCAGCGTACGGTGGAGATAACGGCCCTGAAGGAATCATTTATATTGCTCCGGAAAATACTACAACTCAGAAAGGGTATGCTATTATTGCCAATGAGATCAGTGGAACTTTATCTATGTATGAAGTGGCCCAGTCACCCACTTTAGCAACTGGCGAAGTAAAATCTGAAAAAGAGACCTTCAATCTATTCCCAAATCCGGTGAATAAAGGAAATACTTTATATTTCAACAGAAAACAGGACTATGAACTCTATGATATGTCCGGAAAGCTGATTGGAAAGGAAAAAAATGCTTTGCTAATAAATACCTCAACCCTTTCTACAGGAGTTTACCTTGTAAAAACCTCAGAAGGACACCTTAAAAGAGTTATTGTTAAATAATCTACATTTTACGATTTGATTAAAGCCTCTATTTTAGAGGCTTTTTTTATGATGATGCCAACTCGAAGTTAGAAACGGCTAATATCCTTGTTAAGGTTTTAAACCTTGACAAGGATGATTCCTGAAAGCTTTCTCTTTACCATAAAAAGTTCACTGAGTAAATCGTTGGATTTAAATTAAGAGTACAAACAGTGTTCTATCTACACTTTTGAAATAGCTTAGTTTCTTCCTCAAAAAAAGCAATCATTTAACTTTTGATTAACTATGAGAAAATTATTTTGTACTTATATTTACCCACAACAAAAACCAAATTCAATATGAAAAGTATTAAAACAGCAGGTATTCTAGCGATTCTGTTACTCGGAACAGGCACTGCATTTTCTCAATCCAGAAAAACGGAATCTACAAAAGGTGTAGAACAGTCTAATGGTAAAACAATACAGGTAGACGGTGTAGGCCATACTCTTAATTATACCTTAAATGGGGGAAATGTTGAGGTTTCAGGAGGCGATAATACGGTAACCGTTAAAGGAAGTGCAAGAAAAGTTTCGGTCTCAGGAACCGGTAACAAAATATACATTGATAAAGTGGATAACGTTACTATAGAAGGTGGTAATAATACAGTTTACTATAGAAGTTCAGGAACAAAATCAGGAAAACCTAATGCCGCTCTTACCGGAGTAGGAAATAAGGTTTCAAAACAATAAAACGTTCGGTATAAATTATATGTTTGGATTTGAATTAGATCAGGGTGAAAATTCTAAAATCATTAGCTTTATAGATGAGGTAAAAAATATTGAAGGAACTCATAGCATTGCTTATAAAAAGGTAAAACTTCTCAATGTTAATGATATGGATGCCTTTAAATCTGCTATAGAAAGCTCTTCAAAAGCGTATGACAACCATGGTTTCATATCTGTATTGGATGAACAAAAAAATATTGTAGCACGTACTTTCATAAGTAATATCAAGATCATCAAATCCAAACATAATAATATCACTTTTGTGGGTCATGTATGGCAGCATCCTAAAGGCTTTCAAAGAGCTTTGGATAAGAAAATCAATAAAGAAATCACTGAAAAAAATATTTGGAAGACTTTCAAAAAAGATGAACTACAAGGATGGCTTGTATGTGCTTTAAACTCCAACAATATTGATAAGCCAAAGACAAATATTACCATTCAGATTGATGGAAATGAATTTCATAATCTGGATGGTTTCCTCTGTACTTTGGGAGAGGAAATTCATGGACCTGGAGGATATTTCGGTCGTAATTTAGTTGCATTATATGATTGTCTTGGTGGTAATTTTGGTGTAGAATCCGTCTCAGAATTAATTTGGATAAACCATCAAAAAAGTAAAAAACTACTCAAATCTAAATTCAAAGAAATTCTCGAAATTTTTGAAGATTATAATGTAAAGATTTCACTAAATTAATTTTATACAAAATAAAAATGAGGAGAGTTATAAGAAATTTCTCACTCAGAATTCATAATGATATTTGGTAATTATATACAATTTTACACTCATCGTGATATTTTAGTTATTATGAGTCTGTCATTCTGAATACAACGAAGTAAAATGAAGAATCTAAGCCATATATGAGATTCTTCCTTCGTCAGAAATCGAAGATTCGACGTAGTCAATGACAACAGTGTAAAATTGTATAGAGTTACCTTATATTTTTAGATTATTTGTTTAAGGCTTGATAACCATTCTTTATCAAGCCTTTTTGAAACAGAAAACAAAAAAGACAGGCCTTATACAAAAGCCTGTCTTTTTAATATCTCAGATAGAGTTTTATTCTACGTTTATTACTTTTTCAATTTCCGGAGCATGTTGTTTGATTGTATTTTCCACCCCTAATTTTAAGGTTGAAAAATTCAACGAGCATCCGGAACAGTTACCCAGAAGTTTTACAAAAACCTGATTATCCTTCACGTCAATAAGCTCAATATCACCCCCGTCTTTATTCAAAAACGGTCTGATGCTTTCCAGAGCTTCCATTACTCTTGTTACTGTATCTTCGTGCGTTATGTTTGTTTCCATATTTTTTTCAGTTCAATTCGGTTTTTTCAAATTTGATTGAAAGTTATTATTATTTTGCTTTTGGCGAGCAACCTGCCATTGTGGAAATCTTCACAGCCTCAGTTGGAGGAAGGTTCTTATTTCTCTCTACAAGGCTTTCTACCATTTTTCTTGCCGTTTCAGTATAGATATCTGCAATTTTAGATCCTTCCTGAAGGGCTGCCGGTCTTCCTACATCTCCAGCTTCTCTGATACTTTGGATCAAAGGAATTTCTCCTAATACTGGAATTCCAAGATCTTCAGCTAAATATTGTGCTCCCTGGTTTCCAAAGATATAATATTTATTGTCAGGAAGTTCTTCCGGTGTAAAATACGCCATATTTTCGATTAATCCAAGAACCGGAATATTGATGCTTTCCATTTGGAACATCGCAATCCCTTTTCTTACGTCTGCCAAAGCAACGTGCTGAGGTGTACTTACAATCACTGCTCCTGTTACAGGAACTTCCTGGATGATGGATAAATGAATGTCACCTGTTCCCGGAGGAAGGTCAATCAATAAGAAATCCAGTTCTCCCCATGCAGCATCTCTGATCATTTGGTTCAATGCTTTTGAAGCCATAGGACCTCTCCATACTACAGCCTGGTTTGCCCCTGAGAAATATCCTATAGAAAGCATTTTTACCTCATAATTTTCAACGGGTTTCATCAGGTTTTTTCCATTCACTTCCACAGAAATTGGCTTTGCTCCTTCCGTATCAAACATCGTAGGAACTGAAGGACCATAGATATCAGCATCCAATAAACCTACTTTAAAGCCCATTTTAGCCAGCGTAACTGCCATATTTGCAGAAACGGTAGACTTTCCTACTCCTCCTTTTCCTGAAGCAATAGCGATAATATTCTGAATTCCGGGAATTTGTTTTCCTTTGATCTGACTTTGCTGAATTTCACTAGGTTCCGGAGAAACGATTTTAAGTTTTAAATGAATCTCTTCTCCAAATTCACTGGCAAAAGCCTGCTTCATGGCAGCCTCCAGCTTTTTCTTTTCGTGCATTGCAGGTGAATGAGCCGTCATGTCAATATAAACATCATTACCCATAACTTGAAAATTACTCACCAAATCGTCTACTTCTATTTCTTTAAGGAAATCCTGAACCTTTTCTTTCGTCAACATATAAATATAAATTGTTTACAAATTTACGTTTTTTTTCGGTAATTTAGAATCAATAAAATCTATAATATCAGGTGATAAATCAGATCGTTAAAAATTTTGTTTATCTTCTTTTTTCATCATGAAGGATCACCCGACACCAAAACAAAATCTATGGAAACTATTGCTTATCCATCTAAATATGCATTACCGAAGGAAATCTTCAGGATAGGAAAAACAAGATTTAAATGGTATGATTTAGCCAATAATCCCTCAGAAATTTCTTCAGATGATATTCAAAATGCAAAAATATGCATTGAAAATGCCAATGAGAACTTTCAAAATATCGAAGATCTTGGATTTGTGATTATGCATCGATGTGGCGAAAATTACCTTCTTTTGGTATGTACATGGCGAAGTGAAAATGAATTATGGGAAAGCGTCTACTATGACGGAAGTGGAAAATTTGAAATATGGGACAGAAATAAAACCCACCTCCCGACTTACTGTGTCTGGGAAATGGGCATTGTTTACCATGAGTCCCAGGCATGGAAAAAATACCTGGGAACTACAAGGTATGAAAGTCATAAGCTGGAATATCTTAATAACTTGTTTGAAGGCGAGGTGTAGCTGGGAGAGGGAGGCTGGAAGTTATAGTAGTGTATTAACCACTGAAATTTTATTTAACTGAAATATAAACCTTTCCATAAAAGTTCAATTAATTGTTGTAAAATGAAAAGTACCTCCAACATCCCTCTTTTAGCTTCCAGCCTATTTCTTTTCCAAAATCTGTCAATAAATTGTAATCAAAAAACTGTAATTTATCAATAACCTGACAGTACCTCCTGCATCCCTCTTCCAGCTTCCAGCCTATTTCTTTTCCAAAATCTGTCAATAAATTGCAATCAAAAAACTACAATTTATCAATAGCCTGATAGTACATCCTTCTTCAAGCTTCCAGCCTTAATTCGCTCTATCTTTCTCGTCAAAATTCACATTACGGCGTACTCCTTTTACCTTTTTATTTCCGAAAGTATAGGTTACTGATACAGTGAGCCTTCTGGCATCATAGTAATTATTAAAATAATGTGTTCCAGTTGTAAAATAGATTTCTCCTCTACTTCTTGCCTGCTTGAAAATATCGGAAACAATGACACTCATCTGCAGATTTTTATCCATAAGGTTCATCTTGAATCCTGCTACAAAATTTCCTACAAAAGCAGAATATTTATTTCCAAAATTGGAAGGAAGACGGAGCCAATAGTTGGCAATAAGCTGAATATTTTTTTTCTTATCCAGTGATATATTATTCTGAAAATCGAACACATAGCTATATCCTTTCTTTGTTAAGGCATCTGTAGCAAACACCTCCATACTGCTGTAAGCAATATCTGCAGAATAATTGGTTTCCCAACGTTTAAAGAATGTATTGGAATAATTTATTGTAGCACCTATACTGTTTTGGTTATAGTAATTGAAAAAAGTACTCGTTCTGCTTTCCCCGGACAGGCTGGCCAGCTGTCCAAATCCATCCAATGTTCTCTGAAAATAAAGGGTGGTGGATAATTTCCCTTTGTAGACATGGGAAAATTCAAAATTATGATTGATAGACGGCTGTAAGAAAGGATTCCCGGTAAAATAAGAATTTATATTGGTGTACCAGCGATACGGATTGATGGCACGAAACCCAGGTCTATCAATCCTTTTGGAATAATTAAGACTGAATGTATTATTCTCATCACTCTTATAACTCACATAAGCGGTAGGGAAAAAATTCCCATAGGAACTTTCCGATTGTTGTCCGGAAGTGAGAGAATTTCCTTTCACTACAGAATATTCATAACGAAGCCCTGCTTTTACAGACCATTTCTCATTGAAGGATTTTTCAAGACTGAAGTAAGCAGCATAATTTTTCTCATTGTACTTAAATTCATTACTCTTCGAAACATCCGTTACATAATTTCCATCCTCCAGATTTTGATAGAAAATGCTTGAATTATTATCAAAATTGGTGAACTTTATTCCAGCTTCTGTTTTAGCAAATTCATAAGGTAAAGTAAGATCCGCTTGTCCAGAATAGATTTTATAATCTACCACTGATGGCGATTTTACAATAAACTGATCTCCGGAATTTTCTATAGTAGTAAAATCTATGGTAGTTTTGGGTAGATTAGAAAAATAATTCCCCGTAATACTTAGTTTATTGTCCCGTTTTCCAAATTTGACATCATAATAGGCACTTATTGTCTGCTGTGTGGATTTTCCTCTATGTTCTGCATAAGTAGACAATGTATTGGTATAATTGTCGTTCTGAAAATAATCTGAAGTATTCTGAATGTCCATATTAGAATGCCCAACTCCATAATCATAGATAAACCCGATATTTGATTTCTTTCCCAGCTGATAATCAACACTTAGATTAGCGCCTAATCCATCCCCAAAGTCTATTCTGTCATCATGACTTTTAAGCCCCTCTGCTCCTGTTATCCTATAATTTTCAAAAGAATGTTTTTGATATTTGCTTTGTCTTAATTTCAAAGAGGAACGTAATTTTTCATTCTGATAATTGATCGTTGTGCTGTTTGAAAAGCCTGAATAAGTCTGTTGTTGAAAACCTGTAGTAAAACTTCCGTTCCATCCCAGATTCTGATTCTTCTTCAGAACGATATTAATAAGCCCACTATTTCCCTGAGCTTCATATTTAGCAGGAGGAGCAGTAATCACTTCAATTTTTTCTATATTTTCTGATCTCAGGCTTTTAAGATACGTCACAAGTTCTGCTGAAGATAAGTTCAGAATTCGTTCATTAATCATAATAGCAACACCACTTTTCCCGGCAATAGAAACTCCGGCATTCTCATCAACTTTCACTAATGGCGTTGTAGCTAGCGCATCTGCTCCATCCATTCCCTGAGAGGCAACAGAATGGGCAACATTGAAAACCAATCGGTCAGCTTTTCTTTCAATCAGTTTTTTTCTGGCTGTAAGAGTAACTCCTTCAATTTGCTTTTCTTTTTTTTCTTCAATGAAAAAGTCCTGTTTTACGTCTCCATTCACAGCAATATCTGTATTGGAAATTTCCATTCCATCCTGAATCAGTTTTATAGTATAATTCCCATTTTCAGAAAGACGTAGCGAGTAATTTCCTTTTTCATCAGAAATGGCAGTCTGCTTTTTCTGACCTTTTACAGCAATCACTTCCACATAAGAAATGGCTTTTCCGGTTTGTGTAATTTTCCCTGTAATAGTTTGAGAAAAAAGAGCTGCTGGTAACAAAATAATAGCTGAAAGTAATATCTTCTTCATGTAATTTGATAATCATAGTTTTATATAGGACAACTTGAAATTGGGTTTTATTACATTTGAAGAAAAGAAGCAAGGAAGGGGGAGGTTATTGAAATCTGCTTACAAATGATATTTCTTTAATAAGATTTTCAAAACTTATCAATTAATTATAATCGACAGACCGCAAATTATCTATATCTCTTACAAAACCTTCGGCTTCTCTCTCCCGGCTTCCAGCCCATTCTATCTCAATTTTTTCATCCTTCTCCTCATATTTGGTACTGTACTTGATTTATTCACCCATTATAATATCAAAACATGAAAAAAGGACTGTTTGTATTGTCTTTATTGATGACCCAGATTATTGATGCACAAAATCATTCTCAACCTAAAGATCATACTACTACTCTTCAGGAGGTCATTGCTTCTCCTCACATTAAAGCAGACAGAATCTTTGATTTTTCTACAAAAGTTGAGATCATTCCACAAAGTCCGGGTGATAAAATTTATTATATGATGATGGATGCTAATGATGTCAATAAAAAAAAGAAATTCATAGTTTACAAAAAGCCATTCACTATCAGCAGGACCACACGGATTCAAGCCTATACAGAAAGAAAAAGGGAAAAAAGCTCAATTGCAACTGCAAATTTCAACAGAAGACCT
Source organism: Chryseobacterium nakagawai (assembly GCF_900637665.1). Lineage (NCBI taxonomy): Bacteria > Pseudomonadati > Bacteroidota > Flavobacteriia > Flavobacteriales > Weeksellaceae > Chryseobacterium > Chryseobacterium nakagawai. The sequence continues at coordinate 4,519,714 of NZ_LR134386.1, forward strand.
AATTACTGGGAAGTAACCACTCTTTCAAAAGTTGATCCTCAATATGAAGCCACCGGAAAATTAGCATTAATCGATGGGATCAGAGGGGATATAGACTGGAAAAAAGGAGACTGGCAGGGATATCTGGGACACAATTTTGAAGCGGTAATCGATTTTCAGTCCCCTTTGCAAATCACCCAGATTTCCTCTACTTATCTTCAGGACAATAAGGCACGTATTATAATGCCTAAAAAAGTAGAATACTATGCCTCCATGAACGCTAAAGATTTTATTTTACTGAATACTATAGACAATGATATTGATCCCAAAGATGAAAAAATTCAGACCAAAGATTTTACCACAGAAATTCTTCCTACCGAAGCAAGATACCTTAAAGTAAAAGCTTATTATTTTGGAAAACTTCCCGGATGGCATCAGAAAACTGGTGGTGAAACATATATCTTTGTTGATGAAATTTCTGTATAATAGTAAAAATGATGGAAAATGGAGGTTCATCTAAAGTAGTTCACTTCAGCTTTTCAAACCAAAGATAAAGCCCTTCGAAAAGCTTTATCTTTTATTAATTCATTCTTTCTGCCCATTGCAACACTTCCGGCAGCTCCATATCAGAAAATTCAATGTGAATGACTCTTCTTTTTTTCCCGTTGGTTGTTCGGTTTGAGCCATGCAGCGTAAGAGGTTTCATAAGCATTACACCACCTCTCTCAACCTTACAAACCTCTTCAGTTTCTATATTCCAGTCTATAGTTTCCGGTCTGTAAATTCCCTTTGCATGAGAGTCAGGAACTACTTTTAAAGCTCCGTTATGTTCATCCGTATCATCCAGGTGAATTCTGATCGTATAGATGTTTTCTAAAATACTTAATGGTGGTTGTACAGCAAACTGATTCTGCTTTGTAGTCCAAGGGCCAAAATTAGGTAGCTCCAGCTTTTTATCAACTGAAATGGTCAGATCCTGATGATAAGCCACATACCAATTGGAAGTTTCCGGTTTATCAAAATAGATACTTTTTACCACAAAATATCGATCACCAAATATTTCCTTGATGAGGTTTTGAATATTGTCATTAAAGATGAGGTTTTTAATCTCCGGAACTTCTTTTAAAAACTGTCTGATAGCAAATAGGTCTCCAGATTTCCTAAAGTTCTCTTTTGAAGTGTCTATAGTATCAAGAACGTTAATGATTTGAGCAACTTCTGCCTCTGCAAATACTTCATTAATAACTGAAAAGCCATATTTTTCAATATGGCTTTTAGAATGTGATAAGTTTGTTAAACTCATTATTTAAATTTTGTCTAAAGGTTCGGTTAATTGTCCTTCCCACTTCGATACTGCTGATGTAGCCAGCGTATTTCCTAATACGTTGGTCATACTTCTTCCCATATCACAGAAGTGGTCAATCGGTAAGATTAAAGCAATTCCTTCTGGTGGAATTCCGAACATTGAGCAGGTTGCTACGATAATTACCAAAGAAGCTCTCGGAACTCCGGCAATTCCTTTTGAAGTTAGCATCAATACTAAAAGCATTGTGATCTGTTGTCCGATTGTCATTTCAATTCCATAGATCTGAGCAATAAAAATAGAGGCAAATGTCATATACATCATACTCCCATCCAGGTTAAAAGAATATCCTAAAGGTAAAATAAAAGATACGACTCTACTGTTACAACCGAATTTTTCAAGCTCTTCTACCAATTTCGGGAATACCGCTTCTGAACTGGTTGTAGAGAATGCAATTAATAACGGCTCTTTGATTCTTTTTAATAAATCAAATAATCTGTTACCTAAGATAAAATATCCTACCAATAAAAGAACCAGCCAAAGGACACCCAATGCAAAAAAGAAGTCTCTCAGATAGATGGCATACACTTTAAAGATTTCAAAGCCATTCGTAGCTACCACAGCTGCAATTGCTCCCAATACTCCTAAAGGGGCAAACCACATGATATATCCTACCATTTTAAGAATACCATGAGCTATGATATCAAAAAGTTTTACCACTGGTTTAGAGTATTCTTCTCCTAAATTAGCTAAAGCAACTCCGAACATAATCGCAAACACTACAATCTGCAATACTTCATTGGTTGCAAAGGCTTCAAATAAACTTTTAGGAATCATATGCTTTACAAAGTCTTCTAATGAAAAACTTTTACTGCTTTTCAAAAGATCTTCTGCTGAAGCAACGTCCTGAACCGGTAATTTAGTTACATGCCCCGGCTCCAGCCAATTCACAAGTATCAACCCGATAAAAAGAGAAATCAAAGAAGCGGAAATAAACCAAAGCATTGCTTTTGTTCCTACTCTTCCGATCATTTTGATGTCACTCATTTTAGCAATTCCCACAACAAGTGTAGTAAATACCAAAGGTGCAATAATCATCTGTACCAGCCTAATGAAAACCGTTCCCAGCAGTTTGATGTTCTTGGAAAAAGGTACTGCGCTTTCTGGATACTGCACATGTACAATTCCTCCAATTCCTACTCCCAGGATAAGCGCGATGATAATTGCTATAAAAAGTTTATTCTGTCCTTTCATATATATAGTTCAATTTGCGCAAATATAATGGTTTTTGAATTGACAGGATATTTTATTCTAATCATGTTAAAAGCCATATTAAGTTTTTGAAACATAAAAATTAAATCGCTGGTTCAGAAAATATTGTAAAAAAATTAAGAAAGATTTATTGAATTTTTATTCTTTTGGTACAAATTTTATTATTACATTTGATTGTATAACAACATTAATAAATATACAATATGAAAAAAACTATCGCAATGGCTGCATTA